>DCFC01000011.1 GCA_002314325.1 Megamonas hypermegale
CCTGAAGAAGATAGCGGGATTTCTGTACTATATCTCGGGTTATCTTCTCCATCTTTATAAATCTTTACTTCAGCTACTTTAAAGATATTTCCGTCATCATCTTCAAATTCGTTTCCTATTTCATACGTATACAGCCAATCATCGTCATCATCATTTCCGGTTATATCACTAAGCGGCGTTTTTGTTGTTACTTCCTCAGCATCAACGCCCTCAAGTTTCAATTTTTCGGACACTATGTCTGAAAGGTTTTGTGCTTCTGTTGCTGTTTTTGCCGCTGTAAGTGTTGTAAAACTATTACCCCATAAGTTCATAAAGCTGTTTGCTATTATTATAAACATTACAGAAGCGAGTATCGCTGATATAAGCATACTTGCCGGTCTTTTGTTTTTCATTTTCAGAGTCCTCCTTATTGATATAAAGGCAGATTAGGTTGTCTAATCTGCCTTTTTACTAATTACCAGCTGATTGTTACTTCGCTGTCAAGTCCACCCACGGACACTGCATTGGATGTTGAAATGCTACCGCTGCCGTCGCTGTTTGTTTCAATTACATATTCGCCGCCCCACGGATCATTTAAATCAGCATCCTCCGGTAAAATATTTGTATGGGCCATACCGTCAATAGAGTCTTCGGCTTCAAGTCCCGCCTTAAGATCTTCTGCGGTAATACCATCTGTCGGGCTTGCAGACATCATTTGGTAGCTTGTAACGGCTGTTTTAAGTGTATCCATTTCTTGTTTTGCCGTAGTAACCTTTGCCTGGTTAATTAAAAACGGCAGACCAAAGAACAATACGCCGACAAGGAACAAAACTACAACCATGTAGATTATAAGTTCCATAATGGAAAAGGCACTTCTTTGTCTTAAATTTACCGAATGTAATGGTTTTTTTAAAGTTGCTGGAATTGCAGCTAAATTGTTGTTTAATGCTAATATCATTATTAAAATCTCCTTTAATTTAAGTTTGTTTTATTTGCCGATTATACCTACAGCACCGTTTTTAAATTCTTTGTTTGAATATGTTCCTGTATTATCACTTCCTTTAGAGTAGATAACAAAACCTGTTTCATCACCTCCTGTTTTTAATGTCTCATAAACAAAATCTCTATCCCAAGCGTCTTTTTCGATTTTGTTTATCCACGGTCCGAAATGAGAGGCATCATTTCCGTCGATATCTTTATCGCCCTCTTTAGTTAGGTCGTCTAAGCTCTTCGGATATTCGCCGATTTCAAACCGATATTGACTTACAGCCGTAGCGTAGTTGGCTGCGGTGGATTTGGTATCTGCAATCTTGGAAATGGTCAGGTATTCATTGGCGCCGTAAAGTGCTATACCAGTCAGCATTATGACGGCAACTGTATATATAACCAGGGTTATCATGTTAAATGCAGGTCGTTTCATATGATTACCTCATTCCTATGCCCTGCGCGCTTTGGGTAAGCGTAAAAATTGGAATATAAATGGAAACATATATTGTTATTACAACAACGCAGGCAATGCCCATAATCGGTGTCGATATTTTTTCCGGCAGTGTTACAAGCGTAGCTAAAAGTTGTTCTTTGTAGTCTTCTGATAGTTCATCAAACGAAGCTGCGGCAACACCTGTCTGCACGATTGAACGAATTACGAAGATAAAATCTTTATCTAAAAGATTATAATGTTTATCTACTTCTTCTACTGCATCTAAAAGCGAGTAGGCATTATTGACTTTTTCCGCGATATCCAAAAGTTCATTTCTGTATCTTGTATTATCTATCGCCATAGCGGTATATCGCAGGGCTTCATATGTTCCTATGCCGTTTTTAAGTAAGATAGAAAGTATCTTACAGATATAGTAATGGGTCATTAGTTTTAAAATTACTTTATATATCGGCATTTTTAAAAGGAATGTATCAACTTTTTCTTTATAATTTCTCATTACATATTTATAAAGAATGATTAAACCTACTAAAATGAACGGTAAAATCCAGATGTAATACACGGCAAAATCGCCAAACGCCAGTAAAATTTTTGTTATAAGCGGTAAATCAGCATTAAGGCTGTCGAACAGACTCTTCATTTTACCGAGCATGTAAATTGCAACTATCATGAGGATGATTAATCCGGCAAGCATTATTTTTACCGTAAACATATTGGATTTTATTTTTCTTGCTATATCGGTTTTTTGTTTCAAATAATATACGATTTCGTCCAAAATCGTATTCATATTCGTTGTTTCACCGATTTTAATCATCTCAATAATGAAATTCGGTACAATCTGCTGTTTTATAATTGCCTCAGATAAACTACGGCCGGAATTGAGTTCATTAATTATGTTTTTAAGATACGGCTTCATTATTTCATGGTTGGACTCTAAATATTCTTCAAGTGCCTTATCCATAGGAATGCCGGCTCTTTGATAACGCCTTAGAACTCTGAAAAATTTCAGTAAATCAATATCATTTGGCACAGTCCGCTTTTTTATGTGCAGAAATATCAATACTGAATTTACTATTTCAAGTAGTATCTGTTTCATGTTTCCTCCTATAAATTTTTTATGATATTGTCTACGGCATTTTTATTGCCGATCTGATTGTAAAGCTCATTTAGACTTGTTTTGCCTGCCATTACATAACTAAGTCCCTTTTCCCACATGGAAACGAATTTATTCTTTTTAAGAGCTGCCTGTATCTCACGCATGGAGCTTGTATGATACAGAATATCTTTTAAATCCGTATTGAAAAATACGTACTCCACAACGGCAATTCTTGTTATATAGCCTGTATGATTGCAGTGGGTACAGGCATCTCTTTCTTCTTTCGTTCCTATTTGCTTTAAATCAATTTTTGAAAGCATATCGTATTCTTCTTTGTCAAGCAGAATCTTGTCCGATTCGGACAAGTTGTATTTTCTGCTGCAATAAGGACAAAGTATCCCGATAAGACGCTGACTGCTTATAAGATTTAGCTGGTTTAAAAGAGAGACTTTAGATACACCCAAGTCCAAAAGACGGGAAATTGCCGTTATACAGTCATTGGCGTGAAGCGTCGTAAAAACCTGGTGCCCTGTTGCACCGGCTTGAATTACTGTTTCAGCATCCATCCTGTCGCGAATTTCGTTATATAATATAATTTCCGGATCTTGACGCAGTATTACTTTTAAGGCTGTCTGAGCGTCCAGATTGGTATTTTTATCTTCTGACTCGTGAATTTGCACCTGGCAGTAATTGTTGTTGTAAATTTCTACCGGATCTTCTATCGTTACAACCGTTTTCTCGTAGTCAGCATTTTGATACACGTAGTTAATCTGTGCATGCAGTGTTGTTGTTTTACCGCTACCAGTCGGCCCCGTTATGATAAATAATCCCGTCGGACAGATTTTAAGCTGCCTTTGAATATTTCTAATATCTTTTTCACTGTATCCGATATCATAAAGCGTTTTTTGCTTACTTAAAAACTGCTGAAGACGAAGCACTACTTTTTCCATGCCGCTCACCATCGGCATAGTAGAGATACGCACGTCAACGTCTATGCCGTTTCTGTCTTTTGTAAGAAATGAACCTTTATTCGGCATGTTTTTTCGCAAAGTATCGGAACTTGCTGATGTATCAAGACGTTTTATTGCCATAGATATTCGCGGTATTTCACTTTCTGTAAAAGCATAGTCGTTCGAGTGATTTACGTTTTTACCGTTTATACGGTAAAGAATTCGAATTACATAATGCCCATTTTCCCTATATGGCAGAAAATGAATATCGGAGGCGCCGAACTCTATGGCATCGGCTATAATGTTTTTTACCTTGTTTAAAATAGGCGCTGTATCTTCCGTCGTATCTTGCGCTTCATAAACATTTTGTCTTTTAGCAAGGTCTACTTCATAGTAATGTTTCAGTGCCTCTTGAATGTTATAGTCGTCTGTTAACACAAGATATATCGTTATATTCGAATTGAAAATATCCTCAATTTCATTTTGCTTTAACAGACTTTCTGTCATACAAGCTATATAAAGTACATTATTTCTTAATTCAAAAGGAACAATGCCGTACTTTTTAGCATTTTGCTCTGAAATAAAATCTAAAATATTTTTAGGAATGCTCATCTTAACAAGAGATTTATCTAAAAACTTTCCTCTTTCGCGCATTTCCTCTTTTAAGCTCTCATCTGTTATAATCATTTATTCACATTCACCTTCTCACTTGTTTCATCCGCCGGCTGCATTAAATTTTCAAGAAGCTTATCCTCTTTTTTTATGCCATTTAGAAGTTGACTGTCCATGCCGTCATTTACGATATACGGTGTGATGGTTATGAATACTTCCGTATTGGATTTATTTTTCGTATGATATTCAAAAAGTTTACCCAGCAGCGGCAGTTTTCTTAAAAGCGGGATGCCGGAGATTGTATCAAAGTCTTCTTTACTCATAAGACCGCCGATAACGAAAGTCTGGCCAGATTTTAAATGCGCTACGGTTTTAGCCTCCCTGCTTGCTATCTGTGGCGCCTGCATACCGCCTTGTTCAATGTAGCGGACAATATTTTTTATTTCCGCTTCAATATTTAAACTTACAATACCGCTGGCTTTATCTATAGCAGGTTTTATTTTCAATGTGCTGCCGACATCTTGATAGTCAAACGTTATGTTCGTACTTCCGTCTGCTGTATTTTGCTGCGGAATTGGTACGCTGTCGCCCATAAAAAGCTCCGCTTCATAACCGTTTTCTGTTAAAATTACAGGTCTCGACATTACTTTGCCTTTGGAGATGGCTTCGTTGAACTGACTGGTTACGCCAAAAGTAAGTTTTGTACCCCAATTTTGATGTGACAGCGGGTCATCAACATTATGAACATAGCTTGGCATAGAGTAGGTAAATCCGGCATCCAGATCATCTGTATGAGTAGTTTCAATAAGCTGTGCCACAATAAGGCATTGACTTACAGGCTTATCTATGGAAGCGATAAGTCTTCCTGCCTGCATTACTTCATAGCTGTTGCCGGTTACAGTTACAGTAGAATATTGGTCGTTTGATACGATATTGGTATCATCAATTCCCAAGCCTTTGAGTTCCGTAATAAGCTTTTCCTTATCGGCGTAACGTACATTAAAACGCTGCGATGTAAGCATGGTGTCTTCATCTTTTGCGATGCGGTATGTGCTGTTTGTATAAGACCAGTTTAGATTATATGCGGCCGTTAAATATGCTATCGTATCTTCAAGTGTTACTCCTTTAAGCGTTGCATAAACTTTAACATCTGTTAAATCATCATCATCAACGACGAGGATATTGTCGCCGGATATTTTACCGAGTGAATAAAATACTGCTGTAAGCGGCGCCCCCTGCCAGTCAAAATTATATTTTGGTCCGTAAGATACAGGCTCATCTTTAAGTTCTACATCGTCATTTGCTGTAGGAATATACTGATAATCCGTCGGAACTCCTTCACCGTAAAGATTAATCGGAACAGGTGTTTCGTTTATCCTTGTAATTTCTACATTTTTAGCGTTTTGCGGAATGTGTTTATCCTGTTCATATCTTTTCAGTACATCTTCTGCCGTAATTTTAGGAGTATCTTCTTTTTTAAACTGTGCTGCAAAATCCATAGCTTCCTGACTTGGTGCAGCCTGCACAATCGGTGTAAAAATAATACTTAGCGGAAGAGCCGTCAAAACTACTTTATTTGCTATTTTTTTCATAAAATCAATATCCTCACTTTGCTATATTGTATGCAATCTGATTACCGTTAGAAAAAGTAATGCCGCTGCTGTTTATATTGGAAATTGTGCTGCCGTTAAACTTATCTCCTTCTTTTAAAACCTGACCGTCAACAATGGCTATATTCTGCCCGTTTTGATCAGAAGATATGCCCTGTATCTGCGGGCTTTGTTTTGGCAGGCTCATTTTCGGCAAATCTCCGGAAATAGCAGGTATCGGCGGGAGACTTCCCGACGGGTAATTATAATTTAGAATTGCCGGCAGATTAGTGTTTGCCGTATTTACGGTTTTTCCCGCCTTTTGCGGTGCATTATCTACATAAATCGGGCTTTGTTTTGTTACAAACGGATTTTCAAGTCCGGCTAAGTTTATAATTTCATTTTCCGGTTCAGTTTTAATTTGTTTTTGTTTTTTTGCCGCTAAGACGTTTTCTTTCGGACTTTTTATTTTGTTTGTATTATCATCCGGCATATCAAAATATGAAAAATATACTGTACCGACTGCACATAAAAGAAAGACTCCGACTAATATACTTATGGGCAGCAGCATTTTCGATGTCGGTTTTTTGCTGACACTTAAATTTTTTATATAGTCATTTTCATAATCTTCGTCTATGTTTAGTTTCACTTTCTTTTTAAATAGATTTATCATATTCTTCACCACCTATTTTGTATAAATTCTATAGACCATATTTGCCTTTACCTTACCTGTTTCATCAGTATTGGAAAGTTCCAATTCCTGAATGCTCATAAGCGCATCACTTTGATTTGTGAAATTTACAACCGTATTAATCACGTTTTCCCAGTTGCCGGTAAAGGATAAATCATATTCTTTAAAAGAAGATTTTTCCTTTTTGTTGCTTTTAGATGTTTTTTCACTGAACTTATCTAAAAGAAGATTATTCTTGGCCAAATTATTCAATATCCCTGTCTGAATCATGTCAAGGTTTTGCGTTTCGACAGGTCTGTACGCTTCAGAATTTATTTTTCTGGCCAGCTTGTTGTATTCGCCCACTGTGTTTTCCATGTTGGCAATATTGGCTTTAACAACATTGGCATTTTGATAGCTGATACTGAGCTGAAAAAATAATCCTAGCATTACGCAGCCCATCACCGTGCTTATTAAGATATATTTCCAGACCCCTTTTATCTTAGATAATTCTTTTAGCTTCATAATCTACCTACTCTTTCTTCTTATCCGTATTTTTCTTTGTCTCCTTTATATCTTTAGCTATGGATATATCGGCAGAATTTATGCCGGCAGAGGCAGCATTGTCCATTTTTGTAAGTGTTATGCTTTTAAACCTGTCGTTGGATAAGTTAGAGACAAATTCCTGGATTTTTACGGGCTCAGTAGAAACAAGGCTCATTTTTATCCAATCAGAGCTGTTTTTTGCCGTAACGGTATTGTCTATGGAGAGTTTCGTAAATCCCAGTTCATTATTGTTTGGCTTATTAGCAAGTATTTCAGAGATTATAGGACCTACAGGTTCTTGTGATTTTTTCACGTTTTGAATTATGCCGTCTTCTTTTTTCAAAATGGTTATCTGCCTGTTGGCATAATCAAAATCATTTTGCAGTTTATCCGGCACTTCAATGCCGCTAAGATAATATACAAATACTGCCTGCACTGTTATTACAAAGGTGAAAAACAAGATTAAAACGCGGGTTATTTTCTTTACGTCCTGCTCAATCTGAATTAGTTTTGTCGTTTCTTTTACGGCATTTGGCAGTACGTTAGCCACCGTAAACTTAATAAATTTTACCGGCGTAACTTCAAATTCTTGTAGAAGTGTGCCGAGCCCTATATAATATTCATCAATTTCTGTCTGTGTGTATTTTTTAAAAATAAGCGAACCATTCGGTCTAAGCTTATATACACGGGAAGACTCGTGGGCAAAAGTTATTTTGGAAACAGAGGATTTTGCACCGATAACATAGATATCCGCACTACCTGTGATATTCTTAAATTTATTTTTAGCGACAGTGTTAACCAGTAGCAGTAAATCGGAAAGATCGTATCCTGACAGATTATTCAAAGCATATTCTTTAGATAAATTCATTTTAAAGAGACCGCCGAGCGGTGAATACATAATTACGCTGGCACTATTTTTATAAAGCTCAAATATATATGCTTCATTTTTAGGCGTATTCTTGTACCTTACAGCGCAAAAACTCATTGGTTCAGCGGATTTAACCAGAAAATCCGCTGCTTTTGCTGCCTGTAACACAGCGTCAATATATTCCTTTTCTATGCTGTATACAGTTTTAAAACTAAATGTATTGCTTTTAAGCGAAAACGGCAGGCTGTAATAATATTTTTCCGTATCAACGGCATTTGCTTTTAGAAATTTATCTATATCCGCCTCTTTTTCGCTATTTGTAGGATAGTAATAATAATCAAGTCTGAATTTATCGTCCGGAAGAACTATATACGCTTCTTTGTCTTTTATAAGTGCAGCTATTTCCATAAAACAACTCGTCAAAGCATCCACGTTCTTACTTGTATAAGCCTCATACATAGACCTGAAAGATATCAGTGATTTAACCTCAAGTTTGTCTTTTTTCTTTTTAGTAGCAACAATCTGCGTTGTATCTTCAAAAATAGTTATGGCAATCATAAAAAGACTCCTTATTCTTCATCGAAAATATTTTTAAACTGCTTTATATGCCGAAATTGAGCGTAAACCATTTTATTGGCGCCGAAAGCTTTCATCTTGCGAATTTTAGCGTCCTTCATTATATCTGCCACAAAACCTATGCCCATACTGTTTATATCTTCCGTTTCCGAAAAATCCAGGTTTACCTCCGTAATACCGTTTGCCAAAGCGTCTCTGTATTCATCCATAATTACAAGATACTCATCAGGGGAAAGCGGTTTTCCTTTCATTTTGATATTAGCCGTATTGTTATTGATTGTTACGTATTTCATATATCATCCCTCTTTTTCTTTTGTGTCCGAATCGGACACATTTTTTAAATTTATAAAGATGGCCGTAATGTCATCTTTTTTATTGTCTTTACTTTTTTGCTCATACTCTAAAAGCTCTGAAAGCCCATCTGTACATAAGATAAGCTCATTTTTATCATTCAGGTTTAGGTATTCCTCTTCAAATTTGGGAGCAGCACTAAAGCCTAAAATATCACTGCAAAGTGAAACTTCTCTATAAGCTTTTTCATTTTTTACATACAGACTCGGTAAGCCAGCGGGAATATAACAAAATCTGCCGCTTTTTATATCAAGTTTAAAAATAATAGCTACAACATAGCTGCCTTTATCTTGATCGGCATCCATTTGATACAAAACTTCCTCATTTACGTTATTCATTACATCAATCAGAGATTTAAATATGCCCTTGTTGTAAAATCTGAAAGCATAGTTAAAAATAGTCTTTATCTTTGCCGTCTGTCGCCATGCTGTTAAATCATGTCCCTTGCAGTCGAATAGATAACCGTAAAGAATATCTTCTTCCAACCAATAATTGAATAAATCACCGGATAAGTTCAAATACGGACTGTAAATATAGTTTACGGATAAATTTTCATTTTCGATGAAATCCGGAAGCGTTGATGCTTGACTTATCTGTGCTCTTTTTACTGACTCTTCAAGCGTCGTATCAAAGCCGGTTTTAAAATTACTGAAAAAATTCATCATTTGCAACTTAAACAATGCTTCATTCATCGGCTCTTCAATAAAAAATTTGATGTTTAACGAAGATAACTGTGTAAAATCTTCTTTTATTTGAGAGGCAGATAGCAGCATGAAAATAGTTAAATCCTTATAAGAGATACTGTCCTTAACCATCATGTCCCGCAAAATCTGGCAAAAAGTTACACCGTTTATTTGCGGCAGAGCATAATCAATAAAAAGCACGGACGGTCTAATTTTGTTATATAATGCCAATCCTTTCAGAAAGTTGTCCGTTGTAAAAATCTTATGCTCGACCGTAATGGATACCAACAAATTCTCAATCTTACTGTTTTTTGGGGAAATAATTAAAATATCCATACATCATATCTCTAACACTCCTATATCCATTTTTTTTAGAAGTGCTTTGTTGGAAAGCTCTTTTACTCTGTAAGGAAAATACACGACAAGATGAACTTTCTCCATTTTGGGCTCTAAAATGACCCTGTCGCAGGCTTGAAGCATTATCCATATTCCCCTGCCGGATGTGCCATCTACAAGAGATGACCAATGTTCTTCATTTTTGGCAAGTTCCATCATTTTTCGCTGGATATCTACAGCCGCTACAGAATATGTATCCGACGAAATAGAAACAATTAGAGCTTTGTTTATATATCTTACGGATATTTCAATTTCGGCCGTATCAAAGGTTTTTTTTGAATATCTTGCGGCATTGAAAACAGCTTCGATTACGGCAGCCATAAAAAAAGCCGTATTATCTTCATTTTTGAAATAATTATTAAAAAATCTGAACATCCTTTTTTGCGGATGGTTCTGATAGCCTGTAAATTTAAATTTATATTTCATACCTATCTACTCACTTTGCGTATTATTTTGAGCTAAACTGTTGAGTTCTTCTTCTATCTGACTGAAAATCTCACCATCATCATAATAAACGGCAGGAACATCGCTATTATACGCTGAGATAATATAAGGCTCTGTCAAACTGTCATAATACGCTTGCAATGTCTCAGCAAGCTCAACATCTCCTATCGTCTGGGCCTGAGCTATTTGCATCCTCAGTTCATCTTTAAGCGCATTGTTACTATCCAGTGCATTTTGAGCCATAAACACATAGCCCTGACTTTCCTTATCTTGCAAATCCGTGCTCAAATCCTGCATATTAAACTCTGCAATAGCTGTATTTGCTTCCTGCATATTAACCTGAGCACTAGCAGGACCTGTAAATGTACATGCAGCCATTAAAATCGCTGCTATCATTTTTGTCTTCAAACTAATCACCTTTCTTAGAATTTGATAAGTAAAATAACTTTGTTTTTTATACTTTTAAGAGGAACACAGCCGAAATATCTGCCGTCATAAGAATTTACGGCCGTTCCCATCGGCAGGAAATATCCTTCTTCTACCGTATGGTCTCCGTAAAACGGTTTGATTTCCCTACCACGTGAGTCTATTGTCGATATTGTTCCGGCGTATTTACCGTTTATCTGAATAAATCTGTCATCAACGGTAAACCGGTCGTTTTCAAGTGCTTTTATTTCTTTTAGTAGACTGTCTTTTGGCATAACGTAACCTCTTTCCACCATAAACGCTTTTACGTCTACCGGCGGATTGAATATCACCATGTCGTCTTTTTCGTATTCTCTGGCAAACATTTTAGGAACAACAAAATATATTCCTTTTGTTACCGATGGAGAGGTGTTTACGGTAAACGGAGTATACGAACACAAGTTGAAGATTAAAAGCACTACCAAAGCAAAAATAGCGCCTATAAATTTTTTATTTCTGTCCATGTTTCCATATTAGCACGAAAGTCGATTTTGAAAGTCTCGATTTTTGAACAAAATGAAAAAAGCCTGTAAGCCTTGATACATAAGGATTTCTAAACTTAAAAACCTTTTTTTGTCCGACAAAAACAAGGAACTTTTTGTCGGTAAATAAAAAAGTAGTCCGATTCGGACTACTTTTTCTGGATATTCTTTTTTTCAATGAGAACATATTTTGAAATCTGAAATATGTCCGATTCGGACTAATTCGATTAATAAAAAGGTACAAACAAAAAAGTTGTCCGATTCGGACAACTTACAAATGATTAATCTGTTCTATTATATTATCTCTAAAACGATAAAGTAACTTCTTTATTTTTCCTTCAGGTATATTGTATCTATGAGAAATGTTACTGATATGCTCAAAAGGATTGTTTATTTTATATAATAAGATATCCTTTTCCGAGTTATCCATTCCATTTATTTCTTCATCAACAATTTTTTGCACTGCCATTAACTTTTTGTCTTTTTTATATAAACTTTTCAGATAATCATAACTCACATCAACATATATATTATTTCTCAATAAATATTTTATCTCGGCTTTTATCTTATTTTGTAATATAAATAACAAATTCAAGGATACCAATAACATATCGTATGAAGTATCCTTGATAAATAAATTATGGACATCACAAAACATTAGCTTTGTTAGACACTGTATCATTTTGTTATTCATAGTTATAATTCCGGATTTACTTATACTCAATGTTAAAGCGATTTTAGACAAGCTGTAACACTGTTCGTATTTCAGCCTTAACAAATTTTGATATTTTGAAGGTAGCATATCGAAAAAATTACTAATTAACTTTATATCATATCGCAGGCATAATTGCTTATAACGGATTTTATAGATTATTATATTTTTCTTGTTTAGCTGTATATATTCATCTTGTTTTAAAAATAACTGTTCTCGTGAACTGACATCAAAAAACAGTGTTATCCTATCTTTAATAATCTCTTCCTTTATAAACAACGTATAAACCTCCAATTTGTTTAAATATGCTTTTCTAATCTTATTATTAATTGATTTATACCATCAGTAGTACATGAATAATCTTCTATCTGCTTCAAAATAGAACTGATTTCATCCTTTTGTTTATTATATTCCTGAAAATCAATGACTCTTTTTTTCATATCCACTAAGATTTGCAATTCTTCTATCTTTAGCAGTTTGATTACTGTACTTTTTATAACATAAAATTTGTTGTAATCTATCTCACTTGTCAGTATAAGTTGTTTCAATTTTACTATTTCAAATGAGATTTTTTCTTTGATTTCACTTAATGTCATTAATATCATTTTGCTATTCTCCTATTCATTAAAAAAATTCTTGTCTATTTTAAAGTATCTGCATATTTTTATAAGATTGCTTTCTGATGGGGTCATTTTATTTGTTTCCCATCGACGGATTGTAGAGCGATTTACAAGTAAATTTTCTGCCAATTCTTCTCTTGTTAAATAATTTTGCTCTCGTAAATACCTTATTTTAGCACCGATTTCACTCATAGATGTATCCCTACAATTCTATAATAAATCTTTTAATTGTTTGGCTGCTGTTTCCAACGTTTCTATTAAACTATTTAAATTCTGTCTGTTTTTTTTACTGTATTTGCAAGCTGAAAATTCAAATGCTATAGCTTTACATTTTGCGTTTATATTCATCTTTAAGCCAGTAACCATATTTTCCAGGTCACTAAATTTACCTTCAGACAGAAGTCTTTTCAATCGTTCGTTTTCTTTAGTCAGATTTTCGACTTCAGTTTTTAACCAGCCATAATCTTTAGGCGGAACCACTTCTATTACCTTTATTACTTTTTCATCTTGTTGCATTTTGTTCACTCATTCCTTTGCTTCAAAAGTATGAAATACTTTAAGTGTAGCCACCGCAATTTCAATTTTATTAAACTTTTTATTTTTGTCATAACCATATATAAATGCCTGTCCTTCATCATTTTGATAAAAACCAGAACCTTTTACATAGGCAAAGCTTCCATTTATTTTATAAAGTGTTCTCGCCCTGAATACCACCTTCTCCACCATCTTTTTCATGATTTTTTCCTTTCAGTTTAGCCGTCAAATCACTGTTACAATTTGCAATCAGCTTTTCCAGATAATCTACAGTCGCCAGTAGCCTTAAACCTTTATCATCGTTTTTTACCTGCTCTACAAGTTTATCTATTTTGTTTTTGTTTTCTTCTAAAATTGAGAGGCAGGTCTCAATGGCCACAACCTCCAGATCTTCATTTTCATTATTTTCCACTATTTTTTCTATCTCTGCTTTTTTTATCTCATTTGAGGCTGTAGCTGTTTTTGCCTGTTCTTTCTTTGTTTTACTGTTATCAGTTTTTTTCTTAGCGGTGGATTTTTTTACAGGAACAGCTTCTTCTTTTGGGCTGTAATCATCTTTCAGATCAGATACATCATAACCTTCTTTTATGGATTTCTTCAGATTTCTGATTTCCATCGTCGATACATCGTCTTTTTTCGAAATTTCTTCATAAGCAATTTTCTGTTCTTCTTTATTTAAGCCGGTTAGTTCACTGGCTTTAGAAAATGTCAGTTTGGAATTTTCATCATCTACAGCATTTTGTATCTCCGGCGATAGTTTATTGTAATCCCAATAACGTTGTAGGTCAGTCTCAGATATTCCAAGTTTTTTAGCTATATAAGACCGTAAACTGCCTTTTTCATTATTTCTTTCCTTTTCTTTTTTCAAGATATCTGTCATAACAGCAATTTCATTGTAACGTGTTTTAAAATCTTTCTCCCTCTGCGTATTTCTGCCAATTATAGCTGCTTTTTCATCATCTTCCGTCTTTATATCATTATTTACAAAGTACGGAACTTTTTTTGTTCTAAGTAGACCTTCTTCAAAAGCTTTAATTGTTGCCAGCTGCCGACGATGCCCGGAAATTATTAAAAGTTCTCCATCTTTTTTTATAACTTCAATAGGATTTTTTACGCCGCCGCTTCTCACTATCTCCGGTATTAGATCATCAACATTGAGTTTGCCATAAATAGCTTCGTTTTCTGGATTAATTTTTAATTTATCCGCTTCAATATAATCGCAAACCAATCTAACCTGTTGTTTAGGCATACTGGATGCCGAAGAAAATACATCTGCCATGTTTATATTCTTTATTGCCATAAAATATCACCTTTCTAAAATGTGTCCAAATCGGACACATTTTTTGTTATGTATGTGGGAAAGAATGTGTCCGATTCGGACACATTCTTATTCCTGTTTTTATTTATCGTAGAGAAGCTCATTAACAAATTTATTGATTTGACGGGAAAACAGACAGTTCGACGACAATTCCAAAATACTTTTTCCTGTTTCAATGGACTCAATAAACCTCTTGCTTGCTTCGTAATTTGTGGCAAGCTTAATATTCGTTTTAAAAAATTTATATTTGGAAGATGACTTATTATAACTGTTTGTGATGTACTTGTTTAAAAGTGCCCCACGCAGTATAAAGTTATTCTGCGGATCGTATTCATCGTAATCTTCATCATAAAGCTGCCGATCCTGAAGCACGTTGTTGAATTGTTTATCCATCTCATCGACACCACTGTCTGCATAAGCATCCGGATTTGTAACAATAATCACCTGGTTTGTTGCGATAAGTGCATTATAAACCGTAAAGTTGATATCCGGCGCATTATCTATCAGACAAAAGTGATATTCGCCTTCTACGGCTTTCAGTGCGTTTCTAAGGATAAATGTCTTATTTTCCTGGTTGTTTAAATTTATATCCTTATGTTCCATATTAAGCGGCAGCAGTGTCATGTTGCTAGGTAGAACATCAATCTGTCCCTCCTTAAATTTTCGTGCCGGATAAATAGCACGCTTTATATCAAAGTTCTGTTTTAAGAATACATCTGATAAAGTCAATTCTTTATCTTTTAATCCGAAAAACATACTGGCGTTTCCCTGTTTGTCATTGTCTATAAACAATACCTTTGCTCCTGCCGCAGCCAGTGCATATGCAACATTGGTGGAAATAGTAGTCTTGCCGACGCCGCCTTTTAAGTTAATAAAACTGTATGTTATCATTTAAACTCGCTCCTTGAACTATTACTACCTTTTTGATATAATTATTAATACAAAGTAGTTTTGGTAGTAGGTTTTTATTTCGGCTATGGATTTATCCATAGCTTTTTTTTATGCCTTTAAAAATGCTTTGACACAATCATTAGACCACAGACAGTCCGTATTATCGCATTTCATAGTGGAATAACATTCATTGTTTCCTTCGGCTTTCTGAATGCAGTGTATAAGTTCCGCTTTTTTTGCTTTTTTAGGAAGCATAATACCTTTTTCAGCTGCAAATTTTTTGATTTCCTTGATTGTCATTTTTCTAACCTCACTATAAAATTTTTATTTAATATGTCCGAATCGGACATATTTTAAACCTGTTTTTCCGGCGATATATCTACATCCAATTCTTCAGACAGTGCCAAATCTACCTTTTTAAGAAAATCGCTGATACTTATATTCTGCTTATCAGCCAAAATCTGAATTAAAGCAAGATGCATACAGATAATTTTCATATCTTCGCCACCTACCAAAAAACCTACTTCATTGTCATCATATATCACACCTGTGATATATGCGGCAATTTCCTTATTTTTGTTCATTTCTAACATATCCATAGTTTTAGCGATAACTGTATTTTTATTAATCATTTCTCAATGCCTCCTTAACCGTATATCTGCTTAAACTTCGTATCATGCAGTACATTAGGTCAATTTTCTTACCCAGATGTACTGTTTTTTGTTTTGCTCGTCTTTTCAATATAAGGTCATACCCGTTATATACATATATGCCGGCGCCGTAAAATCTTATATCTATATCCTGCTGTACTTGCTCATATACATCTTTTGTTAATACAAGATAATTAAAATCACCGACAAAAGACAACTTGGCACGAGAATAGAAATCGTCTCTTGAAGTTTTTATCTCATAGCAGCGGAATACATTTTTACAGTCCATTGTCATGTAATCCACTCTTTCTGTGCCGTATCCTTCACCGAGTGTTACTTCCAATGCGCCGTAAACACCTACGCCGTCAGCTTTTGTCGCAAGCACAAGAGCCTGTTCTACTTCTTTTGTTAATTCTGTTTTCATAAAATCACCTCACTTCTAAAACGGTATATCCTCATCCGGCGGTATTTCTTCACCGAATTGCATCTGTTCTGCTGTAGCCGCATTATTACCATTAGCAGTTTCAGCAGGCTTCTTACCAACAAATTCAAGCTCATCCATGATAACTTCTGTACTGTATCGTTTACTGCCGTCCTGCGCCGTGTAACTGCTTACTTGAATGCGTCCTGCCATGATAATCTGTCTGCCTTTAGCTAAATGATTTCCGCATATTTCAGCAAGCTTGTTGAAAACAACAATCGGAATAAAATCCGCCTGCTGCTGATCATCTTTACTTATTCTGCGGTTTACGGCAAGGTTAAATCTTGCCACGGCAATTCCTGTTTGCGTATAACGTACTTCCGGATCTTTTGTAAGCCTGCCGGCTAATATTACTTTATTCATCTTTATCTCCTCATTCTTCCGTAAATTTGAACCAGCCGTTTTTAAGAGCCTGTTCACTTAAATTTTTCTGTGCTTCCTTAAAAGTGGTAAATAATATATTTTCCCTCTCTTTTCAGCTTTTCTACATACTTTCCATAGCTCATCTTATGTGCATCGGCTTCTAGTGCCAGCCGTTCCAAATGGGCCATACGTTCTTTCACATCTTTTTCTCTTTTAGCTGCTGCCGTCATAACTATATCCGTTTTTCGTTTTCTACCTTTATTTTCCCGACTCATTTAATAATGCCCCACTTTCTATACTTGTTTTTCTTATTCATCTTCCTGTAATAACACAGCCTGTCATCGCGACAAATACTTACCCATTTATCTATTTCCGGCAGGTAAAGCAGTTGCCGTTCATCCTCATCAAGTCGCTTACCGCATTTCCAACAGCAGTATTTCATATCAATCACATCTTTTCTGCGTGTCCGAATCGGACACATTATGCCGGTCGAACTAAATCTTGAAACCTTACAAAGTCTTTGTGAAAAAATACCTGTACGGTGCCTGTCGGTCCGTTCCTGTGTTTAGCAATAATAACGTCTGTAATATTGCTATTTTCCGTGTCCGGATTGTAATAATCATCTCTGTATAAAAGCATTACAATATCTGCATCCTGCTCCAGTGAACCCGACTCACGTAAATCACTTAGCATAGGCTTTTTATTCTGTCGCGCTTCCACGCTACGGGAAAGTTGGGAAAGAGCAATTATCGGTATATCTAATTCTCTAGCCAGAAGTTTTAGAGAACGGGATATTTCCGAAATTTCCTGGTTTCTATTTTCTCGTTTCGCTGTTTGTATAAGCTGTAAATAATCTATTACGATAAGTTCTATATTTTTTTCTCTTTTCAGTTTTCGAGCTATAGAACGAATTTCCATAACGGATAATCCCACATTATCGTTTATAATTAAATTGGATTTTGCTACATCATCAGCCGTTGCTACAATCTTATTCCACTCTTTATTATCTAATTCTCCGGTTTTAATATTTGCTAGCTTTACGATACCCCATGACGAAATAATTCTTTGCAGTAATTGCGCTGAAGACATTTCCAGAGAAAAAACGGCTACTGATTTTTTCTCTTCTAGCGCAACAAATGAGGCAATATTAAGAGCAAACGCCGTTTTACCCATAGATGGACGGCCGGCTATAATTATAAAATCCGATTTTTTCAAACCTGTAATCATGTGATCGATATCATTAATGCCTGTAGATAAGCCTAATAATTTTCCTTTGTTGTTATAAACATCTTCTATTTGCGTCAGTGCTTCAAGCGTCTGCTCCTGTATACTGGGAATTTTATTGGTTTTACAATTTTGTGTAGCTTGCAAAATATAGGCTTCTGCCTTGTCTGTTAATTCGTCTAAATTACAATCACTGTTACAGGAAAGATAGATAATTTCTTCCGCAGCATGAATTATATTTCGCATCACTGCTTTTTCTTTAACGATTTTAGCATAATGACTTGTATTTGCTGTAGTTGGTACAGTATTTGCAAGCGCTGTTACAAATGCAATACCGCCTACTGTGCCTAACAGCTTTTTTTTAGACAACCTATCTACCACGGTAAGATTATCTATACCGCTTTGTTCATTATGCAATTCTAACATCGTCGAAAAAATTATGCGGTGATTTCTACGATAAAAATCGTCTGTATTTAAAAATTCCACGATATCATCCATAACTTCGTCATTGATTAGAATTGCTCCTAAGACTGCTTCTTCAGCTTCTATGTTATACGGTAACTGTACTGCCCTCATTATTTGTTTTCATTCCTTTCCGAGTAACCAAATTGCAGTGCTTCCAACTGCTTTTGCTTCAACTGCTCAATATCTATATTACTTTTAGACTTATCAAGAGACTGTGCTACGTAGCTATAATTATCTTTACAGGCTATATACAGCCAGCCCATAGGATTTTTTATATTTTCCTTTTTCTGCAAATCATAATTTTTCAGCTGTTTTAAAACAAGCTCTTTAGGAAATTTGTTAAAAACTTTTAACGTAGTGTTATTTATTTCCAATCGTCGCTTCTGAAATTCATGAGACAGATTTATTTTTTCAATACCGTTACATTGTAACGAACTACTACTACTAGTAGTTATATCTATCTCTTTCTCTGTCTCTATCTCTTTCTCTACGTTACATTGTAACGCTACTATTTTTTCAGAATTTTCAACGTTACAATGTAACGTTTTTATGATATTATCCAGCTTCTTTTTGCTATTTATTTTTCCGTTATTTATACTGTTTTTTAGTATAAATATAAATTTTTTATCTATTAAACCTTGTTTTAGATATTCACTTAGAAATTCCAACAGTCTATGTTTCATAACGCGAGCCTGTGATTCACTGGCAGAGCCGAATTCCAACTCTTTTATCAGTAAACCTAACACATTATTACCGTCTTTTACTATTTCAAGCCAGTTACATCGCTCAAAATATGAAATCGTCATGGCTATGTCATCTATTGGTTTATCCAGTACGGCAGCTATTTCATCTTCAATAGAGCCATACAGACCTTTAAACGGTATAAAACCTTCATTGCCTACGTTATCAAGGCTTAGAAGCTGCATCTGCTGAAAACATATTATCTTTTCACTACCACCGGATTGCTTCATTAATTTTCGTATTTCTAATCTGTTATAGAAATCTTTCATAAGTTTTATCCAATATAACTGACCCTTTTTCATTCAAATCACTCAAACTTCAATGGATAATATATCTTTTATATCCTTCCATTCTTCTTTAGTCGGAACTGTAAAGCCGTTTTCAATATCTCGATATCTTTCTTCCGGCATATCCAAAATCTGAGCTAGAGCTTCTATCGGCATTGACAATTCTTCTCTATATCGTTTAATTAATGGCGCATATTTAAAACTATCGCTCATCTTTTCAACTCTTTTTGTTTGTTTTGGTTTTGATTTCGCTACAACTACAGCATTATTAGCACGGTTTCCTTTTTTGTAAGCATCTATTCCTACTGTTAGAAGAATTCTAATCATTTCAGAACGTGATTTGTTAAAGAAAAACTGTTGTTTCATTTCCAATAAACTATTATTTAAATCATCATTTACCGGAAATGTCATTTTTTTATTTAGCGATTTCATTAATATACCTCCAATAATTTTTATTAAGTTCATAACTTCATAACCTATGTATAATTTATCACTACTTCTGAACTTTGTCAAGTTATTATTTTCTTAATTTCTTATCTGGTGAAAATTAAGAAATTCTTATCTTCTTATCTTCGGAAGTTCTTATAAGAAATTCTTATCTTCTTATCTTCGGAAGTTCTTATATTAAGAAGATAAGAAGTTTACATTTTTAAGGTTATGTTATATCATAAGATTATATTAAGGAATTTAGGAGTGATACGTAATGCCTTCCAACAAACCACGTTTTACTGTAGTCTGTGATGAAGAATTATTAAAAAGAATAGATGACTTCCGTTTCGAAAACAGATATACTAGTCGTACTTCAGCTGCCATAGAGTTAATCAATCGAGGATTAGAGGCTGTTGAAAAGGAAGCAGCTATAAAAGATAGTAAATAAAGAAAAATTCCCTTACACTATAGTCGTATAAGGGAATATATACAGCATCTTATTAGGCTATATGTATTGTTTCAGTATATATAGCTTTTTTATTTAGACATCAAAATCTCGGCGTATTTCTTATTATACTTATCTAAAATATTACTATTTGGTGGATTGTAAAAAACAGTCATTGATATATTATCTTCCTTTATAACAATCTTGTTTTTAAAATCATTTGGATTAACGATCTTTTCTTTCATTATTTAACCTCTTAAAATCAAGCAGTTTTTTTAGTATTTAAATCAATTTTTCTCATCCGTTCATTTTCTTTTTGAGCTATTTTCATACCTTTAGCTACTAAAATAATGATATCTTTATTTTGTTCTGATAATTTATTAAAAATTTCTTTCATATCATCTATCTTATTTTTCATTGATAAATCCTCCTTAAATTTTACTAATTATTGATTTCTAATTTCAATATTATACTAATGATTAGTTTTTGTCAACCTTTTACAGGCTATTTCATTGACATTTTTATCAATCATTGATATTATAAGTTTGGAGGTGTAATCATGAATAGTCGAATTCGTGAATTAAGAAAAATACTTAACTTAAACCAAAAAGATTTTGCTCAAAAAATAGGATTAAAGCAAGGTGCTATAAGTTATATGGAGAAAAATGGCTCAACCATTACTGAACAAAATATAAAAAATATATGTTCTCAATTTAATGTAAATGAAAAATGGTTACGCACTGGTTTCGGTGATATATTCATTGAAAATGAAAAAAAATATGATGAACTTTTCAATATATTCGAGAAACTTTCTCCTGTTCTTCAAGATTATCTAATAAAAACAGCTAAAGATCTATTAGATATTCAAGAAAAAAATCAATTAAATAACAATACAAAACAAGTATCCAAGTCTTATAATTTCTCACATAGTGATAATGAACTCACTGTAGAACAAAAGAGAGCTATAGTTAATCGTGAACTTGATGATGAAGAAAAGTCCAAATCCAATACTGATATCAATGCGAAAAGGGAGTTGTCTTAAGTTTCCACTATTATAAATGGTTCAAGAAACCAAAAAAACGACGAACACTATATTAAAATAAGGCATAAAAAAACCACCATAATGCTGGTAACATTACAGTGGTTAGAAGAAGACACAATATCCCCATATCATGTCTTCTATTGGCTGATTAAGCCTAATTTTACACAGTTTATTATATAGTAATCAGCCTTTAATATCAAACTCTATTCTAATATTAGGTTCATTATTGTATAATAAAATTTATATGCAATAATTGACCTTCTATAAAGGAGGTCCTTTTGTGTTTGAAAATAACTTAAAAACAGCGGCGATATACGCTCGCGTTTCTACAACAAGACAAGCTGAAGAAGGTTTTTCTCTTCCCAGCCAAATTGATGCTTGTGTAAGAAAAGCAAAAGAATTAGGTATATCCAATATAATAAAATATGTTGATAATGCATCCGGAACAACATTGGATCGTCCAGCATTGACAATAATGAGAAAAGCTATTCGGGAGAAAAAAATTGATATAATAATTTGTTACGACCAAGATAGATTATCCCGTAATTTAGGTCAACAATTAGTCTTAACTGAAGAAATTGAAAAATATTGTCAAAAACTTATATTTATTTGCGGAGATTATCATAACTCTCCAAATGGTAGATTATTCTATGCTATAAAAGGCGCAATAGCAGAATATGAACGAGAAAAAATAATTGAACGCTGCATACGAGGAAAAAAAGAAAAATATAAGAAAGGAAAAACTTCTAATAGTCACTTGTTTGGATATCAATACAATCCTATTACAGAATTATATGAGATAAATACAGATGAAGCTGTGATTGTTCGTAGGATATTTAAACTTTATATAAATGGTATGAGTTCAAGACAAATTTTACGACAATTTCAAATAGAGAATATTCCTAAATATTTTCAGGGAAAAAATGTTGGCTGGAATGATCCATCCGCTATTATGCGAATTTTAAAAAATGACTCATATACCGGTGTTTTTCATGCATGGAAGCATAATTCTCATAATTCATTGAAGAAAGCTCCTAAGCAAAGATATAAAGATACATCTGAATGGATAAATGTACCTATTCCTGCAATAATTTCAGAAGAAGAATTTATTTTAGCCAATCAGATAATCAAAGAAAACACTGACCGATCTACACGTAATGAAAAAAGAATACATTTGTTATCTAAGATTGCTTATTGTACTTGTGGAAGAAAAATTTATGTACGACCTAACAACAACAAAGACTACTATTATTGTTCATCGAAAAGCTATAAAAAACGTAATGAAATTGATATTCCTTTTTGTCCAATAGCTAAATATATGCCAGCTGATAAAATCGATAACATTTTTTGGGACACTTTAACAAAAATTTGTATTTCAGAAGATACTTTGCAAAAATATATTAACCGTCAGCAAGAAGATAGCAACATAAACGAAATCCAACAACAGTTATTAGATTTAAAAACTTTACTTCAGAAAAAGCAAACTGAACAAGTTTCCATTCTTGAATGGTATTCTAACCAACTAATTGATGAAGATGTTGCAAAATTAAAATTACTGAAGTTAAAAAACATCATTACTGAGTTAAAGTCTCAACAACAAATATTATCTAATAAGTTGAATAATAAAAATAAACCTCAAAAAATATATGATATATTTAAACAAGAACGTAAAATTACATTAGAAGAAAAACGTAATCTTATACGCAAAATTGTTGATAGAGTATATTTGAAACGAACCGATCCTGCAATATCCAGCAATAAATATGATATCGAAGTGGATTTATTTATAATTTTCAAATAGTTTTGCACAGCAAATATTCATTTGTATGTGTGTTACTTTAAACATCGCTTCGGCAATGCCGCGGCAGCATTCCACCACGATTTTTCCTTTCTCGCCGATATGAGCAAGTGCTACGCCAAAGAAACAGCTGAAGAAAATGATTTGCAGCATGTCGCTTTTGGCGCAGGCTTCAATAATGTTGGCAGGAATAATATTTAATAAGTGCATGGAGATACTGAATGATTCCGCCGTAGCCGCAGCGTTGGCTCCGGCAGCCGCTCCGATGGACGGAAGCGAAACGCCCACACCCGGTTGAAGAACGTTTACTACAACCAGCCCGACAATGAGCGCCAGACAGCTTGCCACTTCAAACCAAATAATCGCCTTGCCGCCGAGACGGCCGAGCTTTTTGAAATCGCCTGTTCCGGCAATACCGACGATAAGCGTGCTGAAAATGAGCGGGACAACAATCATTTTAATCATGCGGATAAATGCGTCGCCGAGCGGTTTAAGCTCCGAGCCGATATCCGGCAGAAAATATCCGAAACATGCTCCCAGTAATAATCCTAAAAAAATCTGCGTTGTTAAACCCATACGTATTTTTTTCAATTAACTAGCTCCTTTTCTCATTTAAATTTGCATAATTAAACCGATGATATTAATATCAATGCAGTCTATATATTATTACAGTATTCATTTTTAGTCAATGTATACATATTATGCAAGGCAGTTGCAACTTATATGTAAATTTTTCAGGTCAATTATTGTATATACGCAATAAAAAAATACATTCCGTCAGTTTTTACTTGTCAAAAAAGGTGTCAGGATTTATTATTGACATGAACTTCACTTAAAGAGTTATAATTTATCTACTCAATCCAGAAAAGAAAGGTGATAAATCATGTTCATCTTACTCGGAATACTGATGGGGTTCGGTCTGCCGCTGCAAACCGGCATAAATGCCAGATTAACTCATAAACTCGGTTCACCGTACAATGCTTCATTCGTTTCCTTCATCATTGCGTTCATATTTTTGCTGCTGCTTGTCTTCATCACGGAACAGAATTATTTCATTCCGTTCGGCGAACTGGCGGGCGAGCCACTCTGGATATGGATGGGCGGCGTATGCGGCGTTATATTCCTGACAGGCAATATCGTATTGTTTGCCAGACTCGGCGGCGTGCAGACAGTCATCTTTCCCGTACTCGGTCAGATTTTAATGGGACTTATTATCGACAACTTCGGTCTTTTTTATGCACCGCAGACGGATTTGACACTGCTCCGTATTCTCGGCGCAATTCTCGTCCTGCTCGGTGTAATCAACGTTGTCATGGCTAAAAAAACACCGGATAACAATCTGCTTAATAAACCGAAACGGCAGCATACATTGCTCTGGCAAATATTCGGCATTATCGCCGGTATGCTCAGCACCGTGCAGACAGCTGTAAACGGTCATCTCGGCATTATTCTCGCTTCGCCGGTCAAAGCGGCCGTAATTTCGTTCATTATCGGTATCGCTCTGCTTGCTGTCATATGCGTCATCATACTGCTGCAGCGCAAAACCGTTTCCGCTTTGCGGATAGAGCTGCGCCGCCGGGAAAATTATCCGTGGTGGATTTGGCTCGGCGGTATCTTAGGCGGTCTGTTCGTCTTGACGAATGCGTATCTTTCTAATATCATCGGCACGGGCATGACGATTATCGCCATTTTAATCGGCTCGACAAGCGGCGGTCTGATTATCGACTGTTTCGGACTGCTCGGCTCGGAGAGAAAACCTGTCGGTATGCGCCAAATCTTCGGCATCATTATTATGATAATCGGCGCTGCCGCCATAAAATTATTCTAAACGAAAAAGAGAGGCTTTCACCTCTCTTTTTTTATCGCTTAAAGCTTATTTCCTCTTTTCAAAAGTGCCGAATACAATCGGTTCGCCGTCTTTTACCATATGCGTGCCTCTTGCCCATACGTGCTGGAGATTTAAGTCTTTGTCCAGAACGATGATATCGGCGTCGCTGTTTTTAGCAATCGTGCCTTTGCGCGGATACAGTTTGAGATTTTTCGCCACGTTGCTCGTAGTCGTCTGAATGGCGTCGGTAATGGCGATATTTTCCTTCTGCACCATATCGCGGAACTCTTCCAACAGTGAGGACTGGCTGGCTACGCCTACGCCGATATTATTACCCTTATCGTCGAAAATCGGCATACTGCCGTTGCCGTCGGAGCTCATTGTAATGCGGCTGATATCCACACCTGCGTCCAACGCCTGTTTTACAGCTTCACTCGATTTCAAACCTTTGACGGAGCCGGTTGCCGGGCTTACGCTGGAGGTTACATCCATAATGCCGCCCTGTTTTGCCCATTCCACGCATTCTTTGAACAGTCGTTTATGGCGGTTGGCATGCGTCGGGATAATCTGCGTTTTCGGAATTTCACCGCTTTTGGTGATTTCATAGAGCATTTTAAGTCCGTCTTCGCCGTCGCCCAGGTGCATGTTGACAACACCGGCTTTGCCGCTGAGCATTCCGCCGACACGCGCTTCTGCTGTAATCTGCTGATATGCTTCCTTCGGCGACTGAGAGGAGCGGTGGTCGCACATAGCGATTTCGCCCGTACCGATTATTTTGTCAATTAAGATAATATCGCTGCGCACACTGCCAGTGATGGTCGGTGTCGGAATTTCATACGAGCCGGAATAAATATACGCCGAAATACCTTCGTCCTCCAGTCCGCGCGCTTTCGCCAAAAGACTTGCCACATGGCGCGTTACGCCGTCCGTGCCCAGAAGCCCCCCAACGGTCGTTACGCCGGAGGTGGTGATGTCCGTCAGCTGGATTTCCGGTGTTCTCGTCGCATAGCCGCCTTCACCGCCACCGCCGATTAAATGCACATGCGAGTCGATAAAGCCCGGCAGAGCGATTTTATCCGTACAATCGACAACTTCGCAGTCGTAAATTTCCGGCAGGCTCAGATTTTCACCGATAGCGGCGATTTTTTCGCCCGCCATTAAAATATCTTTCACGCCCAAATCTTCCGGTGCAATGATATGCACATTTTTCAGTAAAGTAAAAAACGGTTTTTCCATATTAAATACCTTCTTCGCTATTTTTATTTATTATAACCTACTGTGCTAACATCGAACGAATATAAAGTATTATCCTGCTGATTGCAGTTTCGATATTTTGTTCACACAACGGATTTATTATAAAAACATCATGATTAAACGCATTGCCCAGATGGACAGCAGGGCATTGATTACACAGATTAAAATAATTGCCGGATAATGCTTCGTATTTACTTCAGCGATACCGAGACAGCGGCCGACATTCTGCACCGGATTACCCATTAAATAAATAGCAGGAATTATCACCGTAATCTGCATAGCGTCGAGTGTTCCCGCCGTATACAGGCTCATAGCCACGCCGACGCCGCCGCCCATACTCATGAGCGCCGTAATCAGCACCGTTGCCGCTTCGCCCGGCAGTCCCCAAAGACCCATAATCGGTTCAAAGACAACGCCGATTAAGTGCAAAAGTCCCGTAACATCCAGAATGCGGATAACGACAAACGCCATTACAACGTTCGGGAGCAAACTCGTCGTACCGATAGTGAAGCCTTTTCTCGCACCTTCAATGAACAAATCCAAAATATTCTTATTAACTTTAACTTCCGTATTTGTATTACTCATCCTAAATCCGCCTTTCTATCAGCTGAAAATTTTAAAATACAACCGCATGAGATTTGCGCCGACGATTTTAAAGACGAAAATAACGAAAATCGGCACGATAATCGGTGCCATCAATATGCTGAACGCTGCCGCACCGGAGGAGAAATAATTCGTGATAAACGCACTGCCACTCGTCTGATAGGCAATTATAATCGAACGTTCCTTATCCGTGATTAAATTATTGTCCTTCAATTCCTTAACCATACCGGCAGCCGCATCAGTGCTCTGCATGTTGGCGATATTGGCAAGAGCGGAGATACCCGGCACGCCGAGCAATGGTTTTAAAAGCGGGTTCATGATTTTCTGCGCCGCTTTCAGACCGCCGAGACCGTCGATTACATTTACAATACCGAGCGCCAGGATAACGGCAGGAATAAGTTCAAGCGCAAATAAAAAGCCGTCTTTGGCACCGCTGCCGCCTGCACCGCGGAAGCTCATCGCCTTGTCCGTCGGTATCTGACCGAAGCTGCCGCTTAACACGTTGAAATCGAGAGCGCGCAAAATTCCGTCGGAAGACGAGAAAACGCCCGAGAATAATAAAATTGCCAGTATGAATACAACATAACCGTACCAAGGAACTTTGATTTTGACATTATCAAGTTTATTAGGTTTTTCCATGACAGTTCACTCCTTAAAAATATATACACTACCTGTTATGCCAGCTGATTTTTTCAGCAGTATAATAGTTTATATNNAGGTTAAGTGACAACATCGAACGAATATAAAATATTATCCTGCTGTTACAGGCTCAATGTTTTACTAGCACAACCGGTACACTGTAATTAATATGCAAATTCCGTGCCAACTTTGCCGAAAAAATTTTTAAATGAACAAATGTCCACTGTTTTCGGTATAAAAAAATTTTATTCAACTAAAATTTACTGTTAATATTACAGCAGGATATTGCCCGTTTATTGGGAAATATTATATAATAATCCCATTCTTTCACCATTTAATATACTCATTATTCTGCTGGCTACAAGCTAGTTATTTTGTTAGAGCAATAGATAATATCTGCTATGCTAGTTAATTTCCTAAAGCAGGATAATACTTTATATTCAGTGAGGTTAAGTGGCAACATCGAACGAATATAAAGTATTATCCTGCTGGCTATAGGCTCGATATTTCACTAACATAATAGACAATATAAATATATATAAATATAAAGGAAGTGATTTGCATGAAGAAACTCATCATAATTTCATTCGGGTACAACACCGGCAAGACCATTTACGACCAGCTGAACAATCTGTTCGCCGCCAGTCTGGACATCAAATACTACTTCATATCCTCACCGCCGCCGCATAATTTCGCAGCCGATTTGGTGCTGTTTTCTGGCAAACTCACCTATGATAAAATGAAGCACTTAATCGGCGACCGTCCGTACATCATCGCGCGCCGCTCCATAAACTACCACGAAATAAATAAACTGTTCAAACTGCCGCGCTACACGGACGCACTGCTCGTCAACGACACGCAGGAAAGCGCGGAGGAGACAATTTTTCTTTTGCAGGCGCTAGGCATCGACCATATAAACCTGTCGCCGTATTATCCCGGCATCAAGGAATTTCCCCGCCTCAGCATCGCCGTAACGCCCGGCGAAGTGGAGCACGTGCCGCCGTTCGTCAATAAGATAATCGACATCAAGACCCGCCTCGTCGACATCACTTCCATCGTGGAAATTCTGGCGCATTTCGATATGCTGGAGGAGTTTGCACATATTCTGTCGACAAAATATATTCAGGATATCATTAAATTAATCAAGACAGGCAACAAACTGTTAAACGACAGCAACAATATGAAGGAACGCTTTAAGACGGTCATCAACAATGTGCATGACGGTCTTATCGCCATCAATAAGGAAAATAAAGTATCCGTATTCAACCCTGTAGCCGAACAGCTGTTTGACAAAAAATCACTCGCCGTTACCGGCCAGCCGATAGAGAACGTACTCGACAGCGAACTTTTAAAAACGGTGGACAATCCGCGCAAGGAAGGTGTACTAAAACTACATTCGCATGAAATCCTCATCTCGGAAATGCCCTTGTACACGAAAAATACCGACAAAGGCCGTCTTTACGTGCTCAAAGACGTCTCGGAAATCCACCGTCTGGAAGAGTCGGTGCGTCGCCGTCTGTATCAAGAACAAAATATCGCCCGCTACCAGTTCACCGATATCGTCGGCAACAGCCCCGCGCTGAAAAATACGCTGGCACTGGCGCAGAAAATGGCAAAATCCGACGCGACCATCTTCATTCAGGGCGAAAGCGGCACGGGCAAGGAACTGCTCGCTCAGAGTATCCACAACGCTTCCGCGCGCAGCAAAGGGCCGTTCGTCGCCATCAATTTTGCTGCTCTGTCGGAAACACTGCTTGAGTCCGAGCTGTTCGGCTATGTGGAAGGTTCATTCACCGGCGCAAAAAAAGGCGGTGCTTCCGGTCTGTTTGAAGCGGCGCACAAAGGCACGCTGTTTCTGGATGAAATCGGCGATGCGCCGCTGCCGTTTCAGGTAAAACTGCTGCGCGTACTGCAGGAAAGACAGATACGGCGCGTCGGCAGCATAAAGATAATCCCGATTGACGTGCGCATTATCGTCGCCACTAATCACAATCTGAAAGAGGATATTAAACTGGGACTGTTCCGCGAAGATTTGTACTACCGCTTAAACGTTCTGCCGCTGAAAGTGCCGCCATTGCGCCAGCGGCGCGAAGACATCATGCCGCTATGCTATGCCTTCTACAAAAAATACAAACCGCTCGCCGCTGATGCCGAAACCTTTTTCAAAAATATCCGTCCGTTTCTGGAAGCATACAGCTGGCAGGGCAATATCCGCGAACTGCAAAACATCATCGAATACTTAATCAATATCTGCCCCGACACCGTGCCGCAAGGCAGCGACCTGCCGGAAGATATGAAAATACAGCTGTTTACTGACAGTGCCAAAATAAATATCAAAGAGGAAATTCTGGCGGAAATCAAACGCTGCAACGCAAATCGTCTGCCGGTCGGTCGCCGTTCGCTCGCCGCCAAATTCACGCTGCCGGAAAATAAAATCCGGGAAATCCTGCTCCAGCTGCAAAATGAAAATAAAATTATCATCACAGCGGGAAAATACGGCCTGAAAGCTATTGACTTGGAGTAAGCTATAGACAATATAATGAATTTATATTATCAATCGGGAGGGATTTTTTATGACAGATTTTTCCAGACGCGACTTCTTCAAAATAGCGGGCAGCACCGTTCTCGGCGCGGCTGCTTACAGTATTGGCGGCGGATTTAGACCGGCGCTGGCGCAGGCTCCTGTAATCGGCAGCACTCAGATTACGGCAGGTGCAAACAGTATCGGCTCTAGAGCCAAAGTCTATTTCACCAAACAGAACGATTAATGGAAAATATGGCGGATTCGGCCAAAGCCACCGTCGATTATTTCGGTAAGCACATCGTCTTTCTGAATGTAATGCGCCGCATGTCCGTCGACTGCGACTGCGCCGGAACATCTGCCGCCGAACCGACCATTCCGGATATCGGCATTCTGGCTTCCACCGATATATTGGCAATCGACCAGGCTTCGATTGATTTGGTATACGCTTCGCCGCACAACAAGGATTTAGTGGAACGTATCGAAAGCCGCCGCGGTCTGCACCAGCTCACCGCCATGCGCGACTTGAAAATGGGCAACGATAAATACGAGCTCATTTCCATAGATTAAGCCTTACCTCCTTTAAACTGAACACACAAAAAAGACCTTTGACGTTTAATCTGCGTCAAAGGTCTTTTTATTATTTATCAGTCAACTTTTTTGAAATGCCAGATGAATGCACCGTAATCGCCCTGAATTGCGTCGGCAATCATACCTGCATACATATTGCCTTCGCCTTCCATCGGTTTCGGTGAGGAAGTGATGGCATACGGCACGTTAATGCCTACCTGCATCAATTCGTCGCCGCCGTAAACTTCGCCGGTGCGCATATCCTTATATTTTGCGTCTTTATCGAGACCGGTAGCATAAACGGTAGCGAAAGCGCAGTTCGGTTCAGCCATTTTGCGGAAGAAGCTTACAATCGCTTCGGATTTATCTTTCGCCACGAAGCTCCATGCGCATTCATTGCTGCCGAACGGGCTTTGCAGACGGTAGAAATCGCCGAACTGAATGAGTTCGCGTACTTCTTTATAGAATGCCACCTGCGATTTAGCCTGCTGTTTTTCCGTTTCCGTCAATTTCGTCAAATCGAGCTCATAGCCGAAGTTGCCGCACATTGCGCAGATGCCGCGCGTTGCAAACGGCGTATTGCGGTGTACCTGATGGTTCGGTACGGCGGAAACGTGGCAGCCCATGGAAACAGTCGGATAAACCATGGAAGTACCGTACTGGATAGCCAGGCGTTCCATTGCGTCCGTATCGTCGCTCGTCCAAGTCTGCGGCATATAGTATAAAATACCCGGGTCGAAACGGCCGCCGCCGCCGGAGCAGCTTTCAAAGAGAATATGCGGGAATTTTGTCGTGAGTTCATCCATAATGCGGTACAGACCGAGCATGTAGCGATGTGCCGTTTCACGCTGCTGTTCAGGCGGGAGCGCAGCCGAGCCGATTTCCGTCATATTGCGGTTCATATCCCATTTTACGTATTCGATATTAGCGCTGGAAAGAACGTTTGCCACAGCTTCGATTACGTAATCGCATACTTCCTTGCGGGAAAGGTCAAGGATTAACTGGCGGCGCGCCGTGGAGCGGATACGGCCTTCAATGTGCAGGCACCAGTCAGGATGAGCCTCATACAATTTACTGATAGGGCAGACCATTTCTGGTTCAAACCACAGACCGAATTTAAGTCCCATAGCGTTTACTTCATCAACGAGTTTTTTCAAGCCGCCGTGAATTTTATTTTCATTGACAATCCAGTCGCCGAGCGAGCGGTCGTCGTTGTTTCTTTCGCCGAACCAGCCGTCATCAAGTACGAACAGTTCGATGCCGAATTCGCTTGCCTGTTTGGCAATGGCTTTAATTTTAACTTCATCAAAATCAAAGTACGTAGCTTCCCAGTTGTTGATGAGCACAGGGCGTACCTTGTCGCGCCAATAGCCGCGCATCAGGCGTTTGCCGTACAGGTTCTGATAGATATGGCTCATGCCGGTCAGACCTTCGCCGGAATATACGATTACGGCTTCCGGTGCCTGGAATGTTTCGCCGGCTTTCAGCTGCCATGTAAAGTCGAACGGATTGATACCGATTTGCAGTCTGCTGTTAGAATACATATCTACTTCCGTATTGGCGAGGAAGTTGCCGCTGTAAACGAGGCTTACGGCATAAACATCACCAGTGTTTTCCGTAGCATCCGGACGAACGAGAGCCATAAACGGATTTTGCGCATGGCTGCTTGCGCCTCTGCGGCTTTCTACGCACTGACCGCCGTTGCGGAGCGGTGTACGGATGATGTGGCGTTCTCTTGCCCAGGAGCCGGAGAGCTGTATCATGTCGAATTTGCTGTCTTTAAAATCAATGTTGGCGCTAAGAACGCGCTGGATTTTCACCGTATCAGCGCTCTTATTGACGATTTTTACACTGCGTGCAATAGCGTCGTATGCATCAAATACACTGTAGGAAAGTACGATTTCCACATTTTTCACTTTATCGAGCAGAGTGATTTCCAGCGTCTGTGCTTCATCATCACTTTCAACGTACGTCGCCGGCAGACCAGCAAGTTTCGGTTTGCCCGCTGTGATTGTATGGCTTACATAGCGGAAATCAGTTGCACTGGAACCGTCGGCATATTCAAGTTCAACAGCCGGAGAGCGTAAATCCGTAGAACCGTAGCCCGGATATTCCTGGCACAAAGCTTCCAGATGAAATTCCTGCACGTTGTCTGTGTTGGCAACGAAGCTGAAGAAATCGCGGCGGCGAACGGCATAATCGAGATTATCCGTATGCAATGCCTTACCCCAATAGAGATGAACGAGATGACCGCTTTCCAAAACTTTCATTAAATAGCTTGTCTTAGCCGTTTTCAAATGAAAAGTTTTTGTCTGTTCGTTGAATAAAATCATTAAAAAACCTCCTCAATTGTATAAAAAATTTGCAAATCCTAAGATTTTTCCAAAACTTATATTATGTTGCAAACGTTTTCTGCTAAACTATCTTCATTATAATATTAATAATATTTTAAATCAATAAATTATGTTGTTAAAAACTGTCTTAATGTTGCACCAAAATATTATTTTATACAGAAAAAGACACATAAAAAAACTGCACTTGGATTTAAGTTCCATCAAAGTGCAGTTTTTTATCTAAAATTTTTTTACACAAATCAGTTTCTGACTGAGCAGTTGACTGACGATGAAATTGCAGATGGCAATACCGAGCATAACAGGAAAAGTAATACCGATAAATGTTGTGTAATCAATCAGGTATTCATAAATGATAAAGCCGATTAACCAGAGCAGGCAATTTTTAATAACGATTTTATCCATATTGATTTTGCCGAAAGTATTGCGGAGCAGAAAAAACTCGGAGAACAAAACGGCAAACAGCGGAGCAAAAATAGCACCGATAAAATACAGAAAGTTTTCATACTGTTGCATGGAAATAAAATAAGCCATGACAATAGACAAAAAGCAGATAAGGATAAACGTAATTTTCACGCTGGCGCGATTAACTAAATGATTAAAACACAGGCTGGCGGAATTTATGGCGACAAAATTCGTCGTTATGGTGGAGAGCAAAATTACAATTAAGGCAATAACTCCCAGACCGGACAAGGCAAAAATATCACAGATATCGTTCGTCTGGAAATGTACGGTAGAGCCAAGTCCGATAATATACATCAGGCTGCTGCCGAAACAATAGGCTGCCGCCGCGCAAAATGTGCCTTTAATCTTATTTTGAGCTCGGTGCGTATAATCGGAAATAACGGGCATCCATGACAGACACATGACAACGCTGAGCTCGACGGCAAGCCCGAAATTCATATTGCTATCCTGCGGTGAAACGGCAGACGATATATTTTCTCCAAATAGACTGTTAAAAGCAAGCCACAATGAAGCCATGAACAGACACGCTATTATTAAGCGGTTAATCTTATCAATACATCCGCCTTTAAAGAAAATCCATATGCACGGCATCAGTCCGAGTATGCTTGTCCAGATAAAAGTATGCGGCGGCAGCTGCCACAGACCGTCTGTAATACGATTGACGGCCTCACTGCCGATAATCAGCATAATAGTTATCCAGCCGATTAGCTGGACGATATTCAGCAGCGAAAATACGGTTGAACCGAAATGGCCGAAAAACAGATTAACGCTTTCCGCCGATGAACAATTACGGTCGGCACCGATGAAACCGGCGAGAAACAATACAGCTCCGCCGATAAAATGACCCAAAACAACAGCGCAAATTCCCTGAACTATCCCGAGCGGAGCCAACAGCGTCCCCGTCAGTATTTCAGCGATGGAAACGGCTGTGCCGAACCACAGAAGCGACATATTAAATGAAGAAATTTTTGATATTGGTACAGACATGGAAACACCTTCAATACAATAGATTTTATTTGTTGTGCCAGTTGATTTTCTAAAGCAGTATAATACTTTATATTTAGCAAAGTTAAGTGCCAAGATATAAAGTATTATACCTGCCGTTTACAGGCTCGATGTTTTGACAGCACAACAGATTTATTAAAAATATGTTTAAGATTATAGTTTTTGCAGTGTTCCCAGTCAACAGATTTACCCGAAATTTCCCATATTGTATTGATACAATTTAAAAGGTTTAAAAAAATAACGGGATAAGAGAATTTCTCTTATCCCATTATTTGACAAAAACTAAAATATATCAGCCTTTAATTAAGCGGTAGAATTTTTTCTTGCCTTTGCGCACGAGCATTCCTTCGCCTTCGATATCTTCAGCGGCAATCGTTCTTTCCGTATCGGTCCACTTATCGTCGCCGATGGATACGCCGTTCTGCGCGATTAAGCGGCGGCCTGCGCCTTTGGACTCGAATACCTTCGCTTCCACGAGCACGTCAAGCAGTTTTCTGCCGATATCCTCCGGTTTGACGATAACGGTCGGAGCATTGTCCATGCTGCCCTGTCCGCCGAACAGTGCCTGCGCCGCTTCCTGTGCTTTGAGCGCTTCCGCTTCGCCGTGTACGAGTTTCGTAACCTCAAAAGCGAGGACTTTTTTCGCTTCATTAATCTGCTGGTCGCGCAGCGCACCGAGACGGCGTACTTCGTCCATCGGCAGGAATGTCAGAAGCGCCAGACATTTTTCCACGTCGCTGTCAGCCACATTGCGCCAGTACTGATAGAAATCGTACGGCGACGTTTTTTTCGGGTCGAGCCATAATGCGCCTTTGGCCGTTTTGCCCATTTTCTTGCCTTCGCTGTTTGTCAGCAGATTGAAAGTCATGCCGTAAGCCGGTTTTGCTTCCTTGCGGCGGATGAGTTCCACGCCGGCGATGATATTTGACCACTGGTCGTCGCCGCCGAGCTCCAATACACAGCCGAAACGACGGTTCAGTTCCATGAAATCATATGCCTGCATAATCATATAGTTGAATTCCAGGAAAGTAAGACCTCTTTCCAGACGCTGTTTGTAGCATTCAGCGGCAAGCATGCGGTTTACAGAAAAATGCGGTCCGACATCGCGCAGCAGTTCGATATAGTTCAGCTTGCGCAGCCATTCGCCGTTGTTAATCATCAGTGCTTTTCCGTCAGAAAAATCTATGAAGCGTTCCATCTGCTTTTTGAAACAGTTGCAGTTGTATTCAATATCTTCATCGGTAAGCATTTTGCGCATATCGGTGCGGCCGGACGGGTCGCCGACCGTGCCTGTGCCGCCGCCGACGAGACAAATCGGGCGGTGACCGGCTTTCTGCATATGCGACATTGCCATCAAGGCGAGAAAATGACCTACATGCAGACTGTCCGCCGTCGGGTCAAATCCCATATAAAATGTTACCTGTCCATTTTCCAAAGCCTGTTTCAATTCTTCTTCATGTGTTACTTGTGCTAAGTAACCTCGTTCTTTCAGGGTATCAAATACACTCACTAAAAAAATCCTCCTAGTAGTTCTAGTATTTTCTATCAGTTAAATCCCTTGCCCTGCTGCAAGCTAGGCGCAGGAGTATTCTGCCGTTGCGGCTCAGGTTCGGCAAATTCCTGTTCATACTGCCGTTCCTCCGGTAATGCAGGTTCTTCCTGCGGCATTTCCGGCATCTGCTCCCGGTTCATTTCGTCAGGATTATCCTCTCTGCGTTCATTATCGCGGCGCGGCAGATTGTTTCTGTCTTCTCTTGTACGTTCCGGCCGCTTGTCAGCCGTTTCTTCCTTCGTTTCCACGCTCGTTACCGGATTGCTTATGGACGTATCCGTTCCGTCAAAATTTTTCGCCGGAACATTTTTAAGCGCCGCATTCATGAAATTCTGCCAGATTTTGGCTGGGACAGTCCCGCCTGTAATACCCGGCATCTGCGCATTGTCATCGCAGCCCATCCAGACAACCGTTACAAGATTAGGCGTATATCCGGCAAACCATGCGTCCTGATAATTGTCCGTCGTGCCTGTTTTGCCCGCCGCCGGACGGTTTATCTTCGCTCCCGTACCGGTGCCGCGCGCTATAACATCCTGAAGCATACTCGTCAATAGTGTCGCTGTTCGTTCGGAAATGGCCTGTTTCGTTTCCGGCTTGTTTTCGTAAATAACTTTGCCCTTGCGGTCGATGACTTTCACCACTGCCGCCGGTTTTGTATAAATGCCGTGATTGGCAAATGCGCTGTAAGCTCCCGCCATATCGAGCGCCGTTACACCCTGCGTGAGCCCGCCGATGGAAGCCGCCAGATTTTTATCATTCGGCTCGCCCGGCGCAGAGTTCATGACGAGAGTGGATATGCCCAAATTCTGCGCCGTCGTCAATACTTTATCGATGGAAACTTTTTCCGCCAGGCGCACAGTCGGCACATTGAGCGAATTTATCGCCGTCTGACGCATTGTAACCATGCCGCTGAACGTGCGGTCATAGTTCTGCGGCTGCCAGTCGCCCAGTTTAAACGGTCTGTTCGATACGGTCGTATCCGGCGTCATGTTTTCCTCCAGTGCCGTGGCAAATGTAAACGGCTTGAAGGATGAACCCGGCTGGCGTACCGCCATAGTGGCGCGGTTGAACTGGTCCGTGCCGCGTCCGCCGACCATTGCCTTGATGTAGCCCGTCGTCGGGTCAATTGCCACCAATGCGCCCTGCGGCTGTTTTAAACCATTCGCATCATCGTAATATGTCGGCAGCAAATTATTGACAGCCTGCTCAGCGGCTTTCTGCATGTCCATATCGAGCGTAACGTAGATTTTCAGCCCTTCCTTATAGACGGCATCCGCGCCGAATTTATCAATCATTTCCTGTGTTACATAATCAATGAAATACGAAGCTGTGTGATTCTGTTCTTCTTCCTTCGGATTTACGAGCGCCAAATGCTCCTGTTTCGTCCGCGCCGCCGTATCCGCCGTTATATAATTGTATTTCACCATCTGGTCGAGCACTTCACTGCGCCGTTCCAGTGCTGCGCTCAGATTGTTGAGCGGCGAATAATAGTTCGGACTGCGCGGAATACCGGCAAGCATAGCGCATTCCGACAAATTGAGCTGGCTTACATCCTTGCCGAAGTAAGTCTGCGCCGCCGCCTGCACGCCGTAAGCGCCTCTGCCGAAATAAATCTGATTGAGATACATTTCCAGAATTTCGTCTTTCGTGTACTGCTGTTCCAGACGGATGGCGATAAACACTTCCTGAATTTTACGCGTTATCGTCCTCTCCTGCGACAGGAAAGCGTTCTTTGCCAGCTGCTGCGTAATCGTACTGCCGCCTTCGGCTACTTCACCGCTGACGATATTGGAATACAGCGCACGCATGATACCGCGCGGGTCGATGCCGCTGTGTTCGTAAAACCGGTTGTCCTCCACCGCAATAAATGCGTTTTGCAGGTTCTTCGGTATTTTATCCAGCGTAACAAGCGTACGGTTTTCCGTAGCATGAATATTCGTTATGAGATTGCCGTTCATATCCAAAATCTGCGAAGAGGCCGGAGGATGTATATCTGAAACATCTTTATCTCCACTGATACCAATAGCTACCAATCCGCAGCCCACGCCCAATATTCCTACAACCAGCAGAGCCATCAGAAATAAAATGATTTTCTTCCAGTTATAGGCATTGTTTTTTTTCGGCTGTTCAGCGGAATTAGTATGCCGTTTGCCATTATGCGGCTGTTTGTCCATATAATCCACCTCAAAATCGTTGTAATACTACTATTTTACCATAAATAGCGGTATTTTGGCATGGCTATTTTAATTTTACGGCCGTTACGCCGCTGCCGCCTTCGTCCATGTCGCCCAGCGTAAAACTCAAGACATTGCGGTGATTTTTCAGATATTCCTGAATGCCTTTGCGCAGCGCGCCCGTGCCTTTGCCGTGAATAATCAGTATGCGCGACAGTCCGGCAATGACAGCGTCATCGAGATATTTGCTGACAACGTCGATTGCTTCGTCCACCATAAGTCCGCGTATGTCGATTTCCGGGCTTATCTGGCTGACTTTGGCAATCATATTGAAACCGCCCGCTTTTTTGCCGGACGGCTCTTTTACTTTTACGGCATGAGAAACGAATGAACAGTCTTTGGCTTTTACGTTCATCTTCAGACTGCCGAGCTGCACCGTCAAATCCTTGCCGCTTATGTCCGTTACCGTCCCTTTTTGACGCAATTTGTTCACATAGACAACGTCGCCGACGGCAATCGTCTTGATATCGACTGCTTCGCCCGGCTTGTTCGGGTCGTCGCCCGGCTGATTCACTTTATCCAGACGGCTCGTCAGTTTATGACGCGCCGCGTCGATTACCTCCTGGCGTTTTTTGCTGCCGAAATCGTTGAACTGCGCTTTCAGCTCTTTGATGATTTCTTCCGATTCGCGGCGGGTGCGGCGCAGAAGCGTTGCGCACTGTTCTTTCGTTTTGCGCAATGTCTGTTCCTTCTTGCGCGCCATTTCCTGCTTCATGTCGGCAAGCTGTTTTTCCAGTTTTTCAATGCGCTGCTGCCGTTCGGCAATATCGGCGTTTTTCTGTTCATACAGCAGTTTTTCACTTTCCAGGGTATTGAGCACGTTTTCAAACTGCGCATGGTCGGCCTTGATAAGCTGCTGCGCCCGAATGATAATCGTATCGGACAGACCGAGACGGCGGCTGATGGAAAAAGCGTTGCTGGCGCCCGGTATGCCGATTAAGAGACGATACGTCGGCCGCAGCGTCTTCACGTCAAATTCCACGCTGGCGTTTTCAATGCCTTCCGTTGCATAGGCGAACGTTTTTAATTCATTGTAATGCGTCGTCGCCATGACGGTCGCACCGATTTGCATCAGGCGTTCCAAAATCGCCATAGCCAAAGCCGCGCCTTCTTCCGGGTCAGTACCAGAGCCCACTTCGTCAATCAGCAATAGGTCGTCGCTTTCAATATTATTCAAAATGGAAACGATATTCGTCATATGCGCCGAAAACGTACTGAGGCTCTGCTCAATGCTCTGTTCATCGCCGATATCGGCGTAAACGTTCTGATAAACGGAGATTTCCGAGCCGGACTGCACCGGAATAAAGCAGCCAGCCTGCGTCATCAGCACGAGCAGACCGAGTGTTTTCATGCTGACTGTTTTACCGCCCGTATTCGGACCGGTGATTAGCAGCGTGCGGTAGCCTTCGCCGATTTTAATATCAATCGGCACGACTTTATCCTTATCGAGCAGCGGATGGCGGGCTTTAAATATATTTATAATGCCGTCATTGTTGATTTCCGGTTTCGTGGCGTGCATTTTACGCGCCAGTTTCGCTTTGGCAAAGGCAAAATCGAGCTGCGCCATAATTTCGCAGTTACTGAGCAGAATTTCCGCCTGTTTGCCGATTTTGCCCGAAATGACCGTCAAAATACGTTCAATTTCGCGTTTTTCATCAATAGCCAGCTGTTTTATATCATTATTCAAATCAACGACAGCCATCGGCTCGATAAACAACGTCGAACCGCTGGAGGACTGGTCATGCACCACGCCGGCGAAATGCTGGCGGTATTCCTGCTTAATCGGGATTACGTAGCGGTCGTCGCGGATAGTTACGATATTGTCCTGAAAATACTTCTGGTAATCCGGATTTTTTAAGATACTGTCGATACTCGATTTTATGCGGCGCTGCGACGATTTTATCTCGCGGCGGATACGCAGAAGTTCCACGCTGGCACTGTCGCGCATGGAGCCGTGTTCATCAACGATATTGTCGATTTCCCGTTCGAGCTGCCCCAAAATTTCAATCGACTGCGCCCACTGTTTAAACTGCGGGCTGTCCGTTTCCAGTTCTTTAAAGAATTTTTTCAGATTGCGCATGGCATACATCGTATTTAAGATATCCAGCAGCGAACCGACTTCAATGACGATGCCGAGCTTCGTTTTTTTCAACAGTGCGCGGATATCGTGTATGCCGCCGAACGGCGGTTCGGCACTGACCAGAATATTTGCCGCTTCCTCCGTCTGGCTTATTCTTTCATTCACTTCATCAAAATCACTGCTCGGCACAAGCTTTTCCGCCAGTTCTTTTCCCATAGCGCAGCTTGCCATATCACGAAGCATGGCAATGATTTTGGGATATTCCAAAGTTTTAAAAACAGATTGATTCATGTATTTCCTTTCTCATTATTCTACTTGTTGTGCCAGTTATTTTCCCCAGCAGTATAATACTTTATATTCAGCGAGGTTAAGTGACAACATCGAGCGAATATAAAGCATTATACTGCTGCTATGGCCTCGATGTTTTACCAGCACTTCGAGTTCATTATTTTATTATTCCACACCGCGGAAATAATGACCGCGTGTTATATTCGTTTCATATTTGGTGATATTTTCCGGCATCAATGCGATATGATTTTTGCCTTCGACGAGCACTTCCTTATACAGCCGCGTGAATTTCGCCAGTTCCTTTTCGCTCATGTAGCGGCCGTCAATACGGACTCTCGCTATATCACTTGCGGCAAATTCCGGCAAATGAGCCAGCATATTGAGTTCCTTGCCGTTTAGAAGGTGCATATGGCAGAACTGGTCGGTAACAATCGGGAATTTCTCATTCTTGCGGTCGCTGAGCCAATATCTGTTTTTTTCACACGGTTTCGTACAGCTGCCTTTATCCAGATTGCCGAGAAAACTGCCGAGCACGCAGTATTCCGAAACCATCAGTTCCATATTGCCGTGGACAAGACATTCCAGCGGCAGCGGCGAAGCTTTCGCCAATGTCTTTATCTGCTTAAAGTTCAGCTCCGGCGAAACGGTCGCCCCCTGAATGCCGTAATCGACTAAAAAGTTCAGTGTAGCGTCGTTGTACGTGTTGAACGAATAATCGGCCCAAACAGGCATATCACTCGCCTTGCGGATTAAATACATCTGCGCCAGCGAATGAGCATAAATCGCATCTGCCGGCAAATCCTGCATATACTCCAGCCATTTGACAAATGCCGCCTGCTCACTGTCGCGCATAATACGCGGCGTACCGAAAGCAATTTTGCAGTGCCCGTCATGGCAGATTTGCACTGCCTGCCTGTACATATCCGGCGTAATGTATTCATGCTGATACGAATCGCCGCCGAACAGCACGATATCAGCGCCGCTCTGCACAGCCGCCCGCACTTTTGCCAATGTATCCACGGCTACGACAAGCTCCGGTCTTTTGGCTGTTTTATTTTCACTCTTTAAAGCAAAATCCTTCTGCCATATTGCATTGTCCTTTACGGCTGAGTGCGGTCTTGTATACGCATTAAGGCGCAGAGCCGTCAATTTTTCCACCAAAGCGCGGCGTGTATCATTCATCACGCTCATCGGCACGATTACATTGTCATCAATAACGCAGTCCAGACGGCGCAGTTCATAGATAGTCGTACCGAGACGGTTCATCTGCTTTTCCACCGCCTGTCTGTCCATAGCGCGTTTTAACGCTGTTTCCACGATAAAATCGCTTTCAACCTTGGCACTGTAGCCGTTTTCATCCACCGCTTCAAGACAGAACGGTTCACCTAATTTTGCCACTGCTTTTATATCAAGACCTATACGGCGCACTGGTGCTCCGCTCGTGAAAAACGCTCTGGCTTTCTGCATTAACTTGGCATCGAACACTTTAAATACTCTGTCGTGCGGATGAACTCTGCCCGGCACGGGAATTGCAACTTCGTCGCCGCCAAAGGCCTCAGCCGCTTCTTTATTTTTAACGAAAATCGCGCTGACATTCGTGCTGACACGGCCGCCGACTTTTACCCAGAAATCAATCGTATCGCCGACAGCAACATCTTCCGTCAGCTTGATAACGGCACGGCGCGTTTTATCATCGTAGCGCACTACCCTGCCGATAAGGCGACCGCGATTGTTCGGCCGTTTGTCGCTCATCATGAATTTGCCCTGTTTCTTTTCCAGATAAGCCGTCGTAAAATCACGGTTGAATATCTGCGACAGGTTTTTCTGCACATCCTCCGCCAAATCCGTCCGCTGATAATACGCATCGATTTTCTGGCGGTACGAATTGACAACGACAGCCACATATTCCGGCTTTTTCATGCGACCTTCCAATTTTAACGAAGCAACGCCCGCTTCGATTAATTCCGGGATTAATTCTATCGTATTCATATCGCGCGGGCTGAGTAGATACTGACCAGCATCGGTCAAAACATTCTGCCCGTTCTTGTCCACCAGCGTATACGGCAGACGGCACGGCTGAGCACAGCGGCCGCGGTTGCCGCTTCTGCCGCCAATCATGCTGCTCATCAGGCACTGACCGGAATAGCAGACGCACAGCGCCCCGTGCGCGAATACCTCAATTTCCACATCACAGTTTTTGCAAATATGACGAATGTCCTTAAGCGTCACTTCACGCGCCAGAACGACGCGGGAAAAACCGAGCTCCTGCAATGCCAGAACACCGGCCAGATTATTGACCGTCATCTGCGTGCTGGCATGAAGCGGCAAATCCGGCACCACCGCACGGGCAATTCTCGCCACACCCAAATCCTGCACCAGCACGGCATCCGCGCCCGCTTCGTACAGATAACGCAGATATTCGACAAGTTCCGCCACTTCCGCATTATCAACCAATGTATTTACAGTAACATGAATTTTCACATTGCGCAGATGTGCAAATTCAATCGCTTCTTTTAAACCATCTTCATCAAAATTATTGGCATACGCTCTTGCGCCAAACATTTTACCGGAAAGATAAACAGCATCCGCGCCGCTTTCCACAGCGGCTTTCAATGCTTCCATACTTCCGGCAGGTGCTAATAATTCAATCAAAAACATTTCCTCCTGTCATTTTCTCAGTTTATTATAATACACCGACCGACAAAAATAAATGGCAGGACAGTGTTTCCTACCATTATTCATTGCAATATTCACTACAACAAGCAACAAACTAAAAAAAGGACAGACAATAATTTTGCCCATCCTCTATTTCAAACTTGAATAAAGAATTCAATTTTCCCGCAGCCCGAATAAACAGCGCAATAAATATGTACAAAATCTCAAAATTTATTTCTGTCTGTCCGTTCCCTTCTGTTCCTCCAGAATATGCCAGAATTCATCGTAATCTTTTTTTAGGCTTATCAGCTGGTCAGCCAAATCAAGCGCTGTGAGCATGGCTATTCTGTCCGGCGGCAGATACTGGTTCTGTTTCAGCAGCGAGCGCATTCTCTCATCCACCATTGCCGCCGCCGTCTTAATACTTTCCACATCGTTCACGCCTTTAAGCGGATAGCGAATACCGAAAATCTCCACCGTCACCCGATTATTATTTTTTCCATCTGTATCATTCATAAATTTTCACCTCTTCTTTCCTGTATAATTATATATTGAGCTGAATTATTCTATTTGCAATCATGCCAAAACATTTTCCACATTTAGAGTATTTTTACGGTAGCGCAGCTATTAAAAAGAAAAATTTTTAGCTATGGTTTTAATTCAAATGTTTGAGCGTAGCGAGTTTTTGAATGTTATAGATAAACATTTTTCTTTTTAAAGTAAAAATCTCTAGTGGGCTACGAACTAAAAATTTTCTTTTTGGGTACTTCTTCTTTGGTTGCCAAAGAAAAAGTACCTGGCACAATATGCGAAAAAACCTGGTAAAAGAATTTTATTATTATATTGTGCCAAATTAGCAGAAATGTTATTTACATTATATACTATAAATTTAAACATAGCAAAATTTTATCATTACGATAAAAATATTTTGACAGACAAATTCTGATTGCATACAATTATTTATATTGCACAATGGAGAGTTATAATGAAACAGAAATTTTTCAAATGGCTGCTGCCTTTTGCGGCACTGGCTTTAATGATTATATATTACCTGACGAATATCCAGCTGCCGCCGGCAAGTTCGGTGGAGCTCAAACAGAATTATTACACTAAAGTAATTCTTGTACCTCTCGATACACGGCCGCCTTGTCAGAAAATGGTGGTCGACGCCGGAAAAATGGCGGGGATTGAAATCATCACGCCGCCGGCGGAAATTATGGATTACTACACGCGCAAAGGCGACAGTAAAGCCGTTCAGAAATGGCTGTTGGAAAATATTGCGCAGGCTGACGGTGCGATTATTTCCGTCGACCAGCTGCTGCACGGCGGGCTGTTGGCTTCGCGTGAGGCGCAGACGACGGACGCAGAACGGACTGAGCTCGTAAACTTTCTGCACAAGCTGCGCCAAAAGGCTGGCGACAAGCCGATTTACGCTTTTAACATTCTGCCGCGCATTACGCCGACACCGACGCTGGAGAGCGACAGCAAGAAAATCATCAAAATTTCCCGCCTTATCGACGAGATAAGCATTTTTCAAAATATCGACGACATGAAACTTGTCGATGAACTGAAAGAGGATATTGACGAAAACGATTTGCATATCTACCTCGATTTGTTCAAGAAAAACACGGCTATGAACAAGGACTTAATCCGGCTCACGCAGGAAAATACGCTGACAAAATTCGTCATCGGGCAGGATGACGGCGAGGATTTCGGCGTTCCCAATATGGAAAAGCGCAGCCTGCAAAATTATCTGCACGCACTGCATGTACCGGCAGACAAGGTAATGATTACGAAAGGAGCCGATGAAGTGGCGCTGTCGCTGCTGGCGAATTTCGTGCAGGCAAAGACGCAGTACCGTCCTAAAGTCTACGTCGCCTACAACGACGAAAAGGCCGTCGGCACAATTATGCCGTTTATGGCGGGCTCAGTCGGCTCTACGGTTCGGGAAAAATTAATCATGTCCGAAGCAGTGGAGGTAAATTCGCCGGATAAAGCCGGTCTTATCCTGTACGTATTTATCGGCAATGATGATAATTTAAATACGCGCCGTAAAGCGGCTCTGGAAATAAAAAAATATCTTGCACAAGGAAAAAAAGTAGCCCTTGTCGACCTCAGCAAACATTTCTCCGCCGGTGAAACGCTGTTTCCGCAGCTTCTGGCGGAAAATGTGCCGATAAACGAACTGACCTGCTACGCCGGCTGGAATACGGCAAGCAATTCCATCGGTACGGCGCTGGCCAATGCCGTCATTTATAAAGCGGCGCGGCCGCAGTTCAACACAACGAACGATATTCTGACGCTGGAATACAACCGCCTGAGTTTGCTGTATAACCGCATACTGGATGATTATTATTATCTGAAGGAAGTAATCGACGTGATAAATACCACCTTGCGCCTGCACGGCTATGAAAATGTGAACGACCTGGATATGGAGCACAACTACCTCTGGATGAACGACTTGCTGCAGCAGGATATGAACGAGCGGGCATGGTGTCTTTGGCACAGCCGGGCGGCGCAGCAGCCGATATACGTTCAGACACCGGAGGGAATTTATAAACTGACTGTGCGCTATGTGCAGGCGGAAGCGTTTTTCCCGTGGCCGCGCACATTTGAAATCTATTTGCAGGCACATCTTAATTTATACCGATTGCCGTAAAATTATTGCAAGGGAGCTAACTATATTGATTGAAACTTTAATTATGCTTGTCGGCGTAATTGCCGGCTATTTCATGCTGCGGCTGAAAAATTCCGCTCAGAAAAATATTGCCGTACTGAACGGAAAAATACAGGTCATCATCGTCGCGCTGATTATTTTCATCATGGGAGTAAATCTGGGCAGTATCGACGATTTTGCACAGAAAATGCTGACCATGGGCGTGCAGAGCCTGATATTCGCTATCATTCCGACGGCTTTTTCCGTCGGCGTCGTGTATTTTTTCAGCCGGAAATTCATCATAAGGGGGCATAAATAATGGTGTACATCGCCTTGATTGCCCTCATACTGGGGATAATCAGCGGACAGTTTATCTTCTCAGCACAGTATCACGGCTTGCTCGGCACAATCGCCGACTATCTGCTGTACCTTCTGATGTTCTCCGTCGGCATAAGCGTCGGCATGAATGAAACGATTATCCAGAAAATACGAAACTACAACCTGAGCATACTCTTGATACCGATAGGCGTTACTATCGGCTCCGTATTCGGCGGATTTGTCTGCGGCCTTATCTTCGATATGCGGGCAGTCGACAGCCTTTCCATCGGCGCCGCTATGGGCTGGTACAGTTTGTCCGGCGTAATGCTGGAAGCTCTTTCCTCCGCTCAAATCGGTACAATTGCTTTTTTGAGCAGCCTGATGCGCGAATTCATCGCCTTTTTAATGATACCGCTGCTCGTAAAATACCTGAACACCTACTGCGCCATCGCCGCCGCCGGAGCGACGAGCGAAGATACGACGCTGCCCATGCTGATAAAATACAGCGGCGAGGAATTCATCATCATATCCGTCATAAACGGCGTACTGTGTTCCGTCGCCGTGCCGATTTTAATAAATCTGTTCTTTTCCGTTCTCTAACGCAAAAAGGGTATTTGTCTTAAAACAAATACCCTTTTATATTACGCTACAAGTTCCAGCAGATTATTTTCAAATGCCAAAATACAGCTTTCATAATAGCCGTCGCCCGTTACGCGCGGACCGCTCAACACTTCATATCCCGCTTCATGCAGCTTCTTCGTCAGCTCATCCACTTTTTCTTTTGAACCGAGTTTAAACGACAGATGAATTAATCCCTGATAGAATATATCAAGCGGTTTTTCCTTCATATCCGGTCTATTCATTATTTCCAGACGCGAACTGTCGTCAAACGATAGAAAATACGTTTTCAATCCCGTCTTCGGATTGTGATACATATCATTCGGCTTAGCCTGAAAAAAGCGGACAAAAAATTCTTTTGCACCTTCCAAATCCCAGACATACATGGCAACATGGTCGATTTTCATAACAATCAACTTCCTTCTATATATTATATTTATAATTTATGCGCCGTCGGCTGCATTTTATCGTACGTGTAAAAATATTTAAAGCCTAAATCCTTTAAAATCTGCTGCGTCTGGGCAATTTTAAAACCGTACTGCTCTTCACTGTGCCCGTCCGAACCGATAGTGATGATTTCGCCGCCCAGCTGCCGATACATTTTCAAAATATCCCGCGACGGCGTCAAATCCTTCAGCCCGTAACGGTAGCACGAAGTATTCACTTCGATGCCCTTACCGTCGGCGATGACCTGTTTTAAAATCTCCTCAATAATCGGTGCTACCTTAATAAACGGATACTCACCGCAGCTGTCGTAGCGTTTTATCATGTCGAGATGACCGAGCACGCTGTAATTTTTATATTTCTGAATTACTTTTAAGATTTCTGCGTAATAATTCAGATTGTACTGCGCCTGTGATTTTCCTTCCTGGTATGCGTAGTTCCAAAATTCCAGATTGTCGACCTGATGGCACGAACAGATGATAAAATCAAACGGATATTCGGTAAAAGTCGCTTCATACTGCGCAATCGTACCTGTCTGTATGCCGAATTCCATGCCCCATTTTAAAGTGATTTTATCCCGATATTTTTCCTTATATTCGTTAAACTTAGCCAGCGATTTGGCACAGTCGCAGTTTAAATCCGTCTTTACGCCGTAATCGATGTGTTCAGTGAAACAGATTTCATCCAGCTGCCGCGCTATCGCGCACTGTATGACCGTCTCCATCGGACACGTCGAGTCGTCGCTGAATTCACTGTGTATATGATAATCCGCAATCATTATAAATTCCTCCCTTGCTATTGTCATAATATTGTATAATAAATATAAAATCTATCACTATTTACTTTATTTTTTATAACAATTGTATCTACGAGGAAATTAACATGATTACGACTAATATAATGAACGATTTTTCAGAAGTCGTTCCGTATAATAATCCCGCCGTTCCCGTATACGCACAGCGAAATTTTCTCTCCGACTATGCAGAACGCAAATCGCTCTGTCACTGGCATGACGACGTGGAATTTATCGGCATTCTGCACGGCTCCATGAAACAGTATGTAAACGGCAGAACATATACCCTGACAAAAGGCGATATCCTCATTATCAGTTCGCGCCAGTTTCATCAGGGCTACGCCAACGGCGATGACGACTGCGAATTTTTCTGTATCCTTATCAATCCGGCCGTCTTCAAGCATAATACCGCCGTCTTTACCGATTTTGTCGAGCCGGTCATCAATAACGCTTCACTCGATAAAATCATTCTGCCTGCCGACGATATACATACGAGTAAAATCTTCACCTATATGCAGGAACTGGTAAATCTCTCGCCAAAGAAAAATAAGCATACATTGCTGCAATATTTCGGCACAGTCTATTTTCTTTGGCAGGAATATTTCAATCTGCTTAAAGATGATTTGGATACGAATAAAATCGATGCCGATATGGAAATAAATACTGCCAAAAATATGGTTTCGTTCATTTACGAAAATTATCAGGAAAATATCTCTCTGGCACAGATAGCCGCTTCCGCCGGTGTCTGCCGCAATAAATGCTGCCAGCTGTTCCGCAAATACATCAAGCAGACACCGATTGATTTTCTCAACAGCTACCGTCTGGAAAAAAGCAAATATCTGCTGCAAAACAGTTCATACACCATAACGCAGATTGCTTTTCAGTGCGGCTTCAACAGCGTCAGCTATTATATCGAACTGTTCCGGCGCAGCAATAAATGCACGCCGCGCCAGTACCGCACCAATCATCAGACAAAATAAAAAAGCAGGGCTAATACCCTGCTTTTATTTTCAGCCTAATTTTTCTTTAATGAGTTTGTTTACAAGACCAGGATTTGCTTTTCCTTTACTTGCTTTCATAACCTGTCCGACTAAAAAGCCCATGGATTTCGGATAATCGGATACGGCTTTCGGATTATCAGCGATAGCTTTGTCTACGATTGCCTCGATAGCTTTCGTATCAGTAATCTGTACAAGGCCTTTTTCCTTAACGATTTTTTCCGGGTTATCGCCGGAGGACCACATTTCTTCAAATACTTTCTTAGCGATTTTGGAAGAAATAGTTCCTTTGCCGATTAAAGCGATAAGCGCCGCCAAATTCTGCGCCGACACAGGACTGTTTTCAATCGTCATTTCACCGGCATTCAGATGTTTGGACAGTTCGCCCATAATCCAGTTGGAAGCAAGTTTAGCGTCAGCACCGGCAGCAACCGCCGCGTCGAAGTATTCCGCCATGGCGCGCGTTGCCGTGATGATTTCCGCATCGTATTCCGGCAGACCGTATTCGCCGACAAGACGCGCTTTGCGGGCATCCGGCAGTTCCGGCAGCTGTTTTCTGAACTCTTCAATCTGTTCGTCCGTCGTAACAATCGGCACTAAATCCGGTTCCGGCATGTAGCGGTAATCCTGCGCCTTTTCCTTGCTGCGCATTGACAGTGTAATGCCGCGTCCGTCATCCCATGTGCGCGTTTCCTGAATGAGTATGCCGCCGTCTTCCAAAACTTCGTTCTGGCGTTCGATTTCATATTCCAACGAGTCTTCCACAACTTTGAAAGAGTTGAGGTTTTTCATTTCCACTTTCGTGCCGAGCTTATCGCTGCCTTCCGGGCGGAGCGATACGTTTACGTCGGCGCGCAGATTGCCTTCTTCCATTTTGCAGTTGGAAACATCAATGTATTGCAAAATGGAGCGGATTTTTTCCATGTAAGCGCGCGCTTCCGCCGGTGTGCGCATGTCCGGCTCGGAAACGATTTCAATGAGCGGTACGCCCGTACGGTTGTAATCGACGTTGGAGCTTGCAGAGTCCTTAATCGTCGTACCGGAATGAACGAGTTTGCCGGCGTCTTCTTCCATATGAATGCGCGTTATGCGAATGCGTTTTTTCTTGCCTTCCACTTCGATATCCACGTAGCCGTGTTCGGCAATCGGCAAATCATACTGGGAAGTCTGGAAGTTTTTCGGCAAATCAGGATAATAATAGTTTTTGCGGTCGAATTTGCTGAATTTGTTGATGGTGCAGTTGAGCGCCAGACCAGCTTTGATGGCAAATTCCACAACGCGCTTGTTTACGACCGGCAGAACGCCCGGCAGTCCCAGGCAGACTGGGCAGACATGCGTATTCTGGTCAGCACCGAAGGAAGTAGCGCAGCCGCAGAAAATTTTCGTATTGGTTTTTAATTCGCTGTGAATTTCCAGACCGATAACTGCTTCGTATTTCATTATTCTACCCCCTGTGCAATTTTATTGGCATAATCGTGATTTACTTCATAAGTATAAGCGGCGCGGATGATTGTTTCCTCATCGAGCGCTTTACCGATGAACTGCATACCAATCGGCATATTGTTTCTGCTCATGCCGCACGGAATGGAAATGCCCGGCAGACCTGCAAGGTTGAGCGGTACAGTGAATATATCCATCAGATACATCTTGAGCGGGTCATTGGCCATCGAGCCGATTTTATAAGCCGGTGTCGGTGCTACCGGAGCTAAAATCACGTCAACGTTTTTGAATGCTTCGTCAAAATCCTGTTTAACGAGCGTTCTTACTTTCAGCGCTTTCAAATAATAAGCGTCGTAATAACCGGCGCTCAAAGCATAGTTGCCAATCATGATACGGCGTTTTACTTCCTTACCGAATTTTGCCGTACGGGTATTCGTCATCATGGCGATAATATCTTCGCCCGGTACGCGCGCACCGTAGCTTACACCGTCATAGCGCGACAAGTTGGTCGATGCTTCCGCCGGAGCGATTAAATAATATGTGGATATGGCATAATCCGTATGCGGCAGGGAAATTTCCACTACTTCCGCACCGAGTTTTTTCAAATCTTCAATAGCGTTATTAATCGCTTTTTTTACATCTTCGTCCATGCCGTCGATGAAATATTCTTTCGGCAGACCGATTTTCAGTCCTTTGATATCGTTTACGAGCGATTTCGTATAATCCGGCACAGCCTGATTTACGCAGGTCGAGTCTTTTTCGTCATGACCGGCGATAACATTCATAACGTGAGCGCAGTCTTCCACATCGCGCGTTACAGGTCCAATCTGGTCAAGCGAGGACGCAAACGCCACAAGACCGTAACGCGATACGCGGCCGTACGTCGGTTTCAATCCGACAACGCCGCAGAAAGATGCCGGCTGGCGAATAGAACCGCCCGTGTCGGAGCCGAGTGCCCAAACGGCGCTGCCTGCTGCAACGGCCGCCGCGCTGCCGCCGGAGCTCCCGCCCGGTACGCAGTCCAAATTCCACGGATTGTGCGTCGGGAAAAATGCGGAGTTTTCCGTCGAACCGCCCATGGCGAATTCATCCATATTCAATTTGCCCAAAAGAGCCGGTTTCTGATGCAGGATTTTTTCCATAACCGTTGCGTCGTACGGCGGCACGAAGTTTTCGAGCATGTACGAAGCACACGTTGTTTTCAGCCCTTTTGTGCAGATATTGTCCTTGATAGCTGCCGGAATACCTGCCAATACAGGGATATTGGCACCGCCTGCGATGTCGGCATCGACATTTGCCGCCTGAGCGAGAGCATAATCGGCCGTTTTAGTGATGTATGCTTTTACTTTATCGTCAGTAGCTTCCATACGAGAGATGACGTCTTTGGTGATTTCTACAGCGGAAATTTCTTTATTAACGAGCATGGCATGAAGCTCATGCGCTGTTTTATTAAATAATTCCACGCCAAAGCCTCCTTTTATTCTTCAATGATTTTTGGAACACGGAAATAACCGTCTTCACTTTCCGGCGCATTGGACAGAGCCAAATCACGGTCAAGCGACGGTTTTACCACGTCTTCGCGGAATACGTTCTGAATTGGCAGTACATGAGCAGTAGGCATTACGTTTTCCGTATCCACCTGCTGTAATCTATCTACATATTCAAGAAAATCGCTGAGCTCCTGTATGTTTTTATCCATATCTTTTTCATCAATGCTAAGACGGGATAAAAGAGCTACGTTTTCTACATCTTCTCTGGTAACTTTCATTTTTTCACCCCATTTTCAAAATAAACTGTCTCCATTCTATCATATTTTGAGCAATCATTGAATAGTTTTATATATCCGTTGTATTAGTTAATTTTCTAAAGCAGTATAATAGTTTATATTTAGTGAGGTTAAGTGACAACATCGAACGAATATAAACTATTATACTGCTGGCTACAGGTTTGATGTTTTAATAATATATTGCTTTATATTTAATGAAGAAAAGAGCTGAAAATAAAAACAGCAGGAGAACTACCTCCTGCCATTTTAAAGCGTATTCAATTTATTAATAAGCGTAACCCTGAGCGAGCATAGCATCAGCAACTTTCAGGAAGCCGGCAATGTTTGCGCCGACAACGAGGTTGCCTTCGCAGCCGTATGCTTTAGCTGTAGTTGCAGCATTGTTGTAAATATTTACCATAATGCCGTGCAGTTTAGCATCAACTTCTTCGAATGTCCAGCTTAAACGTTCGCTGTTCTGGCTCATTTCCAGACCAGAAGTAGCTACGCCGCCTGCATTAGCAGCTTTTGCCGGAGCAAAGAGAACTTTATTGTCGAGGAAGTAGTTGATAGCGTCGATAGTGGAAGGCATGTTTGCACCTTCGCCGACAGCGAAGCAGCCGTTAGCAACGAGAGCTTTAGCACTTTCAAGGTCGATTTCATTCTGAGTTGCGCAAGGAAGAGCGATATCGCATTTTACAGTCCAGATGCCTTTGCAGCCTTCATGATATTCAGCGCCTTCTACACGTGCAGCGTATTCTTTAATACGTTTGCGTTCAACTTCTTTAATCTGTTTCATAACATCGAGGTTGATACCGTTTTTATCTACAACGTAGCCGTTGGAATCGCTCATAGCGATAACTTTCGCACCGAACTGCGTAGCTTTTTCAGCTGCATAGATGGCAACGTTACCAGAACCGGATACGAGAACTTCTTTACCGGCAAATTCCTGACCATTGTCTTTGAGCATTTCTTTTACGAAATAGCACAGACCGTAACCTGTAGCTTCCGTTCTAACGAGAGAACCGCCGAAGCTTAAGCCTTTACCGGTGAGCACGCCTGTAAATTCGTTGCGGAGACGTTTGTACTGACCGAACAGATAGCCGACTTCACGAGCGCCGACACCGATATCTCCTGCCGGTACGTCTGTATCTGCACCGATATGTTTAGCCAGTTCAGTCATGAAGCTCTGGCAGAAACGCATGATTTCCATATCGGATTTGCCTTTCGGGTCAAAATCGCTGCCGCCTTTGCCGCCGCCCATAGGAAGAGTTGTCAAGGAGTTTTTAAGAACCTGTTCAAAACCTAAGAATTTAATAACGGAAGCGCAAACGGACGGATGGAGACGAAGACCGCCTTTGTAAGGTCCGATAGCGGAATTGAACTGTACGCGGTAACCGCGGTTTACCTGCACGTTGCCGTTGTCGTCAACCCAAGTAACGCGGAAAGTAATCATGCGTTCCGGTTCAACCATGCGTTCGATGATATTGGCTTTTTCATAAGCCGGATTTTTTTCAATAGCAGGAGTAATGGATTCTAAAACTTCATATACAGCCTGGTGAAATTCTGCTTCACCCGGATTTTTAGCAACAACTTTGTCGTAAACTTTTTGTAAATAAGCATTTTTTAAACTCATAATGTAAAATACAACCCCTTATAAAAAATGTATCGTTATAAACAGAAAATAAAAAACAAAAGATAACGAAATATGTATAAATATTACTTATATTCACCTTGTTATCTTGTTGACGAGGTTTATTATAGCACGACAAGCCCCGTTTTGCCTAGAGTTTTTTTACGTATTTACAATTAAATACTGTATACAATATTCTATAGAAAATACAAACGTGTTAAAAATCATCTAACACATCACATATAATCCAAACACTACATTAAAATATATTAACGTACTGACAAATTGTCTACATTTAAATTTAAAAATCATCCGTTGATAAAGACATTTTCTCAATTTTAACCGTCTGCAAAATCCTTAACAGCAAAACTTCGAAACACATTTGAAAAAATAGCTTACTTCGTGTACAATAATATTTAAATATTTTTACGACGGAAAGTTTTTTAGGAGGAAAAGCCCCATGCAGTTGCTGGAAGAAAGAATACAAAAAGACGGTATCGTTAAGGAAGGAAATGTTTTAAAAGTCGACAGTTTTTTAAATCATCAAATGGATGTTAGATTATTTAAGGAAATCGGCAAAGAATTCAAACGTCTCTTTGCCAATGAAGAAATAACGAAAATATTAACCATCGAAGCATCCGGTATCGGCATTGCCTGCGTTGTCGCCGAATATTTCGATGTACCTGTTGTCTTTGCCAAAAAAAGCAAATCCAAAAATATAGCCGGTGCCGTTTATACCAGTAAAGTAACATCATTTACTCACAACAAAACATATGATGTAATCGTATCGCAGAAATTCCTGACAAAAGATGACAAAGTTTTATTAATCGATGATTTTCTAGCCAACGGAAACGCTATGAAAGGTCTCATCGAAATAGTAAAAATGGCAAATGCCAAACTTGTCGGAGCAGGAATTGTTATCGAAAAAGGCTTCCAGGAAGGCGGGGCACAGCTTCGTGCAGCCGGTGTTCATCTAGAATCTCTAGCAATTGTCGATGATATGGATGAAATAACCGGCAAAATTACATTTAGAAAACAGTAAAAAATTTTAAATAACCTCTTGCAAAAATAATAATTGAGCAGTATAATAGTTAATGTTCTCAATGACTCACTAGCTCAATTGGTAGAGCATCTGACTCTTAATCAGCAGGTTCGGGGTTCGATTCCCCGGTGGGTCACCAACTGCCAGTCCGCGTCGCAATTAGTGTTGCGACGCTTTTTTATTTTTCTAACACTTTTAGTCAGACGATTTCTGACATCATATTTTGACATCATGATATAATTGCTATGAAATATATGCAAAAATCTAGATTGATTTTGTATATCACAACCTATTTAAATTTTATCTTATACCTTAACAAATAGAAAAATTATAGCTACCGTTTGTTATTGATATATGATAAAATAAGTAAAGATATTTAACAGATTGTTTTTTATTAATAATGATGGAGGGTTTTATTGTGGCTGATGTTAAATACAAACGCATAGTATTCAAACTTAGTGGGGAGTCTTTGGCCGGAGAACAAAGATACGGTATCAATCCGGAAGTTGTGGAATCTATCGCTAAACAGATAAAGAAAGTACGTGAATTCGGCATTGAAGTAGCTATCGTTGTCGGCGGCGGAAATATCTGGCGCGGCCTTGCTGGCAGCAATAAGGGCATGGACAGAGCAACTGCTGATTATATGGGTATGCTTGCAACCGTCATGAACGCACTGGCTCTTCAGGATGCACTTGAAAGCATGGGTATCGACAGCAGAGTTCAGTCTGCAATTGAAATGCGCCAGGTGGCAGAACCGTATATTCGCCGCAAAGCTATTCGTCATTTGGAAAAAGGCAGAGTCGTAATTTTCGGTGCCGGTACGGGCAATCCGTATTTTTCGACCGATACTACAGCTGCACTGCGCGCTGCTGAAATCGAAGCCGAAGTTATCTTAATGGGCAAGAAAAACACGGACGGCGTATATGACTCCGACCCGAACAAAAATCCGCAGGCGAAAAAGTTCGACAGTCTCGAATACATGGAAGTATTGAACCGCGGTCTGGCTGTAATGGATTCTACGGCTACAAGTCTTTGCATGGACAATAAAATTCCTTTAGTAGTATTCAATATTGACGACCATGAAAATATCGTCAAAGCTGCTTTAGGTGAAAATATAGGTACAACTGTTGGAGGTAAAGCATAATATGGTAAAAGAAGTAATTAAAACACAAGAAGAGCGTATGAAAAAAGCACTGACCGCCGCTAAAGCGGAATTTGCTTCACTTAGAGCAGGCCGTGCAACTCCTGCACTTTTGGATAAAGTTTCGGTGGAATATTATGGTTCTTTAGTGCCGGTAAATCAGGTAGCAAACATTTCCGTACCAGAACCGCGCATGATTGTTATCCAACCGTGGGAAAAACCGATGCTGCGTGAAATCGAAAAAGCCATCACCAAATCCGATTTGGGCTTAAACCCGAACAGCGACGGCAGCGTTATCCGTTTAAACATTCCGCAGCTTACGGAAGAACGCCGCAAAGACCTCGTTAAAACGCTGAACAAACGCGCTGAAGAATCTAAAGTGGCCGTACGCAATATCCGCCGCGATGCCAACGATGCAATTAAGAAACTGGAAAAAGCTAAATCCATTACGGAAGACGAAGCTAAAAAAGGTCAGGAAGATGTGCAGAAAATCGTTGACAAATATATTAAGGAAATCGATATTGCCAGAGCTGACAAAGAAAAAGAAATAATGGAAGTATAATAGTTATGGAATACGTAGGATTACCTGCTATTGACGTGATTGAAAGATTAAATGCTAATAATATAAAATTTAAGATAAATTATACTGTGCCGATAAAGGGTTACTTTAAAGTCGACCCGGGCAAATTGTATATTATTAGAGCAAGAGAGCTGGAAAGCGGCATTTTAGAGCTTACTGCTGCTGCTAAGATGCGAAAGGAGGTGTCCTAGAATGGCTTACAAAATTACTGATGATTGTATTTCTTGCGGTGCTTGCGCTGGCACTTGTCCTGTAGGTGCAATTTCTGAAGGTGAAAACCATTATGAAATTGACCCTGATATGTGCGTTGAATGCGGTGCATGTCAAGCTGGTTGCCCTGCAGGTGCTATTGAAGCATAATTATTTTCATGCGTGGCCCCTCTGTTTTGATAAGAGGGGCTAATTTTATATAGATTTTTTCAAAACAGGTAGTGGGGGTCAATGTAGTGTTGATGGATAAATTGGATTTGAATAAATTGCCCCGGCATGTTGGCATAATAATGGACGGAAATGGTCGTTGGGCAACCGGCAAGGGTCTTATCAGAACTTCCGGCCATAAAGCGGGAGCAACGACACTGAAAAATATCTTTAAAACATGCGTTAATTTAAAAATTCCGGTCTTAACAATTTATGCGTTTTCTACGGAAAACTGGAAAAGACCGAAAACGGAAGTAACATTTTTAATGAGTCTGTTTTCAAGTTTTTTGGCAGCTCAAATTGATGAATTATGTGAAAATAACGTTCGATTGAAATTTATCGGTAAAATTGATGAATTACCGGCAAAACTGGTGAAAGAATTCCGCCGGGCAGAAGAAATCACCAGAGACAATACAGGTATTCAATTCAATGTAGCTGTAAACTACGGCGGACGCGACGAGATTATCACGGCTGTAAAAAATATAGCGCAGCAGGTGAAGAACGGCTCGCTCAGCGTAGAGCAGATTGACGATAAAATATTCGAAGATAATTTATATACACAAAATCTGCCGCCGGTGGATTTGATGATACGCACCAGCGGCGATATGCGCCTGAGCAATTTTCTGCTGTGGCAGTCGGCGTATGCGGAATTCTGGTTTACAAAGACGAACTGGCCGGATTTTACGCCGGAGGAATTTATCGAGGCGCTGATTGATTTTCAGCATAGAGACAGACGTTTCGGCGGTCTGGATAATAAATAGATTAAGGCGGTGTGTATTTTGCTGACACGAATTATCAGTGGTATTGTTGGGATTATAGCTGCCGGAATTATAATACAGACGGGCAGCTGGCTGTTCATAGCGGCAGTGCTCATTCTTGCCATGCTGGCATGGCGGGAATATGCACATGCTTTCGGTCATAAAGGTATTAATATACCGGCTCCGTTCGGCGCAGGACTGACTGTATATGCGATTTTGCAGGCTATCTTGCTGCCGCAGTATGTAATGTTTCCGTTTATGATGGTACTCATGTTCGTCTTTTTCAAGATGATATTCAATCATGCTTCGTTTGCCGTACATCAGGCTTGTATCATGCTGGCGGGAATTATCTACATTGCGTTGCCGTTTTACCATTTGGCGGCACTGCGCAATCTGGGCGGCGACACAGCGCTCGTAACAAATTCCCTGCTCGGCGATTTCACGGCAGGCTGTGTGCTCGTATGGCTGACTTTCATCGGCACATGGGCAAGCGATACATTTGCTTATTTTGTCGGCTGCAGTATCGGTAAACACCGTCTGTGTCCTGTCATCAGCCCGAAAAAAAGCGTGGAAGGATTTATCGGCGGTATTATCGGTACAATGCTCTGCATGGCCGCTTTGGGCAGCTTCTTCGGCTTTGATTTAACTGCCATGCTCATTATGGGCGCGCTCATCGCTGTAATCGGCACTTTGGGCGATTTGGTAGAGTCGTGCTTTAAACGGTATGTAGGCATCAAGGACTCGGGCAATTTAATTCCGGGACACGGCGGCGTACTTGACCGCTTCGACAGTCTGCTGTTTACGGCTCCGCTCGTTTATTACGCGGCTGTATTTTTACTGGGCTTTTAAAGGAGAATTATTTATATGAAGAAAATAGCTGTACTTGGTTCAACCGGTTCTATCGGCACACAGACGCTCGATGTGGTTAGAAATCACAGTGATATTTTAAAAATAGAAGTTCTGGCGGCAAACAACAATGATGAACTTTTGGAAAAACAGATAGAAGAGTTTGCGCCGAGTATTGCCGTATTGAATGATAAAAATGCGTATGAAAAACTAAAAGCGCGTTACAGCGGAAAAACGCAGCTTCTTTGCGGTGAAGAGGGTTTAATCGAAGGCGTTGTAAATGATAAAATCGACACAGTCGTTACCTCTTTAATGGGCTTCGCCGGATTACGTCCAACGATGGCGGCAATCGATGCCGGCAAGAATATCGCGCTTGCCAATAAGGAAACGCTCGTCGTTGCCGGTGAGCTCGTCATGCAGAAAGCGAAAGAAAAAAATATTGAAATCATGCCGATTGACAGCGAACACGGCGCGCTGTTCCAATGCCTCCACGGCGAGGATATGGCAAAAGTCGACAAACTGCTCGTGACGGCTTCCGGCGGTCCGTTCCGCGGTAAAACGAAAGAAGAGCTGCAAAATGTATCGGTTAAACAGTGCTTAAACCATCCTACATGGAAAATGGGCAGAAAAATAACAATTGACAGCGCTACTTTGATGAATAAGGGACTTGAAGTCATCGAGGCAAAACAGCTTTACGGCGTATCGTATGATAATATTCAAGTCGTCGTTCATCCGCAGAGCATTGTTCATTCCATGGTGCAGTATGCAGACGGCTCGGTTATTGCCCAGCTTGCCTCCACCGATATGCGCCTGCCGATACAGTATGCGCTGACTTATCCGGAAAGAATGGAATGTGTCGCCCCGAAGCTTGATTTCTGGCAAATGCGGCCGTTGACATTTGAAAAACCGGATACCGATACGTTCCGCGGCTTGGCACTTGCCTATGAAGCGGGCAAAATCGGCGGCTCCATGCCGTGCGTGATGAATGCGGCGAATGAAATCGCGGTAGCGGCGTTTTTGAATGAACAGATACGTTTTCTCGATATCTATGACATAATAGAAGATGAGATGCTTTCGCATATAACTCTCGTTTCGCCGAAATTGGAAGATTTATTTGAAATTGATGCGATAACGCGACAGAATGTAAAGGAGAAATTGAGTAAGAGATGTTAATAAGCACCATTGCAATTGTATTTGTGTTTGGTCTACTAGTTTTAGTACATGAGTTCGGTCATTTCATTACAGCGAAAAAAACGGGAATGCGCGTAGATGAATTTGCCATCGGCTTCGGTCCGAAAATCTGGAGCAGGCAAAAAGGCGAAACAGTTTATTCAGTGCGTAGCATTCCGCTCGGCGGTTTCAACAGAATTGCCGGCATGGAAAAGGACATGGACGAAGACGCGGGCGACAGAGCCTACTGGGCGCGTCCCGTATGGGCAAGAATGATTGTTATTCTGGCCGGGTCAGTTATGAACTTCATTCTGCCGTTTCTGATTTTTGCCGGAATATTTTTCTTTAACGGTATTCAAACGCCGATTAACGAGCCAGTACTCGGTCAGGTCATGGAAGGCCAAGCGGCAAGTCAGGCCGGACTGAAGATGGGTGATAAAATCATAAGCATTAACGGCGAACCGGTCGATAGCTGGACGAATTTCGTGGAAAAAGTGCAGGGCGAGGACGGCAAGGTTTTAAGCGTCGAATTTATACGCGACAATGAAACGATGACGACTTCCGTCGTGCCGAAATACGATGAACAAGCCAAACGCGCTCTAATCGGCGTAACAGAGCCGGTGCAGACGCAAAGCGTCGGTTTTATCGACTCAATTGTGCTGGCTTTTGCTACGGTAATAAACATAATCTACCAAATGTACAGCGCACTTGTCGGCATGATAACCGGCAGTGTGGCAGCTGAACTGTCCGGTCCGGTCGGCGTGGCGCAGATGACAAGTCAGGCGGCGCACCTCGGTATTGTACCATTGCTACAGTTTGCAGCTCTGTTGAGTCTGAACCTCGGCATAATCAACCTGCTGCCGATACCAGCACTTGACGGCGGCCATTTCGTAGTCCTTCTGGTCGAAGCACTGCGCGGCAAGCCGATTGAAGCTAAATACGTGCGCGTCGTACAAATGGCAGGAATTATACTGCTGTTATCACTGATGTTTTTCGCAACAGCACAGGATTTAGGACGATTATTCGGATAAAGTACGTTCATTTTTCTTTGATACAAAGAAAAACGAACCAAAAAGAAACATTTTTAACGTTTCGCTAACGCTGCACTAGGCAAGCCTTCGTAGCTCTCGTAAATGGAGCGACAGTACAACGGCTCGAAACATTTGGAATTTGGCTCGTGCCTTCCATTTCCAGCAGGAACTAAAATTTGAGTTGTTGACACTGCAATTTGTTAGTCATGCTAAATTTTGTCTGCGTTGGAGATTTTCACGGTAGCTTCAGCTATTAAGAAAACAGTTTTTTATTTCTGTTTTTAGTTCAAATGTTTGAGCGTAAGCGAGTTTTTGAACGTTAAAAATAAAAAACTGTTTTCTTAAAGTGAAAATCTCTTAGCAGGGCACGAATCAAAAGGTTTCTTTTTCGGCAACTTTTCTTTNNCAAAGAAAAATTGCCCGGCGCAATATGAGAATAAATTAATAAATAGCTATCTTTAACATATATTGTGCCGAATCAGCACTTTCTTTATTTCGAGGTCTTTAACAAATAAAGAGCTCGGCAAATAGAAATATTAACTAAGGAAGTAATTTTTATGATAAAAAGAAAACAAACTCGCCAAATTTCCATCGGCAATGTGAAAATCGGCGGCGGTGCGCCGATTTCAGTGCAGTCAATGACGAATACGAAAACAACGGATACGGCAGCGACTGTGGCGCAGATTAAAGCACTGGAAAAAGCCGGCTGCGATATTGTGCGTCTTGCCGTGCCGGATATGGCGGCGGCGGAAAATATCGCCAATATCAAAAAACAGGTAAATGTCCCGCTCGTTGCCGATATTCATTTTGACTACAGACTGGCGCTTAAAGCGATTGAACAGGGCATTGACGCTCTGCGCATAAATCCGGGCAATATCGGCGATGAAGACAGGGTAAAAGCCGTAGTGGAAGCGGCGAAAACGAAGCATATCCCGATACGTATTGGTGTAAACGCCGGCTCACTCGACAAGAAACTGCTGGCAAAATACGGCAAGGTTACGGCGCAGGCTCTGGTGGAAAGCGCCATGGAGCATGTGCGTATTCTGGAAAAACTGGATTTTCACGATATAAAAATTTCTCTAAAAGCGCATGATGTACCGCTTACACTGGATGCGTACCGTCTGATGAGTGAAACTGTCGATTATCCGCTTCATCTCGGCATCACCGAAGCAGGCACGGTCAACACCGGCATTATAAAATCGGCTGTCGGCATCGGCGCGCTGTTGGCGGAAGGCATTGGCGATACATTCCGCATTTCGCTGACGGGCGACCCAGTAAATGAAGTCAAAGTCGCCAATGAGATTTTAAAAGCACTGGGACTTAAAGAATACGGACCAACTCTCATCTCCTGCCCTACCTGCGGCCGCTGCAATATCGACTTACCAAGTATTGCCGCTCAGGTAGAAAAACGGTTGGAAAATGTGCAAAAACCGGTGAAGGTGGCTGTCATGGGCTGCGTGGTAAACGGACCGGGCGAAGCACGCGATGCGGATATCGGTATTGCCGGCGGAAAAGGCGAAGGACTGGTGTTCCGCAAAGGTGAAATCATCGGTAAAGTGCCGGAAGATAAGCTCATCGACGCTCTTTTTGCCGAACTGGATAAAATCGTATAATAAATAAAGCTGTGTATAAATTGATATGCACAGCTTTTTTCATACATAAATTTTATTTGATTGTAATCAAATTTTTACATAAACATTTTATAATTTGAGTAGAATTTGTATCTGAAACGGAGGTAATGTATTGATGACCAATATAACTGTCGGTGATGTTTTATTTTGGGATGAGAAAATTTTACGCTTAATCTTTTGCAAAAGTGCGGCGACAATTAGACGTTTTATTTTCGGCAGAAGAAAAAAACCGCCGGAATTGTAATCACAGCGGTTGATTTTTGAAAAATTTATAGTAGTACGGTTTCATTTCCTTGCGGCTTTTCGGTGCCGGCCATAAATCGCCGACTGAAGTTACGCGCATAGCGGCCGCCAAATGTTCGTACAGTTTCGGATTATCTTTAGACAATGTTTCTATCAATTCCTTCGCTTTCTGCCGCATGGTATTGCCGTTAAACGGACACGGCGGCGCACACGGTTCCTGTCCGTGCAGAGAAAGTGCAGCGCGTATTTCTTCCTCGCGGAAATACAACAGCGGACGAATGACCGTGATATCGGAGCGGCTCAAATACGTCGACGGCAGGAACGTTTTCAGCTGACCGGAGTAAAATAAATTCATAAAAAATGTTTCTACGGCATCGTCATGATTGTGCGCATAGGCGACTTTATTGTAGCCGTGCTCTTTGGCGTAACCGTTTATCGCCCCGCGCCGGAAGAACGCACAGGAATAGCAGGCGTTTTTATTGTCCTGACTGGCAATCGTTTCAGCAATATTAACCGCATGAATATGATACGGTATATCCAGCCTGTCACAGAATTTCTGCATGGCTTCGCAGGAGAAATCTTTTGTAAACATAGGATTAATGGTAATAGCACCCAGAGAAAAATTTTTCTTCAGGGTGTTTTTTAATTCCGTCAGCGCATAGGCCATGAACAGGCTGTCCTTGCCGCCGGACAGACCGATTAGAATTCTGTCGTTATCTTCAATCAGCTGAAATTCCACCACGGCGCGGATTAAACGGCTGAAATATTCTTTCGGTAATGGCTTCATAAAAAAATCCTTTCATCATGGAATAAATTAAATAAAAATCTACTTATAGAATATGATTATACAGAACCGGGCACGTTTTCGCAATCGGAAAGCTTTTAAAATGCGGGCAATATTGATATAATAAAATTATATTTTGAGATATGGAGGTTATTTTATCTATGAGTACAAAAAATATTTATGTTATCGGTCATAGAAATCCTGATACGGACTCTATCTGCTCCGCTATCGCCTATGCTAATCTGAAACGCACTATGGGCGCTGAAAATGTCGTAGCAGCTCGTGCCGGCAGCATTAATAAAGAAACGAAATACGCTCTTGATTATTTCAAGGCACAGGCTCCGCAGCTTGTAAGCGATATTTATCCGCGCGTAAGCGATATCGCCATCAATGTAACTGAAAAAGTGAAAACGACGGACAATCTCCGCACTTTGGGCATAGCTATGAAAGAAGCGGGCCTTCGTTCCGTGCCGGTCGTGGACGAAGACGACAACCTCGTCGGCATGGCCAGCGTCAGCGATTTGGCAAAAGCATATTTCCAGGAAATCACGCTCGACAGCGTATCCGCTTCCGGTGCTTCCATCATTGACATTGAAAAAGTAATCGAAGCCGACGTACTGGTAAAAGGCGACGATACCGCCAAAATCACCGGCGATATCAAAGTCATCGCCAGCTGTATTGAACGCGCCGCTTCGACTATCAAAGCGGGCGAAATCGTCATCATCGGCAACAGACCGGAAGATGCTTACGACAAATGTATCGACCTGGGCGTTTCCTGCATGATTATCACGAGCGGCGCTGAAGTTTCCGCTGAAATCATCGCTAAAGCGCAGGCGAAAAATGTAATCGTGCTCACCACGGCATTCGACACGTACAGCACTGCCCGCCTCATCAGTCAGTGCGCTCCTGTTTCCAGCATTATGACGAAAAATGTCGTATCATTCAAACCGACCGATATGATTAGCGATGTTAAAGGCATTTTGGAAACGAATGAATACCGCAACTATCCTGTTGTGGAAAACGGCAAACTCGTCGGCATCGTAAGCAAGGACAAATTCATGATGCCGGAAAAACAGGCCGTTATCCTGACGGACCATAACGAACTCGGTCAAGCTGTAGAAGGCATTGAATCGGGCAAAATCGTTGAAGTTATCGACCATCACCGTTTCGGCGGTCTTCAGACGAGCGACCCGATTTTCATCAATGTCCGTCCTGTCGGCTGCACCTGCACAATCGTTACGAACATGTATCAGCAGTACGGCGTGGAAATTCCGCAGCAGATTGCCGGCCTTCTCATGTCCGCAATCATTTCCGATACAGTGCTGTTCAAATCCCCTACCTGCACGCAGGCAGATAAAGACGCTGTAGAATATCTGGCAAAAATCGCCGGTGTTGACTATAAAGAATACGGTCTTGCTATGCTGAAAGCCGGTGCCGATATAGGCGATATGACGCCTGCTGACATCGTTAAAAACGACTCCAAAGAATTCCAAATCGGCAATTATCCGATGCTCATCAGCCAGCTTTCCGTAATGGATACGGACCAGGTAATGGCTATGCAGGATGAAATTCTTGCCAATATGGCGCAGGTTTGCGAAAAAGAAGGCTATGCTATGTCCATCGTTATCGTAACGGATATCATCAATGAAGGCAGCTATCTGCTGTTTTCCGGCGAACCGAAAAACTTAATCGGCGAAGCGTTTAAACAGGATGCAAGCAAATCCGTTATGTATCTGCCGGGTGTAATGTCCCGTAAAAAACAGATTATACCGCCTCTTTCCGAAGCCGTAAAAAAACTCTAAAACAAAAAACTGCTACACAAATTAACGTGTAGCAGTTTTTTATTTTCAACACAAAGTATAATATTATAATAATGTAGCGTAAAATGATACGGCGACAACCGTTACAATTCCGGCAACGGCTATAGTCAGACTGCTGATGGCAGCTTCAATCGGTCCCATTTCAATCGCTTTTGCCGTTCCCATAGCGTGAGCGGAAGAGCCGATAGCTACGCCGCGCGCAATCGGTTCATTGATTTTAAACATCTTGCAGACAAATTCCGCCGTCATATTGCCGAATATGCCCGTTATGATGATGACAGCAACGGTGATGGTGACAATGCCGCCAAGTTCTTCAGAAATGCCGATGCCGATAGCCGTCGTGATGGATTTCGGCAGTATCGTAACGTATTCCGTATGTGAAAAATTAAAAATCACAGACAGCGCTAAAATGGAACTCATACTCGTAATTACACCGGAGATAATGCCCGCCATGATGGCTTTCACATTCTTTTTGAGGATTTCCAGCTGTTCATACAACGGAACGGCAAGGCACATGGTGGCAGGCGTAAGCAGATAGCCGAGATATTTCGCGCCGTTATTGTATTCTTCGTAGTCAATATTGAAAAACAGCAGAAAAGCAATGATGATGGCTATGGAAATCAAAAGCGGATTGAATATCGCCAATTTTAATTTTTTCTTAATGCGCAAACCGATTTCATAAGCGACCAGACTTAAAATCAGACCGAACAATGCTGAGTTAAAAATCAAATCCTGTAACATATTAAGCCCCTTTTCTTCTGTCAAAATTGATGATGAACTGCGTTATATGACCGGAAATAACCATAACGATGATTGTCGACAGGCTGACAACGAGTGTGAGCGGCACAAGCAGCGAGCGGATTACATCCCATGTATTCAAGAGACCGACGGCTGCCGGAATGAACATGATAGGCATCGTTTCCAACAGAAATTTGCTGGCGTGCTTTACGGAAATAATCGGAATGATTTTGAGCTTTAATAACGTAAGCATCAGAATAAGCCCGTAAATGCTGGCGGGAATAGGCAGCGGAATGAGTTCCTTAATCGTTTCCACAATAAAAGTCAATGTCAATATGATACCGAATTGTTCAAGTAATTTCATTTAAAGAGCCTCTTTCCATTTACAGATTTCTTTATCGACCAAATCGTAATGTTCGTTCACAGCCATGTAACCGGCTATTTCGTCGCGCTTTACGATACTGTCGATAATGCGTTTATGCGAATTGATGATATTTGTCAGTGTTTCCCAGCTTGCCAGTTTAAACAGATTATCGATTAAATCCTGGCAGATTACGGAAAGCGCGTTCATTATGCTAATCATCAGTTTATTGTTGGATATTCTCAGGATAATATCATGAAACAATTTGTCGTAATGACCCTGACGTTTTTTATTTTGCATTCTTTCCACTACTTTTTGCAGCAGGCGGATATCGCGCGGCGTGCACTTATGAAAAATGTTGCGGAAGCATTCCAGCGCAATAGCGCGCCGAATTTGATTTATCTCCAGATAATTGGACTGCTCTAATAGCAGCATGAAATCGACTGTAGCGGAGATATTGCGGCTGATTTTATTCGACAGATAATTGCCGGACCCCTGGCGGCTCTCGACGAGCCCCATACTGCTCATGATACGTATGGCATCGCGCACTGTATTGCGGCTGAGTGCCAAAGTTTCCGACAGATGACGTTCCGTCGGCAATTTATCGCCGATATTCAGTTTTCCTTGCATGATGAGTGTCTTTATGTATTGCAGAACGGCAAAATATTCTCTGTTTTCCACTTCAAAACCTTCTCACTTCGATAATTGGTAGTACCAATTATTATACATAGATTTAAAACAAAGTCAAGCCGAACAATAAAAAAAGCAATAGGAAATCAATCCTACTGCTTCTTATCTTAAAATTTCTAAAATGAAACGCTTTTATGCAAAACAAACCTGTTTTTCGTATAGTCAATCAGACCGTCCCGCCGCATACGCGACAGCTCCGCCGACATTGCACTGCGCTCGACCGAGAGAAAATCCGCCAGTTCCTGCCGGTTAAAAGGAATGATAACCGTATTGCTACGCTGTTTTACAGCCTCAGCGGACAGATACGATAAAAGTTTGGCACGTGTGTTTTTCTGCGTCAAATGCTCGATTTTTGCTGTCAGCATGATATTTTTCTGCGCCATCAACTGGAGCATGTTGCAGATTATCTTCGCATGAAACTTGCAGGCAAATTGACACGGTGAAGCAATTTTTTCGTAATTGATGAACATGATTTCCGTTTTTTCCGCCGCTACCACGCTGAAAATATTGTAATGCACCTGAGCGCAGGCAAACGCCTCGCCGAACAGTTCGCCTGCTGCGAGTGAAGCCAATATACTGCGGTTGCCCCAGTAATCCTCTTTAACGATATTGACTCTGCCGCTTAAAACGATGCCGACTTCCCAAAGCGTATGCGAGGCTTTAATAATATACGTATTTTTTTCATACATTTTAATATTTGCCAGCAGACAGCCGAGCATTTTTGCCAAATCCTGCCGATTGACTCCTGAAAACAGCGCTGATTTCTGTAATATAGTCAAATAATCCTGCATGTATTTCCTCCTGTAAACCCGTATTAAATTTCCAGACTGAGCCAATTATCCTCTTTTTCCGTTACGTAGCCGATAATAACGGCGGCAGGAATTTGCAAGCGCAATTTATCCAGCAGTTTAAATCCTTCTTTTTCCGGCACGGCAATTAACAGACCGCCGCTCGTCTGCGGGTCGTACAGTATATCCTGCATAGTTCGGGTAATATCACCTTTGAGCGAAACGCCTTTTTCCGCATATTCGCGGTTGCGGTATGCTCCTGCCGGTATAAATCCCATAGCGGCAAATTCCCACGCTTCTTTATGGTACGGTACTTTGTCCGCCAGAATGTGCAGTGTGCAGCCGCTGCCCTGCGCCATTTCAAAACCGTGTCCGAGCAGCGCAAAACCCGTAACGTCGGTACAGCTCGTAACCGGATATTTCACCATGATGTCGCGCGCCGTTTTATTCAATGTCGCCATCTGGGCATAAATCTTCTGCAGCAGATTTTCCTCCACCAGTCCGGCTTTGGCAGCCGTCGTCAAAATACCGATACCGAGCGGCTTTGTCAAAATGAGTATATCACCGACTTTGGCGCTGCTGTTCGTCAGCACTTTCTGCGGATGCACAAAACCGGAAACGGCCAGCCCGTAAATCGGCTCCGCTCCGTGAATAGTATGGCCGCCCGTGATGATGGCTCCCGCTTCATACGCTTTATCATAGCCGCCGCGCAGAATTTCCTGCACCATAGTACCGTCCATATTATCCGGTATGCACATGATGTTGAGCGCCAATTTCGGTTCGCCGCCCATTGCGTAAATATCACTTAGAGCATTGGCGGCGGCAATCTGCCCGTATAAAAACGGGTCGTCCACAATCGGCGGAAAAAAATCCGTCGTCTGAATTAAGGCTCTGTTTTCATCCAGCACATATACGCTGGCATCATCGCTTTTATCATAGCCAACGATTAAATTCGGGTCGCTGTGCGTGCGAAAACCTTTCAGCATATGCACCAGTGTACCCGCGCCGACTTTTGCCCCGCAACCGGCACAGCTGGCAAGTTTCGTCAACTTCACTGCTGTTTCCATTATTTCCATAAAATCACTTCCTTAAATTTCCTATTTAAAAATTAAATTTACATACAGAAAAACACAGCTCATCTCCAAGCTGTGTTTTTCGTTTTAACTGTCTTCCGCCTGATAGATAATCCGATAACCTGCGTGCGTGATTTCTACAATCTGTTCCACTTCATCCGTATGAATTTCACCGAGTGCGACCAGTTCGCCGTCGCATTTTACGCATGTACCGCAACTGCTGCTCAAATCGCGCGGCACAGGCATGACCTTGGCCGAAATATCATGTGCTTCACACAGTTTTTTGAAACGGATTGCGCCGAAATGAGAATAAAACGTAGCGATATATTTCATCTTATTTTGTAAATGTCAGCGTATATTCGCCGTCATTTTCGGTTATATCCGTTTTATAGCCCTGATGTTCGGCGTAACGCATCGTATTTTCTTTGGAAGCGTGGTTATCAACGATTATCTGATACGATTTTTCCTTTGTCGCCATTGCCTGCCGCAGCATAATGACAGGCTCCGGACAGGAAAGACCGCGTGCGTCTATGATTTTCATGTCAAAATCTCCTTTACTGTTTTTTCGCCTGCATGGTATTTACCCAGGCGATAACGGTTATAACAACAATCCCGATTATAACGGCGATTTTTCCGTTATCCGTCGGACCTTCGCCGCTGGAAGCCAGGCCGAAATTATGCGCAAATGCCGCACCGATGATTAAACCGATAACGGTGATGGCGCTGTCGGTATTGCCTTCACCGGAAAGCACCAGCTGGCGAAGCGGACAGCCGCCGAGCAATACACAACCAAAACCGGCAAGAAACATGCCGAGAAAATTCCAGAGCCCGTCCGTATGCGCAATCGGCTGAGCGGCAAAACCGGGATTGAAATACACCGTATTCGTCATCATGGTAAGCACCAGATTGCAGACAAAGGCGCTGATTAAAATAGCAACAAAGCCGAGCAGAAGTTTATTTTCGCGAAATAAAATCATGTCGCGGATACCGCCCACCATGCACAGACGCGTACGCTGCGCCAATGCCCCGACGATTAAACCGGCAATAAGGCTTACGGCAACAGCAGCATGTTTTGCCCCCGGTGCGTTTGCCGCCGTGGAAAAATGGATAAATGCCGGAGCAGCCAGCAGTAATACGAATAAAGCTATTTCTACAGCAGGCAGAATAAATCCTTCCAGACGAGGCAGTTTATATGTGAGTTTCAACGTATATCCTCTGTTCAGGAAAAATACGCCTGCGCCTATGCCGAAAACGAAACCAACAAGGCCGAAAAGCGCATTCCAATCACCGCCGGCGATGCGCAAAATCATGCGGAACGGACAGCCGAGAAACATCAGACAGCCAATCATGACGAAAAAACCCAGTATGAAACGGGTGAGCGGTGAACTGCCGCCTTTGGCGTTGAATTCGCTTTTGCCGCTAGCTACAACGAAACTGCCTAGCACCAATCCGATAATTTCCGGGCGGATATACTGCACCGGCGCCGCCGAGTGAAGACCGAGACCACCGGCCGTATCGCGCAGAAAGCAGGCAATACAAAAGCCCATATTGGCGGGATTGCCGAAGAAAACGAGTAATGAAGCAATTATACCGATAATAATTCCTGCTGAAATAATTGTGATTTTTTCATTCTGTAAAGACAAACAATCGTCTCCCTTCATAAATTATATCAATATTTTCATAATAACACCCGCCAAAATTGCTGTCTAATTTAAATTATTAATATTTTTTCACTATCTATTTAAAATTTTGATAAATAATTGATATAATAAATGTAGTAATGTTCATTTTTCTTTTGAAAGGTCAAAAGAAAAATGAACCAAAAAGAAAAAACCTTTTAACGTTTCGCTATCGCTGCACTGGGC
>DCFC01000036.1:0-18573 GCA_002314325.1 Megamonas hypermegale
GCCCAGTGCAGCGATAGCGAAACGTTAAAAAGTTTCTTTTTGGTTCGTTTTTCTTTGCATCAAAGAAAAATGAACAATAAATAATGCTTTTTATGATATAATTTTGATATGACGATAAAACTTGTGATGAGGTAGTGGATATATTATGAGAAGCAGAACTTATTTGACACCGAACAGACACGAAAAATATATGATTGTTGACGGATATAATGTTATAAATGCGTGGGATTTTTTGCAGAAAATCAGTAATGAAGATTTGGCTTTTGCCAGGGATAAATTAATTCATCTGCTGATGGAATTCGGGCAGTATGAAAAATACGATGTTACGATTGTGTTTGACGCGCAGTATACGAATACGGAGGAAAATGTGGAAGAAATAACACCGCATTGCAAAGTGGTGTACACGAAGGAAAAGGAAACGGCGGACAGCTATATTGAGCGCAGTGCGTATGAGGCGACGCGCTATTACGGCAAGGAAGTTTATGTCGTAACGTCTGATGGAGCGGAGCAGAGTCTGATTTTGGGAGCGGGCGCGTACCGCATTACGGCGAAGGAACTTTTGCGCAGTGTAAAGCACAGCAAGAAGAATATACGCGATGAGTATACGGGCGTGCATGCGCTGCCGATTAAGCGCCGCGAGCTCGGTTCGCGCATTGATGACGAGGTTATCGCCAAGTTGGAGAGGATGCGGAAAAATAAATAATGTCTGTGCAGGTTGCATTGATAAATTTTCTGTGTTATACTGGTTTAAGAAATTCATTTAATTATTCCTAGAAGAGTGGGTGTTTACCCACTCTTTGCTTTATATTGGGAGGTGTTCCAGTGGCAAATCGTGTAGAAGAAGCAGTTGAAAAACTTGCTGAAGAAATTTTAGCTGATACTGATTATGAACTTGTCGACGTTGAGTACGTGAAAGAAAGAGACTGGTTTTTGCGTATCTATATCGATAAGGACGGCGGAGTCGGCCTGGATGATTGCCAGGAAGTGAGCGGTCTTTTGGACGAGCGCATTGAAAAGCTCGGTATTTTGAACGACCGTTTTATTTTGGAAGTTTCTTCGCCGGGTCTTGACCGTGCATTGAAGAAGGAAAAAGATTTCCAGCGGGAAATGGGCAAAAAAGTGGATATCACTTTGTACAAACCGCTAAACGGCGAAAAAAATATTACAGGTGTTCTGACCGGTTATGCCGGCGACACGATAACAATCGACGAAGAAAGAGAACTTCCGCTGAAGGATATTGCTCTGGTTCGTCTGCATATTGATTTTTAAATTAGATTAAGGAGTTAGTACAAATTGGCAACCAAAGATAAAGGTGATAAAGGTTTTTTAGAAGCTTTGAAAGAAGTCGGAAAAGAGAAAGGAATTGCACCGGAAGTTTTATTTGATGCGGTGGAAGCGGCGCTCGTATCCGCTTATAAGCGTAATTTCAACACGGCATCCAACGTGCGTGTCTACCTCGAACGGGCTACGGGAGAAATTCATGTGTATGCTCAGAAAAAGGTAGTGGAAAGAGCGGAAAATAAAGTTACGGAAATTTCTTTGGAACAGGCGAAAAAAATCAACAGCAATTATGAGCTGGATGATGTTATCGAAATTGAAGTAACGCCTGCCAACTTCGGACGCATTGCGGCGCAGACGGCGAAACAGGTAGTCGTGCAGCGCATAAGAGAAGCGGAACGCGGCATTATTTATGAAGAATATTCCAACCGTTCCAGCGATATTCTGACAGGTATCGTACAGCGCATGGAAGGACACAACGTATTTATCGACCTCGGCAAGACGGAAGCTGTGCTTGCGCCGTCGGAGCAGATAAGTACGGAAAAATACAAGCACAACGACAGAATTAAAGTTTATGTTGTCGAAGTGAAAAGAACGTCCAAAGGTCCGCAGATTTTAGTTTCGCGCACGCATCCAGGACTTTTAAAACGCCTGTTTGAGCTGGAAGTGCCGGAAATTCAGGACGGTACGGTGGAAATCAAATCCGTAGCGCGCGAACCGGGCATGCGTTCCAAAATCGCTGTTTACTCGGCTGACGAAAATATCGACCCGGTAGGTTCCTGCGTAGGACAGAAAGGTCTGCGCGTGCAGGCTGTCGTGGATGAACTGCGCGGCGAAAAAATCGATATCGTAAAATGGAATGAAGACCCGGCAAAATACATCGCCAATTCTTTAAGCCCGGCGAAGGTTGTTTCCGTAGCGATTAACGAGGAAAAGAAAATGTCCCGCGTCATCGTGCCGGATTATCAGTTGTCGTTGGCTATCGGCAAGGAAGGACAGAACGCCCGTCTGGCGGCAAAGCTTACCGGCTGGAAAATCGACATCAAGAGTGAAACGCAGGCGCAAGAAGAAGGCGACGAAGCTGACGATATGAGCATGAACATGGTTGATGTGGTCAGCGAAGACTCTTTTTCTGTGGATTGATAATTAAATAGGAGGTAAAACATGAAAAAACTTCCTGTACGCTTATGTGTCGGCTGCCAAGAGCCGCACACGAAGCGGGAAATGATACGCATTGTGAAAAGTCCTGAAGGGGAATTTTCCGTAGACGCTACCGGCAAAAAATCCGGACGCGGCGCTTATATCTGCAAAAAGGTCGAATGTCTGGAAGCGGCAATCCGTCAGCACCGTCTGGAAAAATCCTTTAAATGCCCGATAGACAATTCAGTATACGAACAGTTGAAAGAGGAATTTGCCAAACTTGATGAAAAGTAGGAAACTGATTAACATATTAAGTATGGCCTGCCGTGCCGGTAAAATTCTGTCAGGCGAATTCGTGATAGAAAAAGCGCTGGCAGGCAGACATAATATTAAATTGATATTGCTGGCCGAAGATACGGCGCAGGCGACGCAGGCAAAATATGAAAAACTGGCTGAGAAGCATAAAATTCTGCTGCGCAAAACGCCGTTGACGAAAGAAGAGCTGGCAAATAGCATCGGCAAGACCGACAGAGCGGCAGCGGCAGTCTGCGACGACGGTTTTGGCAAAGCCATGCTGAAAATCCTGGACAACTAATCAAACCTAAGGGGGTGAATTGATGTCCAGATACAGAGTGTATCAATTAGCAAAGGAATTCGGCCTGGATACAAAACAGGTCATTGATATATTGAATAAGAATAAATTCAAAATAACCAACAACTTTAATCTTGTTGGAGAGAAAGAACGTGAGGTTATAGCTACTATCGTGAATAATAAAGAACATAATAACAATAAAAATACCGCTAAGAAAAACAATCAGCCGAACAATCAAAATGCCAATCAGAATAAAAACAGCGGTGCTGTGAATAACAACAGACATAAAAATAATAATGGCAATGGCGGCAATAATCAGGGAAGCAGCCGCAATAATAATCACAATAGCGGTCATAATAAATCCGGCAATAACAATGCGGAACACAGACAGAGAAATAATAAAAATGCCGCAATGAATAATAATAACGCCAAAACAGGTGAAAAGAACGAACGCAACGACCGCATGGAACGCGGCGAACGCGCAGAACGCACGGAACGTAATAAAAACCGCAACAACAAGAACAGCCGCAATCAAAATCAAAACAACGGCCGCAATAATAACCGCCCGAACAATAATAAAAACAACGGCAAGAACAATGCTACTGCCAATAATAAATTCGGCGGCAATAAAAAGAACAAAGGCAAAAACGCTAAACAAGCGCCTGTAGAAGTTAAGCATCAAGAAATCATTCGCCCGAAACACATCAAAGTAGGGGAAACGATTACTGTAAAAGAACTGGCCAGCAAGATGACGTATCCGGTAACGGATGTCATTAAAAAATTAATGCTGCTGGGCACAATGGCGACAATCAATCAGGAACTCGATTTTGAAACGGCTTCGCTTATCGCGGAAGAATTCGGCATTGCCGTGGAAGAACTGCCGCCGGAAGTCGACCTTACGGAAATTCCGGAAGTGGAAGATGCGCCGGAAAAACTGCAGCTCCGTCCGCCTGTTGTTACAGTAATGGGTCACGTTGACCACGGTAAAACATCACTGCTCGACGCTATCCGCAAAACGTCCGTTACATCGAGCGAAGCCGGCGGTATCACGCAGCATATCGGTGCTTATCAGGTAATGTGCAACGGTCAGAAAATTGTATTTCTGGATACGCCGGGCCATGAAGCATTTACGGCTATGCGTGCGCGCGGTGCACAGGTTACGGATATTGCCGTGCTCGTAGTTGCAGCCGACGACGGTGTTATGCCGCAGACGCTCGAAGCAATCAACCATGCCAAAGCGGCAAAAGTGCCGATTGTAGTGGCTATCAATAAAATCGACAAACCGGGGGCAAATCCCGACCATGTAAAACAGCAGCTGGCTGAACATGAACTCATTCCGGAAGAATGGGGCGGCCAGACAATCATGGTGCCTGTTTCTGCGAAAAAGAAAACAGGTATCAGTGATTTATTGGAAATGATACTGCTCGTGGCGGAAGTACAGGAATTGAAAGCCAACCCGAACCGCGAAGCGCGCGGCGTAATCATCGAAGCACGCCTTGATAAAGGTCGCGGCCCTGTAGCGTCCGTACTTGTACAGAACGGTACACTGCGCATTGGTGATTTCATCATCGCCGGAACGGCATGCGGCAAAGTCCGCGCTATGGTTAACGACCGCGGCGAAAACGTGAAGAAAGCCGGTCCGTCTATGCCGGTCGAAGTGCTCGGTCTGTCCGACGTACCGGAAGCAGGGGACGAACTTGCTGTACTGGATGAAAAACTGGCTAAAACGATTGCAGAAAAACGTATCGAAAAACAGCGCAACGAACTCATGCGCTCCAAGAAAGTTTCCCTTGATGACCTGTTCAATCAGATTAATCAGGGCGATATAAAAGAACTGAACCTGCTCGTCAAAGCCGACGTTCAGGGCTCGGTGGAAGCTGTATGCTCCTCGCTTCTGGCTCTGAACAAAAACGAAAGCGAAGTCCGCGTAAGCATTGTACACTCCGGTGTCGGTGCTGTAACGGAGTCAGACGTAATGCTTGCTTCGGCAGCCAATGCCTTAATCATCGCTTTCAACGTGCGTCCTGATGCCAATGCGCGCAAACTTGCCGATACGGAAAAAATCGAAATTCATACGTACCGCGTAATTTACGAAGCTATCGACGATATCCAGTCGGCTATGAAAGGTATGCTTGCGCCGAAGTACAAAGAAGTAATTCAGGGCAAAGTGGAAATCCGTCAGGTTATGAAATTCTCCAAAGCGCTCGTTGCCGGTTCATACGTACTGGAAGGTAAAGTATGCAACAACTCGAAAATCCGCATAATCCGCGACAATATCGTATTGTATGAAGGTCAGATTGAGTCCTTGCGCCGTTTCAAAGATGATGTGAAGGAAGTAGCGCAGGGTTATGAATGCGGTATCACAATCGACAATTACCGCGATTTCCGCGAAGGAGATATTCTCGAAGTCTATACTATGGAAGAAATTCCGCAGAAATAAGGAGGCAGTGATGGGAAGCGTTCGAGTAGAAAAAATACAGGAACTGATAAAACAGGAAGCTAGTGAAATCATCATGCGCGAACTGAAAGACCCGCGCATCGGTTTTGTTACTGTAACGGAAGTGGATGTTTCCAGCGATTTGCGCAATGCCAAATTATACGTAAGCATACTCGGTAGCGACAAGCAGATTGAAGACACGTGGAAAGGGCTCAACTCCTCGCTGGGCTTTATCCGCCGCGAACTGGCGCACCGCATCCGCCTGAAATTTATTCCGGAAATCAAATTCTTAATGGATACTTCATTGCAGTACAGTGCACACATTCAGGAACTGCTGATTAAAGTGCAGAAAGATGAAGAGGATAAAAAATAATGGAAGTAACACTGAAACAAGCCGGAGAAATAATCTTAAAGGCTCAGAATATAGTGTTGTCCTCCCATGTCAATCCGGACGGCGATAATGTCGGTTCTACTTTGGGGCTGTATCATGCCCTGAAGGGAACCGGCAAAAATATCCGGATTTTGCTCGATGATGATTTGCCGGATAATCTGGGTATGATGGAAGGACTGGAGCTTTATCAAAAACCGGAAAAAGAGCTGGAAAATGTCGATTTGCTCGTTATTTTGGATGTGGATATCGACCGCATCGGCAGAGTGCGCGACGCTGTAAAAGCACCGGTGCTCAATATCGACCACCATATTTCCAACAGCAAAGTATGCGATTACTGCTATGTAGACGCGAAAGCGGCGGCGACGGCGCAGATTGTGTACAGTTTAATCAAAGAAATGAACGTGCCGTTCAACCAGCAGTGCGCTATGTGTCTGTATACGGGAATTGCCTCCGACACGGGATTTTTCCGTTACAGCAATACGACACCGTTCACATTGAGAGCGGCGGCCGAACTTCTGGAAGCGGGCGCAAGACCGGATAAAATCTCCGAGATTTTTGACCAGCGTTCTTTTTCCAGCGTGAAAGCGGCAGGCAGAGCAATCGACACGATTGAACTGCACGAAAACGGCAAAATCGCGCTGATGACGGTGGATAAAGCACTGAAAGAGTCCGCTGACAATACGGAGGGCTTTGTCAATTTTGCCAGAAATATCCGCGGCACTGATGTTGCCGTTATGATAAAATACGCTGATGAAAACGTTACGCGCGTAAGTATGCGCTCTAAAAATACGAACGTCAGCGAAATTGCACAGTCAATCGGCGGCGGCGGCCATATCCGCGCAGCCGGTGCCACCGTCTATAAAAATCTGGACGAGGCCAAAGAGATTGTGCTCAATGCTATTGTTGAAGGAATGAAGAAACAAAATGCCTAACGGTTTTGTAAATGTGCTGAAAGCTCCCGGCATAACATCGCACGATATAGTCGCACATCTGCGCAAGGTTTACGGCATGAAGAAAATCGGTCATGCCGGAACACTCGACCCGGCGGCGGCAGGTGTCCTGCCGATTGCACTGGGCAAGGCGACGCGCATGCTGGAATATATGGATAACGCGGATAAATCGTATACAGCGGAAGTTACGTTCGGTTATACGACCGACAGCGGCGACGATACGGGCAACGTGATAGAAGAAGCGCCGTATCAAATGCCGACGATAGAGGCGATAAAACAGGTGCTGGAAACTTTCCGCGGCGAAATAAAACAGCGGCCGCCGATGTATTCGGCTGTGCGCATCAACGGGCAGAAGGCGTACAATCTCGCCCGCAAGAATATTGAAGTGGAAATGCCAGAACGAACGGTTGTAATTCATGCGATAGATTTTCATGAAATGACGGAAAACGGTTTCGTTTTTTCCGTGAAATGCTCCAAAGGAACGTATATCCGCAGTCTGTGCATGGATATCGGGAAAAAACTCGGCATACCGGCTGTGATGAGCTTTCTCGTGCGCACGCATGTAGGCGAGTTCAAGCTGGAAAATGCCTGGAGTACGGAGGAAATCGGCATGCTGCCGCATAAGGCGCTATGTCCGATGGATTTTCCGATAAAACATCTGCCGGAGTATAAAATCACGGAAGATGAAGCGTTGATGATAAAACAGGGCAAGAAAATCAATGTAGCTGAAAACGTAGAGTTTGCTGACAAATTTATCCGCCTATATACGGATAAGGAATTTGCCGGTATTGGACGATATGTGTTCAGTGAACGAAAAATCGCCCCGCATAAAGTTGTGTTATAAGAAAAGAGCCGATATTTTCGGCTCTTTTTTATATACTTATATGATATTATATGATATCATGTAAATGAAGAACATTTAAAATAGGAGGAAAATCTGTGTCGAGTATTGATGATATAGAAGAATTTCTGTGCAAAGTAAGAGTTTTGATAGCAAATAATAAATTTCGTTTTTTAAAGAAGCGCAAGAAGAATATGATAAGTTTAGCTCTGTTAGGTTTAACACCTGAAGATATACCGGAAATTATTGCTGAATTGAGATATGAAAATTATTCAAGCGGACCGGAAGACGATAGAGATAGAGAAGATAAAAATTGCATATGGGTTTTTGAATACCAATATGAAGAGTATGAAATTTATATAAAGTTGAAAATAACAACAGAAGAATTATTGAATATATCATTTCATATAGCGGAATATCCTATGAAATATCCGCATAAAAATTAGGACGAAATAAATGGATAGATAGATTTTAGAAAGGACGATATTTTATGAGCAAAGAGAGAAAAGATTGTTTACATGAAAGAACAGTAATTATAGAAAAAGAAGAAATTTATAATGTAAAAGGAGAGGATATTAAAGTTAATGCACATGTAAGAAAATGTCTTGACTGTAATGAAGAAATACTGGATATGGTATTGGATACGGATAATCTCAAACAAGCGTATGACATATATAGAAAAAAACATAATATGTTGTCAACAAAAGATATCATCAATTTAAGAAGAAAATATAATTTGAGTCAAAGAACGTTTGCTATACTTATTGGTTGTACTCAAGCCACTGTGGTTAGATATGAAAAAGGCGCACTGCAAAATTTAACATATGATAATATAATGAAAATGTTGGAAGAACCTGCAAATTTAAAATCGGCGTTGGAAAAAAATAAAGATAAGCTAGATGCAAAAGAAGTAGAAAAAATAGAAATGACGTTAAACGATTTGCTTAAGGAGGAAAAGTGTATTTCGTCTTATGAAAAATTTTTGGCAACGTTGCCATTGAAAGATGATAACTACAGTAATGTTCAATCTGATTTTCTGAATTCATTAAATACATTATTTGAAAAGAACGATTTAGAAGAAAATATGCAAATGGTTTTTGTAAATAAAGAAGAAGAGGTATTGTTAAAGAATTTAGAAGAAATTTTTAAGCTGCTGAATGCTATGGGAAAAACTTTAAAAATAACATCATTATAAGAAAAAATTTTTAAGTTAAGTTTTAGTTCTTTGTTGAATGTTGAAGTCTTTTATTATGAAGATAAAGAGCAGACAGCTCAAATTATAATAAAACAAAGGAGCTGATAGGATGAAATTTAATAGATTGAATGATTTATATTTTAAACGACTTCTTGGTGATAAGAATAAAAAGAGTCTAACGCTCAATTTTTTAAATTCAATTTTAGATAGAGATGCCAATAATTACTTTACGGATATTACATTTTTAGATAAAGATAACGAACCGGAAACGATAGACGGCAAATTATCCAAGTTGGATATTCGAGCAGATATGAATGACGGTACCCAGATAGAGATTGAAGTACAGGTACTGCCGTTTAAGCTGATGGCGGAACGCTCTTTGTATTACTGGTCGAAAATGTATGCTGAACAACTGGGAAAAGGTGAACGTTACAAAAAACTGAAAAAGACGATTGCCATAAATCTTTTAAATTTTGATTATCTCACTGACGAGAAAGACTGGCACAATATTTATAGGCTCTTAAATGCTAAGTCTTACAGAAAATTAACAGACCATATGGAAATTCACTTTGCGGAGATACCGAAGTTCAAACTGAAAGATATTAGAAAAATGAGAGCATCCGAAACCTGGATAGCGTATTTTTCCGGTAACTATGATGATAAGGAACTGGAGGAATTATCAATGAATAAGCCGATTATGAAAGAAGTAATGGATTTTGAGCGTTCTTTTTTGATGGATAAAATGCAAAGAAGAGAATATGAACAAAGAGAAAAAGCCCTTAGAGATTATTACTCTTATATGGGAGAAAGTTATGAAGATGGTTATGATAAGGGTTATGATAAGGGTTATGATAAAGGCAAAACAGAAGAAGTAAACAAGATTGCTTTAAATCTGTTGGACTTAGGAGCTAATATAGAAATGATAATGAAAGCTACAGGTTTAAGTGAAAACGAAATAAAAAATTTGCAAAAAGAAAAATGAACGTAAAAAAGACTTTTTCAGTTGAATTTTGATTTGGATACTGAAAAAGTCTTTTTTTAATTCTTTTCTTCCATATTCATTAATAAATTTGCCAATAACTTGCGGTTTTCCGTTGACAATTTTAAATATTTTTTGAGAAATTGGATATCAAGCTCGGTTAAGTTCTGCGTTTGGGAGATTTCTTCTATCAGCATGTTGCTGTTTTTGTTTTCCATTTCTCCTTCGCCGGTGAGCAACCAATCCTTATTGATATTGTATGTTTTGCACAACATACCAATGTTTCTATCGGTTATATTGCGTACACCTGTTTCGTATTGACCTATAATAGCTTGCTTTAATCCTAGTGGTTTGCCGAAATCTGTCTGGTTAAGACCGAGAGATTTGCGAAGCAAACGAATTCGTTTACCGATATCAGACATTTTACTACCCTACCTCTTTTATAGAATTTGTTGATATAAGTAATGATAGCATAGAAAATAGTGCAAATCAATAAAATTTAAATATAAAGCATTTATTGACTATAAAGTATTGACATAAATATTGCTAAGCAGTAATATATTAGTAAAAAGAATAGAGGTGGGGAGTTTGATGGCGAAAGAAAATAAATTATACGAAGAACAGCGGAATACCGCAGTGCAAATGCTCAAGATTTTCCAAAAGTTGTCATACGAGGATAAATTAAGGGTGATAGGCATTACGGAAGGGTTATTGATTTCACAAAACGGCAGTAATCTTTCGGTGAATGCGCGCAATAAATAGTTCTTTATTTTTAATGGTAATAAAAAATCCTGATGAAACAGATTAAACATTTTTGGTATTTTATGTTGGCTTGGGAGGATTTATGAAAATTACATATAAGACGGAGATTAAGCCAACAACGGAGCAGGTCAATAAAATCAAGCAGAATATAGGTACGTGTTGTTGGATTTACAATCAATATGTCAGATTGAATACACAGTTGTATGAGATGCGGCAGCGCGGGCTTTTGGATGAGAAACAGGCTGATTTTGTCAGCGCCAATGATTTTGCTGAAAGTATACGGCAAAAATTAACGGCAGGGAATGATTTGTTCTGGGTCGGTCAATGCGACAGTTATGCCAGAAACATTACGCTGATTAATGCGGAAAAGGCTTTTAAAAGGTTTTTTCAGGGCAGGAGCAATCTGCCGAAGTTGAAGAAGTTCAACGGGCAGGACGCTAAACTGCATTTGAAAAGTAAAAAAGATGATGCCTGGATTATTGAAAGGCACAGGGTGAATATCCCGACAATCGGTTTTGTGAAGCTGAAAGAGTTCGGGTATCTGCCGATAGATGAGGAAGTTCTGTCGGGTACGGTTTCGTGCGAAGCCGGAAGGTATTATGTGGCTGTTACAGTGGAAAAGGACAGGGCGAAAATGCCTTCAAGTGATAAAAATACTGTTGGAAGCCAAAGTGATATCAGTAATATTAATGACAGGATTGAGAAAATCGAGAAGAAAATCCGGCGCGAAAAGCGCAGTCTGGATAGGAAATATGCCAGCCGAAACGGTTCGGGCTGTTTCGCCAATATTGAGAAACAGCGGGAAAAGATAGATAAGCTGGAGCAAAGGCTGCGGTTTATGCAACAGGACTGTTGGCATAAGGCTGTTAAGTTTGATAGAAAAGATGTCTAATAGACTCTTTGATATAAATAAATTTTAGGCGGGGGGGTAGAAGATAACAGGTACCGATGGCTAGTCGGGAACTTACGCCTTTGGAGTGTCGATAAATTGCACGAGGAAAAAGGAATTTTTCTTGAATTTTATTTCAAGTAGCAGAAGTACATAGAAATGATGAACGAATGTTTATGTGTGTAATATTCGCGGGAATGGTTATATTTATAAAATCTTGGGAGTACTTTAAAAGCGAAAATTTTATTGTATTAGATTAGGGGTTTTATTTATGGCAAAAAATAAAAAAGCTCAAATTTTAGCCGCTGTAATGTGTGCTGCAACAGTTGCAGGTGTATCTCCAGCAATATCTTCAGCAAATGGTATTTATGATAATGGAGAGCCATTAGAGTCTGCATCTACTTATGTTGTAGCTGAAGGTGGAGAAATTCGTGGACAAGCTGACAAAAATTTAGTTTTTAGTATTGGTGAGAATGCACTCAATATGAATGAATCTCTTACAACTTTGACAGGAGATTTAAGTGTTGCAGGTTATATAAACGCTAATACAATTAGTGCTGGTGTAGTTACAGGAGAAGCTTTACAAAATGCAAATGGAAGCTTTGTAGCAGATGCTAACGGCAATGTTACAGCAACAACAGTAAGCACAACGGGATTATCTGTATCAAATGAAAACGGAACAAATTTCCAGGTATTATCTGATGGTACTGTAAATGCGACCAATATAAATGCTGGAGTGATTACAGGTGAAACACTTCAGAATGTAAATGGAACTTTTGTAGCAGATGCTAACGGCAATGTTACAGCAACAACAGTAAGTACAACGGGATTATCTGTGTCAAATGAAAATGGAACAAATTTCCAGGTACGTTCTAATGGTGATGTAACAGCTAATGATTTGACAGTTAATAATGTAAATGCCGGTGTAGTTACAGGAGAAGCTTTCCAAAATGCAGATGGAAGTTTTGCAGCAGATGCTAACGGTAATGTTACAGCAACGACAGTAAACGCAACAGGATTATCTGTAGTAGATGATGAAGGAAATACAAATTTCCAGGTATTATCTGATGGTACTGTAAATGCGACCAATATAAATGCTGGAGTGATTACAGGTGAAACACTTCAGAATGTAAATGGAACTTTTGTAGCAGATGCTAACGGTAATATCACAGCAACTACGGTAAGTACAACAGGATTATCTGTAGTAGATGATGAAGGAAATACAAATTTCCAGGTATTGTCTGATGGTACTGTAATTGCTGATAAGGTAGATATTGGTATAGTTTCTGGTGAAACTATTCAAAATGCAGATGGAAGTTTTGTAGCAGATGCTAACGGTAATGTTACAGCAACAACAGTAAGTACAACAGGATTATCTGTAAAAGATGATGAAGGAAATACAAATTTCCAGGTATTATCTGATGGTACTGTAAATGCAACTAATGTAAATGCTGGCACAGTTACTGGAGAAATTCTCCAAAATGCAGATGGAAGTTTTGTAGCAGATGCTAACGGTAATGTTACAGCAACAACAGTAAGCACAACGGGATTATCTGTAAAAGACGATGAAGGAAATACAAACTTCCAGGTATTGTCTGATGGTACTGTAAATGCAACTAATGTAAATGCTGGTATAGTTACTGGAGAAATTCTTCAGAATGCAGATGGAAGTTTTGTAGTAGATGCTAATGGTAATGTAGATGCAACAACAGTAAGAACAACAGGATTATCTGTAGTAGATGATGAAGGAAATACAAACTTCCAGGTATTATCTGATGGTACTGTAACTGCAGATGATTTTGTAGCTAATGGTATCTCTTTAGGTGGCTTAGCCGATACCATTAATAATATTTCTCCAGAGGGAGGTCTTTCTAACCTCGGTGGTATTAGACGTGATGATACGAATTTTGTTGATCCAGGTAAGTCTTTTACTCATATTGAACAGAGCACAACTATCAGCAAAGATGGCGTAAATGTAAAAGTAGAAAATACACTGACTACTATTGATGAAGCTGGTGTAACTACTGATGGAGCATTGAAATCTGATAACGAAAAAGGTTCGTCTACAATTGATGGCGGTACTGTAGAAGTTACTGGCGGTACTAATGGCGGTACTACAACTATCGATGGCGGTAGCATTGTTACTGATAGCATTACTGCAGGTCAGATTAATGGTGTTGGCATTGGCAAAGATGAAAATGGTAACACTATTATTAATGGCACAAATTTAGGTGAACTGGCTACAGATACAACTGTTACTGAAAAAGTAAATGCTGCAGTTGGCGATACTACTAAACTTAATGACGATATTAAAGATGCTAAAGAATATCAAGACAATCAGTCTTTAGTTGGTGCTATCAATGCTGAATCTGCTATGCGCCAGCAGTTAGGTAAAGATGTTAAGGCTTTAGATGGTCGTGTAAGCAACTTGGAAGATCGTATGGGCGATGTTGAAGACCGTATTGATAAAGTTGGTGCTATGGCTGCTGCTATTGCTAACTTACGTACAATGGGTTATGATCCGGAAGCTCCGACTGAAATCGCTGTTGGCGTTGGTCAGTATGAAAGCGAAACTGGTCTGGCTCTTGGTGTATTCCATTATCCAAATGAAGATTTCATGCTCAGCGCAAGCATTTCCACTTCTGGCGATGAAGTAATGGGCGGTATCGGTGCTACTTGGAAAATCGGCCGCAAATCTGCAGCTGAAAAAGAACGCACTGTAGAAGAAAAACGTGTGGAAAAAGCTGAAGAAATGCAGGAAATGGCAAAAGCTGAAAAAGTAAAAGCGCAAAGAGAAAGACATGCAAAAATGCTGGCAGAAAGACAGCAGCAGGAAGCTTAATTACAGCTGAATAAATCAATAAATTAAGGATAAGCGGCAGTGTATCTGTCGCTTATTCTATAATTGGGGGTTAATATCATGAAGAAATTATTATGCGCATTGGCAATGGTTATGACGATGAGCTTCGGCAGTATGTGTTTTGCGGCTGACGGCGGCGATTTGAACGCTGAGCAGAAAACAGCGGAAACGTTTATCTCTGTGTTTGCAGGGCAGGAAGTGCCGAGCTATGAAGATTTTACGAAAGGTTTTTCGGATGAATTGAAAACGGCTGTTACGGAACAGGCTTACAGCAAAATGCAGAGAGATGTTAAAGTGCAGATGGGCACTATGAAGGACGCAAAATTTTATTCTTTCCAGCGTTTTGACCAGGAAGACCGCGTAACTTATATTGCAAGTTTTGACAGTGCCAATCTGGTAGCGATTGTATTATCTTTTGATAAAGAACAGAAAATGACGAATTTTGCTTTAACGCCTATGCAGCAGCAGAACCAGCAGGCTGTACCGGCTAAGTGATGCCTATGGATATGAATTTTCTTAAAGACCATATATATTTAGTGGCTGTATTTTTTGCAGTGTTTGTCGTTGCTTTTATGTGGCTCAGACCGAGTGATAAAGTACAAGCGGAAGTTCAACCTCAACTTCAGGAAGTGGGAAAAAGCGATTTCGGTACGGTGTATATTGATACGAATACAATTGATACGGTCAAGAAAAACAATGTGTATTATTTAATCGTTTCGGTGGAAGAACGGTATACGGATGAAACATTCCTGCAGCAGCTTCGCCAGAGCGAGGAAACGAAAGACGCTGTTTCGGCGCTTGATCTGTATATGTTTACGAATGACGGCAGATATTATTGTATTCCGCAGCGGTTTTTGGTAGATAAGGACGGCAAGGTGTGCTCCAATCTGGGCAGTGATATGCAGATGAAGCCGATTGATGAGAAGATTATTTCTGATATCTATGTCAAAGCTTTGAAGGTTTTGGAAGATAGACAGAGATTTCAGTCAATGATGGGAAAATGAGCTGATTAATATGTTTTGGAAGATATGTCCGGTGTGTCATAAGGCTTTTGAGTCAAGAGGCAGACACCATATTTACTGCAGTGCTCATTGCAGGAAAGCGCATCATAAAGTTGTCTATTATGATAAAAACCGCACGGTGGATTGGCAGAATAATGATGAAGTACAAGGCAAGAAAGTTATTCGCCATTTTGTATGCAAGAAATGCCATAAAGTCGTTGCAGTCACGGATAAGAAGGACAGACGGCAGAAGTTCTGCTGTCCGCATTGTGAAAAGCTGTACTGGAAGCATCCGGAGAAATACAGAGTTGAGGAATTACTGTATAAGAGCGTGTAAGAGTGCACGCTCTTTTTTGTGCAAAAAAAATAAGGAGCTAATAGCTCCCTATTTTATGCTTTGCTTAATTTTATTATTTCTTCTAAAGGTAATTCTGTATATTTAGCAATTATTTTTAAATCCACATTATCGGCCAACATTTTTCTTGCCATAGTTTCAGCTTTCTCTTTTTCTCCTTGTTTTTTGCCTATAGTAATACCTTCTTTTCTACCAATAATAATACCGCGTTTTTCACCTAAACGTATTTTGGTAGTTTCCTCACGGATGGCATCTTCACGTTGCTGATATTTTCTGTACATTTCATCGTTATTGGTAAAAGCCTGTTCATAAGATATAGCTTCTTTTAATAAAGGTTCATTCATACATAAAACCTCCAATTCTTTTTCATCGTATACACCCGAAAAATATGCGCCCCATGCTTCCAGCCGTTTGGCTTTTTTCACGTCGCTGAATTTGAGCTTCGGCAGTTCCAGAAAGTGCATTGTAATACAGTCAGTTATAGGCTTTTCTATCCCTTTTACAGTAAAGTTTGCTGTATTATGCCAGTTCGGTAGTTCTTCAAATAGTTTAAAATCCAGCAGATTTATACCGATTATCGGTTTAAGTTCATCATAATCTTGACCTACAACAGCTTGTTCAGAAAATATGCGGGATAGATAAAACATGGAACGTTTAATTATATAATTCTGCCGCGATACCTGCAGTTCTATATTGACGAATGTTTTATCATCAACACTTGCTTTCACATCGAGAATGGACAATTTGCCGTCTTTCGTCAGCGGGTCCTGTTCTGTTTTGAGAAACTGTATGCTTTTAAAAGCATTTTCTTCTGTTCTATTTAAGATAAGATTTAAAAATCTAAGAGTCAGATTGCTTCTTTTTTCGTCGCCCATAAGATTTTTAAAGAAAAAATCATTCAGCCGATATACCTTGCGCTTTGATTTTGTCATAGTATACACCTCATTTATTATTATATCATATCTTTCCTCTTGTTTCTTTCTTTTCGCGTTTGCCTTTATGTCGTAAATTTTTCTTTGAAACATTAGGAATTGGGCGCGAAAGTTATTCGTCATTTTGTATGTAAGAAATGCCATAAAGTCATTGCAGTCACGAATAAGAAGGACAGACGGCAGAAGTTTTGCTGTCCGCATTGTGAAAAGCTGTACTGGAAGCATCCGGAGAAATACAGAGTTGAGGAATTACCGTATAAGAGCGTGTGAAGTTGCACGCTCTTTTTTTTGTATTCATTTTTCTTTCTAACTTAAAAAATTGCATTATAACTTTAATTAAGTTAAAATAGTAAAAAAAGAGTTAGAATGAAAGTGGTGAGATTTTGGATTATATTGAAGATGTTTTAAAAGTAGCGGTTTCTTGTCAGTCATGGAAATATAAAAATAAGTTACCGTTATTTATGATTGATAAATATGATATTAAGAAAGTTAAGATAGGAAATATTGATACTATATTTTTATTTGTAAAATCCAGTTTAGATTCTATACCTGTCTTAAAGAAACACATATCTAAAATTCAAAAATTAGAGTGCTTGCCGGTTGTTTTCGTTTTGAAGTCGAATATTAGAACTTTTATAGAATATTTAATTCAGGAAGGTATTTCGTTTATAGTTCCATATAAACAAATTTATCTTCCTTTTATGGGAATGATGTTAAAAGATAATTATAATTTTACTGATAATGATAAATTTTTGCCGTCAACACAAGTTGTATTGTTTTATTATTTTTATAAGCAGGAAAAAAAACTTTATATAAAAGAAATTATAAAATATACGGGTTTTTCCGGAATGACTATTACTCGAGCTATAAGGCAATTAGAACAAACAGGATATTTTTTTTTAGAAAAAGCTAGTACGCAAAAAATTTTGTGTAGCAAATACTCACCGAAAGAACTATATGAACAGCTTTCATCATATTTAATTTCTCCAGTGCGAAAGATAAAATATGTTTCATCTATTGAGATTGATAAAAAAAGTTTATGTTTATCGGGTTTATCGGCTCTTTCCAGTATGACTATGATAAATCCGGATTTGGTAGAGTGTTTTGCTGTTAAAGATAATTTATCAAAATGGAAAGGTTCAGATATATTACTAAATCCATTAAATCAGGTAAAAATAGAAATATGGAAATATAGTCCATTTATATTGGCTAAAGATAATATAGTTGATCCTTTATCATTAATAATGACTTTGAAAAATGAAAATGATGAACGTATACAGGAAGCTGTTGAAAGTTTATTAAAGAAAGTGTGGTAAAATAAATGGTTGTAGGATTAGAAAGTTTTAAAAAATGGTTTAAAGATTATGAAGAGCAGTATGTGATTATTGGTGGTACAGCATGTTCATTATTGATGATGGATGAAGGGCTGGACTTTAGGGCAACAAAAGATCTGGATATGGTATTGATAATAGAAGCAATTACACCAGAATTTGGTAAATGTTTTTGGGAATATATTTTAAATACTGAATATGAACACAAAAATAAAAGTACAGGGTTACCGCAGTTTTACAGATTTAGTCATCCAAGAAGTAGGGAATATCCTTTTATGATTGAATTATTTACTAAACATGTAAAAGGAATATATTTGCCAGATGATGCAATTTTGACGCCGTTACTGATGGATGAAGATATTTCAAGCCTGTCTGCAATTTTATTAGATGAAGATTATTATCATTTATTATCTGATGGAAAAATTAAAATCGATGATATTAGCATATTAGAGGCAAAATATTTAATTCTTTTTAAAGCAAAAGCGTGGTTGGATTATTGCTCAAGAAGATATTTTGAAACTTCTTAGTAAAATTTATATTGAAGAATAATTTCTATTTTACATTCACCTTTGCGTTCGTTTTTCTTTCTAACTTAATTTAAGAAAGTGCCGTTCGGCACAATATAAGATAAAGAGAATTA
>DCFC01000036.1:18713-38591 GCA_002314325.1 Megamonas hypermegale
CGTAAAAATCTCCAACGCAGACAAAAATTTAGCATGACTAGTAAAATATCATGTCAACAGCTTAAATTAAGTTCCTGTCGAATATTCAAAAGGCACGAGCTAAATTCCAAGCGTTTCGAGCCGCTGTACCGACTGTGTTTATAGAAGAGCTACGAAGGCTTGCTCAGTGCAGCGCAAGCGAAACGTTAAAAGGTTTTTTCTTTTTGGTTCGTTTTTCTTTTGACCTTTCAAAAGAAAAATGAACATATTCATTTTATTTTTATAAATAATATTATGTCGGTAGGTATTGACAGGAGTTTGATAAAGTAGTATTATATCATTAAGCATCCGGGGTGAACATGTGAATGTATCAATATAGTCCATTTTTGAAGTATAAAAACTATGATTACTCTTGGTATTAAGATGAGAAATTGCAGTTTGTGCTGTATATACGGATAAGTCAATTTAAAATATTTAGATGTAGCAGAAGTTGAACTAGGGTTTGAATTAGGAATTGGAGTATTTTATGAAACAGAGAGAAAAGTTAGCCAAAATAATGCTTGCCGGTTTTGTTATGGCAACGGGTGTGAGTCTTTTTTCCAATACGACGGCTCATGCCGGTGATTTATCCCGTACAGTACAAATTCAGGATATCGACAGTCGTGTCAGCAGCGCAGGATGCAGGTTAGACAAAGTAAGCGCTATGACAGCGGCTATCGCAAAACTTGGGGCTTTGGGCTACAGCCATGTAGCACCGAGTGAATTTTCCGTCAGTGTCAGTCAGTATGAAGATGAAGCGGGTTTGGCTTTAGGCGTGTTTTACTATCCAAGCCGTGATTTTATGCTGTCTGCAAGCGTCTCCACTTTCTGTAATGAAACAATGGGCGGCGTCGGTGCTACATGGAAGCTCAAGCGAAAATCGACAAAAAATCCCGAATCTATGGAGAATGCTAAGGATGCTTAACAATTGAATAATGAATAAAAAGACAAACTTAGTTGAAATTTTTACGGCGTGCAAGAATGCACGCTCTTTTTTTGTTTGACAGGGATAATGATTGACGGTAGTATAAAGTAGATGAATTTAGTAAAGGAGAATTTATTTGGAAGAGAGATTGCAAAAATTTTTGGCGCGTGCGGGAGTGGCTTCGCGGCGCAATGCGGAGAAATTAATTTTGGAAGGAAAAGTCCGCGTTAACGGAATTGTGGTTAAGGAATTGGGGACAAAAATCGACCCTGTTAAAGATAAAGTTTTTTATGAAGGAAAGCGGCTTAGACCGGAAGAAAGAAAGGTTTATTATATTTTAAATAAGCCGAAAGGATATATTTCCAGCGTGAAGGATGAAAACGGCCGAAAGACGGTGGTGGACATTTTGTCCGATGTGCCGGAGCGGATTTTTCCGATTGGGCGGCTCGATTACAATACGGAAGGCTTGATACTTTTAACAAATGACGGCGATTTTATGAATAAGCTGCTGCATCCGAAGTATGAGATTGAAAAGACGTATGTGGCGAAAATCGACGGTATTATCACAATGGATGATTTGCACAAGCTGGCAAACGGCGTGAAGCTGGAGGACGGCAAGACGGCGCCGGCTGATGTGTATCTGGATTCGATAGATAAGCCGACGAAGTCGTCACGTGTGGAAATCACTATTCATGAGGGCAGAAATCGGCAAGTGCGACGTATGTTCAAAGCACTCGGTTATGAAGTGAAGGCGTTGAAGCGCATTGCTTTTGCCGGTCTTACGCTGAACAGACTGAAACGCGGTGAATATCGTCCGCTGACGGAGCGTGAGCTGGTGAAGCTGCGCAAATTGATAGGAGATAAGTAAAATGCAGAAAGTAATCGTGATAGGCGGTGGCGCAGCGGGACTTATGGCAGCTGTTACGGCGGCGCAAAACGGGGCGGAAGTGCTGCTTCTGGAAAAAAACGACCGCCTGGGCAAAAAGCTTTTAATTACGGGAAAAGGCCGCTGCAATGTTACGAATACGGCGGTGCTTCAGGATTTTGTGAAGAATATTCCGGGCAACGGCCGATTTTTGTACAGTGTGTTCAGCCAGTTTTTCAACTGGGATACGTGGTCTTTTTTTGAAGAACTGAATGTGCCGCTGAAAGAAGAACGCGGCGGGCGTGTATTTCCGGTGAGCGACAGGGCGGCTGATATCGTGAATGCGTTTACGGATTTGCTGCGCTCTTTGGCCGTGCAGATTAAATACAATGAAAACGTCAGCGAAATAAAGGTGGAAAACGATAAAGCTATCGGCGCGGTTACGACGAAGGGCGATTTTTTCGCGGCGGACAGTGTTATTCTGGCAACGGGCGGAGCTTCTTATCCGGGTACAGGCTCAAACGGCGACGGTTTCAAGATAGCGCAAAAGCTCGGCCATCATATCGTGGAGCTTCATCCGGCGCTGGTGCCGCTGGAATGCGAGGAGGACTGGGTGAAGAAATGGCAGGGTTTGTCTTTGCGCAATGTGAATGTTAAAGTCATCGTGGACGGCAGGGAAGAACGGGAAATGTTCGGTGAAATGCTGTTTACGCATTTCGGCGTGAGCGGGCCGATTATCCTGTCGCTCAGCCGGCAGATTGCACTTGATTTGAAAGCGGGAAAAACGGTGGAACTGTCGATAAACTTAAAACCGGCACTGACACGCGAGCAGTTGGACAAGCGGATTTGCCGCGATTTTGCCAAATACAGCCGCAAGCAGATTAAGAATGCGCTGGGCGATTTACTGCCGAGCAAGATGATTGAAGATGCCATCGACCTGGCATTCATTGACGGAGACAAGTTTGTCAATCAGATAAGCCGCGAAGAGCGGGAACGATTGGTCGACTTATTGCAGAATTTAACGATAACGATTACATGGACACGTCCTCTCAGCGAGGCCATTGTTACAGGCGGAGGAATATCCACGAAAGAAATCAATCCAAAAACAATGGAGTCAAGGCTGATAAGGGGTCTGTACTGTATAGGTGAAGTTGTCGACGTGGACGCATTTACCGGCGGATACAATTTGCAGGCTGCTTTTTCCATGGGATATGCCGCTGGGGTGGACTGCGTTAAAAAATAAATGTAATATCATAAAATATCTTTTTTCCGATGTTAATTTATGTTATACTAAATTATATAGAAATAATTTAATTTATACATAAATGAGGGATTAAGGTTTTATGAAAATTTCAACTAAGGGAAGATACGCTTTAAGATTAATGCTGGACATTGCTCTCAATGATGCTGAAAGTCCGGTTCGTATCAAAGACATTGCTGAAAGACAGCAGATTTCGGATAAGTATTTGGAACAGATTGTTTCTAACTTGAACAAGGCGGGATTTGTAAAAAGTCTGCGCGGTCCGCAGGGCGGCTACCGTCTGACGAAAAAGCCGCAGGATTACACTGTCGGCATGATTTTGCGCCTGATTGAAGGCAATCTGGCTCCGGTAGCTTGTCTGGAAGATGAAGTCAATACGTGCAAACGTGTGGATATCTGTCCGACGCTGGTTTTGTGGCAGAAATTGTACGATGCTATCACGGATGTGGTGGACAATATCACGCTGGCCGATTTAATCGAGTGGCAGCAAAAAGGAATAAAGCGCATTTAAGACAAAATAAAAACAGGCGGTAGCTTTTAAACTACTGCCTGTTTTTTATTTGAGCCGTATTATTTTATTATTTTAATTGAAGATAAACGTCGTCCGTTACCGGTTCAAGCCATTCATTGGAAGCGCCCGGCGCCGGAACTTCGATTGCCAGATGAGAGAAGAAACTGTCTTTGGCTGCGCCGTGCCAGTGTTTCACTTCAGGCGCAATGTTTACGACATCGCCGGCATGAAGTTTCTGCGCCGGTTTGCCCCATTCCTGATAATAGCCGGTGCCGGCGGTAACGAGCAGGATTTGACCGCCTTTATGGTGAATGTGCCAGTTATTGCGGCAGCCCGGTTCAAATGTAACATTGCCGATGGATACGCCCTGCGTGGTGAGCATATTTAAATGTGCCTGGCCGATGAAGTTTCTGCTGAATTCTTCCGGCAGTTTGTCGCCCAGCGGAAAGATTAAAGTTTTTGCAAATTCGTCAATAGTCTGCATAATAAGCCCTCCAAATGATGTATGATTTCTTTATTTCTGTTATAGCACTTTGAGTCCACTTTAAGTCAATACTTGTCAAATAAAAAAATCACAATACAATATTCTTAAGCATTCTTTCAAACCTAAAATTCATATGAAACTACATCAAATCTATAAAAATTTTTACTCAATATGCTCAAAGATGTCTTTTAATTTGATTTTAAAATCTTTGAAGATAGATACTTGTATTTCTGTATCTATCTTTTTTATTTTATTCATATCGTCATCAGGCAGTGCGTTATTTTCGACGATTTCCTCATCTGTTAAACAATAATATATATGGTTTAATACAAAACGACCATCATTATTTAAATATACTTCAACTGATTTTGACCATGTATCAACAATCCAATATTCCTTTACTCCAGCTTTTTCATAAGCATCTTTTTTCTTAGCTCTATCGTTTTGAGCAGTTGTTTTTGACAGAACCTCAACGACTAAATCAGGCGCACCATGAATACCATCATGCTTTATCTTATTTTTATCACATACTATCATTACGTCTGGAACAAATCTGTTCTTTTCGTCTAAGAATAAATCCATTCCATCTGGAAAGGTACGACAAGATTTTCCTTTAAGATAAATACCAAACATAATAAAGATATTGCCACTTACCGTAATATGTTCATATCGTGGTCGCGGCGACATCATATATACTACGCCATCAATAAGTTCTGTTTTACGTTTCATTATAAAATCATCTACGTAAGCTAAATTATCCATTACTATCACCTACTTAAAATTACTTGTTAATTTGGACGTTTTGTCCTAATTAACACCATTATTATCGAAGTCGGGCACAAGACCCATGATTTATACTGCTTTGGAAAATCAACTAGCACAATAGGTTTTATATATTCATTATACTACAAAGCTGATTTTTGATAAAACAATTTATGTCCGAAGCAAACACCAAAAAGCACCTACTATATTTGACAGATAGACCTTTTTAATAGATAATTAATTAAATGAAATGTGATAAAAGGAGTTGTTATTTTGGAAATAAATCAAGTTTATCATGGTTTTAAGCTGAAGAAATCTTCATATATAAAAGAAATTGCTTCGCAGGCGTATGAATTCGAGCACATGAAGAGCGGCGCAAAATTGCTGTTTGTGGCAAACAGTGATGATAATAAAGTCTTTTCCATCACGTTCCGCACGACACCGACGGATGATACGGGGGTTGCGCATATCGTAGAACATTCGACGCTGTGCGGTTCGCGCAAGTTTCCGACGAAAGAGCCGTTTGTGGAACTGGTGAAGGGTTCGCTCAATACGTTTTTGAATGCGATGACTTTCCCGGATAAGACGATGTATCCTGTTGCCAGCCGCAACGATAAGGATTTCCGCAATCTTATGGATGTTTATCTTGATGCGGTATTTTATCCGAATATGCGCAATGTACCGGAAATTCTTATGCAGGAAGGCTGGCATTACGAGATTGAAAATGCGGATGAACCGTTAAAATACAGCGGCGTTGTCTATAATGAAATGAAGGGGGCGCTGTCGTCGCCGGACGGTCTTCTGGAACGCAAGATTTTAAACAATCTGTACCCGGACACGACTTATCAGTATGAATCGGGCGGCGACCCGAAGGCTATTCCTGATTTGACGCAGCAGATGTTTATTGATTTTCACAGCCGCTATTATCATCCTGCCAACAGCTATATTTATCTGTACGGCAATATGGATATGATGGATACGCTGGCATTTCTGGATGAGGAATACTTGTCGGCATTCGACAAGATAGAAATAGACTCGCATGTTGATTTGCAGAAGCCGTTTGCCGCGCGCAAGGTGCTGCATGATGTTTATCCGGTTGCTCCGCATGAAAGCAAGGCGAATAAAACGTTTCTGAGCCTGAATTATTCGATTGCTACTTCGCTGGAAAAGGAAAAAATGCTGGCATTCACGATTTTGGAACATGCACTGCTGAAAAGCGAAGCGGCACCGCTCCGCAATGCGCTGATTAAGGCGGGGCTCGGTAGTGATGTAATCTCCTCATTTGACAATGGCATACTTCAACCGATGTTCAGTATTATCGTCAACGGTTCAGAAGCGGACAAAGCCGATGAGTTTGCTAAAATCGTAAATGATACGCTGACGGATATTGTGAATAAAGGCATTGACAAAGAACTTTTGCAGGCTTCCATTAATATTATGGAGTTTAAACTGCGCGAAGCCGATTTCGGACAGTATCCGAAAGGGCTTATCTACAATATCAATCTTATGAACAGCTGGCTCTACGACGGCGACCCGACAATGTATCTGTATTATGAGGATTTGTTGGCTGTGGTTAAAACGTGGGCGGCTGAGGGCAAGTTCGAGGAATTAATCAAGACGTATCTGCTTGACAATCCGCACAGCCTGATGCTGATTTTGGCGCCGGATGAAACGATTATTCCGAATAATGAACGGGCTTTGACGACGAAACTGGCGGAAATAAAAGCCGCTATGAATGATGAACAACTGCAGGAAATCATCGCGGCGACGAAGGCATTGAAAAAACGGCAGCGTTCTGCTGATACGCCGGAAGCTCTGGCGAAAATTCCGCTCTTAAAAATCAGCGATATCAATAAAAAATGCGATAAACTGATTTTGGCGGAAGATGAAATCGGCGGCAGCAAAGTTTTAAAACACGATGTGGAAACGAACGGCATTGCTTATATAAAAATGTTCTTTGATGTTTCGGCGATTGCATATGAGGATATTGATTATTTGTTCCTACTGGAAGAATTTATCGGCAGGACGGCAACGAAAAATTATTCGTATGAAGCACTGGCCAATGCAGTAAATCTGCATACGGGCGGTATGCGTTTTAGTGTGGCGACGTACGACAGAGAAGGCGACGTTAATTCATATATGCCGAAAATGGTGTTCAAAGCGAAAGTGCTTGTGGATAAAGTGCCGAAGCTCATGGAACTTTTGCAGGAAATCGTCTTTAACAGTTCGTTCGCTTCGAAAGAGCGCATAAAGGAACTGGCGCTGCAATGCCGCAGTGATTTCGAGATGTCCATTCTGCGTTCTGGTCATCAGCTTGTTCTGGATGAACTCATGGCTTATTTTACACCGAAAGAACGGTATGATAACTACGGCGATTTGAAATTCTACGATTTCATCAAGAAATTCCTGAACGATTTCGACAATGAGTTTGCCAAAATGCAGACGGTTTTTGCGAAAATCATGCCGATGGTATTCAATAAGCACAATCTGATTACGAGCATTACCATAGATGAAAAAGATTACGGCAAGGTGGCAGATGCTGTAGCGCCGTTTATTGCGGCACTGCCGGATGAAGCTTATCCGCCGCAGGAAATCCCGTTCAGCGTGGATAAGAAAAACGAAGGCTTCATCACTTCCACTCAAGTTCAGTATGTGGCAAAAGGCGCTAATTTCATGCGTCTCGGCTATAAATACACGGGCGCAATGAAAGTGCTCGAAACGATTATGCGCTATGAATATCTGTGGACACATATCCGCGTTCTGGGCGGCGCGTACGGAGCATTCGTCAAATTCCGCCGCGACGGCAATATGTACTTCGGTTCGTACCGCGACCCGAATTTAAAGGAAACACTCAATGTATATGATAATACGGGAGCATTCCTGCGCAGTTTTGCCGTGAGCGACAGAGAGATGACGAAATACATCATCGGCACAATCAGCGGTATGGATATGCCGCTTACACCGGCGCTGAAAGGCGAACTGGCGGCTTCCAGCTATATTGTCGGCATGACGGACGAAATGCGCCAGCAGCAGCGCGATGAAGTTCTGGCAACAACACAGGAGGATATCCGCAGTCTGGCTGATTTGGTGGATGCCTGCATGGAGGAAAATGCTGTCTGCGTGCTGGGCAGCAGCAGTAAAGTAAATGAGGCGCAGGATGTATTCAAAACGGTAAAATCAATTTTATAATCCGGAGAAAAGACACCGCATATTATTTGCGGTGTCTTTTCTTGTGTAAGTTTGTAAAATAAAACAGTTGCTAATCATGTAAAATCCCTGTATAATCAGAATAAAGATGTCATAAGGAGGCTTTCTTTTTATGAAAGATGTAATTTTTAAAGGTGCAGCGGTAGCTATTGCTACGCCGTTTAATGAAAATGGTATTGGTATTAATTATGAAGAACTGAAAAAACTGATTGACTTCAACCTGGATAATGGTACGGATGCGATTGTCATTGCCGGTACAAGCGGCGAATCGGCTACGATGACTGACCAGGAACATGAAGATATTATTAAATTTACTGTGGATTACGTAAATAAACGCGTACCGGTCATTGCGGGAACAGGCTCCAATGATACGCGATATGCAATCAATCTGTCGCAGCATGCCGATAAAGCCGGTGCTGATGCGCTGTTGATCGTTACACCGTATTATAACAAATGTACGCAGAAAGGTCTTATCAAGCATTTCACGTCCATTGCCGATAATGTAAATGTACCGATTGTGCTGTATGATGTACCGTCCCGCACGGGCGTAGGCATTAAACCGGAAACGTATGCTGTGCTTTCCCAGCATCCACGCATTACGGCCGTAAAAGAAGCCAGCGGCAATATCAGTCAAGTGGCTGAAACGATGGCTCTGTGCGGCGATAACCTCACTTTCTATTCCGGCAACGATGACCAGATTATTCCGCTGATGTCTCTTGGCGGTCAGGGCGTTATTTCCGTTCTTTCCAACGTTATGCCGCAGGAAACGCACGATATGTGCCAGTTGTTCCTCGACGGTAAGGTAAAAGAAGCTGCAGCAAAACAGCTGGAATATTTCCCTATGATTAAAGCTTTGTTCTGCGAAGTAAATCCAATTCCGGTAAAAGTTGCGCTGCGTCTGATGGGCTTCAACATGGGTCCGCTCCGCATGCCGCTGTGCGAAATGGAAGATGCTCATCTGGAACAGCTGAAAGCAGCTATGCGCCAATTCAATTTAATTAAATAATTCGTGCTAAAAATAAAAAAGCTAATGCAATCAACTGCATTAGCTTTTTCTGTTTAATTATAAATTTACGGTTTATGCGGTCCTTTCGGTCCGGGCGGAGTAACTTCGCGCATAGTATCGCGGATTTTCTGCATCTGTTCATCCGTTACGCCCAGTTTGTCCGCAACGGCGTCCCAGTTTGTTTCCGGCGGATTGTGCATGGCAATGATGTCTTCCGGCGAAGCGGTGCAGTACTGAGATATCAGTATGCCGTGAAGAACGTCGCCCATGCCGTAATTTTGCCGGAGCAGACGGGTGATGATTGTCTTATTCATGGACAGTTTTTCGCTCAAATACTGCGCTGCCAAATCATCATGCGCCGCTTTCAGGTCGTTCGGCGTAAGATTGAGCAGATATTCCACGCGCGGCCAGGAATTTTTATCTTTGAGGTTCATTACTTCCGCAAATGATTTTTGCGAAGCGTAGGCTAAAAACGCGCCGCGGCTAATTTCCTTTGCTTTCCAGCCTTCATTGTAATACTGCATGAGCGTGTCTTTTTCGATGCCGTACATATCGCTCAGTTGCTGCATTTTTGTATCAATACGCACCTGCGGAGCAACACGTTCCATTTTCGGCGGAGGCGGCGGGGCAGCGTTTGCCGGAAGCGGTTCAAGCTGACTGCCGATACCGCTTAAAAGCAGTGCTGCGGCCGTTACGGTCAGGATTTTTGCGGATATTTTCATAGATATCACCTCGTAAAACTGTTTTTATTTATATTATAGCAGATTTACAAAATATCGTAAATTATAATGGTGTTGCCCATCTGGATTTTGTCGCCGGGACAAAGACAGAAGCTGGATATTTTTGTGTCGTTTACAGTCGTGCCGTTTAAGCTGTTGGCATCGTGCAGTATATGGCGGCCGTTTTCAAAAGTGATGTAGGCGTGCAGGCGGGAAACGTTGATATCGGTGATGATAAATTCGTTTTTGTCGCGCCGCCCGATATGAATTTGCTTGTCGCCTATTTCCATGTAGGAGTCTTTGTCCGGTCCCTGCGTTATGGTCAAAGAGGCGAATTTCATTTCCTGATTGATTTTCGGCGAGCCGATGAAAAGTTCTTTGCTGCTTGCCGGTACGACAATCGTTCCCTGCGTGCCTTCCGTATCGGCGGAAACATTGCTTTGAATTTGCGTATCAGGGCTGAATGAGGCTTTGATATCGCATACGCCTAATTTTAAATCGAGCGATTTCAGTATATTTATTGTCGGTTTTTTCTTCATAAAATAATCTTTGATGATTACGGATTTGTAGAGAAATAATTTCAGCTCGATTATGTTCTGCGGCGTGTTCAGCTCGGCAAAATCCTTCTGGCTCATGGTAATGGTGAATGTATCCGGAACGAATATGGCGCGGTTAATGCGCTGTTTATGGCGTATCAGCAGGCGGTCGAGAATTTTTTCGATTTCGGCCAGCTGCAGATTGCTGGAGAATTTGCGATTGAAAAAGCCTTCGATATTTTTTTCCAGAAAATCTTCCATACGTGAGAAAAACATGGTTTTCATCTCCAATTTGATTATAAATGTTTGTTGCGCAGCTGACCGCAGGCGGCGTTGATATCCGCGCCCATTTCCTGACGGACGGTGGCGGTGATGTGATGGTCGTTTAGATAGCGGGCGAATGTTTTGATACGAATGGGAGAAGGCCGGTTGAAATTGCGTTCCTTTACAGGATTGATGGGAATAAGATTGACGTTTGCCAGCTGATTTTTCAATAGACGGCACAGTTCTTCCGCCTGCTGAAGATTGTCGTTGTATTTGTCAATCAGAATGTATTCATACGTAATGCGCCGTTTGGTGGTATCGGCATAATGCACGGCGGCGCGGATTACTTCTTCCAGCGGGTAGCGCTTGTTAATCGGCATTAAAGCAGTGCGCAGCTCGTTATTCGGTGCATGCAGCGAGATGGAAAGGGTAATAGGAATGTTTTCCTGCGCCAGTCTTTCGATGCCTGGCACAATGCCAGACGTGGATACGGTGATATTGCGGTAGCCCAGATTGAGGCAGTACGGTTCATGCACGAGGCGGATGAATTTTAAAACGTTGTCGTAGTTGAGCATCGGTTCGCCGGAGCCCATGATTACGATGTTGTTAATCTGCTGACCCGTTTCGTTTAAAAGTTCCTGAATGAACATTGCCTGAGCGAGAATTTCACCGGCAGAAAGATTGCGCGCCATGCCGTGCAGAGTGGAAGCGCAGAAAGCACAGCCTATATTGCAGCCAGCCTGCGAGGAAACGCAGATACTGTTGCCGTAACTTTGGCGCATCAGGACGGTTTCCACGCCGATGCCGTCGCCGAACTGCAGGAGAAATTTTGTCGTTTTGCCGTCGGCAGAGTCCAGTCTGTCCCACGATTTGGCGCGTTCGATGATAAATTCCTGCGACAGTTTTTCACGCAGGTTTTTGGACAGATTGGTCATCTGGTCAAAGGAGGTAGCATGTTTAAGGTAAAGCCATTCGATAATCTGTCTGGCGCGGAATTTTGGCAGTTTCAAGGCGGTTATCAGGGCTGTCAATTCATTTAAATTAAGTCCGAAGATATTGGTCATAATAATTCCTTTCGTAAGTTTATTCGTTGTGCTGGTAAAATATTGAGCCAGATAAGCAGTATAATACTTTATATTCATTCGATGTTGGCACTTAACCTCATTAAATATAAAGTATTATACTGCTTTAAGAAATAAATTAAGCACAACAGATTAAATTATATCAGAATTTGCGTATAAGACGGGCGATAAAGAAGCCGTCGGTATGGTCGATATGCGGCAGTAACTGAAGCGTTTTCGTTTTGGATTTATGCTTGAACGGCAGATATTTGTGCACATCATCCAGCATGAAATCCGGCCGCGCAGCCAGAAAAGCTTCTATTACCTGCTGGTTTTCCTCCGGCATGATAGTACAGGTGCTGTAAACGAGCACTCCGCCCGTTTTTACGGCACGGGCAGCGGAGTGCAGAATTTCCAGCTGAAGCGGCGGCAGTTCGCCGAGCAGCTCTTCCGTCTTGTTCCAGCGGGAGTCAGGTTTGCGGCGCAATACGCCGAGACCGGAGCACGGAGCGTCGACGAGAACTCTGTCGGCTTTCAGCGGATATAAATCACCGACTTTGCGCGCGTCCAGAAGCTGCGTTTTAATGATATCGATACCGAGCCGTTCGGCATTTTCCTTGATGAGTTTTAATTTGTGCTCGTAGATATCGCCGGCGATAATCGTACCTTTATTTTGCATTAAAGCGGCGATATGCGTCGTTTTGCCGCCCGGAGCACTGCAGGTGTCGATTATGAACTCACCCGGCTGCGGGTCGAGCACATGCGCCACGAGCATGGAGCTTTCGTCCTGTACCTGCGCCAGACCGTTTTGCAGCGGCAGGAGTTTATTCAAAGCCGGATGACTTTGACAGATTATGCCTTCCGGTGTTAAAGCGGAAGGTGATACTTCACAGCCGGATTTTGCCAGTTCATTTATCAGTTCCGGCCGCGAAATTTTCAGCGTATTGGTGCGCAGTACGAGTGGTGCATTCGTGTTGTTGAACCGGCAGAGCGCCAGGGCGGCTTCACTGCCGAATGTATGAATGAATTTTTTCACGAGCCAGAGCGGGTGCTGTTCACGCACGGAAATTTCAGCGGCTTTGTTGCCGGTCGGCATGGCGTATTTTTCCGGCTGACGGATTAAATTGCGCAGTACGCCGTTGACGAATTTCGCCGAGCCGGGATTGCTGAACTGCTTGGCAAGATTTACCGCTTCGTTGCAGGCGGCGGAAGCAGGAATTCTGTCCATGAATACAATTTGATAAATGCCGAGACGCAAAATATTTACGATGACGGGTTCTATTTTGCCGAGCGGACGGCTGACGAATTTTTTCAAAATCCACAGCAGCGTATCGCCTGCTTTAACTGTGCCGTACACAAGTTCTGTTACAAAGCGGCGGTCCTGGTCGGACAGGCTGCATTTGGATAGATGACGGGACAGAGAGATATTGGCGTAGGCCTTTTCCTGATATATTTCATTTAAAATGTTTAAAGCAATAGCGCGGGCGTTCATAAAATCTCCTTTATATTTTTTACCCGTTGTGCCAGCAAAATATCGAGCTTTTATGATAGCAGTATAATAGTTTATATTTAGTGAGGTTAAGTGATAACATCGAACGAATATAAACTATTATACTGCTTGGGGAAATAAACTAGCACAACGGGTTTATAATTTATTAAACTAAAAGAGACGCTAAAAAGCGTCCCTGAGAAAACATATTCATTAAAGCAATAAATTCTTTAATTCAAATTAAATTATACCATAATGATATTTATATGCAAGTGTTAAGCGCACGCGCAGTTTTGTTTGTCGCGGCAGATGATTTTCGTATCAGCCGGATTGATGATATCCGTTTCCAAAATCAGATTGCCGATGGAAGATGCGGAAATTTCACCGCGCAGCGGATTTTTCACGCTGTCAATAGCATTTAGAATGTACGCCTGTACGTCGCTGCGTTCAAAGGCAAGGTCGGTATGTTCCATCGTGCAATCCGTGAGCTTCAGATTTTTGCAGTAGCAGAGCGGCTGCGTTCCGATTATTTTGCAGCGGATAAATGTAAGATTTTCGGCATACCAGCCGAGATATTCGCCGTATACGACAGAGTCGATTACTGTTACATTTTTGCTGTGCCAGAAAGCGTCTTTTGTTTTCAGTTCGCAGTTGCGGAAAATGGCGTTTTCCACATACTGAAAGGAATATTTACCGTTCATTTTCAAATTGTCCACAGTAAGATTGCTGCTTTCAAAGAAAGGATATTCGGAGACAAGCTCACAGTCTTTGATATTTACGTCGCGGCATTTCCAGCCGAATTCGGCTGAGTTGATACGGCAGTTTTCCAGTTTGACGGCAGAGCATTCGCGTAGTGCCTTAATGCCGTTCAAATCGCAGTTTTGCAAAGTGATATTGCTGTCATACCACATTGCGGCGCGGCATTTGTCCGTCATGGCAGAGTTTATTATTTCTGTATTGTGATTATGCCAGAGCGGATAGCGCAGGTTGAAAAAACAGTTCTGTACAGAAAGGTTCGCCGTTTCTTTTAAAGCTGATTCACCGTCGGCCGGTCCGTCGAAATTGCAGTCTATAACCTGAGCATGATGAATACCGTATAAGGCGCGTTCGTTATCGTATGTTTTATTGATGTATTGCATAAAATAATCCCCTTTGCTATATTGTCTGTTTAATATACCATTTGAAGCGGGCTTCAAGTCAATGACCCTTGGTTATATTTTTATCATAGGATTATTCGTGTTAAATAGCAAATAGTTATATTGAATATTTAATTATAGCAGAAAGGCATAAAAAAACTGCACAGCCTGAGATTTTCGGCTGTGCAGTCTTTTTGATTTAGAAATTAATCGTTATCATAGATTTCCTTTAAAAGCGTTTCCTTGCGCAGGGAGAGACATTCACATTCTCTGTCCTGCTGGGCGAGGGAACGAATGGTGTCGAGCAGAATGCGGCTAATCATCGGTGCGTCGTCGTAGAAAATATCTTCCAACTCTTGATGCGACCACGATTTGCGGATGCCTTCGCCGTAATTTACGACATAGTATAAACCGGCGTAGCAGGCGCCGATTTCACGGGCGAGGTAAACTTCCGGGCAGATGGACTGACCGACGATATCGGCGTGGCCGTTCAGCATAGCGATTTCCGCCGGGCTTTCAAAGTGGCGGCCGTCCGTGTTGGCATACGTTCCGCGTGTGAAAATGCGGCCGGAGAAATGTTTGCGTGTGTTTTTAATGAGCTCAGCACGCATTTGCGGACAGAGCGCATCGCGCATGACGAGCAGATAGCGGCCTTCAAGGCCTACGTCTTTGCGCACGGACATGTCGAGATAATCGTCAGGAATGAGAAAATCTCTTGTGTCGAGCAGTTTATTGATAGTGCCTACGCCGCCTTCGGAGAAAATGCGTTTGACACCGGCTTCTCGGAATGTCCAGAACAGCTGGCGGGAAGCGTCGGCGCGGGTTACACCGGTGCGCCAGCCGTGCATTTTGCAGGTGAGAACGCGTGTACCGGCAACTTCAAACAGGCGCAGCGCCGTTGTTTTGCCGTACGGCGTATCAAATACCATATTATCTTCAATTATTTTTACGTCGTTGCATTTCGCGCCGAGCGGGAAATTGCTGGAAAGTGTGCCGGAACCGCCGATGATGGCAAAATCGGCTTTTGGTATATTCATGGTGAAAACTCCTTTGTTTAAAATTTAGAAGCGGCGGATTATATTGTACTGTGTATCGCGCTGCGCCGCTTGTCTGTCTGCCGTTTCGATAGTATGCACCATTTTGTCGATAGACATCTGATACGCTGTACCGGCGGCGCGGACGACATTTTCCTCAAGCATGATGCTGCCCAAATCGTCCGCTCCGAATGCCAATGTAATCTGTCCTATCTGCTGTCCCTGCGTTACCCAGGAACCTTGAATATGGCTGACATTGTCAAAATACAGGCGCGATACGGCGAGTGTTTTTAAATATTCCCAAGAGGAAAATTTACTGCCGCCGAGCTGTGTATTGCCCGGCTGGAATGTCCACATGATGAAGGCGCGGAACCCGCCCGTTTCATCTTGCAGTTCACGAATGCGGCGCATATGTTCAATGCGTTCCTCCACCGTTTCGCCGAGCCCCAGAACCATTGTCGCCGTGCTTTCCATGCCGATGGAATGAGCCGTTTTCATGACGCTTAACCAGTCGTCCGTCATGATTTTTTTCGGGCTGACGAGACGGCGCACGCGATCGACGAGGATTTCTGCACCGCCGCCCGGCAAAGAGGCAAGACCGGCGCTTTGCAGTTCAATAAGAACATCTTTTACGGATTTGCCGGAGATTTTGGCGAAATGAAGTATTTCCGCCGGAGAAAAGGAATGAATAACGATATCGGGATAAGCATTTTTGATAGTGCTAATCATATTGGTGTAATAATCAAACGGCAAAGACGGGTGCAGTCCGCCCTGCAGCATTATCTGCGTACCGCCTGCTTCTTGCGTTTCCTTCACTTTTTGCAGAATGGTTTCCATCGGCAGAAGGTATGCGTCTTTGTGATGTTCGGGACGGAAAAAGGCGCAGAAGCGGCATTCGTTGACGCAAATATTCGTGTAGTTGATGTTGCGGTCAACGATGAATGTAACTGTATTGCCGGGATGAAATTTCTGGCGAACCTTGTCGGCCATTTGACCGAGCTCGAGAATGTCGCCGTGCCGCAAAAGGTCAACGGCTTCTATATCGGAAAGTCTTGTCATGATAAAAACCTCAATAAGTTGATTTATTTTATTTCGTTATAAAGCGAATCGCGCTGAACGGGAATATAGCCTGCCGCGCGGATTACCTGCTCAAGCTGGGCAGTAGTCATTTTCTGACCGGTAGCGGCTCCGGCGGCATGGATAATTTTTTCTTCCTCCACCGTGCCGTCGAGGTCGTCGGCTCCGCAAGCGAGCGCGAACTGAGCCACGGGCAGTGTCAGCATCATCCAAAAGGCTTTGACATGCGGAATATTATCGAGCACCAGGCGCGAAATAGCGATGAATTTCAGTTTTTCGTATGCCGTGAGCGGTTTTATGTCGGGAAAAGCCGTATTGGCAGGGAAAAACGGAAAGGAGATGAACGCCTGAAACCCGCCTGTTTCATCCTGAATATCACGTAGCGTGAACAAATGCTGCAGACGCTGTTCAATCGTTTCGACATGGCCGTATAATTCGGAAGTATTTGTTTTCATGCCCATTTTGTGCGCCGTTTTTATCGTATCAATCCACTGCGCACTCGTCGCCTTATTCGGGCAGATTATCTGGCGGACATCATCGTCGAGAATTTCCGCGCCGCCGCCCGGCAGTGAGTCAAGACCGGCATTTTGCAGAATATGCAGAACGTCTTTTACGGATTTGCCGGAGATTTTGGCGAAATGAACGATTTCCACCGGCGTGAAAGCCTGAATATGCACATGCGGCAGCAGTTCTTTTATCGTTTGCAGAATTTCTATATAATAATTGAAATCATTGTGCGGATGAAGCGAGCTCACGATATGGATTTCCGTAAGACCTTTCACGGTGGCGATTGTTTCTTTTATTTTGGCGATAACGTCTTCCTTCGTCAGCATGAAGCCGCGTCTGTCGCCCTCTTCGCAGGAAAATGCGCATAAAGGGCAGCTCGCCGTACAGATATTGGATAAATTGATATGGCGGTTGATATTGTAATAGACTTTATTGCCGCTCTGGCGGATTTTGGCCTGCCGCGCCCATGAAGCCAAATCAAGCAGACCGACATTTTTATAAAGGTACAGCGCTTCGGTGAAGGAAAGGCGCTGACCGTTTGCAGCTTTGCGTGCAGCTGTTTCTTGTATTGACATAAAAAAATCCTTTACTGATTAAAATGTTCTGATGATGTTAAAATTGCAGTCGCATTCGGCCGGAATTCTGCCGGTTTGCTTGATTAGTGTAATCAAATTGTCGCGCGTCATCGCTTTCGGCGAGTTGGCACCGGCATCGTGCATGATTTTTTCTTCGCTGATGGTGCCGTCGATATCGTTGGCGCCGAACCCGAGTGCGAGCTGGGCTATCGGCAGCGTCAGCATTACCCAGTACGCCTTGATATTGTGAATGTTGTCGAGCATCAGGCGGCAAATTGCCATCGTCTTTAAATCGTCCCAGACGCTGGTGCGCTGTATATTTTTACCGAGTTTCGTATTGGCGGGATGGAACGGGAAACAGATAAATGTCTGAATGCCGCCCGTTTCGTCCTGCAAATTGCGCAGCGTGATTAAATGGTCGACGCGCTCTTCAATCGTTTCGATATGGCCGTACAGCATGGAAGCATTTGTTTTTATGCCGATACTGTGCGCCGTGCGGGAAACTTCGAGCCATTCGGCCGCCGTAGCTTTATTCGGGCAGAGTTTGTTTCTGATACGGTCGTTTAAAATCTCTGCGCCGCCGCCCGGCATGGCTTCTATACCGGCGTCTTTTAACTCCTGTAAAACTTCGCGAATGGATTTGCCGCTTATCTTGGCAAAATGAGTGATTTCCACGCCGGTAAATCCTTTCAAATGGAGCTGCGGAAATTCCCGTTTGAGCATTTTTATTACATCTACATAATAGGAAAACGGCCAATGCGGATGCAGACCGCTGACGATATGCAGGTTTTTCATATTCGGGTCAAGGCAGGCTCTCTGCACTTTGGTGCGAATATCATCCATCGTCATGGCATAGGCGCGGCTGTCCGTTTCTTTGCAACCGAACGCGCAGAAATCGCACAGCGCCGAGCAGATATTCGTCAAATTCAAATGGCAGTTCACATTGTAGTAAACATAATCGCCGCTGATACGCTTACGCATTAAATCGGCAAGATAGCCGATGCGTGCCAGGTCGTTCGAGGCAAACAGGGTCAGTCCGTCTTCTTTCGTAAGGCGTTTACCTTGTAAAACTTTTGCTTCAATTAAGTCTAAGTCTAAATCGGAATTTATATTTGTCTTCACGAAAACACCTCTTAATTTAAATTAAACTAACTAAAATTGTACTCTTTTTTCCGCCGGAAAACAACTGCAAACGATAAACAAAAGCCATATTATCGAGTAGAGAAATAATATTCATTTATGAACATGTTTATTAATTCGGCTGATTGTGATAAAATTCACAGTATATTAGTTAAAGAAGGGATTGTTATGGATAATTTAATTTTCAGCCTGAACGCTACCATTCCGGTATTTTTGATGATGGTTCTCGGCATGGTTTTCCGCAAAATCGGTCTATTTGATGAGGCGTTCATCACCAAGATGAATAAATTCGTATTTGTCGTGGCACTGCCGGCTCTGCTGTTTGAAGATATCGGCACGGCTGATTTTACGGCCGTATGGGATACTTCGTACGTGCTGTTCTGTTTTATCGCTACATTTTTGAGTATTACGCTGGCATTTATTATTTCCATTCCGTTTCGCAAAAGCGTTTCACAAGGAGAATTCGTACAGGCGGCGTACCGCAGCAGCGCGGCGATTATCGGCATGGCATTCGTACAGAACATCTACGGCGATTACGGCATGGCTTCGCTGATGATTATCGGCACAGTGCCGCTGTACAATGTAATGGCGGTTGTAGTGCTGGCGCTCTTAAAATCGGGGCAAAGCAGCCTCACACCTGCGCTCATGAAAAAAACGCTGAAAGGCATTGCTACCAATCCGATTATTCTCGGTATTGTCGTCGGAGCTGTTTGGTCGCTGCTGAAAATCCCAATGCCCGTTATTTTGGATAAAACAGTTTCATTCCTTGCCGTATTGGCAACACCGCTCGGACTTATGGCGATGGGCGCGGCGTTTAAATTTCAGGGTTTCAGTCAGAATATAAAGCCGATTGTAGTATGCAGCGTTATGAAGCTTATAGGCTTCGTCGTATTATTCATGCCGATAGCCGTATATATGGGCTTCACTGACAGCAAGCTGGTGGCGGCACTGATAATGCTCGGCTCGGCGACGACGGTCAGCTGTTATATCATGGCGCGCAATATGGGACATGACGGCACCCTCACCGCCGGAGCAGTTATGCTTACAACACTTGGAAGTGCATTTTCATTGACATTATGGCTGTATATATTAAAATGTCTTAACCTTGTATAAAAATTTCTATTTATCGATTTCTTTGCTTGTAAAAGAAATCGAATTGGAGAAAGTGCCATTCGGCACAATATAAGATAAAGAGATTTAATTTCTTAATTTATCTTCATATTGTGCCGGGCAATTTTTCTTTGCGGGCAAAGAAAAGTTGCCGAAAAAGAAACCCTGTAGTTCGTAGCCCACTAGAGATT
>DCFC01000036.1:38615-60262 GCA_002314325.1 Megamonas hypermegale
GTTTAAAAACTCGCTAACGCTCAGACATTTAAACTAAAAACATATCTAAATCTTTTTCTTTTTAATAGCTAAAGCTACCGTGAAAATACTCTAACATGGATGAAAGCTTTAGCATGATTGCAAATTATAGTGTCAACAGCTCAAATTAAATTCCTGCTGAGAATAAAAGGCACGAGCCAAATTCCAAACACTTAGAGCCATTGTACCGATTTTTTATAAAGAAGAGTTACGAAGGCTTGCCCAGTGCAGCGGTAGCGAAACGTTAAAAGGTTTTCTTTTTGGTTCGTTTTTCTTTTGCTTCTCAAAAGAAAAATGAACGATTATCAGCAAGTTGCTCCGCCTACGAGATGTTTTTGGGCGGCGAGGTTTTCCTGTTTGCGGGCGAGCAGGTCATCAGCGAGCAGTTGTGCTTCAACATTGACAAAGCCGAGACGGGCGATTGTGTCGGAGAAGCGTTCGCCGGTCAATCCCTGTTCACGGAATAACAGAATGGCTTTTTCAACAACGTTGAGAACTTCTTCTTTCGTCGTGAAGATTTTATGCAGCGGCTGTCCTTCTTTTACACGTTTGCCCCAGCGACCGCCGATATAGATGCGGAAACCGTCGGTAGAAGTGTCAAAACAGTGGAACGGGCATTTGTTGACGCAAAGACCGCAGTGATTGCAGTTTACTTCATCAATATTGATTTTGCCGTCTATTACTTGCAATGTTTTAACCGGACAGGATTTTTCAGCCAGACAGATTTTGCAGCCGCGGCATTTGGCGTAATCTATCTGCGGTATGCGCTGACCGATTATACCGATATCGTTGAGGTTCGGTTTTACGCAGTTGTTCGGGCAGCCGCCGACGGCGATTTTAAATTTGTGCGGCAGTTTTACATCGCGGTAGCCTTTATAGAAACGGCGGTGGATTTCTTCAGAAAGCGCGAAGGTATCGATTAAGCCGTATTGGCAGGTTGTGCCTTTGCAGGAAACGACAGGACGGACTTTGGAGCCGGTGCCGCCTGTTTCAAGTCCGGCATGCTGCATTAGATATTCGCGGAGCGGTTCAATATTTTCGTACGGCACGCCTTGAATTTCCACTGTCAGGCGGGTGGTCATGGTGATTTCACCGCTGCCGAATTTTTCAGCGGCTTCGGCGATTACGCGGCTTTCTTCAGCTGTAATTTTACCATTGCGCGTGATTACGCGGCCATTGAATTTATCGCTGGTTCGTTTATCCTGTAAAAAGCCGAGCGCTTTGACGGCTTTTATTTCTTCCGGTGTCAGTTTCGCCGTCGTTTTGACTTTTACGTCGTTAAAGGCAAGACCGGCTTCCAGTGTAAGAGTATTCGTATAACCGAAATATTTGAGACGGTTTTGCAGGAAATAGGAACGTTTGCCTTTGGCGCAGACGAGCAGCAGTTTATCATCTTTATTTAAACCTGCAATCGGTCCGTTTACTTTGGCAAGGTCGACGTACATTGCGCCGCGAATGCTCGGCGTGAGGCTGGCGTCGATTATGCGGTAGCCGTCCGCTTTGCCGGCAAGATACTGCGCCGGAGTAATGCTGTTCATGTAGCCGTTTAATTTGTTGAGCATGATATGCACCGTCTGCACGAACGGATGAATGGCGGTGGAGAACGGCGGTGCGTAGCAGAAATCCATACATTCACACTGTTCGAGCGTTGCGCCGAGTGAAATGGCAGCAACGGCGATATCGGCCATTTTATCCACAGCACCCTGACCGATTACCTGCAAACCGAGAATTTTATGCGTCTTTTTGTCAACGATGAGTTTGGTAATGAAGGCATCGGCTCCCGGATAATAATGGGCTTTGTCGTCGACGGTCGCCATGACTGTTTCGATATCGTAACCGGCTTCGCGCGCCTGTTTTTCGCCGAGACCGGTGCGGGCGCAGTTGATATTCGGCAGTTTGACAATACCGGTGCCAAGTACGCCGGGATATTCCTTATGCGTGTCGGTTAAAATCTGGCCGAGCAAGCGTCCTTCCAGATTGGCGCTGGAGCCCATCGGCGACCATTGGCGGGCATGAGTTAAACGATTCGTAACCATAGCGCAGTCGCCGACGGAGTAAATATCCGGCAGGTTGGTCTGCAATTTGCCGTCAACGAGGATTGTGCCCTTGAACATTTCAATACCTGTGTCCTGCAAAAAGGCGGTATTCGGACGCACACCAACGGACAGAACGATTAAATCGGCGGAATTTTCACCGGCTGTCGTCTTAATGGCACGCACGGAAGCTTCACCGAGAATTTCCTGACCGGCAACGCCCGTCATTACGCGGATACCCTGTTTTTGCAGATGTTTCTGCACGAAAGCGGCTATTTCCGGGTCGATTACATTCGGCATAATCTGGTCGGCAAAGTCGATAACGGTAACATCAACGCCCTGTGCCTGCAAGTTTTCCGCCGCTTCCAGACCAATAAAACCGCCGCCGACAACGACGGCTTTTTTTACGGCGTTGTTTTGTAAATAATCGCGCATAGATACGGCATCATCCGGCACACGCAGTTTGAACACGCCCTGTTTATCAATGCCTTTAATCGGCGGAACGACAGGCGAAGCACCAACGGCGATGACGAGTTTGTCATATGGATAAGCGATGATTTCGCCCGTGTCGACATTTTTCGCCGCGACCGTTTTGGCTTTATTGTCCACTTTAAATGCTTCCATGCCCGTGATGACATTGACGCCGGTCATAGCGGCATATTTTTGCGGCGTATTGACAATAAGACCGGATTTATCAGGGATAAGACCGCCCACGTAATACGGCAGCCCGCAGCCGGCATAGGAAATATCCTTGTCTTTGGCGATAAGTGTTACTTCAATGCTGCGGTCAGCGCGTTTGAGTTTGGCGGCTGTCTTAGTGCCTGCGGCAACACCGCCGATAATCAAAACTTTCATATAAAAACCCTCCTGAATATATACATGAAATTTAGTATAAAAAACACAGTTACTAATAAATTATAAATCTTTTTTAAATTTTTGTACACTTCTATTTAGAAAAAAGCAGTTAGCTTTTACTAACTGCTCGGCACATCGTCAATAAACTGTTCGGGAATATTTGTCAGCAGGCGGCTTTTCCTGCCGGAGCAGGAGATGAACAGTTCTTTTTTGGCGCGAGTAATGGCCACATAGAACAACCGTTTTTCCTCCTCACTGATAAATCCGCCCTGCGTGCTGAAATACGAAGGGAAAACGTCGTCATTCATACCGGCGAGAAATTCGTATTTAAATTCCAGTCCTTTGGCCTGATGAACGGTGATGATGGGGATTTTCGGTCTGCCGGCGGTCAGTGCGTCGAGGTCGCTGCCGGACAGAGCGGCATACTGCAAAAGTTCTTTAATGCCGTTTAGACCTGTCTGATGAGCCAGTTCCTGTCTGGCAATCAGATATAAAGTGCGCAGATTGTTTATGCGGTTTGCGCCGTCAGGGCTGTGTTCGTTGTATACGGTTTTTAACTGAAATTCGTCAACAATCAGGGCGATTAATTTTTCCAGCGAGATATCCTCTGTGATATTGCGGCGTAAATTCAGCAGGATTTGTGCCGGTTTGCTGAAACGGTTTTTGTGCCTGCTGATAAGTTCGCGGCGCTTCGAGGCTGTCGGAATGATTTTTTCTTCCAGCATTTTATGCAGTAAATCCCATGTCGCCAGCACATCATCAAAGGAATTGTGATTTGATTTCGTATTCAGATTGAATGAAGTGCTGAGATATTCCAGTTTATGATTAGGCAGATTGGGATAAAAGCGGCGCGCCAAATCGAGCGTATCGAAATTGATACCGGTGAAATCGAGCGGAGCAAGACCGTGGCGGATTAAATTCTGATTGAGAATGTCCATGTCGTAGCCGCGAATATTATGACCGGTAATGACGGCATCATGAATAAATTCTTTAAATGCCGTGAGAACATTGGCGGGATTTTCGCCGTTCTGCGCCAAAAATTCGTCGGAGATATGATGGACTTTCTCCGAGTCGCCGACGCTTTTTGCCGATTTGAGATATTTATTGAAAGAAGCAATCTGTTGGCCGCGGTGAATGCGCACAGCGGAAAGCTGAATGATGTTGTCGGTGAAAATATCCGTACCCGTGCCTTCGATATCGAAAACGATGATGTCTTTGGCCGTGTAGGCGTGAATTAAAGCGGCAAACGGTTCGTAATATTCATCGCTGAAATTGGCATTGACAAAATCAGACAGACGCAGCCCCGCATTTAAATATTCCTCCGAGGCAATCCGGCGGATAGTGCCGATACCGATATTGGGAACTAGGTTAATCAGGATGCGCTCCAAACTCAGATAATCGTCGCTGTTAATCAGATATTTCAGTACGGCCGTAACATCCTTGATTTCCTGCCGTTTGAAAAATTTTATATTGTCTATCTGAATGAAATGCAGCTGATTTTGCGGATATTTCTGATTGTACGCATTGGATATCGCCGTTAAATGAGCGGCAAGTGTGTAGAGATATTTATTCTGGCGGACAAGTATCGCAATATCGGACAGGTTTTCCGTTTGCGGCAAAAGGCGCACTATATTGTCGAAAATCCAGCGGGCTTCATCATACGTATTGCGAAATTGCCGAAACTTGATTTTATGACCACGTTCACTGTTTTTGGCAATCATATTTTTAGCATAGGAATGTTCGATTACATCTTTATGGAACAAATTTAATAAAGTGTTATACGCCATTTCCAACAGCAGTTTGGTTGAACGGTAATTTTCCGTGAAGTTGATGACGAGCGGATTGTATTTTTCGCGGAAATCTTTTAAAATGCGCTCTGGATTAGAGCCGCGCCATTCGTAAATCGTCTGGAATTCATCGCCGCACAGCATGACATTGCGCGCCGGAAACAGATAATGCAGCATGGTATATTCAAAAATGCTCGTGTCCTGCATTTCGTCAATCATGATGTATCTGTATTTATCGTGCCAAATGCGGCGGATATCCTCATCCTGCAACAGGCGGTAGGCGTTGGCGATTAAATCCTTGTAGTCAAGCCCGTTCATCTGATGCAGAGCATGTTCATAGGCAATGATTATATTGAGCCCGTCAAACTGAAAAAATTTAGCCAGGCTGTCGCTTTCCTGCTGATTGAATGCTTTATTGAACTGCACATGCTGCTGATAAAGCGCGGTATAATCCGTTTCGATATCGTTGTGCAGATGTTTTAAAGCACGCTCCTGCTTCAGTGCTTCAATGCAGTTGACGATATACTGTAAATCGAGAGATTTGCCCTTCGGATATTTTGACAGCGTCTGACGGATTAGAGCTTTCTGGTCTTCATCGTCGAAAATCACATATTCCTGAAAAATTTTTTGGCGCGCTTTGGCGGAAAGCGTGATAATTTGATAAGCAAAACCGTGAATGGTACGGATTGTGATATCTTGCGCTGTATTAAAATCAAGCTGAGCGCTAATGCGGTTCTTCAGCTCGCGGCATGCCTTATTGGTGAAAGTAAGACAGAGAATTTCACCCGGCTGCGCTTTGTCTTTTTGCAGTATGTTGGCTACGCGGTACGACAGTACATTCGTTTTTCCCGTACCGGCGCCGGCGCAAAGCAGAATATTTTTATCAAGTTCGTTTATGACTTGCAACTGTTTTTTATTGAACATAGTAATTTCTCCCCAAGAAACTTGTTATCTTTATTGTAGTTTATCGTTGACATAAAATCTATAATATTACTGAATACAATGTTGTTTATAAAAGATTTGTTGGTGAATGTTGCTGGAAAAACATCGCTATTGAAACTGGATACAGTATCAGGTATTGTCAAAGAATTGGTAATAAGGCAATAAAAAAGATGTACAGTTAGTTCTGTACATCTAAAACAAATCGCTATGCGTTCCAGTACGGGATAAAACCAATGTCAGAGTATCATTTTCAACGCGGTAAATTAAAAGCCAATCCGGCAAGATATGACATTCGTGAAATCCGGTATAAAGACCGGTTAAAGCATGGTCATGATATTTTGCCGGTAAAGTCTGTTCATTTGCTAACATTTCGATTACATTATCCATCAAGGATAAATCATAATGGCGCTTTTTCAAAAGCTTATTGTCTTTTTTGAATTTGTTGGTAAACCTAATCTTCAGCATCTAAAGCCGCCCTTAAATCTTTTATATTGTCGTATGCCTTGCTTAAATTGCGGCCATATAAAGCGTCATCCATTGCCTGTAATGTTTCGGCGTTCGGTCTTAAGGTCAATTCAAACGGAATACCCTCGTTTCTGACGACCGCCTTAGCGAAAATAGTAAACGCCGCGCTTGTCGTCAATCCCAATTCAGAAAAAATAGCTTCCATGTTTTTCTTTAAATCGCTGTCTATTCTTATGTTCATGCTGGTAGTAGCCATAAAATCACAACCTTTCTATCAATATTATAATACAATGTATATTTATTGTAAATATTTTTGCTTTACATATAGAAAATTTGCCCTTTTTGCCTTTTTGTGTTAAATAGTTCAAAAATGGCTTTAAATAAGCGTTCACAGAAAATCTACAATATGTTATGATAATTGCGAAATAGGATAGTTATTGTTTAAATACAAGCTTGACCTGTTAAATTAAGAAAGCCATATACTTTTATCGGGGTATAAGTGTATGTTTTCTTAATTGAACAGGTCTTTTTTATTGCTTTGACGGAGGAGTGAAGTTTGTTGTTTTATAAGAAGCGTTTAAACAATATTGCGGTAGTCGTTGCGGATGAAAACGGCAACGAGCAGATTTTGACCGGTAAAGGGCTGGGCTTTAATGCCAAAATCGGTGCTGTTGTGGATGAAAGCAAGATAGAAAAAATATTTACACTGAAAAACGATACAGATAATCAGCGGCTGCAGGAATTGTTGAAAACTGTGCCGGTTGAATATCTGGAACTGGCGGAAGAAATCATAAATTATGCGCGCATTCATATTGACAATGAGATAAACGCCAGCGCGATTATTGCTCTGTGCGACCATATTTATATGGCGGCGGAACGCAAGAAACAGGGGATTGACGTAAAAAATTTGATGCTGTGGGATATCAAAAAATTCTATCGCGATGAATACGGTGTGGGCGTTTATGCTGTTGAGCTGGTTAAGCGGCGGTTTCAAGTGGAGCTGATGGAAGATGAAGCAGGTTTTATCGCACTGCATATCGTCAATGCGCAGCTTGACCTGCATGCAAAATCGGTCAATGAAATAACACAGCTTATGCAGGAAATTGAAACGATTGTGCGGCTGACATTTTCTTTATCACTCGATGTGAATTCCGTGTATTATTACCGCTTTATCACGCATTTGAAATTTTTCACGGAAAGATTATTGTCTGGCAAGACGTATGAAAATAAAGACGTGGCGGGAATGCTGGAGCTGGTGCAGAGTAAATATCCGCAGGCTAATAAATGCGTGGAGAAGATTGCACAGTTTTTGCGTAAGAAATACGGCTATACATTAAGTGATGAGGAGGTTCTGTATTTAAGTATTCACATTTCCCGCATAGCACAGATTTCAAAATAATCCGTTGTGCTAGTAAAACATCGAGCCTGTAGCCAGCAGTATAATAGTTTATATTCGTTCGANNCTTTGAGAAATCAACTAGCACAACAAGTAAATAATAAATTACAATAAATTCATAGAGGCATAAAGGATAGTTACATTAAGTTGGCTTGACCTTCATTATATATAAGTATAAATAAATGGAGGTATTTTTATGGACAAGGATTTAGCAAAAAAAATCGTCGACCATGTCGGCGGCAGTGAAAACGTCATCAGTTTGACGCACTGCATTACAAGGCTGCGTTTTAAACTGCGCGATGAAAAAAAGGCGGATGATGAGTATTTGAAAAATCTGGACGGCGTCGTTACCGTTATGAAAAGCGGCGGTCAGTATCAGGTGGTCATCGGCAATAAGGTGGCCGAGGTATATGCGCAGGTTATGCCGCTGCTCGATGCGGCAAATATCAGCAGTAATGCGCAGGAACCGGTGCAGAACCAGAAAATGCTGGACAGATTTATTGATATAATTTCCGGTATTTTCCAGCCGATTTTGGGCGTAATGGCCGCTTGCGGTATGATTAAGGGCTTCAACGTGCTGTTTTTTGCCATGGGATTGTATTCCAATACTTCAGGCGGTTATATAATACTTAACGCGATAGGCGATGCTCTGTTCATGTTTCTGCCGCTGTTTCTGGGCTACACTTCAGCGCAGAAATTCGGCTTAAAGCCGATGGTCGGTCTCGTCATCGGTGCGATTATGTGTTATCCGTCCATTCAAAACAGTATGCTCAGCAAATCCCTAGAGCCGATGTATACCGTTTTCGGCGGCACGATATTTGCAACGCCTGTTTATATCGACTTTTTCGGCATTCCGCTGATGGCGATGGATTATACATCAACGGTTATTCCCGTTATTTTCGTAGTGTATTTTGCCAGCAAGTGCGAGAAGCTGTTTAATAAATACGTGCCGGATTTGGTAAAATTCTTCTTCGTGCCGATGCTCACGGTTATAATCGCCATTCCGGTAGGATTGCTGTTAATCGGCCCTGTTACTATGCTCGGGGCAAATTTAATCGCTGATACGGTAATGAATATCCGCGATATTTCACCGCTTGTTGCGGGAGCGGTTGTCGGACTGACTTGGCAAATTCTGGTTATCTTCGGTCTGCACTGGGGCTTTATTCCGATTTATATCAACAATATCGTTACGTACGGTTACGACAATGTAATGATGCCGTTTTTTGCCTGCACCTTCGCTACATCAGCCGTTGTGCTTGCTATCTTCTTTAAAACGAAGGATAAAAAATTGAAGGAAATGTGTCTGCCGAATTTCATTTCCGGTATTTTCGGCGTAACGGAACCGGCGATTTACGGTATTTTAGTCCCGCTCAAAAAACCTTTAATCGTAAGCTGTATTGCGGGCGGCATTGGCGGCGGCTTCTACGGCGCATTCAATTTCCGCAAATTTATGATGGGTGGTATGGGCATATTTGAATTTCCAGCAATGGTTGCACCGGACGGTTCGATGAGCAATTTATGGGTAGCGTTTGCCGGTGTCGGATTAACTATGGTGATTGCGTTTATCATGATGTTTGTAACATTCACGGATAAAAAAACGGCGGAAAAGCTGGCGCAGCCTGTCAATAACTCTGCCCCTAACGGCACTGCGGTTGAAGAAACTGCTCCGATTTCCACTGCGGAAAGCAACGATAAAAATGGTGAAAATGCTGCAAAAGAAACGAAAAAACTGCTGAAAAATATTGAAATCGTCAGCCCGCTAAAAGGTAAAATAATACCGCTCAGTCAGGTTCAGGACGGCGCGTTTGCTTCGGAGATACTCGGTAAGGGCGCAGCTATCGTTCCGCAGGAAGGAATTGTAAAAGCGCCGGTAAACGGTACGGTAAGCACACTGTTTCCTACGCTGCACGCCATCGGCATTCTGGCGGAAAACGGCGCAGAACTGTTAATCCATATCGGTCTGAATACGGTGCAGATGAACGGCAGGGGATTTAAAGCGTTTGTGCAGCAGGGCGATAAAATCACGGTCGGACAGAAACTTATTGAATTTGATATGGATTTACTGCACAAAGAAGGATACTGTCTGGAAACGCCGATAGTCGTAACGAATACACCGAACTATCTCGATGTTCTGGCACAGCAGTCTAAAGACGTTACCTGGGGCGAAAAATTACTGTATATTGTAGAATGAGAGGTGAATGGAAATGGGTTTTCCGAAAAATTTTCTGTGGGGCGGAGCAACGGCTGCCAACCAGTGTGAAGGCGGATTTAACGAAGGCGGCAGAGGGCTTGCCAATGTGGATATCTGTCCGAGCGGCGAGAGGCGTTCGGCGATAATACGCGGCAAAGTGGACGATTTGTTCTGCAAGACGGAATGGCACTATCCATCGCATGAAGCTGTGGATATGTATCACCATTATAAGGAAGATATTGCTTTATTTGCGGAAATGGGCTTTAAAGTTTACCGCCTGAGCATCGCTTGGACGAGAATTTTTCCCAACGGCGATGAACAGCTGCCGAATAAAGCCGGTTTGCAGTTTTACAAAAATATTTTCCATGAGTGCCATAAATACAATATTGAACCGCTCGTTACGATTTCACATTTTGACTGTCCTGTACATTTGATAAAAACTATCGGCGGCTGGAAAAACCGCAAAATGATAGATTATTATCTGAAACTGTGCAAAGTATTGTTTACGGAATATAAAGGTCTGGTGAAATACTGGCTGACATTTAACGAAATAAATATGATTTTGCATGCACCGTTTATGGGCGCAGGACTTGTTTTCCGGGAAGGCGATGATGAGGAAAAGATAAAATATCAGGCGGCTCATCATGAACTTGTCGCCAGTGCGCTTGCTACGAAAATGGCGCATAAAATCGATGCGGAAAATAAAATCGGCTGCATGTTTGCCGCAGGCAGTGCCTATCCGTTCAGCTGCAAGCCGCAGGACGTATGGGAAGCATTGCAGGTGGACAGAGAAAATTACTTTTTCGTCGATGTGCAATCGCGCGGCGAATATCCGTCATACGCAGTAAAGGCGTTGAAGCGAAAAAACTGTATGCCACTCATGCAAAAAGATGATACGGCAATTTTAAAAAGTCATCCGGTGGATTTCGTGGCATTTTCGTATTACAACAGCCGCTGTATAGCAAGTGAAGTTGACCCGGCAAATATGGCGGCCGGCAATCTGTTTGCCAGTGCCAAAAATCCGTATCTTAAATACAGTCAATGGGGCTGGCCTATCGACCCGCTTGGTTTGCGCATTACGCTGAATGAAGTGTATGACCGCTATCAGAAGCCGCTGTTTATCGTCGAAAACGGGCTCGGTGCAATGGATACGCCGGATGAAAACGGCTATGTGGAAGATGATTACCGTATCGATTATTTGCGGGAGCATATAAAAGCAATGAAGGATGCCGTTGAACTTGACGGCGTGGATTTAATCGGTTATACGGCGTGGGGACCGATTGATTTAGTCAGTGCCTCCACAGGAGAGATGAAAAAACGGTACGGATTTATCTATGTGGATAAAGATGACGACGGAAACGGAACGCTGGCGCGCAGCCGCAAAAAATCATTTTATTGGTATAAGAGAGTAATAGAGACAAACGGAGAAATTTTATAAAAAAAAGGGCAGGTACATTAATTTGTACCTGCCCTTTTTTTATAGCGTTAAATAATTATAATACGAACTGATAAAGAGACCGAAACCGATGATACCGGTTACAAAGCCCATATACCAATAATATTTTATTTTACTGATTGCTGTAAGCGAAGACAGCAAAATACCTATCTGTAAAAAGATTAAAGCATTGCCGAAACCAGCAGAAACGTCTTTTACCGCCACATGTTTTTGTTCAGCTAATCTTGCCATGCGGGAAATTTCCTGTTCTTCCGTCTGGTAGCGGGCGATTTCCTGCGCATAAGCCGCTTTTTTCGCTTCCAGTTCCTGCTGTAATTGAGGATTATCTGTTAAGTCCGTCTTGGCCAGCTCAATTTCAATATTATAAAGCTCTGTCTCCAACGTTGTTTTCTTTATCGTCTTGGACTGATAATGCGACCAGTGATTGAATGCTTCATTCTGGCTGATTACCACCTGATTGCCGAGGCTGGCCGCTTTAAAAGAAGCAAGCGTGCCGACTACAGCTAAAATCAGCGTAGTTATCGCCACCACCGTTTTTAGTGTTTTCGACCATGATTTTGCAATGATTTCCTCATGGTATTCCTTTATAATATTGTCATTTTCTGTCTGTTTCCTGTCGGGGTCCATAAATCATCTCTTTCTTTAAAATATATTTATTTCGATAATTATAACTGATTTTACGCTTTTTGGCAATCTGCTTTATATTATTTCCGTATTAATTTCTTTTCCGCCGGAATGATGATTTCTTCATAACGGTCTACTTTTTTATTAAGACGCTCGATTACTAAATTCATAGTATCAACTTGTTTTTGCAGACGGTCGCGCTGCTCTTTCAATATTTCCTTGCGGGCTTCAGCTGTACCTTCCTGATGAAATAATTTAATATAATCAATAATTGACTCAATCTGAACGCCTGCGCCACGTAAGCATTTTACAAATTCAATCCAATTACAGGACATTTCATCAAAATCGCGAATACCGTTCGCTTTGCGGGGAATAGGCGGCAAAAGCCCTATTCTTTCATAATACCGGATGGTATCGGCGGAAATATCGTATTTTTCACTGACTTCTTTAATCGTCATAATATCAGCTCCTTTAAATTCTGTTTAATTAAGTTTATAATAACATTTAAAGTCAGCTTCAAGTCAATCCTTATAAAGAGAAAAAGCCAGCCTAATTTTATTTTAGGCTGACTTTTTAATCTTAATGAAAGAACAATAAAATCAGACCGCCGACAGTCGGCATGGCTACGATGCAAAACTTGAGAAATGGGCGCGGTGCAAGATGAGTGCATTTCGAGCCGATGAACGCGCCTATCATCAGTCCGAGCAATGTCTGGATAAAAATCGGAAAATCAAGATTGCCGTTCAGAAGATAGCCCAGTCCGCCGGAAGCAGATATCGGCAGAATAATTAACATGCAGGTCCCAATGGACTGCAAAAGCGGTACGCCAAAGACGACCAGCAGTGTAATCTGGATGAATGCCGCTGCACCGATACCGAAAGCACCGGACAGAAAGCCGTTGATTATACCCGTGATAATGCCGTAGATGTAAAATTTTCTGCCGGTAAGCTGTTCATGGCGGATGTGAATATGCCTGTCCATAAATTCCGTCTGATAGACTTTTATATATAAAATGACGGCGGACAGGATAATCATGATGGCGGTACATACACTGAGGATATTTTCCGGTATGGTGTCGGAAAATTCCGCTCCGGCAAATGCGCCGATGACGCCGCCCAGACCAATGACAAGCCCTGTTTTTACAATGACTTCATGTTCGCGCAGATGACTGATTACGCCAGAAATCATGGTGAATACCATAGAAGCGAGCGCTACGCCGAGCGCCGTATGTATCGGCACGTCGAAAACTACAGTCAAGAGCGTAATAGTAACACCGGCTCCGCCCGCGCCGACAAAGCCGATAAATCCGCCTAAGATAAGCATGGAAAGAAATATCATTCAAATCACTTCACATTTCAAAATAATATATATTTACTTATTGTGCTGATAAAATATCGAACATATAGCCAGCAGTACAATACTTTAGAAAATCAGCTAGCACAATAAGTATATTTATAATAACATAATAAAAAAGCACTTTCTAGGAGACTGTCCTAAAAAGTGCTTTTGTTATTTCATTTCAATATTGTCTGCATTGAAAGACGTATTTATTACATCATGCCAGGCATTCCGCCGCCCATTCCTGCACCGGCAGGCATAGCAGCTTCTTTTTCCGGTTTGTCAGCAACGATTGTTTCAGTTGTGAGAACCATAGCAGCGATGCTTGCAGCGTTCTGGAGTGCGGAGCGAGTTACTTTCGCTGGGTCAACGATACCGGCAGCAATCATATCTTCGTATTTGTCGATAAGAGCATTGTAACCAACGCCTACGCCTGCAGTTTTAACGTGTTCTACAACAACGGAGCCTTCAAGACCGGCATTGTTAGCAATCTGGCGAACCGGTTCTTCGATAGCGCGTTTTACGATTTCGATACCAGTTTTAACGTCGCCTTGCGCTTCGAGTTTTTCCAGAGCCGGCTGAATGTCGATGAATGTAGTACCGCCGCCTGCAACGATACCTTCTTCAACAGCTGCGCGAGTTGCATTCAGAGCATCTTCGATACGCAGTTTCTTATCTTTCATTTCAACTTCAGTTGCAGCACCGATTTCGATTACAGCTACGCCGCCTGCAAGTTTAGCAAGACGTTCCTGTAATTTTTCTTTATCAAAATCGGAAGTAGTTTCAGCAATCTGTTTTTTAATCTGGTCAGCACGAGCTGCGATTGCTTCTTTGTCGCCGAAGCCGTCAACAATAGTAGTTTCTTCTTTGGAAGCACGAACCTGACGAGCACGGCCGAGGTCTTCGATTTCAACGCTGTCGAGTTTGCGGCCGAGTTCTTCGCTGATTACCTGGCCGCCGGTCAGGATAGCGATATCTTCGAGCATAGCTTTGCGGCGGTCGCCAAATCCTGGAGCTTTAACAGCAAGAGCTTTGAATGTGCCGCGCAGTTTGTTTACAACGAGTGTTGCAAGCGCTTCGCCGTCGATGTCTTCAGCAATGATAACGAGTTCTTTACCCTGTTTAACAACTTTTTCCAGGATAGGGAGAATGTCAGCGATTGCGGAGATTTTGCGGTCAGTGATGAGGATGTACGGGTCATCCATAACAGCTTCCATTTTATCAGTATCAGTTACCATGTACGGGGAAATATAGCCGCGGTCGAACTGCATACCTTCTACAACGGAAAGGTTTGTCTGCATACCTTTGGATTCTTCAACAGTGATAACACCGTCTTTGCCGACTTTTTCCATAGCGTCAGCAATGAGGTTGCCGACTTCTTCATCAGCGGAGGATACGGAAGCAACCTGAGCGATAGCTTCTTTGCCTTCAACTTTTACTGCTTTAGCTTTGATTTCTTCAACTAAAGTAGCAACGGCTTTTTCGATACCTTTTTTGAGAACCATCGGATTTGCACCGGCAGCTACGTTTCTCATGCCTTCATGAATCATAGCCTGAGCGAGCAGTGTAGCAGTAGTTGTACCGTCACCGGCGATATCGTTGGTTTTTGTAGCAACTTCTTTTACGAGCTGTGCGCCCATGTTTTCAAATGGGTCTTCCAGTTCAATATCACGAGCGATTGTAACACCGTCGTTAGTGATTGTCGGAGCACCGAATTTTTTATCTAAAACAACATTTCTGCCTTTTGGGCCGAGTGTAACTTTTACAGCATTAGCTAAAGCGTCAACACCTTTACCGAGTGCCTGACGAGCTTCTTCGCCGAATAATACTTGTTTAGCCATTTAAAAAGAACCTCCTAGGATATACATTAATTTAAAAAGTTTGTTTTTGTTTCTGCAAATTATTCGATAACAGCTAAGATATCGCTGTCTCTAACGATTAAATAATCTGTTCCGTCAACTTTTACATCAGTGCCGGCGTATTTGGAGAAGATAACTTTATCATCTACTTTTACGTCTAAAGCAACTTTTTTGCCGTCAACGTATTTGCCTTCGCTTACAGCAACTACTACGCCTTCCTGCGGTTTTTCTTTTGCAGTGTCAGGTAAAAAGATACCGCTATTTGTTTTAGCTTCACCTTCAGAAACTTTAATAACAACTCTGTCGCCTAATGGCTTAATCATTGTATATTCCTCCTATATGCAATAGTATTTTATACATAATCTGTTTTGTTAGCACTCTATATTGCTGAGTGCTAACTACATTTCTTATTGTAGTGAATTTCAAAAAAAAAATCAAGAGTTTTTGACAAAAAAATTGATTTTTTGACTAATTATTTTTTGTAAATGAATTTCTAATAGAAAAATAAGTTTATATTGGTATTATTGGATAAAATAAGTTAAAATATATAAAGATGTGAGCTAACTAATTTATAAGGAGATGGTCTGATGGCCAGTATCAGAGATGTGGCAAAACTGGCACAGGTTGCGCCGAGTACGGTGTCGCTCGTGCTTAACAATAAAGGTTACGTTTCGGACAATGCGCGCAGAAAAGTATTGGACGCGATAGAAAAACTCAATTATGTACCTAATGAACTGGCGCGCAATCTGTTTCGCAACTGTACGAATATAATCGGCGTCATCGTGCCGGATGTGGCGCATCCGTTTTTCGGGACATTCATCAGTGCTTTGGAGATTGCTTTATACAGGCACGGATATAAAATAATGGTATGTTCGACGATTGAAAGAGAAAATGCCGAGCATGAAATTGTTGATATGCTGCAAAGACAGATGATTGACGGAATTATCATGGGCTGTCATTCGCTGGAAATCGGTCTGTACGATAATATCAACAAACCGATTGTCGCCTTCGACCGCATTATCAACAGCAAAGTGCCTATTATACGTTCTGACCACGAACAAGGCGGCAGACTGGCGGCACAGGCGATGATACAGGCGGGCTGCAGACATCCTTTACAAATAACGGGAATAAAGAACGTTTCCATGTCAGCTTATCTGCATCATGCCAATTTTGAAAAAGAACTGATTAAAAACGGTATTGAAGTTATAAATTACGAAATGGGTTGGAATCAGTTCAGCATGACCTACTTTAAACAGGTAGCTAAAGAAATTTTTGCAAAATATCCTGAAGTTGACGGAATTTACGGAGCAGACATGGCAGTATGCGCTTGTCTGGGTGAAGCCCGTAGACAAAAAAGAAAAATTCCGGAAGATATAAAACTCATTGCGTATGACGGAACGTTCATAACGGAAAGCGGTTTTTACAATATAACGGCGGTTGTACAGCCGATAAATCAGCTGGCAAAAGAAACGGCCGATATGATTGTCGCTTTAATACAGGGGAAAAAAGTGGATACGGAAAAAATTCTGCCGGTAACTCTGCGCAGAGGTGATACATGTTAAAGGGAATTTCTGAAAATGAATTCCCTTTTTCCGTGTTTAATTATCAGAATACACTGTCTTTTATTATAATTGTCAAAAACATATTGATTTTTAAAATAAAGAGTGCTATTATTTAGTCATGAAATATAAAACGGGTTCGATAAATATTTTATAAAGCATTTAAAATAGTTGATTTTATTTTTTTACACACTTATCGAACGGGTTTGATTTAATGAGAGGGGATTTTTATGAAACAGCGTGAAGCATTGATGAAAGCAGAACAATTTCAGCGAGAAGCAGCCAAACAGGTAAAAAAGAGTTATTGGAAACCGAAATATCATATATCGGCTCCGACAGGCTGGATAAACGACCCAAACGGTTTCTGCTATTTTAATGGGGAGTATCACTTATTTTATCAGCATTATCCGTATGCTCCGGAGTGGGGACCGATGCACTGGGGACATGCGGCCAGCAGTGATTTGGCGCACTGGCAGACGAGACCGATTGCGCTGGCGCCGACGGATGAATACGATAAAAACGGCTGTTTTTCCGGCAGTGCCATTGAAAAGGACGGCAAACTGTATGCAGTCTATACGGGACATGTCGATTTGGACAAATCTCTCGGCGGTGATGACCGTATTGAAAGTCAGTGTCTAGCTGTAAGTGAAAACGGCAACACGTTTATAAAATGGGAAAACAATCCTGTAGTAAAACGAGTGCCGGAAAATATCGGCATACGCACGGAACATTTCCGCGACCCGAAGGTATGGAAACATGATGATTTTTATTATATGGTTGTCGGCGTGCAAACTGAGGAAGAAAGCGGTGCTGTCGTTTTATATAAATCATGGAATTTGACAGATTGGGAATTTGTCAATGTTATGGCGAAATCGACGGTGGCGGAAAATCTCGGCTTTATGTGGGAGTGCCCGAACTTTGCTGAAGCAGACGGACAGGAAATACTGATTGTATCGCCGCAGGGTATGAAGCCGGAAGCGGAAAAATATCTGAACGTGCATCAGTCAGGCTTTTTCCTCGGTAAAATGAACTATGAAACGGGAATATTCGACCGTCAAGTGCCGTTTGATATTTTCGATTACGGTTTTGATTTTTATGCACCGCAGATTATGCAGGATGAGCTCAACAATCGCTGTATCATGATTGCCTGGCTCGATATGTGGGAAAATGAAATGCCGGAACAAAAAGACGGCTGGTGCGGCATGATGAGTATTCCGCGTATTTTGAAAGTGAAAGGCGATACGGTTTACAGTCTGCCGGCGCCGGAACTTGCAAAGCTGCGCAAAACGGAAGTTCATCATGAATTAACGATAAACACGGCAACCGAATTGAACGGCGTTGCCGGCGATTGCTATGAACTGAACACGGTGCTTGATATGGCAGATGCAGACGGTTTTACTTTGAAACTGCGTGTATCGGAGACTGAAGAAACAAATCTCATTTACGACAAGACGAACAAACTGCTTGTTTTGAACAGGGATAAATCGGGCAGCGGCATTAAAGGACAAAGACAGGTGGAAATCGCGCCGGTTGACGGTAAATTATCGCTGCAAATCTTCAGCGACCGCTCTTCGTTGGAAATTTTCGTAAACGGCGGTCAGCGCGTGCTCAGCAGCCGTATTTATCCGACGGAAAAAGCGACGGGCATTGTGTTTGTACCGAACGGCTTCGTAAATGCTGTTGTTGATTTCTATGAATTATAAGGAGTTCGTATCATGAAAAATATAACTTATTGGAAACTGAGCGCATTCATATTCATGTTCTTCTTTTCATGGCTCGTATTCTTCGCTTTTCTGCCGATATGGTTCGGTCAGAAAATGCACCTTACCGGTACGCAAATCGGCACAATTTATGCCTGCAATGCCATTTGCACGATGATACTCCAGCCGTGCTATGGATATATTTCCGATAAAATCGGCATGAAGAAGTATCTGCTGTATTTTATCACACTGCTTGTCGCACTTACCGGTCCGTTCTTCGTATTCGTGTACGGTCCGCTGTTGCAGAATATGTTTTTTGCCGGCGTTATCTGCGGTTCTGTCGTTTTGAGCATGGCTTATTATGCGGGCTGCGCCGTAAACGAATCGTACATTGAAAAAGCCAGCCGTATGTATAATTTCGAATTCGGCCGCGCGCGTGCCTGGGGCTCACTCGGCGCCGCCGTCGGCGTATTCTGTGCCGGACGCGCTTTCAACTACGATGCCAATCTGATTTTCTGGATGGCTTCCGCTGGTGCGATTTTCATGTTCTTAATCCTGCTGACAGTTAAAATCGACGAAAGCAGAGCCGATTTCATCAAGGAAGAAAGTATCGGTCTTAAAGATGTTAAACATCTGTTCAAATTCAAAGATGTATGGCTGTTCATGATTTTCATCTTCGGTTCCGCCTGTGTATACGGCGTGTTTGATCAGCAATTCGCCATCTATTACGCTTCGCTCTTCCCGACGGTGGAACAGGGCAATGAAACATTCGGCTATCTGAACTCTTTCCAGATTTTCCTGGAAGCGGGCGGCATGTGCCTGGCTCCGTTTATCGTCAATAAAATCGGTCCGAAACACGGCTTGATTTTAGCTGGTGCAATTATGACTTTCCGCATGGTGGGCTCCGGTCTTGTCAATGACCCGATAAGCATTTCCATAATCAAACTGCTGCATGCTGTGGAATTGTCGATACTGCTCGTTTCCGTATTTAAATATCTGGCGAAAAATTTTGATACGCGATTATCTTCCGTGCTGTATCTCGTCGGCTATCAGCTGTCCAATCAGGTCGGTGCAGCCATTCTTTCGCCGATTGTCGGCAATCTCTATGATACGGTCGGCTTCAAAACGGCATATCTGTTTTTAGGTGCAGTTGTAGGTACGTTCACCATCTTCGGTCTGTTTGCTCTGATTTCCGACAGACGCATACCGAAAGAAAAACAGGAAGAAATGAAGGCGTATATACAAAGCAAACAGAAAACAACTAACTAATACAAACTATTACAAAAATTAATTTTTAACCCGTTGTGCTAGTAAAACATNNATAAACTATTATACTGCTTTAGACAATCAACTAGCACAATAAGTATTTTTATAAAAAGTTTAAACAAAAACAACAGACATAATATAGTATTTTATTACATGAAAAGAAAGTGTGAGTGAAGATAATGAACAAAGATATTGTAATCACTATAAGTCGTAAATACGGTTGCGGCGGTCGTGAGCTTGCCGGTATTCTGGCGAAAAAGTTAAATTTGAAGTTATACGACAGACAGATTGTGCATATTGCAGCGGCAAAACTGGGGATTGATGATTTAAAGGAAGAAGATTTGCTGGAACTGGAAAATACGGTTCATCCGCTGACGATGGCATTCATGCCGTTCCGCTCGTTCGGCATCCGCATGGGTGAATCGAGCCGCGGTATCTTTCTATCGGAAGCAACGGCCGTACGAAAATTGGCACAAAGCGGCAGCTGTATTATTCTTGGCCGCTGCGCCGATTATGTACTTGATGATATGCCGAATGTGTTTTCCATATTCGTCAGTGCCGATGATGAATACAGAGAAAAACGCGGCAGGGAAGTTTACGACGGAAAAACGCTCAAAGAACTGGATATTGAAGACGGCAAAAGAGCCAGATACTACAGTTATTACACCGGTCAGCAGTGGGGCGAGCCATCCAATTACGATTTGGTCGTAAATACGGGCAAAGTTCCACTGGATAAAATCGCTGATGCGATTATCGAATATATCGAAGCCCTGCAAAAATAAAAATTTTTATATGAAACCGTATAATTTGCGAAAAAGTGAATTTATACGGTTTCATAATACATAACGGAAAATCTGACGAACGGGAGTGAAGACAATGGAAAATAAATATAGTGAATTTATTATGCTTAATCTATTGTATAATGTTTTATCGCAGGCAAAACAGCAAAACACGGATAAGAAGGTAAATTCCATTTATGTACAGCAGGCTATTGACTATATCTGTGAAAACTATGATAAAAATATTAAAATCGGTGATATGGCAAATCATTTGAATGTTGACAGAACGTATCTGTATCGTCTATTCAAGCGGGAATGCGGCTTGTCCCCGCAGAAATATCTGCTGAACTTCCGCATGAAAATAGCGCTGAACAAACTGAAAGATACGCAAAAATCCATCAGTGAGATATCACAGGCGTGCGGTTTCGGTCAAGTATCGCTGTTTTATCATCAGTTCAAAAAAATTTATAATGATACGCCGCTTAATTATCGGAAACTTTATCGCGGCATTGTATAAAACAAAAAAGGCTATTTCAAGTTCGTGCTTGAAATAGCCTTTTGCTGTTCATTACAGATAAGTAACCGTTTCGGAGAGTTCCTTGCGGCTGAAGTGGTTCGGCAGCGGTTTTGCGCCTTCAGCGGCAAAGCCCAAATCGAGCAACATGAGAATTTCTTCATTTTCCGGCAGGTCCAGTTCTTTTTTCAATACTTCCGGGTCGAAGAAATTAATCCAGCAGCTGTCAACACCGGCGTTGTAAGCGGCAAGCGTCAGGTGTGTGGCAACGATGGAAGCGTCCTCAATACCGGAGTCGCGTTTTTCGCCCGGATAGGTGAATACGTTGTTTTTGTCGAACGCAACGACGAGCACAGTCGGCGCACCGTAGCGGCACGGTGTTACCTTGTCGATTTTGGCGAGCATTTCTTCACTTTGCACAACGTAGATATGCTGTTCCTGCAAATTTTTCGCCGTAGGAGCAACGCGACCCGCTTCGAGAATTTCCGTCAACTGCTGTGCATTCACCTGCTTATCCGAAAATTTTTTGCAGGAATAACGGTTTTGAATTACTTGTGTAAAATCCATAATAAAACCTCCTTTAATATTCTTTTTTCTTTTGACGGCAAAAGAAAAAAGAACCAAAAAAGAAAAACCTTTTAACGTTTCGCTTACGCTGCACTGGGCGAGCCTTCGCAGCCTTTCTATGAATACAGGCGGTACAGCGGCTCGAAACGCTTGGAATTTGGCTCGTGCCTTCTGGTTTCAGCTGAGAACAAGATTATGAGTTGTTGACACTGTAATCTGTTATTCATGCTAGAATTTTGTCTGCGTTGGAGATTTTTACGGTAGCTTCAGCTATTAAGAAAATAGTTTTTTAGCTCTG
>DCFC01000036.1:60330-68080 GCA_002314325.1 Megamonas hypermegale
AGAAAAATTGCCTGGCACAATATAGAAATAAATTACTAAATAGCTATCTTTAACATATATTGTGCCAAACGGCAGTTTTTTTATTTCTTATAAAATACTTGCTAATTCTTCTATAGCCTCGTCTGTTGTTGCCCAGCTTGTAGCGAAGCGCACAATAGTATGATTTTCATCATATTTTGCCCAGAAACTGAAGCTGATTTTCTGGCGAAGCTCCTGCATTTTGCTGTTTTCCATGATGATAAACTGCTGGTTAGTCGGTGTTTCCAGATAAAATCTGTACTGTTTCGCTTTAAAGATTTCTTTCATCTTATTAGCTTTATCAATGGCGTTGCGGGCGATTTTCAGATACAAATCATCCGTGAATAGTACATCAAACTGGATGCCGAGCACTCTGCCTTTGGCGAGCAGTGCGCCGTGCTGTTTGATGCTGGTGAAAAAGTGCGGGATTAAATTCGGCTTCGTTATGACGACGGCTTCGCCGAGCAGTGCGCCGACTTTTGTGCCGCCGATATAAAATACATCGCAAAGCTGAGCGATGTCATGAAGTGTAACGTCTGTATCGTCGGAGGTCAGTCCGTAGCCGAGACGAGCACCATCGAGAAACAGCGGGATATCGTATTTATGACAGACCTCACTCAATTTTTGCAGCTCTTGCTTCGTGTAGAGCGTGCCCCATTCCGTCGGGTGCGAGATGTAGACTGCTCCGGGGATTACCATGTGCTCCCAGCTTTCGTCGGCATAAAACGTTTCAAGATAATCCTCTACATCTACAGCGTTTAATTTACCATTGTGTTCCGGCAAAGTGATTACTTTATGGCCGCAAAATTCCACTGCACCGGCTTCGTGCGCGGCGATGTGCCCCGTCTGCGCGGCAATGACGCCCTGATAGCTAGCGAGCAGCGTGTCGATTACGGTGGCGTTCGTCTGCGTACCGCCGGAAATGAAATAAACCTGCGCTTGCGGGCAGTTGCAGGCTGCTTTTATTTTGGCGCGGGCGTTTTCGCAGTATTTATCGTTGCCGTAGCCCGGTGTCTGTTCCAGATTTGTTTCTGTAAGTTTTGCCAAAATGGCAGGATGCGCTCCTTCTAAATAGTCGCTGTCAAAATATCTCATTTTATCACCTTGATTTATTAAATTCACTGCTAATATTATACGTCATTACGGAAAAAATAAAAATATTTATTTTACACTATTTGCCTTTTATATATCAGGCTGCTTTGGTATAATTTAATAATCAGCAATTTTGTAAAGAGAGAGTGATTTTTTATGACTATAAAACTTTTTGCGACCGATTTGGACGGTACGCTTTTAAATGGAAAAAAACAGATTACGGAAATTACAAAAAAAGCTTTCCGCGAAATGGCGCAGGCGGGCGTAATTCCGACGATTGCCACGGGCAGAATGTATGACGCTTCACGCCGCTATGCTGAGCAGCTGGAACTGGACGTGCCGATTATAACGTACAACGGAGCACTGATAAAGTCCGTATCGGGCAAAGTTTTTTATGAAGGTTTTTTAGAGCCGGAACTTGTCAGTGAAATATATGAATACTGCCATCAGCACGATTATTATTTTCAGAGTTACCAGGATGATAAATTATATTTTGAAGTATACAATGAAAAATCGGTTGGCTATGAAAATTCTATCGGCGTAAAGGGAATTTGTATCGGCAAGGATATCGAAAAACTTACGGCGGGCATACCGAAAATCCTGATTATCACCGCCGACAATGAGGAAAGCGATGCTGTCGTGGAACTGTTCAACAGGGATTTTGCTGGACGAGCTCATGCAGCGAAATCGCAGGCGACGTATGTAGAAATAATGGCACCGAATGTGAACAAGGCAAGCGGATTGAAACGGTTGGCGGAAAAGCTGGGCTTTTCCCTGCAGGAAGTCATGGCTATCGGCGATGCGAACAATGATGTGCCGATGCTTCGCGAAGCCGGTTTCAGCGCCGTTATGGGCAGTGCCAAAGACGATGTGAAACAATACGGCGATGTTATCGTTGCCGACTGCGACCATGACGGCGTGGCGGAAGCGATTTACAAATACGTGCTGAATAAAGAAATTTGACATTCAGGGTATAATAAATGGTATATTTGAACTTTACAGATTAGAGGTGTTTATCATATGAAAGATTTTAAGCTGGTAATAGTTACGGGCATGTCCGGCGCGGGAAAAACGCTGGCATGCCGCAGTCTGGAGGATTTGGATTATTTCTGCGTGGATAACCTGCCGCCGCTGCTCATCCCGAAATTCGTGGAACTGTGCAGCCATTCGTCCGACCGTATGCAGAAATTCGTACTGGTAGTCGATGCGCGCAGCAAGAATTTTTTCAATACATTCATGCAGGTGCTCGATGAAATAGATAAACAGAAAGTGCCGTATCAGTTATTATTTATGGAAGCATCCGATGCAGTCATCATCAGACGCTACAAAGAGACGCGCCGCCGTCATCCTATGGACCCGAATGCGCTAATCAGCGATGCCATTCAGCAGGAACGCAAAGCGCTTGCGAAAATCAAACAGCGGGCAACGCATATTATTGATACGAGCTGTTTGAAAACGGGCGAACTGAAAGAACGCATTTCCAAGCTGTTCAAAACAAGCGACAGCGGCAAAATGAACATAAACGTTCTGTCGTTCGGCTTTAAATTCGGCGTGCCGCTGGAAGCCGACCTCGTTTTGGATGTAAGATTTCTGCCCAATCCGTTTTATGATGAAAAACTGCGCCATAAAAGCGGCAACGTGGCGGATGTAGCGCAATACATCAGTAAATTCGATGTTACGAAGCAATTTAAGGAAAAACTGGATGATTTCATTTCCTTCCTCGTGCCGCAATATATCAATGAAGGAAAAAGTCAGCTGGTAATCGCTGTCGGCTGTACGGGCGGTATGCACCGTTCCGTTTATATAGCGCATCATATCTACAAACTGCTGAAAGACAAGGATTATCTGGTAAATATCGAACATCGCGATTTGATGAAAAATAAAGTGGAAGAACATCTGGCGGATGAAGACGTTATTGATGAATGAAAGGATAGATGGTAAATGCATTTATTGAAATGGCTTTATCCCGGCATGAAGTTCAAACGCTGGCTGTTTTTGTTTGCTATCGGCGTAATTCTTACCGGTATGGGGCTGGCTGTCGTTTTCAATTATAAATATCTCGACAGCTTTGAGGAGCTTTTGTTTTATGCGGCGTATACGATGACGGGCACATACGATTATACGGTAACGGCGATTGTCGGCAGTATCGTCATTGTCTGCGGCGTGCTGATTATGCTGCTGGCAACGCGCATGATAATCCGTTCGCTGATTACGGTACTCGTTCCGGACAAATCGGGGCGGCTCGTAGATATGATTTATGAGCACCGCCGTCTGGACAAAGGACCGAACATCACCGTTGTCGGCGGCGGAACGGGTCTTTCCGTGCTGCTGCGCGGCATGAAAGAAGTAACGCGCAATGTTACGGCTGTTGTAACGGTGGCGGACGACGGCGGTTCTTCGGGCAGACTGCGCGAAGAATTCAACGTCATTCCGCCGGGAGATTTACGCAACTGTCTGGTGGCTCTTGCCGATACGGAACCGATGATGGAAAAACTGTTTCAGTACCGTTTTACCGGCAACAGCGATTTGGCAGGGCACAGCTTCGGCAATCTGTTCATCACGGCAATGACGGAAGTAACCGGCGACATCGAACAGGCGCTGAAAGAATCGAGCCGCGTTCTGGCCGTCAAAGGCAGGGTATTTCCGGCGACGACGGCGAAAGTGCGCCTCAGTGCCACAATGGACGACGGAAGCATCGTCGACGGCGAATCGCAAATCCCGCTCGTACACAAACGCATAAAACGGGTGCATATCTTCCCGCGTCAGGTAGAAGCGGTGTCGTCCACGCTGAAGGCAATCCGCGAGGCGGAAGTCATCGTGCTCGGCCCGGGCAGTCTGTATACGAGCGTCATTCCGAATTTACTCGTTGAGGACATTGCCCGAGAAATCAGAGAAAGCAGTGCGATAAAGATTTATATCTGCAACGTGATGACGCAGCCGGGCGAAACGGACGATTACACGGCATCAATGCACGTGCGCGCACTGATTGAGCACGGCGGCAACGGCATTGTTGATTATGTACTGGTGAACAACAAACCGATTTTGCAGGAAATGCAGGAACATTATGCCCGTGAAGGGCAGTATCCCGTACTCGTCGACGAAAACGCCATTGCCGATTTAGGCGTGAAATGTTTTAAAGCGGATATCATCGACGATTCCAAGATGATACATCACGACTCTTTGAAACTGGCGCATCAGGTTATGGAAATCTATCATACGTTGCAACGCGACAACTAAAATATTTTCAGAGGATGGTGCAAGATGTCATCATTTGCCAGTCAGGTTAAAAATGAACTGGTGCACGTTCTAGGCGGCCAGATATGCTGTAAAATGGCGGAGCTGGCGGCGCTGCTGCGTATGGGAGCTACGATTTCCTTTAACAGCAAGCATGATTTCGGTATTAATTTCGTCACAGAAAATGCTGCCGTAGCGCGCAAAATCCTGTCGCTGCTCAAAACGAGCGTGCCGAAAATCCATACGGAAGTTACGGTGAGGCGTTCGCGCCGTCTGCGCAAGCACAACAGTTATTCAGTAAGGGCCATTCCGTCGCCGGAAACGAGCAGTATCTTAAAACAGCTCGGCTTTCTGTCGGCAAAAAATCTGCTGGACGCCGGCACGGACCGCAATTTTCTGCAAAAAGACTGCTGCAAGATAGCGTATCTGCGCGGAGCGTTTCTGGGCGGCGGCTCGGTGAACCGTCCGGAAGGCCAGTATCATCTGGAATTCGTTACAGGTAATTACAATTTTGCCCGCCTGATTTTAAATTTGTGCCACGAACTGTATCTGCCCGCCGGCATTACAGACAGAAAAAAAGTCTATATAATATATTTGAAGGAAAGCGAAGCGATTTTGGAGCTTTTGGGCTTAATCGGCGTGGAGGACGACCTGTTGCAGGAATTTGAGTCGGCGCGCAATCTGAAGGAAATCAGAAATCAGGTGAACCGCCTTATCAACTGCGAAACGGCAAATTTGCAGCGGACGATTAACGCCGCCGGGCGCCAGATTGACAATATAAAAATCATTCAGCAATACGATAAGTACGACAATTTGCCGAAGGCGGTTAAACAGACGGCCCAAGTCAGAATGAACCATCCGGAAGCTTCGCTGGCGGAGCTGGCGGAACTTCTGAACTGCAGCCGTTCAGCCATAAATCACCGCATACGCAAATTGGAAGTTTTGGCTGAACAATTAAAGAAAGGTGATGCGACCAGATAATGAACAGAAAAAAATGGATAATAACGGCAACCGCTGCGCTTATTTTGTTTATGGCGGGCACAGTGGCTTCCGTATACATCTATCCGCCGCAGGGCGTACTGATTTTTGAATACCACCGTGTAAACGACGAAACGGTCGACACGGATGATTATACACTGTCGAAGGCGCAGTTTCAGGAACAGCTGAATTATTTCAAGGAAAACGGTTATAATACGATATCGTTCATGGATTACGTCCGTGCTGAAAAATACGGCGAAGCACTGCCGCCCAACCCGATAATTCTGTCTTTCGACGACGGCTATGCGGATAATTACTATAATATGATGCCGATGGTGGAAGCGATGGGCATGAAGGCGACGATGTTCATGGCGACGAATTATATCGGCAAGGACGGCTACGTCAGCTGGCAGCAGCTGAAGGAAATGCAAAGCCGCGGCATTGAAATCGGTAGCCATACGGCCAATCATATTCCGCTCGATGAAGTTCCTGCCGACAAACTGGACAATGAAATCAAACTGTCCAAATTATTGATGGAATGGAACGGCATGAAGACGATATATTTCTTCTCGTATCCGAACGGCGTCTATACGGACGAAAGCATTCAGTGTCTGAAAGACAATAATTATCTGGCGGCCGTAACGGGCAATGCCGGTTATAATCAGCCGAACACCGATAAATTTCTGCTGCAGCGAACGAATGTATCGAATTACCGCTTCGGCAGTCTGGGCTTCAAATGGCGGCTGCTGAAAACGAAGATACTCTACAGACTGGGGATTAATCAGCACACATTTTAATTAACCTGTTGTACCGGTAAAATATTGAACCTGCCAAGCAGTATAATACTTTATATTCGCTGTCTGTTATTACTTAACCTCACTAAATATAAAGTATTATACTGCTTTAGTAAATAAACTGGTACAATATATTAGGATAAAAAATAATTGAGGAAGAATGATGAGTTTAAAAAAAATATTCAATCTAATGGCATTTACGATTTTGACAACTACTCTACTGATGAACAACGTACAGGCTAAAGAAGGCAGTGAGCAGGAAGAAGCCAAACCGACTACGATTGTACTGGACAAAAACGATGACAGAGTAAAAGAGTATGAAGCGGATAAACTGCTGTTCATGCAATCGGAAGATAAAGGAACGACGCTGTTGTTCTCCGATTCGCCGGAAACGGTGCCGGATGATGGTGTTTTATATGAAGACACGGTCAAGGGTGATACACGCCTTTTGTATTATCATGTGAACGGCACGGAGCAGGATAAAAAAATAGCCGTCGTTCTCCGCAACATGTCGGACAAACCGAATAAAGTAACCATAACGAGGGAAGCCGTCGCAGGGCCGAGCGCCGATTATCTGTACGTGGGCAAAGTTACTATGCAGCGTTATTTCGGCGAACAGAAAACGCGGGAAATCACATTGCGTCCGCACGGCAGAGCACTGCTTCGTCCGGAGGACGGACAGCGGATTATTCCGAGCGGCGACCTGGTATACGGCATATTTGACTTTCATGCCGAGCAGAATTTAAAGACAACCGTGGTACTTGCTCCGTCAAATGCCGATTTGTACGATTATGCCCGATACGTGCCCGTACTGTCCAAAGATAAACAGCTGCTGCGCGGCACATTCAGAAAGGCTGACCGCTATCTGACGAATAGAATACCGTACGATACAAAACGGAAGGAAAACGCCTATTTTTACATCGGCGACAACAAAACCGATTTGTACAGATACGGCACAGACAGAACTGACCGCCTGCGCGCACACAATTTCGGCAACTACGGCATCAACTACCATATTCATCTCGATGTTGAAGGTGAAGGCAAAACGAGCTATTACCTGAAACCGATGGGCGGCGTTTATGCCGGAGCCATGACTGTGCAGGTCGGCAAAGACGGTGAGAAAAAATTAATCAGCACGCCGGATAGTATGCCGTTTTTCGGTCACGATAAAAATTTAAACTATTATGCGTATCTGGGAACGTACGACAACAGCGATGACGTATACTTTGAATATACACCGCCGGGAGCTTCCAATCTGCCGGTTCAGATGATACTCGTTCCGGAAAAATAGCAAAAAACTTGCTTAATTTGCTAAAAGCATATAAAATATTATGTATTAAAAGGAAAAGGAGCGATATAGATGAAACATATTAAAACTGTAAACAAACCGTATTTACAAGCTAGTGTTAAAACCGGCGGCTGCGGCGAATGCCAGGCTTCCTGCCAGTCCGCTTGCAAAACTTCCTGCACAGTTGGCAATCAGGTTTGCGAAAAACACTAATAAAAAGGGACTGTTTTTACAGTCCCCTTTTTCTTGTTTATAGAAAAATAAAACGTGCCGGTTCGGCACAATATATATTAAAGAGAATTCTCTCTTAATTTATTTTTATATTGCACCGGGCAATTTTTCTTTG
>DCFC01000036.1:68116-118227 GCA_002314325.1 Megamonas hypermegale
ACTTTAAAAATAAAATTTATTAGCTGTAACATTCAAAAACTCGCTCACGCTCAAACATTTGAACTAAAGACACATCTAATAAATTTTATTTTTAATAGCTAAAGCTACCATGAAAATCTCTAAATGTGGATGATAGTTTTAGCATGACTAGCAAACTGCAGTATCACCAGCTCATTTCAGGTTACCGCTGAGAATGGAAGGCACGAGCCAAATTTCAAATGTTTCGAGCCGTTGTATTGGCTGTATTTATGTAGAGGCTACGAAGGCTCGCCCAGTGCAGCGATAGCGAAACGTNNAAAAGGTTTTCTTTTTGGTTCGTTTTTCTTTTGACTTCAAAAGAAAAATGAACAAATAATTAGAGAGGTAATTTTAAGGATGGCAAGTAATAAAATACACAAATTTTATCAAAACGGTATGTACATTTTACTGGATGTAAACAGTTCCACCGTACATTTAATCGACAAGACCGTTTACGATGTAATGGATTATTTCGACGGCACAAACGATGACGAAGTTGTGGGAAAACTTTCCGGCACGTACGACGAAACGGATTTACGCGAAATTCTCGCAGAACTGCATGAACTTATGGAACGCGGCGAGCTTTTTGCGCCGGATATCGACATTCCACCGTATTTCGGCGAAACGGGTCTTGTCAAATCCATGTGCCTTTTAGTAGCGGAAGACTGCAATCTGCGCTGCCGTTACTGCTTCGCCGGTACGGGCGATATGGGGCATGACCGCCGCCTGATGACGAAGGAAGTCGGCAAGGCAGCCGTTGACTACATCATCGCGCACAGCGGCAAGCGCAAACATTGCGAAATCGACTTTTTCGGCGGCGAACCGCTCGTCAACATGCCGGTTGTAAAATACGTTACGGAATACGTTCGCCAGAAAGAAAAGGAAACGGGCAAAATTTTTAAATTGACGCTCACGACGAACGGTGTTCTTTTGAACGACGACAATATAAAATGGCTCAATGACAACAATATCAGTCTGGTGCTCAGCCTCGACGGCCGCAAGGAAGTTCATGACTATATGCGTCCTGATGTCGGCGGCAACGGCACGTATGATAAAGTAGTCAAGAATTTCAAAAAACTGGTAGCTTCCCGCAACGGCGAAAATTATTATCTGCGCGGCACATTCACCAACCGCAATATGGACTTTTCCAAAGACGTACTGAGCATGGCGGACGAAGGCTTCGATATTCTGTCCGTAGAACCGGTAGTGCTTAAAGACTCTCCGTACGGCTTCACTGAAAAAGACCTGCCGACGATTTTCGCCGAATACGATAAACTCACGGAAATCTATTTGAAACGCCAGAAAGAAGGCAAAGGCTTTTTCTTCTTCCATTTCAATATCGACCTCGAACACGGCCCGTGCGTAGCCAAACGACTCAGCGGCTGCGGTGCCGGTCATGAATATTTTGCAGTGGCGGCCGACGGCAATCTCTATCCGTGCCATCAGTTCGCCGGACGCGAAAACTACATGCTCGGCAACGTATTTGATGGCGTGAAAAATACCGAGCTGCCGAAAGAATTCCGCAGCACGCACGTTCTCAGTAAGGAAAAATGCCGCGACTGTTGGGCAAAATTCTTCTGCAGCGGCGGCTGTCATGCCAATGCCGACCTGTTCCACGGCAATATTCACGAACCGTATGAACTCGGCTGCGAGCTTCAGAAAAAACGCTGCGAATGCGCCATCGTCGTTCAGACAGCGAAAAAATTCGGTCTTTAAGCCGATTTTGTAAAAGTTTAGTAAAAAATCTGCTTTATATTAGATTTTTTTTAATATGAAGCAGGTTTTTTCTGTTTAATGGAGAATAAGATATACTAAAGAGAAAAAACAGACTGGAAGATAAATTTATTTTATGTATCGCTTCATAAATATACCATAAAAAAATGGTTGAAATTATTGACAATTTGATGTTATTTATTGTATTATAATTCTAGTAGAAAACTTGTAAGTATATGTCCAATAAGAAGTTACATAATTTATTCGATTTATATGCTAGTTAAGTTTCTTTCCTATGTTATCAACTGAAATTTGTATACGCTACAAGTTTTAGTTAAATATTATTCCAGTTAAGCTGGAAAAACTTTTTTTACTTTTTAGGGGGTATTTTTAAATGGCAGTTAAAGTTGCTATTAATGGTTTCGGCCGTATCGGTCGTCTCGCTTTCAGACAAATGTTCGATGCAGAAGGTTATGAAGTTGTTGCAATCAACGACTTAACAAGCCCGAAAATGCTTGCTCATCTTCTCAAATATGACTCTACTCAGGGCAAATATGAATATGCTGATAGCGTTGTAGCTGGTGAAGACTCCATTACTGTTAATGGTAAAAAAATCACTATCTATGCTAAACCAAATCCTGAAGAATTACCTTGGGGCGAACTCGATGTAGACGTTGTTTTGGAATGCACTGGTTTCTTCGCTTCCAAAGCTAAAGCAGAAGCTCATATCAGAGCTGGCGCTAAAAAAGTTGTTATCTCCGCTCCTGCTGGTAACGATCTTCCTACAATCGTTTACAATGTAAACCATGAAACTTTAAAAGCTAGCGATACAGTTATTTCCGCTGCTTCCTGCACAACTAACTGCTTAGCTCCAATGGCTAACGCTCTTAACAAATTTGCTCCTATCCAGAGCGGTATCATGACTACTGTTCATGCTTACACTGGTGACCAGATGACTCTTGATGGCCCGCAGCGCAAAGGTGATTTAAGACGTTCCCGTGCAGCAGCTGTTAATATCGTTCCTAACTCCACTGGTGCTGCTAAAGCAATCGGTCTCGTTATTCCGGAATTGAACGGCAAATTAATCGGCTCCGCACAGCGCGTTCCTACCCCTACTGGTTCCACTACTATTTTAGTAGCAGTTGTAAAAGGTGAAGTGACTGTTGAAGGTATCAATGAAGCTATGAAAGCTGCTCAGACTGAATCCTTCGGTTATACTGAAGAACAGCTCGTTTCCAGCGATATCGTTGGTATGAGATATGGTTCTCTCTTCGATGCAACTCAGACTATGGTTTCCAAAATGGAAGATGGTAACTCCTTAGTTCAGGTTGTTTCCTGGTACGATAACGAAAACAGCTACACTAGCCAGATGGTTCGTACAATTAAATACTTCGCTGAACTTAAGTAATTGATTTGTGCAGCCTTTTATGGACCGGTCTTAAAAAGGCCGGTCCTATTTTGAATTTACGGAGGGTTTTATTAATGAATAAGAAATCTATCAGAGACATTGATGTAAATGGTAAAAAAGTCTTTATCCGCGTTGACTTCAACGTGCCTATGGACGAAAATCAGAATATTACTAACGACAAACGCATTCGTGCTACATTACCTACTTTAAATTATCTGTTAGAACATAATGCAGCTTTAATTCTTGCTTGCCATGTTGGTCGTCCGAAAGGACAGAGAGTTCCGGAAATGTCCGTTAAACCGATTGTTAAAAGACTTTCCGAACTTTTAGGCAGAGAAGTTAAATATGCTGAAGACTGCGTTGGCGAAGCTGCGCAAAAAGCTGCTGCTGATTTAAAACCGGGTGAAGTATTACTGCTTGAAAACCTCCGTTATCACAACGAAGAAACGAAAAATGACCCAGAATTTGCAAAACAGCTTGCTTCCTTAGCTGATGTTGCTGTTGATGATGCTTTCGGCGTATCTCACAGAGCACACGCTTCCAATGCTGGTATTGCTCAGTATGTTGAAGTTGTTGCCGGCTTCCTGATTGAAAAAGAAATTCAGTTCATCGGCACTGCATTATCCAATCCGCAGCGTCCGTTCGTTGCTATCATCGGCGGCGCGAAAGTTTCCGATAAAATCGGCGTTATCTCCAACCTGCTGGAAAAAGCTGACGCTGTAGTAATCGGCGGCGGTATGGCTAATACTTTCCTTGCAGCTCAGGGCAAAAACACTGGTAAATCTTTAGTTGAAGAAGATAAAATTTCTCTTGCTAAAGAACTGCTTGCTAAAGCTGAAGAAAAAGGTGTTAAAGTATTCCTGCCGGCAGAAGTTGTTGTAGCTGACAAATTTGCAGCTGATGCAGACCACAAAACTGTATCCGTTGACGAAGTTCCAGCTGACTGGATGATTTTGGACAACAAATTCAGCGCTGAATGCGAAGAAGCAGTTAAAAATGCAAAAACGATTGTTTGGAACGGACCTATGGGCGTATTCGAATTCGACGCATTCGCTAAAGGAACGGAAGAAATCGCTCATGCTGTTGCTGAATCCGAAGGCACTAGCATTGTTGGCGGCGGCGACTCTATCGCAGCTCTCAAGAAAACTGGTCTTTCTGACAAAATTTCCCATATTTCCACAGGCGGCGGCGCTACTTTGGAATTCCTCGAAGGCAAACCGATGCCTGGTATCGCAGCTATTGCTGACAAATAATTAAAGAAAACAATAAAATTTTAAGAAGAGGTTGATTTTGTAATGCGTAAACCTATTATTGCTGGTAACTGGAAAATGAATAATACTGCAGCTGCAGGCGTGGCTCTCGTTAAAGATTTGGCACCACTCGTTAAAGACAATGCTGCTGTTGATATCGTAGTTTGCCCTACATTCACTGCTCTTTCCGCTGTTTGCGAAGCTGTAAAAGGCACTAACATTCACGTTGGCGCACAGAACGTTCATTGGGAAAAAAGCGGCGCATTCACTGGCGAAATTTCCGCTGAAATGCTCACTGAACTCGGCGTTGAATACGTTGTAATCGGTCATTCCGAACGCCGCGAAATGTTCGGCGAAACTGACGAATATGTAAACAAACGCGCTAAAGCTGCTCTTGCTGCCGGTATCGTTCCAATTATCTGCTGCGGTGAAACTTTAGAAACTCGTGAAGCTGGTACTACTAATGATTTCGTAAGCGGTCAGATTAAAGCTGCTCTGGAAGGTTTAACTGCTGCTCAGGTAGCTGGTCTTGTTATCGCTTATGAACCGATTTGGGCTATTGGTACTGGCAAAACTGCTACATTCGAACAGGCTGAAGAAGTTTGCGCTTGCATTCGCGAAACTGTAAAAGCTATGTTTGATGAAGCTACTGCTGACGCTGTCCGCATTCAGTACGGCGGAAGCGTAAAACCTGCAACTATCGACGGTTTAATGCAGAAACCTAACATTGACGGTGCACTTGTTGGCGGTGCTTCCTTAAAAGCTGCTGATTTCAGCGCAATCGTTAACTTTAAATAAGCTGTACATCCCTAAAAAAGTAAAAAACCGTGCGGCACACGGGGATTGTCCGGTAAGACGGAAAGCATCCGGTTATTTACCCGAATGACCGGGTGCCATGCCATTTAAAATTTATCGAATGAGGTAATGTAATAATGTCTAAACTTAATGCTCCTGTTGCACTGATTATTATGGACGGTTGGGGAATTGGCGTAGCCGGCAGTACAACAAATGCCGTTAATATCGGTAAAACACCGGTTATTGACGGATTGACTGCCAAATATCCTCATGCACAGCTTGCCTGCTCCGGTGAAGCAGTAGGTCTGCCGGACGGACAGATGGGCAACTCCGAAGTCGGTCATACCAATATCGGTGCTGGCCGTATTGTTTATCAGGAATTAACACGTATCACAAAAGCTATTCGTGAAAGTGCATTCTTTAAAAATCCTGCATTTTTAGATGTTATTAATGCAATAAAAAAACACGGCGGCGCACTTCATTTAATGGGCCTGTTGTCCGACGGCGGTGTTCACAGCCATAATACACATCTTTATGCACTGCTTCAACTTGCAAAACAAGAAGGCGTGGAAAAGGTTTACGTTCATGCTTTTCTTGATGGACGCGATGTTCCTCCTTCCAGTGCTGCTGAATATCTGGAACAGCTTGAAGCAAAAATCAAAGAAATCGGCGTAGGCAAAATTGCCACTATTTCCGGTCGTTATTATGCTATGGACCGTGATAAACGCTGGGACCGTGTACAAAAAGCATATGAAGCCATTGCTATGGCTAAAGGTGTAAATCAGCCTACAGCAGCTGCTGCAATTAAAAATTCTTATGAAGAAGATACGACTGATGAATTTGTCGTTCCGGTTGTAGTCGGCGATTATGCAGGTATGAAAAACGGCGACGGCGCTATTTTCTATAATTTCCGTCCTGACCGTGCTCGTGAGCTTACTCATGCCTTTACTGATACAACTTTTGACGGATTTGCTCGCAATGAAGATTTAAAAGTTCCATTCGTTACAATGACTCAGTATGAAAAAGGTATGAATGTAGAAATCGCTTACAAACCAGAAGCTTTAACTAATACTTTAGGTGAATATGTAAGTAAACTTGGCTATACTCAACTTCGCATTGCTGAAACTGAAAAATACGCTCATGTAACATTCTTCTTCAATGGTGGTGTAGAACAACCATATGAAGGTGAAGACCGTATCTTAGTACCTTCTCCAAAAGTTGCTACTTACGATTTACAGCCTGAAATGAGTGCTATTGAAGTTACAGATAAAGTTGTTGAAGCTATTTTATCTAAAAAATATGATTTTATTATCTTAAACTATGCTAATGGTGATATGGTTGGTCATACAGGCGTAATGGAAGCTGCTGTAAAAGCCGTTGAAACGGTTGATACATGTGTAGGCCGCTTCGTTGACGCCATCAGACAGGTCGGCGGCAGTGTATGTATTACAGCTGACCACGGCAACGCTGAAAAAATGGTTGATGAAGAAACAAAAGAACCATTTACAGCACATACTACAAACCCAGTACCATTTATCGTAGTATCTGATAAAGTTAAAGAAGTTAGAAATGGTGCATTATGCGATATAGCACCAACATTACTTACTTTAGCAGGTCTTGAAGTTCCAGCTGAAATGACTGGTAAATCTTTAATTGACTAAAATTTAAATTGAGTTATTCAATTTATTATCATAAACTTGAATAATGATATGATATAATGTTATAATGTATATCGTTTAAAAAATGTGTATATTATATATAAGGAGAGGAAAAAAAGATGATCTATTCACAAGAAGTGTCTAACATGACATGTGTGGCAAAAGGCATTGAAAAACATGGCCCAGCTCCAATTCCTGAAGAAGGCAAATGGGTACAGGCTAAAGAAATCAAAGATATCAGTGGTTTAACTCATGGTGTTGGCTGGTGTGCTCCTCAACAGGGTGCTTGCAAATTAACACTCAATGTTAAAGATGGCGTTATCCAAGAAGCATTAGTTGAAACTATTGGTTGCTCCGGTATGACTCATTCCGCAGCTATGGCTTCCGAAATTCTTCCTGGTAAAACAATTCTTGAAGCATTAAACACTGACCTTGTTTGTGATGCTATCAATACTGCTATGAGAGAATTATTCCTCCAGATCGTATATGGTAGAACTCAGACTGCATTCTCCGAAGGCGGTCTTCCAATCGGTGCTGGTCTTGAAGACCTTGGTAAAGGTTTAAGAAGCCAGGTTGGTACTATGTATGGTACACTTGCAAAAGGTTCCCGTTATCTTGAACTTGCTGAAGGTTATGTAACAAGAATTGCTCTTGATGCAGAAGACCGTATCATCGGTTATGAATTCGTTCACCTCGGCAAAATGATGGAAATGATTACTAAAAAAGGTATTCCTGCTCAAGAAGCTTTAGAAAAAGCAAAAGGTACTTATGGTCGTTTTGCTGAAGCTGCAAGATACGTAGACCCTCGTAAAGAATAATAAATTTAGGAAGGAATGAAATTAAATGGCATTGTTTGAAAGTTACGAACGTCGTATTGATAAAATTAACAAAGCTTTAGACGGCTATGGTATTTCTTCTCTTGAAGAAGCTAAAAAAATCTGTGACGATAAAGGCATCGACGTTGCTGCTATCGTTAGAGGCATTCAGCCTATCTGCTTTGAAAACGCTTGCTGGGCTTACACTGTAGGTGCAGCTATGGCTATTAAAAAAGGCTGCACAAAAGCTGTAGATGCTGCAAAAATCATCGGTGAAGGTCTTCAGGCTTTCTGTATCCCTGGTTCTGTTGCTGAAAACAGAAAAGTAGGTTTAGGTCATGGTAACCTTGCTTCCATGCTTTTAAGTGAAGATGCAAAATGCTTTGCATTCCTCGCAGGTCATGAATCTTTTGCTGCAGCTGAAGGTGCTATTGGTATCGCTAGAACTGCAAATAAAGTTAGAACTACTCCTTTGAAAGTTATCTTAAATGGTCTTGGCAAAGATGCCGCTCAGATCATCTCCCGTATAAATGGTTTCACTTATGTTCAGACTCAGTATGATTATGCAACTGGCGACCTCAAAGTAGTTAATGAAACTCCTTATTCCGACGGCGAACGCGCTGCTATCAAATGCTACGGTGCAGACTCCGTTCAGGAAGGCGTTGCCATCATGCACAAAGAAGATGTTGACATCTCTATTACTGGTAACTCTACAAACCCTACCCGTTTCCAACATCCGGTAGCAGGCTGCTACAAAAAAGAATGTATCGAAAAGGGTAAAAAATACTTCTCCGTTGCATCCGGCGGCGGTACAGGCAGAACACTTCATCCGGACAACATGGCAGCAGGTCCTGCTTCCTATGGTATGACTGATACTATGGGCCGTATGCACTCTGATGCTCAGTTCGCTGGTTCTTCTTCCGTACCTGCTCATGTTGAAATGATGGGTCTCATCGGCATGGGTAACAACCCTATGGTTGGCGCTAGCGTAGCCGTAGCTGTAGCTGTTCAGGAAGCAATGAGCAAATAATTTTAAATTTTATTTAGGTGGGGATTAAAAAATGTTAAAGAAAACAAAAGTCGTTTGCACAATGGGTCCAAACTATGACAAAGGCGATGGCCTTTTAGAAAAAGTTATTGAAAACGGTATGAACGTTGCACGTTTCAATTTCTCTCATGGTGACTACGCTGAACATGAAGCACGTATCAACCAGGTAAAAGAAACTGCTAAAAAACTGGGCACAACTGTTTCCTTAATGCTTGATACTAAAGGACCTGAAATGCGTCTCGGCGATTTTGCTGAAGGAAAAGTATTCCTTAAAGCAGGTCACAAATTCACTTTAACTAATGAAGATATTCCAGGCGACGAAACTCACGTTTCCATCAACCACAAAAAACTTTACACAGAAGTAAAACCTGGTAACACTTTATTACTTTCTGACGGTCTTGTAGGTCTGCATGTTGATGAAATCGTAGGCAAAGACATCGTTTGCACGATTTTAAATGACGGCCCTATGAGCACTCGTAAACGTGCAGCAGCTCCTGGCGTATCTCTTGGTCTTCCTGCTATCTCCGAACAAGACAGAAACGATATCATCTTCGGTATTGAACATGATATGGATTTCGTAGCTGCTTCCTTCATTCAGCGTGCTGAAGACGTTGAAGCTATCCGTTCTTTGATTAAAGAACATGGCGGCCACATGGAAATTATTTCCAAAATCGAATGTGTTGAAGCTGTTAAAAACATTGATGCTATCATTGCTGCATCCGACGGTATCATGGTTGCCCGCGGCGACCTCGGTGTTGAAATGCCGGCTGAAGATGTTCCGCTTATCCAGAAAGACATCATCAAAAAATGCAACAAACTCGGCAAACCGGTTATCGTTGCAACTCAGATGCTTGAATCCATGACTTCCAATCCGCGTCCGACCCGTGCAGAAGCTTCCGACGTTGCTAATGCTATCTTCGACGGCGCAGATGCTATCATGCTTTCCGGTGAATCTGCAAACGGTGATTATCCGCTGGAAGCAGTTTCCACAATGAACACTATCGCTAAACGTGTTGAACAGGCTCTCGAATACAAAGAACTCTTCGTATCCAGAGGCTTCACTCATCACAACATCACTACTACTGACGTTATCGCTCATGCTACAGTACAGATGGCTTACGAACTCAGCGCTCAGGCTATCATTACTCCGACTGAAAGCGGTTACACTTCCAAAGTAGTATCCAAATATCGTCCGAAAGCTTCCATCGTTGCTTACACTCCTAGCGACCGTGTAGCTCGTCATCTGAACCTGCGTTGGGGCGTTGTTCCAATCGAAGGCAAAGCTTGGGATGATGTTGATGAAATGATTGCTACTGCAACGGCTGCTGCTGTTCGTAAAGGCATCGTTAAACAGGGCGACAAAACAGTTATCACTTCCGGTATGAAATTCGGCGAAGGCAGCACAAGCACAATTCGCGTTCATACTATCTAATTTAAAATTAATACGCGCGTATAACAAAAACAGCCTTTCAGCTTTATGCTTTAAGGCTGTTTTTTGTTGTCTAGATGAGCTGACTACAATATTGATATCGCAAAATGGAAAATTAAATGATACAATATTTTTAGATATTATTTGTTGTGCCGATAAAATATCTATGCTGCTTGGGAAAATCAAACGGCGCAACAAATACTATTGATAAGTAAAGATATGTATTTGCAGGGATATAGGTAGGGAATTTTATGATAGATGAGAAATATATAGAGCTTAATAATAAAGTACAGCTTATTTTGCGCGTGGGACAGCTTTTGATGGAAAACTCCGCCGATACGAACAGGATTGTCCGCTCGATGAAAAGGACGGCGGCTTTTGCGAATATATTCGATGAACAAATCCAGATACATGTTACTTATACTACGATAATGATTACGGTAAGCGCCGATAATTATCACATAACGAAACTGCAAAAATGCCAGCAGCACAATGTGGATATGCAGATAATATCGGAGGTCAGCCGCCTTACGTGGGAAGCGATTGAAATGGATTTTTCGGTGGAGGAATTCGGCCGGAAACTCGATAAAATCGTGAAGAAGAAAAATAAATACACTTCGTTCATAATCAATCTGGGAGCGGCGCTTGCCTGCGGCGGCGTGGGAAAAATGTTCGGCTGCGATTTTGTGGCGGCACTGTATACGGCACTTGCCGCTTTTATCGGCTTTTTTATCCGCAGCGTATGTGTAAAGGGAAAGATAAATCCGTACGTTGCCATTCAGATATCGTCGTTTTTTGCGACGACGGTGGCGTATTTCACGCATTTTCTGCCGTTCAGCTCGACGCCGTGGTATCCGATGCTGGCCTGCGCCATTTTTATCGTGCCGGGAGTGCCGCTGATTAACGCATTGGAGGATATGCTGGACGGATACATTACTGCCGGTATGACGCGCGCTATGAATACGCTGCTCATGGTAGGTGCAATGACGTTCGGTATTTTATTTGCCATAAAGATTTTCAGCGTGGCGGATTTTACGCATATCGAGATGATTAGTCACCAGCCGTATATTATCTACGTGATATCGGCGTTTATCGCTTCCGCCGGATTTTCTACGATGTTTGATGTGCCGCCGCGCCTTTTATGGGTTGTCGGGCTGGGCGGCGTAATCTGCGTATGCGTGCGCACTCTGTCCATGGATTTATTGGGCGTGGGAATGCCGATAGGAACTTTTCTCGGCGCGATGACGGTCAGCATGATTGCCCTTAAAGCCGTCCACTGGTTCCATGTGCCTACGCATGTACTCGTCATACCGTCGGCGATTGCCCTGATGCCGGGAATTTTCATGTACAGGCTGCTGTTCAATATTATCGATATCGACACATTGAGCGCTGCTGAATTATTGTCTGCCGTGCAGAGCGGCGTAAATGCCATGCTCGTCATACTGGCGATTACAATCGGCGTGGCGCTGCCGAATATTCTGGCGCGGAAATACTTCGATACGATTAACGCGAAACGGTTGCGGCGCGCTCTAACAGAGAGAAAATATCGACAGCATACTATGTGCAAATACAAATTGAGCAAAAGCTGAACTGTTTTAATGGCGCAATAGTGTTATTGTCCGTCAGTATAGTGATATTGTCATTTGCAGTAGAATTTTTTATACTGAATATAAGTTATACTGGTAAACATCGAGCCTATAACAAGCAGGAGAATAATTTATATTCGTTCGATGTTGTCACTTAACCTCACTTAATATAAATTCTTCTACTGCTTTGGTAAATCAACCGGCATAACAGATAATAATACTTTTATAAAAGAGAGTGGGTTTATTTATGGTGAAGGCAATCTTTTTTGATATCGACGGGACTTTAATCAGTTTCAAGACGCATAAAATTCCGCAGTCGACAATGCAGGCACTGCGGCAGCTGCATAAAAAGGGTGTGAAGCTGTTTATCTGTACGGGCAGACCGCCGACGGACATAAAATTTCTGACGGATGAGCTGCACGATTTGTTCAACGGCTATATCACGCTGAATGGTCAGTACTGCTACGATACGGATAATCATATTATTCACGAGCAGTGGCTGGATAAAAATGATTTGCAGATTTTGACCGATTATCTGAAGGATAAAGATATTGCCTGCGGTTTTATCGAGCTGGATTATTTTTATTTCAATCTGCGCAATCAATATCTGGCGGATTTGGACAAAACGCTCGGCTCGACGGCGCCGGAAAGAATTATCGACGATATGGGACGCATTCAGAAGCATAAAACGTACCAGCTCAATCTGTTTTTAACGGAAAAAGATGCACAGCCTGTGCTGGACATGCTGCCGAACTGCCGGGCGGTGCGCTGGTGCCCGCTGTTTGCGGATATAATCCCGAAAGAAGGCGGCAAGTCGGCGGGTATTAAGGCGATACTTGATTATTACAATATTGATATTGCTGACTGCATGGCGTTCGGCGACGGCGGCAACGATAAGGAAATGCTGGAGTTTGCCGCAATCGGCATAGCTATGGGCAATGCCGACGACGATGTAAAGGCGATTGCCGATTATGTAACGGATGATGTGGACAGCGACGGGATTTTAAAGGCGCTACAGCATTTTAAACTGCTATAAGCTTTGCTTTTGGGCGCGATATAGTATATAATAGTATTTTAAAGGACACTGTTTTGTATTAAAGCAAGATAGTGCCTTTTTTATTGGATGAAATTTTTGAGGTTGAATATAAAGGAGGATTTTTTGATGGATGATTTGGGAACACTGGCGCAGCTAAACTGGTATCCGGGTCATATGGCGAAGGCAAAGCGCATTATCTCGGAAAATCTGAAGCTCGTCGATGTCGTCATTGAACTTCTGGATGCACGCATTCCGCGCAGCAGCGCCAATCCTGTCTTGAAGGATTTAATCGGCACGAAGCCGCATCTTATCGCTTTAAATAAAATTGATTTGGCTGATAATGCGGTGAATAACGAATGGGAAGAATATTTTTCCTCGCTGGGCAAAACGGTGGTAAAAATAAATTCGCTGAACGGCAAGGGTATTCGCCAACTCGTAACAAAGGCGGATGAACTGGCCAAAGCGAAAACGGCGAAATTTGCCAGCAAAGGAGCGAAGCCGCGTAATGCCCGCGTGATGATTGTAGGCATACCGAATGTCGGCAAGTCCTCGCTGATTAACCGCCTGTCGGGCAGTGCTTCGCTGAAAACGGCGGATAAACCGGGCGTTACGCGTGCTAAACAGTGGATTAAGATAAAAAACAATCTCGACCTTTTGGATACGCCGGGCATACTCTGGCCGAAGTTCGAGGACCCGGAAGTCGGTTTAAATCTGGCTTTCACAGGAGCTATCAGCGATGAAGTGTACGATATCGAACAGGCGGCGCAGCTTCTATTATGGCGGCTTAAAGACCGTTACGAAAAAAATATCGCGGAACGGTACAAAGTGGCTGAAATGCCGCAGACGAGTGAGGAACTGTTTAAGCTTGTCGGCAGAAAACGCGGTTTTCTGCAAAAAGGCGGCGTGATTGATACAGAAAAAACGGCGATTGCCGTATTGAAGGATTTCCGCGCCGGCAAACTCGGCAATATATCTTTGGAAGAGCCGTAAATTAATATTTGACATAAGTATATTGATATACTACACTAATAAAAAGATACTTTTACACATTGTGCCGGTATAATCATCTAAACCGTACGGCAGCATAATACTTTATATTCATTCGATGTTGTCACTTAACCTCATTAAATATAAAGTATTATACTGCTCTAGTAAATCAACCGGCACGATAGATAAATAATTATATCATTGATACATTAGGAGGAATTTTTTTGTATATTAACAACAAATTGAGAAATGTCGCTATCATAGCTCATGTTGACCACGGTAAAACTACGCTCGTCGACGCTATGCTGAAACAGAGCCATATTTTCCGTGCGAATGAACAAGTAGCAGAACGTGTAATGGACTCTAATGCGCTTGAACGTGAACGCGGTATTACCATTTTGTCCAAAAATACAGCTGTAATGTATAAAGATATTAAAATCAATATTGTTGATACACCGGGCCATGCCGATTTCGGTGGCGAAGTTGAACGTGTACTCAACATGGTTGATGGTGTACTTTTGCTTGTTGATGCTTCCGAAGGCCCTATGCCGCAGACGAAATACGTTCTGCGCAAAGCGTTGGAACAGGGCTTAAAACCAATCGTTGTCATCAATAAAATCGACCGTCCTGACCAGCGTATCGATGATGTTTATGATGAAGTCTTAGAATTATTCATGGAACTCGGTGCTGACGACGACCAGCTCGACTTCCCTGTTGTATATGCCATTGCCCGCGACGGCATCGCCAAACTCAATCTTGATGATGAAAGCGACAGCTTAGAGCCGCTCATGGATTTACTTGTAAAAGAAATTCCGGCGCCGCAGGGCGATATCGAAGGTCCGCTTCAGCTTATGGTTACGACGCTCGACTCCGATGATTATGTAGGCCGCGTGGCTATCGGCCGCGTTATGCGCGGTACGGTGAAAGCCGGTCAGAACGTTGTCGTTATCAGCGGCGACGGCGAAACGAAGGAACGTATCGGTAAAGTCTACATCTATCAGGGCTTGAAACGTGTGGAAGTGGACGAAGCGCCGCTCGGCGAAATCGTTGCTTTAACCGGTCTTACGAGTGCAAGTATCGGCCATACGGTAGCCGACGCGGAAAATCCGGAAGCACTGCCGACAATCAATATCGACGAACCGACACTTTCCATGACGTTCGGCGTCAATACAAGCCCGTTTGCCGGCCGTGAAGGTCAATTCGTAACTTCCCGTCATCTGCGCGACCGTCTGTTTAAAGAAACAGAAACGAACGTAAGTCTGCGCGTAGAAGAAACGGACAGCCCGGATACATTCAAAGTTTCCGGCCGCGGCGAACTGCATCTGTCCATTCTGATTGAAACAATGCGCCGTGAAGGCTATGAACTGCAAATCGGCAAACCGGAAGTTATCTATAAAGAAATCAACGGCCAGCTTTGCGAACCGATTGAAAATCTGACGATTGAAGTACCGCAGGAATTTATGGGTACTGTTATGGAATCGCTCGGCACGCGCAAAGCTGAACTTTCTAACATGACGGAGCTGAAAGGCTATCTGCGTCTGGAATTTACAATCCCGGCACGCGGCCTTATCGGTTTCCGCTCCGAGTTCCTGACGAATACGAAGGGCAACGGCATCATGAACCATGTATTCCGCGGTTATGCGCCGTATAAAGGCGATATCCCGGGACGCAGCCGCGGCTCGCTCGTTGCATTCGAACAGGGCGAAACAACGCCGTACGGTATTTACACATTGCAGGACCGCGGTACGATGTTCATCTCGCCGAACCAGATGGTTTACGAAGGTATGATTATCGGTGAAAACAGCCGTGAACTCGACATGGACGTAAATCCGTGCAAGAAGAAAAACGTGTCCAACATGCGCTCTTCTTCTTCTGATGAAGCTATCCGCCTTACTCCGCCGCGTATTTTAAGCCTCGAACAGGCTCTGGAATACATCAACAAGGACGAAATGGTGGAAGTTACACCGGAAAGCATTCGTTTGAGAAAAACAATTCTCGACAAAGCGCAGCGCGGCCGTATGCGTAAAAACGCAAAATAAAATCAAGTAGTTATTTCGGAAAAAGAAACGGTAAAATCCCTGCCGTTTCTTCTTTCCTGAAAATAAATTGTGAGAATATATTATTTATTGCAGGATTTTTTGAATTTTGCTCGAAGAATATTATATCCGCTGTTTTATTTTTTATTATGTATTTGAGGTGAGATTATGGATTTTTTGTCCAAGATAACGAAATACTTAATTCCGGAAGAAGAAGTGGAAGTCGTGGAAACTCCGGCGGAAAAAGCCAAAGAAACGGAAAAAACGGCTAAAGTTGCTACTATCAGCAAAAAAGTCGTAAACGGTCCTGCCGTGTATACGAATGTTGAACCGGCAACGCTTTCGGTCAAAGAAGAAAAACGTCCTAGTTTAAAAGTGTACAAACAGGCCAATATCAAAATTCTCGTATTCGAACCGACCAATTTCAACGATACGAGATTTGCCGCTGACGCGCTGAAAGAATCCAAAACGGTTCTGCTCAATTTCGAAAAAATCGAATCCAGCGAACAAATCCGCATTTGCGATTTCATGAACGGCGCATGCTACGTGCTCGACGGTTCCGTAAAACAGATTACGAAAAAAATGGTATTATACGCACCGAAAGGTATTTCCATCGAAGCAATCATTACAAATAAGGCATAATAAAAAAACATCTATGATAAATTCAATTTCATAGATGTTTTTTTTATTATTTATTGAGCGTTTCCTGACAGAAGTTGATAAACGACTGAGCCGCTTTGGAAATATAGCGGTCTTTTTTCCAGGCAAGACCGACATCGACGAAGATTGGTTCTTCCAGCGGCAGCGTTTTAATATGCGGCGTATCCTGCACGATGAAGTCAAGCAGAAATGCCATGCCCACATTGCTGGAGATAAGACCTTTAATCGTTTCTATCTGATTGGACTCAAGCACGATATTCGGTTTGATATTATTGTCTTTTAATTTCTGCAAAATCATATTGCGGATGAAAGAGCCTTCTTTCAGCATGATTAAATCGATATCATGGATATCTTCCCATGAGAAGCTGTCTTTTTGCGCCAGCGGGTGCGTATCTGGCACGCAGGCTACCACCTGATTGGTGGACATCGGCAGAAGCTGCAGGCTTGGCGAAGCGTTGGAGATAATCACGATGCCGAAATCGAGTTCATCGCGTTCCAGCGATTCACGAATGGACATGGAGCCTTTTTCATATAAGTAAATATCCAGATGAGAAAACTTTTTCTGGAAACCGGAAAAGATTTTCGGAAATAAGTATGCCCCAATCATGGAAGGAATACCGATTTTGATGGTGCCTTTCTGCAGCTGCTTATAATCATTGACTTCCAAAACGGCGTCCTGAATATTGCGCAGTGCCTGTTCTATGCGGTTTAAAAAAACAGCTCCCTCCGGCGTTAAGGAAAGTTGTTTCTGACTACGTTCGAATAACTGTATACCTAATTCAGCTTCCAGTTTTTTTATGGCTACGGTGATGTTCGGCTGGGAAACTGAAAGTCTTTTGGCAGCACGTGTGATATTTTTCAAACGACTCGTCATTTGAAAATATTCTAACTGTTTGAGTTCCATTATTATCCTCCTCAAGAAAATCCTGTATGTAATTCATAAATAAAATTAATTGAATTATATTTATTATAGCATAATAAACGGCGATATTAAATATTTATTTATTAAGGAACGGTAAAAATATAAATATTCTTTATACAGCTGCTGAAAATCAGTTTATTTTGATAGAAAAATAAAAAATTTTAAATATTGGCAGGAAAATAAATTTATTTACAGAATAATATATATACAAAAATAAATAATATAAACATTATGTAAATTTAAAATGACTATAAAGTGAGGTTAGTAAAATGATGAATAACTATTCATATCAGGACTTTTTATCTGTTGCCAGAAGGATTACGTATGACGCAACAATTCCTGAACTCCTTGAAGAAGCTGTTAGAAATCATGAAGGACGTTTATCGAACAACGGCGCTATCTGTGTTACTACCGGCAAACATACCGGCCGTTCTCCGAAAGACAGATTTATCGTAGATACGCCGGATATTCATGATATCGTTCACTGGTCCAATACAAATCAGCCGTGTTCGGAAAACACTTTCAACCGTTTATACGAAAAAATGAAAGAATATGCCAAAGACCATCAGCTTTTCGTAAGTGATATGATTGTCGGCGCTGACCCTGATTATAGATTGCAGGTAAAATGTATCAATGAACATGCTTGGCATCATCTCTTCCTGAAACAGCTGTTCATCCGTCCGGAAAAGAAACTGACAACTCCGGCCGGTTTCACGCTTATCTGCATGCCTAGCGTAAAAGCCAACCCGATGGAAGACGGCACACATTCCGAAACATTCATCATCGTAAACTTCAGCAAACGCATGGTGCTTATCGGCGGCGGCGCATATGCCGGTGAAATGAAAAAATCCATTTTCTCCGTAATGAACTATATCCTGCCGCAAAAAGGCATTTTCTCCATGCACTGCTCGGCTAACGTAGGTAAAGACGGCAATACGGCTTTATTCTTCGGCCTCAGCGGCACAGGCAAAACGACTCTGTCGGCCGACCCTAACCGCAAACTCATCGGCGACGATGAACACGGCTGGAGCGAAAACGGTATCTTCAATCTGGAAGGCGGTTGCTACGCTAAAACCATAAACATCACGCCGGAAACGGAACCGCAGATTTATGACGCAATTCAGTACGGTACAATTCTGGAAAACGTTTATATCAATCCGTATACGCGCGAACCGGATTTCTTCGATGCACGCTTCACGCAGAATACACGTACGGCATATCCTGTTGAAAACATACCGGGTGCGCTTATTCCTAGCATGGCAGGCCATCCGAATGCCATCATCTTCCTGACAGCAGATGCGTTCGGCGTTCTTCCTCCGATTGCCAAACTGTCGAAAGAACAGGCAATGTACCACTTCTTATCTGGTTACACAAGTAAAGTTGCCGGTACGGAACGCGGCATCACTGAACCGCAGGCTACATTCTCCATCGGCTTCGGCGAACCGTTCTTCCCGCTGTCTCCGCTTAAATACGCTCATTTGCTCGGCGAAAAAATCAACCAGTACAATACGAGCGTATATCTCGTTAATACCGGCTGGACAGGCGGCCCGTACGGTGTCGGCAGCCGTATGAAACTTAAATACACAAGAGCTATGATTACGGCAGCTCTGGACGGCAAACTCGACGATGTTGAATGGAAAGATTACGGCTACTTCCAGCTTTGCATTCCTGCTTCCTGCCCGGGTGTTCCGACGGAAGTATTAAATCCGGAAAATACATGGGCTGATAAAAAAGCATATCATACTCAGGCTGCAAAACTGGTGCATAAGTTCGCTGAAAATGTGCAGCGCTTTAAAGGCGAAATTCCGGATGGAATCTTAAACGCCGGACCTAAATTAGAAGACTGATAAAAAGCTTGATTTTAAAAACTTTGTGAAATCTAAGGAATGCCCTATTTTGTATAAAATTCATACAATGATATAAAATATGGCAGCAAAATGGCAACGGTAAAATAGCCGTTAAACTCAGAGAAATAAGGACTTTTTATACTTGATATATAGAAAGTCCTTATTTCTTTTTATATTTTTGTCACTAAAACGGCAACGGTAATAATATATTTATTGATAAACTTTAAGAAAGATAAATTTATAAATTATGTTTGACGAAAACACAAACTAGAAAGTATAATAACGTATATCACAACTTATCAAATCCAGACAAAGAGTATCTATTAATAGTTTTTGCTAGATACTCTCTATTAATCCAATCTGCAGAAAGAAGGTTGTTGTTTTTTGGAGATACAATATGATCAATGTGAACTATTAGGTAAACAAGTATATTTAGATGCAGGAGAAGGACTAGGCGAAACGAATTGTGCAATACTAGACAAAGCAACACATAAAGTAATTGCATTAGGAATACAAGAAAACAACAACGTTCAGTTTTTTAGCGTTATTCCCTTTACTAAGATTGTTTATAGTGATGACGAAGCAATCATAATTTTATCTAAACAAGATATAATGTCTTATGACGAATTTTTCATGCTAAAGTTAAAGAAAATTATGACAAAATCATATAAAACAAATTATAAAATATAATAGCTAAACTAAAAAAGAAGAACGTTGATAGTTTAGGCAACGTTCTTCTTTAACATTAATAGAAATAACCACAAATTATCTATAATAGCCAATATCTACGAAAAAAATAGGAATTTATGTTATAATGTTGATGTATATGAAAGGAATGATTGTTATGGATAATTTAGCATATACAGATGATGAATTCGATAAAGAAAAAACAGAAATGATTGACGGCAAAATTTATATGATGTCGCCTAGACCTAGAATTACGCATACTATTGTATCGGGCAATATATTTAGAGAGTTTAGTTTAAATTTACGCAACAAAAAATGTATAGCTCTTTGCGATGGTGTGGATGTATTTTTAGATGAAAAAAATCGTTTTGTGCCTGATGTCATGATTGTATGTAATCGTGACATTATTAAAGAAGATGGTGTTCATGGGGCTCCTGACTTAGTAGTAGAAGTCTTGTCCAAAACATCTGCTAAAAGAGACAGAGGCAGAAAAAGAGAAACGTATGCTAAAATCGGTGTAAAAGAATATTGGATTGTCGATACTTGGGGCAAATACGTTGAAGTATACCATAATCAAAATGGCTGGCTTGTTCTGGATAATACTTATTTTTACTATACAGAAGAAGAAAAACAAGAAAACGAAGCATTGCCTGATGGTGATAAAAACAAAATAAAAATATTTGATTCTATTAAATTATCTATCTGTAATAACTTTGAAGTTGAACTTAAATATATATTTGAAAATGTTTTTTTTAATATATGAGGAAATAGTTATGAATGAACCTGCAATCAAGAAAGCATTAGACTATCAAGCTTATTTTATGCACGATGAAAAGTTATGTTATATTATGATAGTTCCTGATGATATCTCAAATGCTAGTCCCAAATTAGAAAATTGATAAACAGTAAAAATAAAAACTAAGAAAACAATTATTTTACAAAAGCTTAAACGCAAGATACTTTTTTAATTAATAAAAATATGATATGATTAGGGTAAGCTTAAATTTAGGAGGATTTTCTAATGGATGAATTAAAAAATAATTCCGTTGTTGAAGATGATAGCGAAGGTACAGTTGTTGTTATAACTGATGAAGACGGCAACGAATACAACTATGTAGAAGAAATGGTATTTCCTGCTGGTGAAGATGAATACGCCATTTTAGTCAGCATCGACGGCGATGAATGCGGCTGCGGCGAAGACCATGAACATGTACACGATGAAGAATGCGAATGTGATGAAGAAGTAGATGTTATTCTGGCTAAAATCGTTAAAGATGAAAACGGTGAAGTGGAATATATCGAACCGACGGACGAAGAATTTGAAATCGCTCAGAAAGCATATGAAGAAATGATGGACAAATTGGAAGCGGAAGAATAATCTGCGACTAATTATTATTGCTGTTATAAGAAGGTACCGCTGAGGTATCTTCTTTTTTATGAGATTAGAGGTGCATAATGAGTACGATAAGCGATTTGAACAGTTCATTCATTATTGAACTGTTGTTTGAAGAAGAAGTCAAACGGCCGACAGCGGGCGCTGTGCTTCGCGCGGCTAAGGAAACGTTCGGCGATATCGAAGCGATAACTCGCAATAATGACATAACGAGCTTTGCCGTGCAAAATTACACGGCGTATAAAAAAGAAGACAACAAATTTGAACCGGTCATGCTAGGAATGGGAAAAGTATCCGAATTCAGGCAAGATAGCATTTCCGAGTTGGAACGCAGCCAAATCTGGAATATAGCCGACAGTGAAAAACTTCTGGCCAAATGCAAATATGCTGTCAGAATTTTTGATGCGAATGCCAGCGGTCAGGTGCCGCAGCAGCGCGCTATTATGCTCATGCAGTGGCTGGAAGCCGTCCTGCCGCTGTTTCCTGCCTGTAAACTTGTCTGGGTGAAACCGTCTGGTAAGCTGCAAAGTGTACAGGCGATAAAAAAATTCAAACAGCAGGGCATCAGCAAATTTATTTTCAGCATGATGAATATCCGTTTCTTTAATATTCCGGACAGTAATGAATTCATTGTGGACAGCACGGGATTGAATGGTATCGGTCTGAGCGACGTGCAGTTTCATTTTAAGGGATTAAATCCGAATAAAGTGGCAAATCTCGCTTACAGCCTGATATGGTACATTTTAAGCAACGAAGAAAACATTATCAAGGACGGCGATACGATTGACGGCATGGATGACAGCGGCAAAATGACGAATACCGTGCAGTGGAAATGCCGCTATGAGGATTCCATCGTCGAGCCGCTCCGTTCCGTTCTCGATATAGAAATGGGCAAATATGCCGCCGGAGACAGAAGTGAAGAAAATTAATCAATAAATAATAATTATTCTTGACAGACAGAGCTATTAATTATATTATATAGCTATGGTATTGATGAACAATATTCAGCGGTTAGCTGAGTGAAAATAATTATATTGGAGGTTTTAATTATGAAAAAATGGGTTTGCACTGTATGCGGTTGGGTTTATGACGAAGAACTCGGTGATGCGGATTACGATTTAGCTCCGGGCGTAGCTTTTGAAGATTTACCGGACGATTTTGTCTGCCCACTTTGCGGTGTAGGCAAAGACCAGTTTGAAGAACAGGAATAATTTTCCGTTTGTAATTTATCAGATGTGAATTTAAACGCAGTATTACTAATCTGTCAAGGATTTGGGAATACTGCGTTTCTTATTTAAATATTTTTATGTGAGGTAAAAATTTTGTTTAAACGAAAATATCATCATAATGCTACGTGTGATGACTGCGCTAAATTATGCTGCACCAAAATCGAAAATTTTTCCGCTCATGCCGGTGATTTGGAAATTTTCAGCGATGTGAATATACACATCCACTGCGGTCAGCTGACGGCGCTCATCGGACCGAACGGCGCCGGGAAATCGACGCTGCTGCGCTGTATATTGGGTGAATTTCCGCATACGGGAAAGCTGCGCTATATCGACGCCAAGGGCAAGCATACCGGTCATCCCGTTATCGGCTATGTGCCGCAGTATCTGCGCTTTGACCGAACTTCGCCGACGAGCGTAATGGACTTTTTCTGCGCCTGTCTGTCACGCCGTCCGATTTGGCTGTGCAGTATGAAAAAATATCGGCCTATGGTTCTGGAAAGTCTGGCGCGCGTCAAGGCGCAGCATTTAATCGACAGAAAACTGGGAGCGCTTTCCGGCGGAGAAATGCAGCGCGTACTTTTATCACTGGCTTTAAATCCCATGCCTGATTTGCTTTTGCTGGACGAGCCGGTATCGGGCGTTGACCATAACGGTCTGAAATTGTTTTACGATATACTTTCCGAGCTGCGGGAAAAGGAAGATATGGCGATTGTACTCATATCGCATGATTTGCCGCTGGTGGCGGAATATGCCGACCAGGTCGTACTGCTCAATAAAAAAGTAATCTGCCACGGTACGCCACAGGAAGTTTTCAACCGCAGTGAAACGAAATCCCTGTTCGGCACGATTATAGCTCCTGCCAAAGAGGAGGATGCAAATGCTTGATACGATTTACTCGCTTATAGATATGATTTTGCCGTTTGCCTGGCTCGGACATATTTTCATGAAAAATGCGTTTCTCGCCGTATTGATGATTACGCCGCTGCTGGGCATTTTAAGCACGATGGTTGTAAGCAACCGCATGGCGTTCTTTTCCGATTCACTCGGACACGGTGCATTCACAGGCGTTGCCGTCGGCGTACTTTTGGGCAGCGGACAGCCGCTCGTTTCCCTGATCATATTTTCCATTATTTTCGCCTGTGCCATTACCTATATCAAACACCGCAGCAGTGCTTCAACGGATACGATAATCGGCGTGTTTTCCTCTGCCGGTATCGCCATCGGTCTTATTTTAATGTCGCACGGCGGAAATATCGGCAATTACACTGCGTATTTCATCGGCGATATTTTGAGCATAACGGGCGAAGAATTGCTGTATTTATTCATCACCTTCATAGTGGTGCTCATTGCCTGGTGCCTGCTATTCAATCAGCTTCTGATTATAAGCATAAATGACGGCTTTGCAGCCAGCCGCGGCATAAAAACGCTGCATATCGAAATGATTTTCGCCGCAATCGTTGCCGTTGTCGTATCCATCAGTATTCAGTGGGTCGGTCTTTTAATCATCAATTCCCTGCTGATTTTACCGGCGGCCGCTGCGCGAAATATAGCCCAGAATGCGCGCCAGTATCATGCGCTTTCCGTTTCTTTCGCCGTAGTGTCCGGTCTTGCGGGCTTAATCGTATCGTATTACGCCGATATCGCTACGGGTGCAACGATTGCCATTTTTGCGGCGGTCATTTTTTTTGCCACGTTGCTTCTGCGGCCGTATTTGCAAAATTAAACAGAGATTTTGCTGGATTTAGCAGAAACTGTGTGGTATACTGTGTTTAATTATTCCGTTTTATTGAATATATTTTAAATCATATGAGGTTTTTATGAGAATTACAAAAAAAATAAAAGATGAAATGCTTGCCATTTTGGAAGACACATACAAAGATACAAAATCGGCGCTTAACTTTAACAATCCGTTTGAACTGCTGATTGCTGTAATCCTGTCGGCACAGTGCACGGATAAGCGCGTCAATGTAACGACGGCCCGTTTGTTCGCCAAAGCCGCTACGCCAGAAGCCATACTGAATATGGGCGTAGAAGAATTAGAAAATGAAATCCGCGACTGCGGTCTGTTCCGCAACAAAGCCAAAAATATAATCGCCACCTGTCATAAACTGTGCAGCGATTATCATGGACAAGTGCCGAGCGATTTTGACGAACTGTTAAAACTGCCGGGTGTCGGCAGAAAAACGGCCAACGTCGTATCGAGCATTGCCTTCAACAGACCGGCCATCGCCGTTGATACGCATGTTTTCCGCGTATCGAACAGATTGCAGCTGGCAACGGGCACGACACCGAACGAAGTGGAACAGGGACTGCAAAAGGCCATCCCGATGGAAAAATGGTCGGACGCTCACCACTGGCTTATCTGGCACGGACGCAAAATCTGCCGCGCCAGAAACCCGCTCTGTAAGGATTGCCCGCTGAAACAGTTATGTCCGTCGGCTTTGCCTGATGCTTGAGAAATATAAGGGGAGAGATTTTAATGATTTACCGCAAAGCTACATTCAACGATGTAGAAGAAATATTTAATCTGGTCAATGTTTACGCTCAGGACGGCATTATGCTGGCCCGTTCGCGCAACACGCTGTACGAAACGCTGCGTGATATGTACGTAGCGGAGGAAAACGGCGAAATACTCGGTGTCGGCGGACTGCACATAGTTTGGGACGAACTGGCGGAAGTCCGGACGCTTGCCGTACAGAAAAAAGCCCTGCGCCGTCATATCGGTGCCAATATCGTAAAATATTTAATCGAAGAAGGAAAAACGCTCGGCGTGCGCAAAGTATTCACACTGACATATCAGGACAAATTTTTTGCCAGCCTCGGCTTTAAAGTGGTAACGAAAGACGATTTGCCGCAAAAAGTCTGGAAAGAATGTATCGACTGCCCGAAATTTCCGCACTGCGACGAAATTGCCATGGAAATGTTCATATAGAAAGCAAAAAGCTGAACACAATATTGTGTTCAGCTTTCTTTTATCGTATTAGATTATTGTACACCTGATTCAATTAAACCGTATTTGCCGTCTTTGCGTTTATAAACAACATTGACATCTTCCGTTTTGTCATCACGGTATACAAAGAAATCATGATTAAGCAAATTCATCTGCATGATAGCTTCTTGTACATCCATAGGTTTTACCACGAAACGTTTTGTTTTGATAACAACGGCTTCGCTCTCTTCTTCCGCCTGCTTGCCGGAACCAGCGCCCTGAGCCATCAGTTCTGTTTTCATGCTGCCTTCGCGGAAACGTCTTTCCAATTTGGTTTTATATTTGCGTATCTGACGTTCGATTTTTTCGATAACCAAATCTATAGATGTATACATATCCATAGTTGCTTCCTGTCCGCGTAATAAAATGCCCTGAACAGGTACAGTAACTTCTACAATATGACGGTCTTTTGATACTGTAAGAAGGACGGTAATTTCTCCGACATTATCGAAGTACTTTGTTACTTTTCCTATTTTCTTTTCTACGTAGTCGTGAAGTGCAGGAGTGACTTCAATGTTTTTGCCTCTAATAGTGAATGTTGCCATAGCATTCATCCCCTTTTCTGTATCTTTAGTTATATATATTCTACACACAGATATTTATTCCTGCCGTTTAATATAAAATTTTTAAAAAATTTTTATATTAAGTTGCATATTTTTTTAATAAAAGATTAAACCTGTGTCGATAGTACAGTACAGTTTTAATAAATTTAATCCGTTGTACTAGTAAAACATCAAGCCTGTAGCCAGCAGTATAATAGTTTATATTCGCTGCCTGTTGTCACTTAACCTCACTAANNTATAAACTATTATACTGCTTTAAGAAATCAACTAGCACAATAGATTAAATTTACCGTCATAATACATTAATCAAGATTTACTTTTACATATAAATTCAATTTTAATCTATAAAAATACGTTAATACCCGTAAAATTTTTGCCTAATATAATTTTTATGCAGAAATTACGATTAAAAACGATAATGATGATTTATTATAAGTTTTCAAAAAATACTGTTGACAATAAAGTTGAACAGAGTATAATAAAAACAAAATCATTAATTTTTTGTGCCAATAAAAGTAAACGTTTACTATTTTAAATTTAATATTTAAAATAATGAAATGAAAGGAGATTTTTATTTTGGAAAATTTTAAATGGATACGCAAATATTTTTTGGAAATTGGTATGTTGGCAGTGGTTTTAATCTGGTCATCCAATAATGCCGTGATGAAAATCGGCATTGAGCAAATCGGTCCGTTTACGTATAACGCGATGCGCCTTGCTATTGCCAGTATTCTTTGCTGGATGTGGCTGTATCGAACACATACGTATCGCAAAATGCCGTGGCAGGATTTAAAGGCGCTCATACTGCTCAGCCTGTTTGGTTTCTGTTTGACGCAAGTGTGTTTGACTTACGGTTTATCTAAAACTACGGCGGGCAATGCTTCACTCGCTTCGGCAATCATGCCGCTGGCTGTCGTCTTATTAAACCGCATTTTTAAAAAGATACCGCTTTCAAAAATAATGGCGGTCGGTATCGTATTATCTTTCAGCGGCGTACTCTGCATTATTTTCAGTTCCGGTAAGGAAATCAGTTTTGCCAATTACCATTTAATCGGAACGGTTGTTGTCGTGCTCGGTCAGTTTTCCAATGCCTATTATACAATTTATGCAAAAGATTTACTCGATAGGTATTCCAGTTGCCAGATTGTTAGTTATTTAATGACAATTTCGGCAATAGTATTTTTCGTTTTGGGTATTCCGGAAATGCAAAAGGTAAATTGGGCTGATTTATCCAACTCAGCATGGATTAGCGTTTTTTACTCCGGCATATTCGCATTGTGGCTTTGCAATATTATCTGGGTATATGCAGTGGGCAAAATCGGTTCGACAAGAACGGCGCTTTATCAATACTTACTGCCGGTATGCGCTTTATGGTTTGCCTATATTCTTCTGGGAGAAACATTGGTAATATGGCAGATAATCGGCACGGTACTCATTTTGGCAGGGTTGATTATCAGCAGGAAATAAAAAATAAGCCGCTGAGTTAATATCAAGCGGCTTATTTTTCATTGCACAAACTCCTTATTGATACGGCGGATTACACGGGCGGGATTGCCTACGGCCACGCAGTTTGCCGGTATATTTTTTGTCACTACGCTGCCGGCTCCGATGACCGAGCCGCCACCGATGGTAACGCCCGGCAGTACGATAACACCGCCGCCGATCCAGCAACCATTGCCGATGGTGATGGGAAGGGCATACGTCTGACAAAAATATTTCTTGCTTTCCGGATACCAGCCCGGCATGAAACGGTCTTTTATATCTACGGGATGGGTTGCCGTGTATAGCTGCACATTGGAAGCAATCAGCACGTTATTGCCGATAATTATTTTATTGCAGTCGACAAACGTGCAGTTCATATTGACCGATACATTGCTGCCGATATGAATATTGCAGCCGTAATCGCAGATAAACGGCGAAGCGATGGATACGTTGTCACCGATACTGCCGCAGAGTTTTTGCAAAATGACTCTTTTTTCTTCTGTCTGGTCGTAAGGCAGAGCATTGTACTGTGCCAGCAGATTGCGGGCGTTATTTTTATATTGCAGGAAAATTTCATCATGGCAGTCATAGTATTTGCCCGCCAAACATTTCTCCAATTCGTTCATATTATCAAATCCTTTGTATAAATATTGCTTTAGTAATAATTATCACAACGAATTTTATTATACAGGAGAAAACGTTCCGAAAGAAGTAACAAGCTGTTTTTTTTATAAGCGGCAAGCCAATGCTTCCATGATGAACAGTGTCGGCACTTGCGAAGTGATATTGTACAGATTATTTATTCGCTGATGTTTCAGGTTGTAGGAGAAGTTCCAGTCGGACAGGCGTGCTAAAGTAGAATTCGCTAAATTGGTTATGCTGAGCACGGGACAGTTTTTTTGCCGGAATTTTTTTATCAAGTCGATGAGTTCGGGCGTTTCACCGCTTTCAGAAACGGCGATGACGGCTGTTTTTTCATAAGTGAAATTCTCTATCGGATAATGTACGTCTTCTAATCCTACAGAAAATATGCCGAGATTGGAAAAATACCGAGCGCCATAACGGGCAAGCGTACCGGATGAACCGATACCGACGAAAATTATGAAATTCGTTTTTTGCAGTAAAAATACGGCTTGCTGTAGTTTTTCCTCAAATGCCAGTGAACTTACTCCTTTGAAAAACAGAAATATTTCATCTAAATTCCGAGTTGTCGGTACTTTGGCGATATTGCCTGTCATCTGCTTTAATTTCGCTTTAAATTCGTTGTAGCTTGAAAAACCCGATTTAGCACAAAAACGTAAGAATGTAGTGGTGGAAACATGATTTTCGGCGGCTATTTCCCGAATAGTCATATACGGTATTTGAGGAAGATTGGCCATAATATACTTGTAAATCGCCATCTCCGTCCTGTTGAAATTTTTTATATCATCATATGCAAACATAATCGTATCCTATTGCAAATTACAAAATTGTAAAAAATCATCAAAAGGCATTTACCCAAATGAGTAAATGCCTTTTTTATTATTTATCTGCCAAAGAATTTTTAACGCATAATTCTTTCTTTATATCCCATAATTTTTTTGATAAATCCACATAATAGCGATGCGGATTTTCAAAACGCTTAACTTCATCCCATAAAGATTCTACTTCACGAGCGCAGTAATCACGGATTTCGCTGATGGACGGGCTGGTATAAACGCGTTTGCCGTTTTTAAAAATCGGCACCTGCAATTCACGTACGGAGAAATTCGTGAGCGTTTTCTGTTTCCATGTAGCATCCGGGTCAAAAATAACGTGCGGTTTCGCAGTATCAATAACTTCATCATGCAGGCAGATTTCATCGGCAATGGCCTTACCCGTTTCGTTATCATACAGACGGTAAACTTTTTTGAAATGCGGATTGGTTATTTTGGTCGTATTTTCGCTCAACTTAATTTTCGGAACGATTTCGCCCTTGTCATTTTCAATCGCTACGAGTTTGTACACGCCGCCGAAAACAGGTGCAGACTTAGACGTAATCATGCGTTCGCCTACGCCGAAAGTATCAACCTGTGCTCCCTGCATGAGCAAATCGCGGATTAAATGCTCATCAAGCGCGTTGGAAGCGACGATTTTGCAGGTGGTAAGTCCGGCTTCGTCGAGCATTTTACGCGCCTGTTTGGATAAGTAGGAAATATCGCCGGAATCAAGACGAATGGCAAAGTTCGTTATACCCTGCGGTACGAGCATTTCCTTAAACACGCGAATGGCGTTCGGCACGCCGCTTTTCAGTGTATTATACGTATCTACGAGCAGTACGGCGTTGTGCGGATAAATTTCGCAGTATGCTTTGAAAGCTTCGTATTCGCTGTCGAACATCTGCACCCACGCATGCGCCATTGTGCCGCCTGCTGGAACGCCGTAGAGTTCATCCGTAAGCGTGCACGCAGTACCAGCACATCCGCCGATATAAGCAGCACGTGCTCCCTTTACAGCACCGTCAGCACCCTGTGCGCGGCGGGAACCGAATTCCAGTACAACTCTTCCCTGTGCGGCGCGGACGATGCGGTTGGCTTTCGTGGCAATTAAGGATTGATGATTTAAAGCAAGCAGTACGAAAGTTTCCAAAATCTGCGCTTCTACAGCCGGAGCCTTGATAGTCATAATCGGTTCACGCGGAAAAATGCACGTTCCTTCCGGTACGGCGTAGATATCACCCGTAAAACGGAAATCTTTCAGATAATCGAGGAAATCATCACTAAAAATATTTTTGGAACGGAAATATTCGATATCTTCTTTATTGAAATGCAGGTCTTCGATATATTCAATCACCTGCTGAAGTCCGGCCGCAATGGCAAAGCCGCCGTTATCCGGAATATTACGGAAAAACACATCGAAATACGTATTGCGCTTATGTAGATTATTCTTCAGATAACCGTTGCCCATTGTAAACTCGTAAAAATCACATAACATTGCTAAATTTTCATTTTTTGCATACATAGAAAACATCCTTTCTACTCTCTCTTATTCTCCAACTTTATTTTAAAGTGCCGTCGGTACTGTACGGTTACGATTTTTCGTTCTGTATACACAGCTGACATATCTTTTATATTATAAAGCAAAAGATGAATTATTTCTATAATATTTTATAAAATAATCTGAAAATCTTTTAATTCTAAAGATATAGTTGTCGAAAAATCAGCCAAATGATATAATATTTATCTAAGGGTATAGCCACCAGTAGTTTGAGCTGGTGGCTATTTGACGTCTTTGCTGATTATCTTTTAAATAGAACAATAAACAAAAAGGGGAGTATATTTTGATAAAAATAAATAAACAACTTTTGTATAAAATTCTGCCGTACGGCTGTCAGATGAATTTTTCCGACGGTGAACGGTTTGCCGGACAGCTGGAACGCATGGGCTACAAAGCGGCAGACAAAATGGAAGACGCTGATATCATCATTATAAATACATGCTGTGTACGTGAGAGCGCAGAAAAGAAGATTTACGGCAAAATTGGGGAAATAAAGCATTTGAAACAGCAAAATCCGAATTTAATTCTCGGTATCACCGGCTGTATGGCGCAAAAAGACGGCGATAAGATTTTCCGAAAAGCACCGCATGTCGATTTCGTGCTGGGAACGAACAAGATGCACGATTTACCGGCGGTGCTGGAGGAAATTTACACTTCGCGCGGCCATGTGGTGAAGCTTGCCGGCGATTACGACATGCCGCCTAATGTTGAACCGGCGGAAAATAATTCGCTGTTTGCCTACGTGCCGATTATGTACGGCTGCAACAATTTCTGCACTTACTGCATCGTGCCGTATGTGCGCGGCAGGGAACGCAGCCGCGACCCGCAGGAAATCGTGGCGGAAATCACGAAAATGGTGCAAAACGGTGTAAAGGAAGTTACTCTGCTCGGTCAGAATGTCAATTCCTACGGCAAAGACAGAGATGACGCCGATTTTGCCGACCTGTTAACTATGGTGGATAAAATCGAAGGTATTGAACGCATCCGCTATATGACTTCCCATCCGCGTGATTTGACGGACAAAGTAATCGCCGCCATCAAAAACAGCCAACACGTCTGCGAACATTTTCATCTGCCGGTGCAGTACGGCACGGACAAAATGCTCAAGGCGATGAACCGCGGTTATACTACGGCTTATTACAAAGAGCTCGTCGCGAAAATCCGCCGCGAATTTCCGCATGCCAGCTTTACGACCGATTTAATCGTCGGCTTCCCGGGCGAAACGGAAGAAGATTTCGCGCAGATGCTTGCTTTCTTAAAAGAAATCCGCTACGACGCGGCGTATACATTCATCTATTCCAAACGCTCCGGCACACCGGCGGCGACAATGGAAAATCAGGTGCCGCAGGATATAAAAAAAGAGCGGCTGCATAAACTGATGGAAGTGCAAAATGAAATCAGCCGGGAAATCAATGAAAAGCTGCTGCATGAAACGGTGGAAGTAATGGTGGAAGGCCCGAGCAAAACGGATGAAAACGTATATACCGGTCATACGCGCACGAATAAAATCGTTTTATGGCAGCATAAAGACGAAAAAATCGGCGACCTTGTACAGGTGAAAATCACGCATCCGCAAACATGGGTGCTTAAAGGCGAACTGGAGGGATAATTTTTGAAACTGACTCCGATGATGCAGCAGTATCAGGCAGTAAAAAATGCTCATCCCGACCAGATATTGTTTTTCCGTCTGGGCGATTTCTATGAAATGTTCATGGATGACGCTCTGCTCGTTTCCAAAGAGCTGGAGCTTACGCTGACAAAGCGCAGTACGGCAGGCGACGGCATACCGATGTGCGGCGTGCCGTACCATTCCGCCGAACCGTATATCAACAAGCTCGTCAACCGCGGCTATAAAGTGGCCATCTGCGAGCAAATCGGCGACCCGAAGGCTAAGGGACTGACGAAACGCGAAGTAATCAAAATCGTTACGCCGGGTACGGTGATGAGCGAGGCGGCACTTTCGGGCAGCAAGAACAATTATATTACATTGATATATGAAGAAAATCAGCAGATTGTGCTGGCGGGAGCGGATATCACCACCGGTGAATGTTTCTACGGCCTGTACGACGGCGCTGACCGCTGTCAGCTGCTGCTCGACGAACTGTACCGCCTGATGATGCCGGAACTTCTGCTCGTAAAACCATTTTCATTTGAAGACAAGCTCCGCGATTTTCTTGCTTTGCGTATGCCGAACTGTCTTGTAAATGAAATGGACAGCGTTTCCGCTCATGTAGATGACCGCATTATTCAGCATTTCAACGCACAGAACAGACCGGAGAACGAACAGGTGAAAAAAGCGGTGGCGACATTGCTTGATTATGCCCACGATACAGTCAAAACGGATTTGAGCCACTTAAACCGCCTTACGTATCTTGACTCGTCCAAAGCACTGTTTATCGACACGTATACATTGCGCAATCTGGAAATAACCCGCAACCTGCGCGACGGCGGCAAGAAGGATACACTATATGATGTGCTCGACTTTACACGCACGGCTATGGGCAGCCGCCTGCTGCGCAAATGGCTGGAATATCCTCTGCTCAGCAAAAGACGTATAAACGCCCGCCTTGACGCGGTGGAAAATCTCGTCAATGAATTCTTTGTGCGCAACAACCTGCGTGAAATCATGAAAGATATCTATGATTTTGAACGGCTTTTGACGCGCATGGAAATCGGCAGTGCCAACGCCCGCGACATGAATGCGTTGAAATCTTCTCTGCGCGTACTGCCGAGCGTGAAAAAACAGCTGGCGAAACTTTCCGCTCCGCTTTTGCAGAAAATCGACAGCAAAGTTCTGCTCTACAATGATTTGGTAGAGTTAATCGACAAAGCTATCGTGGATAATCCGGGCTTTTCCATCCGTGAGGGCGGCTTCATCAAAGACGGCTACAACAGCGAACTGGACGAATACCGTAATATCGCCCGCAACAGCAAGCGCTTGCTGCAGCAGATGGAAGAAGACGAAAAAGAAAAGACCGGCATTAAATCGCTGAAAATCGGCTACAACAAAGTTTTCGGCTATTATCTCGAAGTGCGCCACAGCTCGACGGAAAAAGTGCCGGATTACTATATCCGCAAGCAGACGCTCGCCAATGCGGAACGCTACATTACACCGGAACTGAAAGAATTCGAAACGAAGATACTCGGCGCGCAGGAAAAAATCGTGCAGATTGAATACAATCTGTTTACGCAGATACGCGAAGCTTTAAAGGAAAAAATCAGCTCCATTCAAGATACGGCGCATGAAATAGCGATTTTGGACGTGCTCGTAAGCCTGGCGCAGGCGGGAGCGGAATACAACTATATCCGTCCGCAGCTGGTGAGCGGCGGCGTAATCGACATCAAGGACGGCCGCCATCCGCTGGTGGAACGCATTCTGGAACGCGATTTGTTTGTGCCGAACGATACGCATCTGGACAACGGACAGAATGAAATCATGATTATCACCGGCCCGAATATGGCGGGTAAATCGACGTATATGCGCCAAACGGCACTACTCACTCTAATGGCGCAAATCGGCTCATTTATTCCGGCGCGGGAAGCGAAAATCTGCCCTGTGGATAAAATTTTTACCCGTATTGGCGCCAGCGACGACCTCGTCAGCGGTCAGAGCACGTTCATGGTGGAAATGAATGAAGTGGCGCATATTCTAAAATACGCTACGAAAGACAGCCTCGTCATCCTTGACGAAATTGGGCGCGGCACGAGTACGTACGACGGCATGAGCATTGCCCGCGCCGTTATCGAACATATCCGCGACAATATCGGCGCAAAAACGCTGTTTGCCACACATTATCACGAGCTGACCGACCTTGAAGATACGCAGCATGTGAAAAACTACTGCATAGCCGTTAAGGAAAAAGGTACGGATGTAACGTTCCTGCGCCGCATTATTCCGGGCAGCGCCGACAAATCGTACGGTATTCACGTGGCGAAACTGGCAGGTCTTCCGCAAAACGTAGTGGAACGAGCGGAACATATTTTAGCTGACTTGGAACATTATGCCGCTGATAATACTTCGGTAAAATCCGATGAAAAAAACACTATAGAAAAGTCTGCTCCGGAAAAAGTCGAATATACAGCACCGGAATATAATGAAATCGAAGCGGCTGACAAGCCGAAAATAAATAAACTGAAATTCCTGCAGGTGGCGGAAATGCCGACACTGTTCGGCGTGAGTATTTCCGTGCAGCTGAAGGAACTGGATTTAATGAGTATGACGCCGCTTGATGCTATGAATAAATTGTATGAGCTTCAGCAGCAGGCAAAACAAGAGGACAACCTATGACAATTCATATTTTAGATGACGTAACGGTCGACAAAATCGCTGCGGGCGAAGTGGTGGAACGGCCGGCTTCCGTCATAAAGGAACTGGTGGAAAACTCCATCGACGCGCAAGCCGATAAAATCGAAGTGGAAGTAACGGCGGGCGGAACGTCCTTCATGCGCGTTACGGACAACGGCACGGGCATGGACATGAAAAATGCCCGATTGTGCGTACTGCGCCATGCCACGAGCAAAATTCAGCAGGTGGATGACCTCATGAAGATAAATACGCTCGGCTTCCGCGGCGAAGCACTGCCGTCCATTGCCGCCGTATCGCGCTTTACGCTCATGACCCGCCCGCAAAATGCCGATTTGGGCACTATGGTGAAAATAACGGGCGGCTCTACGGACGAAATCGAGGAAATCGGCTGCAATATCGGCACGACGATTAAAGTGGAGGATTTGTTCTTCAACATACCGGCGCGCAAGAAATTTCTCAAAACGACGACTACGGAAGCGAACAAAATCAATGATTTCATTGTAAAACTCGCTTTTTCCAAACCGCATATCGCCTTTAAACTGATTAACAACAACAAAATGACGATAACGACGCCGGGCAATAATTCACTTTATGACGCCGTCGAATGTATCTACGGTGCTAAAGTCAGCGAAGAACTTCTGCCGGTGGAACTGGTCGATGAGGATATAAAAATCACCGGCTTTATCACGAAGCCGGCCGTTATCCGCAGTTCCCGTTCCTGGCAGACGCTGATTGTGAACGGGCGCGTCATAACGAGCCGCATTATCTACAAAGCGATTGACAACGCCTACCATTCACTTCTGCCGAAAAGCGGCTATCCGTTCGTTGTGCTGAATATTGAAATTGACAAACGGACGGTGGATATCAACGTTCACCCGCAAAAAGCCGAAGTGAAATTCGAAGACGAAAGCCGTCTGTTCAAAGCCATATACACGGCCGTTGCCGAAGCAGTTAAACCGAGCGGCAAACAGCAGCTCAGCGACTTTGCAGCACCGATTGCCGACAAGGTGCTGCATATACAAACGCAGGAAAATCCGCCGAAACAGGCACCGCTATTTACTGCGTCGAAACAAAACACTGCCGCCGTGGCGGCAACACGGCAAAATTTGGACGATTTCCGCGCCGCTCAACAGCAGCTTCATCCGCAAAATGTACCGCTTCCAATAGAAAAATCAGCAAAACCGGCGGAAAATATTGTTAGAGAAAATCCGGCTGCAATAGATTTTTCGGCAAAGATAAATGTTCAGGAAAATAAATCCGCTGACTGCACCAACGACACGGAAAACATGCAAGAAGCCGCCAATCTGCTACCAATTGGACAGATTGACGCCTGCTTTATCGTGGCGCAAGGACCGAATGGCGGCATGTATATAATCGACCAGCACGCAGCGCACGAACGTATTTTATACGACAAATTCGCAAAACAGACGGACAGAATAGCTGTTCAGCCGCTGCTTGTGCACTTAATCCTCGATGTAAATTCAGCGGAGAGCGATTTAATCGAACAATATCAAAGCACATTGTACGAACTCGGCTTTAATGCTGAACTTGCCGGACAAAATCAAATCCGTCTGAAAGAAATACCAGCGGACATTAAAAGCAGTGAAGCGGAAACGATTTTCCGCGAAATCCTGCATTCACTGGCGCAGCTTCATGCACCGACGCCGCAGGAAATCCGCCATTCCTGTCTTGCCATGACGGCCTGCAAAGCTGCCATCAAAGCCGGTGATATCTTAAATATCGCTCAGATGAAAATTATTTTGAACGAATTGGCAAGTACCACACTGCCGTATACCTGCCCGCACGGCAGACCGACAATCATCAAATTCAGCACCTACGATTTGGAGAAAATGTTCAAACGGGTGCAGTAAAATACCAATCCGTTATGCTAGTAAAACATCGAGCCTTTAAGTCAGCAGTACAGTAAGTTTATGTTCATTCGATGTTATCACTTAACCTTACTAAATATAAACTTACTGTACTGCTCTTAGAAATCAATAGATAAAAGTATACGAAAGGAATTGATTGCAATGCCGCAGAAACTTATTTACGCTTTAGCTTTGTCGCTGTTGACCTTCTTATTTACCGCCTGTGCTTTTGCTCAGGAACAGCCAAAACCGATTGCTGATGACGATAATAATAAGGAAACAAAAAACGCAACGCGACAGATTGACCTGAAAAATTATTTTGAAGGATTTAACGGTACGGCTATTTTTTATAATCCAGCTGAAGAAAAATACACGGTTTATAATAAAGAACTCAGTGAAAAACAGTCTTCGCCATGCTCTACTTTCAAAATTTTCTCCACCTATGTAGGTATTTTGACAGACAGTATCGACCCGCAGAATTCTTTGCGCCGCTGGAACGGTACAACTTACTGGATGGACGAATGGAACAGGGATACTGACCTGGAAAACGCTGTGAAATATTCTTGCGTCTGGTATTTCCGCCGCGTTGTCAATGATATCGGTCCGGAAGCAATGCAAAAATATATCGACGAATATAATTACGGCAATAAGGACATCTCCGACTGGAACGGCACGATTAATACGAATGAAACTAATCCCGATTTAATCGGCTTTTGGATAGAGTCATCTTTGAAAATTTCGCCGAAAGAACAGACACAGGTACTGTATAAAATATTTACCGATTTAAAACAGACGGATAATCACGCCGTTGAAAACGAAATGAAGCGCGTTTTCCTCGTTTATGAAGATAAGGAAAAAAATCTTAAAATTTACGGCAAGACAGGTTTTGGCAGAGTGAACGGTGAAAATACCGACGCATGGTTTGTCGGCATGTATGAACTAGGCGGCAAGGAAAACTATTTTGCTATCCGTCTTGACGACCCGAAAAAAACGGAAAGCACCAGTGCCAAAGCTAAAGAAATCGCTTTGAATATCATCAAGGAAAAAGCCGCAGATTTATTCTAAACACAAAAACAAAAATGGAAGTTATAACTAATTGAGGTATAGCTTCCATTTTTGTTTTCTTGATGTTTGTTATATTTTAGTGTATTATAACAATATAGAAAGGAGATTTTTTATGGCTACTAAAAGTATTTTAAAAACCATTGTTGTAGACAACAAAAAAGATTGCGAACTATTAATATCAACTTTAGAACGAGCAGAACAGATTGCTAAACCCGAAAAACCATTATCTAAGAATTACAAACCTATTACTAAAGATGTTATAAATAAAATTTTTAAGAAAACAGCATAACCGATTATGAAAGATTATTTTATTACAAACCTAGATGAATTATTAAATAATAGCACAGAACAAGATTTACAAACATTCTTACTATCTTATGAAAACAATCTAAACAAAGACATTGATAAGTTTTTAAAGCATAAGGCGATTAACTTTTCTAAACAAGGTTTAGCAAAAACATATTTGGTTATTGTCCTATGTAATGACAATCCTATAATAGCAGGTTATTTTTCTTTAGCAAATAAAGGATTTTATGTTAACACCACAGAAAAAACTTTAAGTAATAAGATGCGTAGCAAACTTTCTCGATTTGTTTATACAGAAAAAGGTATACAGCAAGCGTTAGTTCCAGCTCCTTTAATTGCTCAAATTGGAAAAAATACATTATATCCGGATTTGATTTTGGGAGATGACCTTATTGCATTAGCTTGCAATAAAGTAAAAGAAGCTCAGAATATTATCAGTGGGAAATTTGTGTATCTTGAATGTGAGGATAACCCAAAGTTATTACAATTTTATCAAAGAAACAATTTTACAGTATTTAAGCAAAGAAAATTAGATAGTGATGAAGAAAGCGATTTTAAAGAGAAACATCTTTTGCAATTAATAAAATTTCTTAAATAAGGGAGCTATAATCTATTACAGGTCATAGCTCCCATTTTATAAAATATTTTTAGGAGTAGTCGTATGAAGAAAATTTTATTATTAACGATATTATTGTGCTTCATCTTTTCATCAATAAGTTTTGCTCATGTAAGAACTGCTTCTGAGCCAGAATGGGATGGATTTTATTCTCTTACAAATCAATCTGTTACAAGACCCATATGGGGCGGAGCAAGGTTACAATACGGATTTACTAAATATACTAACGGCATAACAACTGAATATTGGTTTAGACTAGACAAAAATAAAGATGAAGATAAATTATTGCCTTATGCTACTTTAATTGTTGATAATATTGAATATCCTATAATAGCAGTTAAAAATCCAGATGTTAAATATACAGAAGCAGGATTGAGCTTAATTGACGTTGCTGTTGGAGCTCATGTTATGCAACAAGGAGTAATTAGATATTTTCCATTATCAAATGATTTAATTTTAAAAATTAAATCAGCAAAAAAAATACATTTAAAATTTGATACCGTTGATCGAATAAACCGTACAGTTACAATTCCAAGCGATTTATTAGAAGCAATGCAAACTACTATAGATACACCATTTGAAGAAATCAAAAAACTATGGCAACCAAACAATGATGAAGAATAACTAAAAAGACTAGGAATAATCTTCCTAGTCTTTTCTATTGCATTTTATTCAACAAAAATTCTCTTTTATTTTTATTTTAAACGGCGGGCACGTTCCAGTACGTAGCGGTAATCGTGTTTTATTTTTGCCGCCAATCTGTAGCTTATCAGCGTCGCCAAAAGAGCAAATACACCGCCGGCGATGCCTACGCTGCTCAGACCGAAGATATCCACCGAATACGAACCGGCAAATGCACCGAGCGCAATGCCGACATTATATGATGAGGACGTAAGCGAACCGGCGAGTGCCATGGTGCCTGGATAGTATTTTTTCGATATCTGCAGATAATACATCTGCGTCGGCGTGTTGAGCATATACATCAACAGACCGAGTACGAAGATAGTAATGCTTCCGGCAATGAAATACGTCATAGTAAACGTTAACATAACAGAAGCTATTGTTTGAATAACAAAGATTATCCAGAGATTGCGCATACCGCCCACTTTATTCAGAAGCGGTGAAGTCAGATTACTGATAATCGCCGCCACACCGAAAATGATGAACGCAAGACTCAGCAATTCTTCCGGCAAAGCCAGTTTTTCCACCAAAATAGGCGTTAAATAAGTATAGAAACAGTACGAAGCGGAACCGCTGAAAATCATCGCCAGCGCCGCCATGATGATGCGCCTGTCTGTCAAAAGCACTAGCTGTCCCAAAAGATTGCTCGTCTGCGGCATGGATTTTTTCGGCAGCTGCTTTAATACAAGAACGAACAGCAATATACTTACCAGTGTGATAAAGGCGAAAGCCACGCGCCAGGAAGTAAACTGCGTGATGAACATACTGAACGGCACACCGACTACGGAAGCGATGTTAAAACCGGCGAATATCAGCGAAATTACCGATGACGTGTATTTGCGCAAAGCAACATCCGGCGCGAAAGTCATGGAAATGGAAATCAGCGCGCTCGATACGGCCGCCAAAAATACACGCGAAGCCACCATCATATCATAGCTTACCGCCGTCATGCAGGCGATATTGCCGATGATGAACAAAAAAAGCAGTGTCAGCATCGTCTTATGACGCGGAAAGCGCGATAAAAATGCCGTGATGACAGGTGCTCCGACGGAGTAGACAATCGCGAACACGGAAATCAGCAGACCGGCCTGCGTAATCGGCACGTCCAAATCCGCAGCGATATTCGGCAGAATACCGATAACCACGTATTCGCATGTTCCCAGCGCAAAACTAAGTAGAACCAAAGTAAACACTGATACATTAAACATAAAATAAAATTTCTCCCTTTATAATAAAATATTCAATTTTGAACTACATTATAATCACTTTCATGGATAATTTCAAGTTGTTTTTTGTAAAACTTAACCAAAAAATCAGCAGAATATTCCCGAAAAAAATCCCGCCAACTGAAAAGTCAAGCGGGATTTTTGTATATGAAATTATTTACGAGCAGCCAACACATTGTCTAAGATAGGCTGAGCCTTATCTGCTATTTGCGGATTGACTTTTTCCAGCGTGTTAACGATAGCCTGCAACTGCTGCGCCGTCAATCCGACATTAAGACCGCAGTTCAAATGAGACTGGAACTGGCTTTCCGTGCCGTTCATGCTGGCAAGAGCGGAAATCGTAGCGATTTCTCTTTCCTGGAATGTAAGCACATCACGAGCGAACAAATCACCGAACAGATGCGTTTTTAAATATTCATCAATCGCCGGTGAAAGCGCAGTCAAATCGACTTTTCTGCCGGAAACCTGCGTCTGCACATCAGTACCTTTTTGCAGCATATCCGTGCCTGCCGGAATAGGCGCAGCTTCCTTGCCGACAACATCTTCAATACCTTTAGCCTGCCGTTCGGCAAGAACTTCATTTACGGCCGTAAGTCCGTTCAAAGCGCGCGGAAAACCGCAGTAAGCATACAGATGAACGATTACTTCCTTCGTTTCATTGACGGTAAGTCCATTATCCAGACCGTTGTTCACAGCTATTTTCAGATTGGCGATATCACCGGTAGCCATAGATGAAGCAATAGGCACGATTGATTGCTGCTTAGTGCTCAGCGAATTGTTTTGTACGGCGGCAGAAGAAATATTCGAACCGGCAAATATCAGACAGAGCAATAAGAATACAGATAAAAGAAATTTCATCGAAAACACCTCTTTCAATAATATAGCTTTTGTATTTATTCTAATACTTGAAGTTCGGTCCAGGTCAAGCACAAATATGGCATATAATCCAAAAAAAGTATATACTATAAGAAATTGATTTTTAAACGAGGTGTCAATATGTTTAACGATTTAAAACTGGGAATTATCGGCTTCGGCAACATGGGCGGCGCTATCGCCACCGGCTTAATCCGCCAAAAAGCGCTCGACGGCAGCCAAATCTACGCCTGCGCCAAAAACTGGGACAAATTATGTAAAAACACGCAGGAAAAAGGCATTCATCCGTGCAAAACAGCCAAGGAAGTTGTGGATAACGCTGATATGGTAATTATCGCTGTAAAGCCGTATATGATTGAAGAAGTCATCACGCCGCTGAAACAGGAATTACTGCATAAGACGGTCATTTCCATCGCGGCAAATTTTCCGTTTGCCAAATACGAAGAAATACTGCTGCCGGGCACGCACCATTTAAGCACTGTACCGAATACGCCCGTATCAATCGGCGAAGGAATTTTCATCTGTGAAAACACTCATTCGCTGGATGAGGCGGAATTAAAATTATTCACGGAACTGTTTTCCACTATTTCCGTAGTACAATTCGTAGAAACAAACCAGCTGTCCATCGGCGGAACGGTGGCAGGCTGCGGTCCGGCTTTTGCCAGCATGTTCATCGAAGCTCTGGCCGATGCAGGTGTCATGCACGGTCTTTCCCGTCCCGTTGCTTACAGACTGGCGAGCCAGATGATAGTGGGCACAGGCAAGCTGCAACTGGAAACGGGCAATCATCCGGGAGCCATGAAAGACGCCGTATGTTCTCCGGCAGGCACGACGATTATTGGCGTAGCTACGCTGGAACGCAAAGGTTTCCGCAGTGCTGTAATCGACGCTATCGATGCCATTGAAAAAAAATAAACCGAACGCAAAAAAGCTGCATGAAGTATAGATTGCTTTCATGCAGCTTTTTCTTCAATATTACAGCCAGCGGTAATTGATAAAACCGGCTCCGCGGGAATTCATCTCGCCGAGACCCGTTCCCAGCGACATATACGCCAGATTTTGCGCCGTTTCATTATCCGCAATACTTAAACGAATTTTATCTCCCAGCAGTTTTACGTTTTTATACGTTACCGATACAGGCAGCCTGTTCATAAACTCCAATGTCGTGTACAGTTCAAAATCATCCGTTACATTATCATGATTGAATAAATTCCATTTCTTTATGAGATTTACCTGGATGCGCTTGCCGTATTCCGCCTCATCCATAAGATTGCGCCAGTAACCGCGTTCATCTTTTATAATCAACGGTGTCAGCGTATAGATAAACTCAAAGATTTTCTGCGGTATAATCCGAAATTCCGCTGTCAGCCCTTTTATATACCGCGTATACGTATTCACGCAAATCCGCTGGAAAAAATCCGCCATGCGTTCATCAATGGTGCGCACCGTCAATGTATAGATATGGTCTTTTTTGTAAATTTTATCCCGCTCTACCGGATACGGCAAATCATAACAGTAATTTTTATACGTATTTATCTCATGCAGAATGGACAATGACCGTTCCTGCAAAAAAGCCCTGTCGATAAAGTCCGTAACTTTTATCTGAATATCCTCCGCCGGAATGTCTTCCAGCAGATACAGTTTCATTCTTATCTGATATACTTTCATCTTCGACAATCCAATTCCTTCATTTCAATATTTCAAAATCTCTATTTATATGATACTATGAAATCAGTAAATAATAAACCATTAAAAATTACCAGCCATCCGATAAAAGAAAATCGTCTAATGCCTTTAAAAACAAACTTTAGCGGCATTTTTTCTTCATAATCTGCAAAATCGCTAACCGCCTGGTAAAAAAATTAAAAACCTTGTCAAACCGGCATTTTTAAGCTATACTGTATATGAAAATGTTAATTTCCAATTAGAGATAAACCTCAACATTTAATGTACGGAAACTTAGCTTGCCCGTTACATTCAAGATAGTTATCACTGATAAACCTTAGCAATATTGTATAAAACAACAAAAAGACTGAATGGAAATCCTAAGGATTTCTATTTAGCCTTTTATTTTGCCATAAAAAAAGCCCTTTAGGCAGTAGTTCTGCTTAAAGGGCTTTGCTGTTTTTGCTTATAAAACGATTTTGCTGAAATCAGCGATTGTCTTGATGAGATTGTCGATATTTTTCAGCAGGGCAAGACGATTGTTTTTAATCTGTTCGTCTTTGTCCATAACCATTACGTTATCAAAGAAATTATTAATCGGTGCGGTGAGTGTCTGCATTTCTTCGATTGCTTTTACATAATCGGCTTTCACGATGGCTACATGCACTTTTTCTTCCACTGTGCTGTATGCCTCATACAGTGCTTTTTCAGCGTCAAGCGCAAATAAGGACGGATTAATCTGTACTTTTTCCGCTTTCTTGCTGATGTTGCCGACACGCACGAATGCCTGAATGGCTTCGTTCATTTTGCCGGAAGCGATTTCTTCCGCCGTTGCGCATGCTTTGGCGTAAGTATCAGCAATGCTGCCTACGTGTCTGAGCACTGCATCGATGATGTCGTAGCGTACATTATTATCGCTCAGTACGTTTTTAATGCGGAGCATGAAGAATTCTTCCACATTTTTCTGGATTTGCGCGCGTTTTTCCTTATCGGTAATCTGCAGTAAATCCATAGCTTTGTCCGTGATTTCCTGCAAGGAAACCTGATAATCGGCTTCAATAATCGTATGCACGATACCGAGTGCCTGGCGACGCAGTGCAAACGGGTCCTGCGAGCCTGTCGGTACGAGCCCGCGGCTGAAGGTGGCAACGATATTATCCATTTTATCGGCAAGGGAAACGAGTCGGCCTGCCGTCGTCGCCGGTTCGCTGTCGCCGGCAAAGCGCGGCATGTAATGTTCGTAAATCGCTGTAGCTACCTGTGCTTCTTCGCCGTCTAAAAGGGCGTATTCACGACCCATAATACCTTGAAGTTCCGTAAATTCACATACCATTGCCGTTACGAGGTCGGCTTTGGCGAGTTTTGCGGCGCGTTTCGTTACGGCTATTTCAATTTCGCTTGCGCCTGTTTTTTCGCCGATGAATGCGGCAAGTTCCGCCATGCGGTTTGCTTTGTCGTAGATTGTGCCGAGACCTTCCTGGAATACGACCGTTTTCAGTTTTTCCACGTAATCTTCCAGTTTGTGTTTTCTGTCTTCGTCAAAGAAGAACTGTGCATCGGCAAGGCGGGCGCGCAATACGCGTTCGTTGCCGTGCTGAACTTTGTCGAGGCAGTAATCGCCGCCGTTTCTTACGGTGATAAACAGCGGCAGTAAGTTGTTGTCTTTATCGAGCACCGGGAAATAACGCTGGTGGTCGCGCATCGGTGTGATTACGGCTTCTTTCGGCAGTTTGAGGTATTTTTCCTCAAATGTGCCGCAAAGTGCTGTCGGATATTCAACGAGATACGTTACTTCTTCCAACAAGTCTTCCGTGATTTCAGCATGGCCGCCATGCTGCGCCGCCAATTCTTCAATCTGCGCTTTAATCATGTCGCGGCGTTTGTTCTGGTCAACAATGATGAATGCTTTTTCGCAATCGGCAACGTAATCGCCGGCTCTAGCAATAGTGAAATCGCCTTCACTTAAGAAACGGTGGCCGCGCGATACTCGGCCGGATTTTACGTTAGCTACGGTGAAATCGACAACTTCCGTATCGAATAAAGCGACAATCCAGCGAAGCGGGCGCACGAAACGGAAGTCCAAATTGCCCCAGCGCATATTTTTCGGGAAAGTAAGTCCTTCAATTAAATCTTTCAGCATTTCCGGCAGTAAAGTTGCCGTATCCTTGCCTTCTTCCTTGCTTACGGCGTAAACGTAGCCGTCTTTGACCACGAGGTCTTTCACGTCGACTTTTTTGCCGCGTGCAAATCCCATTGCCGCTTTTGTCGGGTTGCCGTCAGCATCAAAAGCGATGGAAACGGACGGACCTTTGTATTCGCTTTGTGCGCCTGTCTGGCTTTCCGCCAGATTTTTCACGAGCAGCGCCGTTCTTCTCGGTGTGCCGAGCGTTGTGATATCTTCATATTCAAGGCGCAATTCCGCAAGTTTTGCGCCTGCTTTTTCTTTTAACTGAGCCAAAATTCCCGGCATGAAATGAGCAGGAACTTCTTCAGTACCGATTTCCAGTAATAAATCTTTAGCCATTATTTAGTTTCTCCTTTCTTTAAGAGAGGATAGCCGAGTTCTTCGCGCTGTTTTAGATAGCACTGCGCGCACAGACGGGCGAGATTGCGCACGCGGGAGATGAATGCTGTGCGTTCGGATACGCTGATAGCGCCGCGCGAGTCGAGCAGATTGAATGTATGCGAGCATTTGAGCACATAATCGTATGCCGGATGAACGTAGCCGAGTTCGATTACGCGGATTGCTTCACGTTCGTATTTGTCGAACAGGTCGAATAAAAGCGCCGTATCGGCAAGCTCAAAATTGTAAGTGGACTGTTCAAACTCATTCTGATGGAATACGTCGCCGTAAGTATACGTGCCGTTCCAGTCTATATCATAAACATTTTCTTTTTCCTGAATGTACATGGCGATACGTTCAAGACCGTAGGTGATTTCGGAAGAAACTGGTTTTACATCAACGCTGCCGACCTGCTGGAAATACGTGAACTGCGTGATTTCCATGCCGTCGAGCCATACTTCCCAGCCCAGTCCCCATGCACCGAGCGTCGGAGATTCCCAGTTGTCTTCAACGAAGCGGATATCGTGTTCTTTTTCATTGATACCGAGTTTGGCAAGGCTCTGTAAATACAGTTCCTGAATATTGTCCGGCGACGGTTTCATGATGACCTGAAACTGATGATGCTGGAACAGTCTGTTCGGATTTTCGCCGTAGCGTCCGTCTGCCGGCCGGCGGGACGGTTCTACATAAGCAACATGCCACGGTTCAGGACCGAGTACACGCAAGAACGTGGACGGGTTCATTGTGCCTGCACCTTTTTCCACATCATAAGGCTGTGCCAGAATACAGCCCTGTTCAGACCAGAATTTCTGCAAAGTCAGGATGATTTCCTGAAATGTCATAAAAATGCCTCCTTAAATTCATGGGCGATAAAATAAAAAAACTCGCCCATGTAACAACTAAAATGTTACAGGGACGAGATTATACCCGCGGTTCCACCCTGATTGACCTGACGCGTCAGGCCCTCTTTAGAACATATTAACCTGAAAAGCTCCCCGGCGCCATTTGCTTTTTGCAGTCTTGCACCCTCACTGCTCGCTGAAGATAAGCTGTTTTTCCGGTTCATCGCTGTATACAACAGTCTAGCAAAAGCAGCCTGTCTTGTCAATAAAATTATTCAACTATTCGATAATGTAGGCGTTTACGATTTCGCCGTAATAGGCGATATGAATATCCTTATTACTGCCGCAATATGAGCTGTCCACATCCTGCGGATACGATTGGCGCTGAATTTCCGGCGGAAGCGCCGAAAGCTCCTGTTTCTGCTTGTAAATGACTTTGCATTCCAAAGTGAGCGGCAGCTCGCGTATGGCGGGAGCAGCGACTTTTTCGCCGTCTTCCAGTGTTAAATCAAGGTCGGCAATTTTGTCCGTATCTTTGCCGGAGTGCGTGCCGCAGTAGCCGAGAATTTTCTTATTAAATTCACCGAGCGGAATATTTACCGTAAATTCGCCGCTTGTATCGAGCTGACTGCGGGTGAAGCGGTGTTCCCGCACAAAAGTGATAAATACCGGTTTTGCCCATTCAATGCCGAGCGTACCCCAGCCGATGGTCATCGTGTTGACTTTGCCGTCGGCTTTCGTCGTGAGCAGTACGCCTTTCGGCAGAGCCTGCATAATTTCCTTCGCATAATCGAAAACATTAACGTATTTTTTCATAAATGCACCTTCTCTATATTTTCATATTTCATAATTTATTTGTTTCCGTCATATTTTCCGCCATATCCAGACCGGCAAACAGGTTTGATTCCTGATAGATTTTTTCACGTTCCTCGTAACTTGTACTTGGCAGCTCCGGCAAATCCTTTAAATCGTTTAAGCCGAAACATTGCAGAAATAACGCCGTCGTCCCGTACAAAATCGGTCTGCCAATGACTTTTTTGCGCCCGATTTCCTGAATTAAATCGCGTTCCAGCAAACGGCGCAGAATTTTATCGGAATTTACACCGCGGATTTCCTCGATTTCCTGCTTTGTTACAGGTTGTTTGAATGCTATGATGGATAGCGTCTCGAGCAGCGGCTGAGAAAGCTTTTTGTCGACAACCTGCGTAAATTTCTGCAGATACGGTGCAAACTTCGCCTTCGTGCACAAACGGTAGCCGCCTGCTATTTTTATCAGAGCCAATCCGCTGCCGTTTTGCTGCAAATCGTCCTGCAATGCGGCGATTAACTCGTCGAGTTCATTACCGGATATAGAGAGCGTATTGGCAAGTTTTGCTCCCGGTACAGCTTCGCCGGCTACGAACAGGATTGCTTCTATGGCGGCTTTTAATTCGTCTTTTCGTTCATTCATTAAAAATTCGTTCCTTTACATTACAAACAATTAGCATATTATTTATTTTAACAGAAAAAATTTTCCTTGCCTATACAATGTATTTATATATAAGACTTTTTCCGCCAAAATAATTATGGTATCATTAATGTATTAGCGAGGGATGTATTATGGAATATGAAAAAAAAGGTTACCTGACATCTTATTTTAAGCTGTTCCGCCTGAAAGACATAGCGAAACTGAATGTTAAAGCGCATTACCACGAATTTGATAAAATCATTCTGTTTCTGAGCGGAAAAGTGAATTACGTAATCGAAGCGCAGTCGTATCAGCTGTTTCCGTACGATATCGTGTTCGTACCGCATAACAGCGTGCATTATCCCGTCATCGACGAACATGCGCCGTACGAACGGCTGGTTATCTATATAAGTCCTGCATTTTTGGAAAAAGAGAGCGATGCGGAAAGCAATCTGGCTCACTGTTTTTTTTACGCCCGGCAGAACCATTCCTATGTAATGCACCTGGACAATATTGAAACGAATGATATCGTACTGCAGATGAACAAACTGGAAAACTCCTTTACCGACGGCGGCTTTGCCAATAAAATCTATACGAAGCTAATTTTCATGGAGTTTATGATTTTGCTCAACCGTGCTATCATTAATGATAATTGCAACATCAATACGCATCATCACGTTTCTTACGACGAAAACGTTCTGGCGGTGCTTGATTATATCAATCGTAATTTGTTCAACGAACTGAACGTCGACCAGATAGCAAAGCAGTTTTTCGTCAGCAAATATTATTTAATGCGCCGTTTCAAAGCCAAAACGGGTTACAGCATTCATCAATATATATTGAATAAACGGCTTTTGGCGGCAAAAGAATATATAAAAAACGGCAGAGCCCTGACGCAGGTCTGCTTTGACTGCGGGTTCAAGGATTATTCCGTATTCAGCCGCAGTTTCAAGGCGGCGTTTCGGCAGTCGCCGCGTGAGTTTAAAAAGTCCATAGCAACGACATCAAATGATTATAAAGAGGTTAGAATTAATGACTAAAATTTTAGAATTACCGCAGCTTCAGGCTGTGTTCAGCTACGATATTCCGGAAAAACAGGTCGTTTTAGTCAGCGGCGGACAGGCTCCGGCCAAAAGCTGGCTGAAACAGGTTATCCAAAACAGACCGCTATGGTGTGCCGACCACGGCGTCGATATCTGCAAAGAAGCGGAATGTGTTCCCTGGCAGCTCGTGGGCGACGGCGACAGTGCTTCGCCTCAGGCGTGGCAGTGGGCGATAGACAACGGCTCGCTTATCACGAAAGTTCCGGCAAAAAAAGATGTTACCGATACGCAGCTTGCCCTGCAAATGATAAAAGCCGAATACAATGAAGCAGCCATCATTATGACAGGCGCATGGGGCGGACGGTTTGACCACGCTTTCAGCGCCGTATTCAGCTTTCAGGGCTTTACCAAAGGCAAAGTGCGCGGCTGCGTAGCCGACCAGAACGAAGTCATGTTCTTTCTGCGCGACGAGGACAATATCACGCTGCGCTTCAAAAAACAGCCGAAAGCGATTTCCCTTTTGCCGCTGTCCGGCGAATGCAGCGGCGTCAGCATAAACGGCGTCTACTGGCCGCTCGACCAGGTAATGCTTAACAACAACCTGCCGTACGCTGTCAGCAATGAAGTAAACAGCCGCGAAAACACCATCTGGGTTTCACAGAAAAAGGGACTGCTCGGAGTGTATCTTTACTGGGAGAATGAATAGATGTTCATTTTTCTTTGATGCAAAGAAAAACGAACCAAAAATCACCTAAAGGTATAACAGGCTCTAATTACTAAAGTAATAAAAGCCTGTAAAAAAAACCTTTTTTAACGTTTCGCTTACGCTGCACTGGGCGGGCCTTCGCAGCCTTTCTTTAAATACAAACGGTACAGCGGCTCGAAACGTTTGGAATTTGGCTCGTGCCTTTTGTTCTCAGTAGAAGCTTAATTTGAGATGTTGACACTGTATTTTGCTAGCCATGCCAAAACTTTCATCCACATTTAGAGTATTTTCACGGTAGCTTTAGCTATTAAAAATAAAAAGATTTAGATATGTTTTTA
>DCFC01000036.1:118233-153789 GCA_002314325.1 Megamonas hypermegale
AAACGTTATATCTAAATCTTTTTATTTTTAAAGTGAAAATCTCTAGTGGACTACGAATTAAAGCATTTCTTTTTGGGTACTTTTTCTTTGGGCAACAAAGAAAAAGTACCTGGCACAATATAGTAATAAATTAATAAATACAACTCTCTAACATATATTGTGCCAAACGGCACTTTCCCCTAACTTAATTCTAAAAACAAAAACCACCAAATTTAATTGGTGGTTTTTTTATGCGTTACTGTTTCAGATTAAACAATGCCGCGGCAAAATCATTAGCGATAAACGGACGCAAATCGTCAATGCCTTCACCGACGCCAATCCATTTTACCGGCATGGAAAGTTCTGCTTTTAGACCGATTACCACGCCGCCTTTGGCCGTGCCGTCCAGTTTGGTGAGGACAAGGCCGGAAATAGGTGCTGCCTTAGTGAAAAGCTCTGCCTGACTGATGGCGTTCTGTCCTGTGGTGGCATCGAGCACGAGCAGTGTTTCATGCGGTGCTTCGGCGATTTCGCGCTTGATAACGCGCTGGATTTTATTGAGCTCCGTCATCAAATTGGCTTTGTTGTGCAGCCGTCCTGCTGTATCGATGATGAGAATGTCTATTTTTCTTGCTGTAGCGGCTTTTACAGCGTCGAATACAACGGCTGCTGGGTCGGAGCCTTCTTCATGTTTTATCACCGGTACGCCGACGCGCTGTCCCCAGATTTCGAGCTGGTCGATAGCGGCGGCGCGGAAGGTATCGGCAGCAGCGAACATTACGGATTTGCCCTGCTCTTTGTAATACTGGCCAAGTTTGCCGATTGTTGTCGTTTTGCCCACGCCGTTTACGCCGATTACAAGGATTACGGTCGGTCCTTCTTTGGCGATTACGGTTTCGTCGTTGCCTTCGTTGAGCATTTCCGTTATGCGTTTAACGAGGAACGGTTTTAAATCTTCCGGTGAATTGATTTCTTTTTTCTTTATACCGGCGCGCACATCGTCCATTAATTTGAGCGAAGTCTTTACGCCTACATCGGCCTGAATTAACGCATCTTCCAGTTCGTCAAGCAAATCGTCGTCTATATCGGCATAACCGATGATGACTTTTTCGATTTTCTCCGTCAGCGATTTTCGTGTTTTTGTCAGTCCTTCTTTTAATTTACTAAAAAATCCCATATAAATTTAACCTCTTTCTGTATAATCTTCCAATCTTACGGAAATAAGTTTCGATACACCGGCATCTTCAATCGTTACGCCGTACATCACATCGGCCGCCTCCATTGTGCCTTTGCGGTGCGTGACGAGGATAAACTGCGTGTTTTGCGCATATTCCCGCAGGAATTTGGCAAAACGCTTGACATTCGCTTCATCAAGCGGCGCGTCGATTTCGTCCAGTACGCTGAACGGCGCCGGATTGTATGTGAAAAATGCAAATAATAGAGCGATAACGGTCAATGTGCGTTCGCCGCCGGAAAGTACGGCCAGACTCTGCGGTTTTTTATCCGGCGGTTCGACTTCGATTTCAATGCCGGAATTTAAAATATCCTCTTTGTTCGTAAGTATCAGATTGGCTTTGCCGCCGCCGAACAGCTGCCGGAATATATCGTCAAAATGAATTTTTATCTGTTCAAACGCTGTACTAAACTGGCTGGACATCGTCTTATCTATCTGCTCGATGATTTTGAGCAAATCGTCTTTCGCCTTTATCAGGTCATCAATCTGCTTCGTCATGAAACTGTAGCGTTCGTTCAGCGTTTCGTATTCGTTGATGGCATTCGGATTTACGGCACCGATGGATTTCAGTTCCTTTTCCAGCTTTCTGAGTTTCGTTTTCAGCTCATTTTCCTCAATATCGAGGCGGTGCAGCAGTGCTTCTTCCGGCGACAGTTCATATTCTTCCCGCAGCTGGTCAATACACTGCTTAATTTCCGTTTCGAGCTTAGCTGTATTTATTTCGCATTTATGAATTTTATCTTTCAGTGCATTCACTTTATCGGCGATTTTGGCGCGTTCTTCGTCCATATCGGCAAGCTCGCTACGCAGTCCCAACTGGCGTTTGTAAAGTGTATCGTATTCTTCTCTGCCGTCTGTTTTCAGCTTGTCTAAGTTGGCGGCGGAGTTTTCCAGCTGTTTAAGTTCCGCCAAACTGTCGTCGATTACTTTTTGCAGGCTCGTCATTTCCCGGTTGCTGTCGTCGAGAAAAATCTGATACCGCTCGCACTGACCCGAAAGTATTTTTATTTTGTCGTTGTGGCGAATGACTTCCTGCCGCGCTTCCGTGCAGCTGATTTGCCGCTGCATGATTTTCTGCTGTTTGATTTTCGTATCGGTTTTCAGGCTTTCGATATCGCTTTGAATGTCGTCATAGGAAGTCTTATTCTCGCCGATTGTTTTTTCTGTTTCGGCAATGATATTTGTCTGATTTTCGATATCCACTTCCAGCGCCGTTTTCTTTACAATTAAAGCGGAAATGCGGTTATCAATGGATTGCAGAATATTTTCCTGCTCACTGAACCAGATTTCCAGCTGTTTCAGCTCCACGTCTTTTTGTGCCAGCAGAAGCGACAGTTCCTGCCAGTCTTTTTGCAGGGAATTTATATTTTCCGCCAATGCCTGCCGCTTAGCTTCATTGTCATCATACGCCGCTTTCGTTTCTTTTAGAGTTTTGCGTTCGCTCGTGAGAAAATCTTTCAGTTCCGCCAATTCACCGGCGCGGTGCAGATATCCCGCCTCCCGGCTTTGCGAGCTGCCACCGGCGATAGAGCCGCCCGGCTGCAAAAGCTCTCCTTCCAGCGTCACGATACGCAGACGGTAATCGTAGAGCTTAGCAAGTTTCAGCGCATTATCCACATCATCAACGACGAGAATTCTGCCCAGAAGCGACTGCGTGATTACTTTGTATTCGCTGTCGATATCGACAAGCTCATCGGCATAAGCGATAAAACCGTATTTGCCGGCTTCGATTTCCGTGCGCTTGCTTTTGTGCGGCTGAATGGTCGTCAGTGGCATGAATGTTACGCGGCCGAGCTTATTCTTTTTCAGGTAATTAATCGCCGCTTTCGCCGTTTCCGTATCTTTCGTAACGACATTCTGCATGGCATTGCCGAGCGCCGTTTCAATCGCTGTGATAAACGGGTCTTCCACATGAATTAATTCGGCTACGGCGCCGCAAATTCCCCTTTTCCAGTCCGCATCAGCTTTCAAAATACGTTTTACGGCTTTGCCGAAGCCTTCATAGGACGACTGCATATCCTGGAAAAATTTGACTTTTTCTTCCGCCATACGCACATTCTGCCGCAGCTGCGCCATTGTTTCTTCCGCTTTTTTGCAGGTTTTAGTCAGTTCATTCAGATTTTCCTGCTGTGAGGAAATGCCGCTTTGCTTTGCCTGCAATTTATCCTTTGTCTTGTCTATATCGGCAAGCAGTAATTCCTTCGCCGTATTTTTGGCGATTTTTTCCTGCAAAGCATGTTTATGAGCACTGTGCTGGTTGTCGATATTCTGCTCAATATCGCTCAAATCACGCTTTAACAATAATAATTTCTGTTTTTGCTCTTCAAATTGGCGGCGGTTTTCGTTTTCCTGTTCCTGCCGCGCTTTCAGTTCGTCTTCTTTTGCTTTGATAGCATTTTCCAGTTCGGCAAGTTCAGCATTTTCCCTTTGCAGCAGATGCTCCAGTTTATCTGCCGTATTATTGGCAATGGCAACTTTGCGCTTTAGTTCATCCCTGTCCGCCTGCGCTATTTTCAGGTCGTCGGATGTCTGCTTCTGCCGTTCTTCGAGCCGCTGCTGTGACTGGCAGCTCTGGCGGATGCGTTCCTGCAAAAGCGTCGCCTGATTTTTGCTGCGTTCGATTTCCTCCTGGATTTTCTGATTGTTTTCTCCCAGTGAGCGCAGTTTCTTTTCTAAATCCGTAATAGCTTTCTGCTTCGCCGTTTTCTCCGCTTCGGAAACGGATACGGTTGCTTCCAGCGCGGTGCGTTTTGTTTCGTAGTCAGCTATCTCCGCCGTGAATTTCTGATTTTCACTGCTGAGATTTTCGTATTTATAGAGAATTTGCGTCAGGCGGCAGTCTTTGTACTGCGCGTTCACTTCGTTGTAGCGCTGCGTTTTTTCCGCCTGCTCCTTCAAAGGCCCGATTTGCTTTTCAATCTCGCTGATAATATCGTTCAGACGCACTACGTTGTTTTGCGTATTGTCAAGCTTGCGCAGCGCTTCCTTTTTGCGGTCGCGGTATTTGGTGATACCGGCGCATTCCTCGAAAAAATACCGCCGCTCTTCCGGTTTCGTATTCAAAACCTCATCGACTTTATTCTGACTGATGACACTCATGGAATTTTTGCCCAGTCCCGTATCGGCAAACAGATTGTAAATATCCTTCAAACGGCATTTCGCCTTGTTAATCAGAAATTCACTCTCGCCCGAGCGGAAAATACGCCGCGTTATCATGATTTCCTGAAAATCGAGTGGCAGTCTGCCGTCGCTGTTGTCAAACGTAATCGAAACCTCCGCAGCTCCGAGCGGACGGCGCGTACTGCTTCCTGTGAAGATTATATCCTCCGCCTTGCTGCCGCGCAGATTGCGCACGTTCTGCTCGCCCAGCACCCAGCGGATGGCATCAGTAATATTACTCTTGCCGCTGCCGTTCGGGCCGACGATTGCCGTTATTCCCTTGTCAAATTCTATTTCCAGTTTATCGGCAAAAGACTTAAAACCGTATGCTTCAAGCCTTTTCAGCTGCATAAATTCACCCCCTGTTTTTTAAACGTATCAAATATCTATTAATATACCATGACGAGCAAAAAAAATAAAGGCTGAACGAGCTGTACTGTTCAGTCTTCATCGTCATTGTTTAAATTATCGAACATCTTCTGGTAGCTGGTGCCCCAATCGGCCATGGCTTTGATAATCGGCTGCATACTCTGTCCCAGCGTGCTCAGAGAATACTCCACGCGCGGCGGCACTTCCGGATAAACTCTGCGGCTCACGATACCGTCCGCTTCCATCGAACGCAGACTGTCGGTCAGCACCTTCTGGCTGATGCCATCCAAATCCTTTTTCAGTTCGTTAAACCGCCACGGCCGCTGCGTCAAGTTGCGGATAATCAAAAGTTTCCATTTGCTGCCGATTAACTGCACCGTCGTCGCCACGGGGCATTTCGGCAGTTCCTTTTTTGTCAGCATATCATCACTCTCTTCATTAATATATCATTTAAATTATAAAGCAAATTGTTAATCACGGCAATAATTCTCCGCAAGGTTACAAAAAGGTAACTCGGTAATAAAAAAGTGCGTACTTTTTTTGCTATGGAGATTAATCTACAATATAACTGTAAACAGAAATTATAAAATATGGAGGTATATAAAATGGCTCTTTCAAATTTATTCGCATGGAACAGTAATCAAGAAAATCAGGCAGGTACAGCTTGCGGTGCAAGTGATAAAATAAACCTTCCACTGCTTGCGGCAGTGCATGCGGAGCGGGCGACAAACCGCAGGAACCACCGACAGAAACGACGAAATCTGCCGCAAACTGAAATCATACGGCTGTGAAAAATATCAGATGTCGCTCGACGGTATGCGCAAAACGCATGACTGGTTCCGCAAGCCCGGTTCATTTGACTGCACTTTGGAAAAAATTAAATGTATCAACAATGCGGGTATCCGCTCCGTCATCATGACGACTGTATCGAGTATAAATATATACGAAGTGCCGCAGATTATCGACACGGTTGTCGAAAACGGCGTCAATGTGTTCGCTTTTGCCCGCTACTGTCCGACGGCAAAGGAAAAACACGTCGGCATATCGCCGCTTCGCTACCGTGAACTGCTCGATACATGCTATCATAAATTCAGCGAATATGAACAAAACGGCTGCAAAACGTATTTCAACCGCAAGGACCATCTCTGGACGCTGTACGAATATGAAGAAGGTCTGTTCCAAATTCCGCGCAATGCGCAAAAAGGCATGATTTACGGCGGCTGCAACTGCAGCAACTGCCATTTAACCATTCTGCCGAGCGGCGATTTATACGCCTGCCGCCGTTTCGACAGCAAGGTAGACAATATTTTTACGGATGACCCCGCTAAAGCATGGGTGGGCAGTCAAATGGAAAACTACCGCGATTATACGAAATTTCAAAAATGCTCCAAATGCGAGCTGATGGCGTTCTGCCGCGGCTGCCCTGCCGTAAGCTGCGGTACAAACGGCGATTTTTACGCACCGGACCCGCAGTGCTGGAAAGAAATAAATTAAATACATGAGGTGAATAAACAATGAATGCACAAATCTGTTTAAATAAATTAAAATTAATCGGCGTGCTGGCTTTTGCTACAGTCGACAAATTCAACAATCCGCAAATCAGAAATATCAGCGCTATTCATTATGAAAACGACGCACTGTATTTTTTCACGGCGCGCGGCAAAAATTTCAGCCGTGAACTGCAGCATAATAATCATGTGCAGATTTTAGGCTACAGCAAATTCAAGGAAATGATTAGACTTTCCGGTACTGCCGTTCCGGTGGAAGAAGATAAACAGCAGCACTATATCGATTTAATTTTCAGCGAACAGCCGTATCTTGCTAATGTCTATCCCGGCGATACGCGCCAAATCGGCATAATCTACTGCATAAAAAACGCCCAAATCGAGTATTTCAATCTGGGCGTAAAACCGATTTTCCGTGAACTTTATACTATCGGCGATTATAAACCGGAAGAAAAAGGCTATATCATCACGGACAGCTGCATAGGCTGCGGCACGTGTCAGAGCGTCTGCCCGCAGCACTGCATTAAAGCGGGTGATATCTATAAAATCGAGCCGGAGCATTGTCTGCACTGCGGTGCCTGCTACGAAAACTGTCCGGTCGGAGCCGTAAAAAGACTGGGTGATTGATATGAAAAACACAATAGAAGAATTGCGCAAAGCAATCGAAAATGCACAAACAATCGTCATCGGAGCCGGAGCAGGGCTTTCTACCGCCGCCGGATTTACATACAGCGGCGAACGTTTCGACAAATATTTCAGTGATTTTAAAACGAGATACGGCTTCAATGATATGTATACAGGCGGATTTTTCCCGTACAAGTCGCCGGAAGAATACTGGGCATACTGGAGCCGCTATATTTTCATCAACCGCTATCTTAACCCGCCGAAATCCGTCTATCAGGATTTATACACTTTAGTAAAAGACAAGGATTATTTCGTCATTACGACAAATGTCGACCACTGTTTCCAGAAGGCGGGCTGTGACAAAAACCGTCTGTTCTACACGCAGGGCGATTACGGGCTGTTCCAATGCTCCGTTCCCTGCCACGACAAAACGTATGATAATGAACATATTATTTTGCAAATGGTACACAAGCAGAAAAATATGCGTATCCCTGCTGATTTAATTCCGCGCTGTCCCGTCTGCGGCGAGCAGATGACGATGAATTTACGCGCCGACGACAAATTCGTCGAAGACGAAGGCTGGCATAAAGCATACCGCCGTTATCACGAATTTTTAACGAAACATCAAAATAAACCGATTTTATTTCTGGAACTGGGCGTCGGCTACAACACGCCTATCATCATAAAATATCCGTTTTGGCGCATGACGGCGGAAAATCAGCAAAATGTCTATGCCTGCATTAATCTGCACAATACCGTATGTCCAGTTCAGATTATTAAACAGTCCGTTTGTATAAATGAAGATATCGGCAAAGTGATATCCTTATTGGCAAATAACAAAGAAAAGAGTGAACTACATGACGCAAGCTGAACAACTGGATTTTTTAATCCGCGAATTAATGCCCGATATAAATATTCCCGCAAATACGGCGGCAAAATGGCGTCTGTTTCGTTCGCTTGTCAATATGCGTCCGGCGGGAAGTGTCAGCGAAAAATTTTTGCAGGTGCAGGATGATTTTCTACAAAACGAGATAAAATCAAAAGGCGTTACCGATACAGACGATTTAAAACCACTGAACGGTAAACTCTGTCTTTGGCAGGGCGATATCACGACGCTGAAAATCGACGCTATCGTCAACGCCGCCAACAGTCAGCTGACGGGCTGCTACTATCCCTGCCACGGCTGTATCGACAATGCCATCCATACATTCGCCGGTGTGCAGCTGCGCAATAAATGCGCCGAAATAATGCAAAAGCAAGGCTTTCCCGAACCGACAGGACAGGCAAAGATAACACCTGCCTACAACTTGCCGAGCAGATATATATTGCACACGGTAGGACCGATTATCCGCGGAAAACTGACCGCGCACGACTGTGAAATGCTTGCTTCCTGCTACCGTTCCTGCCTGGAATTGGCAAACGCATACGGACTGCAAAGAATTGCTTTCTGTTGTATTTCCACCGGTGAATTTCATTTTCCCCGCCGCCAAGCAGCCGAGATAGCCGTAAAAACGGTACAGGATTTTCTTTTCCAGTCAGTATCTGTGCAAAAAGTTGTTTTCAACGTATTTACTGATGAAGATAGAAAGATTTATGAAAAAATAATATCAATGTACGATAAACGATAATATAATAGTATTATACTAATAAAAGAAGGTGTATTTTATGGGGACTACTATACAAGAAATTAATTCCGTAGTAAATCGATATATCCATGCTATTCATACACAAAATGAAGCTGAATTCAAATCACTTTGGTGTGGTGCAGATACAGATACGATGATTTCTGTTACGAATGTTTATCAAGGCATAGAAAAAATATATACGGATTTTATCATCGGCGCTATTCAAAAAGCCTATACCGATATTAAACTGATTGCCGATGAACCGCCTGAAATTCATCTGCTGGACAATCAGACGGTAAATATCACACGGAATGTATCAAACGTGAAGACGGCAGTACATTCGGTATCAGCGGCATGGAAACGCAGGTCATGAAATGTATTGACGGACAGTGGAAACTTTGCCATATTCATTATTCCATGTAATTTGTATTTTATATCCGTAAAAAAGCAGACAATCCATAAAAATAGGTTGCCTGCTTTTTTATTTTATGATTTTTCGATAAAACCGCCAATTATATCACTAACAAAAAATTTATTTCTATCTATTGAACAGTCGTTCCAATATGCTTTGTTCTTTAAAGTTTATACCGAAGAAACTTACAGCACTATCAAGGCGCATGATGATTTTGTCGCCGACGACATCTGCTTCGAGTTCCGGCGGCAGCGATTCGACGATTTTCATCGGTGTCATCTTGCCGACGGATGAGGAGCTTTTATCCTCGAAAATGAGCTGATTGTTTTTGCGGTTGATGGCGAAGAAATCGCGGTTTAAGCGGTACTGACGCTGGAAGAATTTTATCATGATTTCGTTTACAGCCTTGCTGTCGAAATAATCCTGCATAGTCAAAGGACGCATGTACGGCGGAATATCCAGTTTGCAGTCTTTAAAGATGGATATAATTACTTCCGAGCTGATATTATACAAATCGGTCGTACTGGAGCCAATATCGGTGATTTCACTCAGATAGCGGTTGATATGCGGTATAATGCGGCGCAGATATTCGCTGTAGAGGTCGTTGCGCATTTTCTGAATTAATGTCGAGCACGGGCTTTTGCGCTGGCGGGTGAATTCATTGTTCCAGCTGGCATTTACATGAAAGACGACCATACGCTTGGTGAGTTCATTTTTCAAGCTATTTAAATCCTTGTTGGCCGTCAGAAGCATTGCCGGATAATAATTCAGATTTTCCGGCTTGTTTTCGCGGATAACGCGCTCTTCCTGTTTGATGATATTGCCGCTGTTGTTGGTGAACTGCGTCTGCGTAATATCGTCGATTAAAATCGGCAGTCCCTTTATGTCGGACAACAGCGCATCGACGCGCGTCTTAGTGAAGTTACTCTGTCCGAATGCCTTGTACAAAGAAGAATCCGTCATCATCTTTATCAGCAGTGAAGCGTAGATTGTCTTACCAGCATTGGATTGACCGCACAGCAGAGCCACTATCGGATAAGTGAACACTTCGTCCGTAACGGTGGCTTCGCGGATAGTAGTGCGGATACGGGCGAGAAACGGCGAGAGGAAGCACCACGACATCAGCTTGAAATATTCAAATTTGAGCGGCGCGACATTTTTGGCAGGAACGGCAGTATTGAAGCCTTCCATATATTCCAGATACGTCTGCGCATCGCGTTTGACATCGTCGCGGTACGGCCGCAGATTGTATTCACGGTCGTTATAAAAAGCACGCTCTTTTTCCGGTTCGATGACGAGCTGCGGCATGAATTTTTCAAATTTGGCACGGCGCGCCGCCATGTTGTCGAGCGTTTTCGTCTTAATGGAATTGATTTTGTCCGGCGTTATCTGCGACTGTCCTTTGCGGTCGGGCTTCGGCAGTTCGACAAAATCCTTTGCCAGCCGTTCGATATCGGCAATGTATTCCGTCATTTTCACGATAGTGGATTTCGGCACGGACTGATAAATATGTTCGCTATTTGCCTGCGCTTTATGCAGTATCGGCAGATTTTCCAAAATCTGCTTGTCTTCAAACGTTATCTGCGCCGCCGTTTTGTCCAGAATATAACTGTGTTCATTTTTGAACTGCTCGAATAAATTAATGTAATACGTATAGGCGGCTTCGTCGTCAAAACAGATGATGGACGCATTTTTGTCGCAGTTGGACGGCAGCTGGTCGAGATTGGACGAACCGATAATTACACGCGTTCTGCCTTCACCATTTTTCATACAGAACAGTTTTTCCGGATAAAGCGGTGCATCGGCAAGAAAAATTTTCAGACTATCGTCATTTATGCGCTGCGCCAGTTGTTTGTACTGCTCGCTCTTATAAAGCTCGCACAACGTTTCCTTCTGCATGGCAAAAGTCGTATCGAGCCGCGTCGGCACAATAGCGGGATTGCCGAAGATTATTTCCGCTTTGGTGAAAAACGGTATGATTTCCGTCAAAAAATCGAGATTGCTGACAAAATTGACAGCATATAATTCATCATAACCTTCAAACAGGTCTAAGTAGGACAGATTGTCGGGAGCACTGAAATTCGCCATTACAACATTTACCGTATGCTGCTTTGTTTTGCGGTGTGCCATGAAAAAACCTCCTCATTTTTTATCTATAATATACAAATAAACCCGTTGTGCTAGTAAAACATTGAGCCTGTAGCCCAGTAGTATAATAGTTTATATCCGCTGCCTGTTGGCACTTAACCTCACTAAATCTAAACTATTATACTACTTTGAGAAATCAACCAGCTCAACAGGTACAAATAATTTCGCTGATAATAAAAAAACCTTACAAAATAAGGCTTCAAACGATATTATTTTAACATAACGGCGCTTAAAATACAAAGAGCGGTATAAACGGCACCGATTTTTGCTATAATAGAAACAAAGCGATATAAACGGGGAGATGAGTAATTTGAAAGCCGGAGAAGCTACATTGCAGAAACTATTGAACACGTCGCGCCAATTCATCGTGCCGATTTTTCAGCGCAATTTCAGCTGGGAGAAAAAACAGTTTCAGCAGCTCTGGGAGGATATCAGGCGGGCAGGCAGTTTTTCGCAGAAACGGACGCATTTTATCGGCTCGATTGTATATATAGACATGGGCACACCGGCGGGACGGCCGCAGCAGCTGATGCTCATTGACGGACAGCAGCGGCTCACAACGCTGTCGCTGATTATCTGCGCCTTGCGGCGGTACGTTGCGGCAAATAAAACCGCCACCGCACTGATAAAAGAACAAAAATTAAATAATCAATTTCTCTTTAACAGCGACGAAACGGGAAATGACCGCTATAAACTATTGCTCGGCGCGCAGGACAGAGAAACGTATATAAAAATTCTGGAGCAGACGGAATTTACGCTCACCGCGCCGTCCATACGGATAATGGAATGTTACGATTATTTTTACCGGCAGATAGAAAAATGCGCCGATAATCTCGATGAAATCTATCTCGGCATACTGCACCTGAGTCTGGTGGCAATAGCGCTGGATAAGGACAAGGATAATCCGCAACTTATTTTTGAAAGCATGAATTCCACCGGCAAGGATTTATCGCAGTCGGATTTACTGCGCAATTATCTATTGATGGATTTGGCGGCGAAAGAGCAGAGCCGCCTGTATACGACGTACTGGAAACCGATGGAGGAAGCCTTCGGGCAGTATGCCTATCCGGAAAAATTCGATTATTTCATCCGCGACTTTCTGACGGTAAAATACGGCGGTGCGCGTATCTGCAAAGTCAACGACGTATATGAACAGTTCAAGCGGTATTATGTCGAACGGAATTTGACGAAGGAAGCCGTGCTGAAGGAGATTTTCATTTACGCCCGCTATTACGCCGCCATCGAATTACAACAGGAAACGGATAAGGAACTTGTATCCTACTGGAAACAGGTGCGCACGATTGACTGCCACGTGGCGTATCCTTTCTTTCTTCAGCTGTATCACGATTACAAATGCGGCGTTTTGACCAAAAACGATTTTATCCTGATTATAAAAACGACTATCAGCTATATTGTACGGCGCGCCATCTGCGAAATGCCGACAAATTCGCTGAACAAAACATTTGCCGTTTTCTACAATAAAATAGATAAAGCGAATTATGCAGGCAGTGTGCTGAAAGAATATATTCTCAAGACGGCATACAGGGCTTTTCCGACAGATTACGCAGTGCGGGAAAAATTGCAGACGAAAGATATCTACCATTTCCGGCTGAAAAACTACCTGTTGGAAATGCTGGAAAATTATTATCACAAAGAACCGATTGATATCATAAAGGACAATTACACAATAGAGCACATCATGCCGCAGTCGCCGGAGCTCAATGATGACTGGCGCGCCATGCTCGGTGAAAACTGGCGCGAAGTGCAGAAAATCTATCTGCATACACTCGGTAATCTTACACTTACCGGCTACAACAGTGAGATGGGCAACAAGTCCTTTACTGAAAAATTAAACGATATAAACGGCTTTAAGCACAGCCATTTGCAGTTAAATCAGTTCATAGCTTCGTGTGAAGTCTGGAACAAACAGACCATACGCCGCCGCACGAATTTGCTGACCGATTTAATCCTGCAAATTTGGCCGTATCCTGCTTTTAAATAGCGCTAAATAAAAAAGAACAGATTGAACGTTAATAAACGCAATCTGTTCTTTTTGTTATTTAAATAGATTTTTCAATGTCTTAAAGAAGCTTTCCTGTTCCGGATTGGCTTTGTCGTTTTTAATGCCGGCAAATTCGCGGAGCAGTTCCTTCTGTTTATCCGTCAGTTTCTGCGGTGTCAGAACCTTAATGCGAACATGCTGATCGCCGCGTCCCGTACTTCTGAGATACGGTATGCCTTTGCCACGAAGACGCATAACGGTGCCGGACTGAATTCCTTCTGGAATTTTCATTTCCACTTTGCCGTCGAGCGTCGGCACTTCGATAGTATCGCCGAGCGCCGCCTGCACGAATGTAATCGGCACTTCGCAAATAACTTCACTGCCTTCGCGCTGGAAGAATTTATGCGGTTTTACCGTGATGTATACGTACAGGTCACCTGTTGAACCGCCACGAACGCCTGCATCGCCTTCGCCCGCTACGCGGATACGGTTGCCGCTGTCCACGCCTGCCGGAATTTTAACTTCCACTTTGGAGCGGACGGATTTAACGCCCTTGCCGCCGCAGGTCTTACACGGCGTTTTGATAACCTGTCCCGTGCCACCGCAGCGCGAACATGGATGCTGGTTGACCATACGGCCGAACGGCGTATTCTGCACCGACTGCACCGTACCTGTGCCGTGGCAGTCAGGACACGTTTCCGGATGCGTACCGGCTGCCGCGCCCGTACCGTGGCAGTCAGGACATTCCTTCGTCCGCGGTATATTGAGCGTAGCCGTTTTGCCGAAAGCCGCTTCCTCAAATGTAATCGTCAGATTATAGCGAAGGTCGGCACCGCGTTCCGGTCCGCGTCTGCGTGCACCGCCGCTGCGAGGGCCTCCGCCGTTACCGAAGAACATATCGAAAATATCGCCGAAACCGTCAAAGCCGCCGCCTTGACTAAATCCGCCAAAGCCCCCGAAACCGCCGGCTCCCGCTCCTGCCGTCTGGTCAAACGCCGCATGACCGAACTGGTCGTACTGCGCTTTCTTTTTCGGGTCGGACAATACGCTGTAAGCCTCATTTACTTCCTTCATCTTTTCTTCGGCTTCTTTCGGATTGTCGCGGTTGCGGTCCGGGTGGTATTTCAGCACCATTTTACGGAATGCTTTCTTTATTTCTGCTTCCGAAGCATTTTTATCAACGCCCAGAACTTCATAATAATCGCGTTTTGTACTCACTTTGCACCACCTGAATTTAATAACGAAAATTTATGCTTAATTGACATAACTCCAGCTAAGAAGAGTTAACTGGAGTTATGCAAAACGAATTTCTTTAAATTATTTATCTGTTACGTCTTTGAATTCAGCATCGACAGTATTGTCATCTTTCGGCTGGCTCTGCTGCTGAGTCTGAGCGCCTGCACCGGCATTTGCGCCGCCTGCCTGCTGCTGTGCCTGTTGAGCCTGCTGATAAGCTGCCGCACTCATTTCGTACAACGGTTTCTGCAATTCTTCCATAGCTTTTTTGATTGCTTCTGTATCATTGCCTTTGAGTGCCGTTTTTACGCCTTCGATAGCTTCTTTAACTTTAGCTACAGTGCCAGCGTCAGCTTTATCGCCTAAGTCTTTGATTGTTTTTTCTGCCTGGAATACCATAGAGTCGGCATTATTTCTCGTTTCTACGGCTTCTTTACGTTTTTTATCTTCAGCTTCATGAGCCTGAGCTTCTTTAACCATGCGGTCGATATCTTCTTTGCTCATACCGCTGTCGGATTTAATCGTGATATTCTGTTCTTTGCCTGTACCGAGGTCTTTAGCGGATACATGAACGATACCGTTGGAGTCGATATCGAATGTAACCTGAATCTGCGGAACTCCTCTTGGAGCCGGCGGAATATCAGTAAGTTCGAACGTACCGAGCAGTTTGTTGTCGGCAGCCATTTCACGTTCGCCCTGGAATACGCGGATAGTAACGGCCGGCTGATTGTCTGCCGCTGTGGAGAATACCTGGCTCTTAGACGTAGGAATTGCCGTATTTCTTTCAATCATGCGCGTGCAGATACCGCCGAGCGTTTCGATACCGAGGGAAAGCGGCGTTACATCGAGCAGAACGATGTTTTTATCGTTGAGTTCACCAGATAAGATACCAGCCTGAATAGCTGCACCTACTGCAACGCATTCATCAGGATTTACGCCGTGGCTCGGTTCTTTGCCGAAATATTTTCTGATAGCTTCCTGAACGGCCGGAATACGGGAAGAACCGCCGACAAGGATGATTTTATCAATTTCAGAAGTGGAAAGACCGGCATCCGCCATTGCTTTGCGAGTCGGTTCAACCGTTGCTTCAACAAGGTCGGAAGTGAGTTCGTCGAATTTAGCGCGTGTAAGCGTTAAGTCGAGATGTTTCGGGCCTGTTGCATCGGCTGTGATGAACGGCAGATTGATATTAGTGGAAGTCATGCTGGAAAGTTCGATTTTTGCTTTTTCAGCCGCTTCTTTCAAGCGCTGAGCAGCCATTTTATCCTGGGACAGGTCAATACCGTTGGATTTTTTGAATTCTTCCACCATCCAGTGCATAACGGCGTTATCGAAGTCGTCGCCGCCCAGATGAGTGTTACCGTTTGTAGCAACAACCTGGAACATACCGTCGTCAAGATTTAAGATGGAAACATCGAATGTACCGCCGCCAAGGTCGAATACGAGGATTGTACCGTTTTCGCCTTTGTCAAGGCCATAAGCCAGAGCTGCTGCCGTCGGTTCGTTTACGATACGCAGAACATCGAGACCGGCAATTTTACCGGCGTCTTTTGTAGCCTGACGCTGGCTGTCGTTGAAGTAAGCCGGAACAGTGATAACTGCCTGAGTTACCGTTTCGCCGAGATATTTTTCAGCATCGCCTTTCAATTTCTGCAAAATCATAGCGGAAATTTCCGGCGGAGTATAGGATTTACCATCAATATTTACTTTATAATCAACTTCGCCCATATGGCGTTTAATTGAAGCAATTGTTCTGTCTGGGTTGGAAACAGCCTGACGTTTTGCCAGCTGACCGATAAGGCGTTCGCCGTCTTTTGTAAAGCCTACAACGGACGGAGTAAGTCTGCTGCCTTCCGGATTTGTGATAACTGTAGGTTCGCCGCCTTCCATAACAGCTACTACAGAGTTAGTAGTACCTAAGTCAATACCAATTACTTTGGACATTTTAAAATTCCTCCTAAAAACATCTATATATAAATATAAGTGTTATCTGAAACTAATATATTTCAACCAACCGGTTTATCAGTTGGCAACAACCTTTACCATACTCGGGCGGATTACGCGTCCTTGTACTGTATAACCCTTTTGCAATACTTCCTCAACCGTGTTGTCTTCTTTTTCCGGGTCTTCAACACGCATTACAGCCTGATGGAAATTAGGGTCGAATTTCTCACCGGCAGCTTTGATTTCTTCCAGACCGTTTTTCTGAAGGGAAGCAATCAGCTGATTGTAAATCATGGTGATACCGTCATGCAGTGCACTGCCTTTGGCTTCTTCCACAGCAAGCGCACGTTCAAAATTATCTATAATAGGAAGCAAATCTTTGATAAGCCCCTGCACAATTACACTGGATAATTCTTCGCGTTCTTTTTCATTGCGGCGGCGGAAGTTCATAAAATCAGCCTGCAGACGTTTGTAATGTTCTTCACTTTCCTGTAATAACGTTTTTTGTGCTTCGAGTTCTTTTTTTATAGCTTCCAAATCATCAGTTGCCTCATCGGCAGGAGATTTTGGGGCATCAGTATCGGCAGCTTCCTGCGCCTGAACAGCAGCTTTATTTGCTTCGTTCTGCTCAGTCGTTTCAGTTGCCGTCGTTTTATTTTCTTCTGGAGATGTCATATGTTAAACCACCTTCTCGTATTTTTAAACAGCTGTCAGCATAGCTATAAATGAAAGCGATGAAATATATCGGCAAGATTGGAATTCATAAATTCCAGCAGAGAAATGATTTTGCCGTAATCCATACGCGTCGGACCTAAAACAGCCAGTGTAGCGACGGGTTTGCCGTCCAGATGATATGTTGCGCTTATGATACTGCAATCTTTTATATCATTATATTTATTTTCCTGTCCGATTGTAACGGCCAGTCCTTTATCGCGCTGTTCCTGCAGAATATCGCAGAGCAGAGTTTCCTCTTCCAGCATGGATAAAATCCGTTTGACCTTATCAATATTGTGAAATTCCGGCTGTTCCATAAGCTGTCCGGCTCCGCCCAGATACAGGCGGTTTTTCTTATCCTGCGCCATAGCTTCGTCGATAATGTTGATTATGGCGTTGAACACGGTGGAATTGACCGTTTCGCCGCGGATTTTGCGAATGGAAGCCATGCTTATATCTCGCAGACTGCGTCCTTTCAGATAAGAATTAAACACATCGGCGATATGCTCGAAATCCTTGAAGGACAGACCGCGCGGAATGTTGATGATTTTATTATTGATAAAACCCGCATCCGTCATGATAATAGCGATAACGTGCGAGCTGTCAAGCGGCAGAAAACGCAAATACCTGAATGCTGTCTGTGTTAATTGCGGTGCCAGAACTAAAGAAACATTTTTCGTCAGCTGAGAAATTATACGGCTTGTTTCGCGGAAAATTTCTTCAACGGAACGAACTTTAGTGGCATACCAATTGTTGATAAGATTTTTCTCATCCTCCGACAATTGTTCCAACGTTAAGAGGTCATCGACATAGAACCGATAACCTTTTGATGAAGGGATGCGCCCCGATGATGTGTGAAGATGCTTGATATAACCAAGCGTTTCCAAATCAGCCATTTCGTTGCGGATAGTAGCAGGGCTAATTCCCAAACCGTATTTTTTGGCGATTGTTCGGGAGCCGATAGGCTCTGCTGTAGATATATAATCATCTACAATGGCTCGGAGAATGCGTTGTTTTCTTTCATCTAGCATTTTTTTTCACCCCTGTTGTTAGCACTCTATACAAGTGAGTGCTAACTTCTAATTAAGAGAGTACCACCATTAAGACAAAAAGTCAATATATTTTTTACGTATTTTTTCAATAAAATTTTTAGTATCTGCATTAATAAATATAATGAAAGATTTTTTATTTATGTATGGCTGACAGTTTTAAGACGGCGAAGTTTATCGCTAGATAAATTAAATAATAAATTTTCACAAAATAATTTTTCCTTGCCCTTTTATATTTATGAATTATTTGTTATAATGAGTTTAACATAAAAACTAAAAGATTTTAGTTTTAAAGGAGGATTTTAATATGGCTGAAACTACAAAAGGAACAAGTAACGAACTGGGTACTATTCGCATTGCCGATGAGGTTGTAAGCATTATTGCCGGCCTTGCAGCTACTGAAGTTGAAGGTGTGGCAGGCATGAGCGGCGGTATCGCTTCCGGTATTGCCGAAACACTCGGTCGTAAGAATTTTTCTAAAGGTGTAAAAGTTGAAGTTGGCGAAAAAGAAACAGCTGTTGACCTTTTCATCATCGTTAAATATGGCGCGCGTATTCCGGACGTTGCTCTCAGTGTGCAGGAAGCTGTAAAAAATGCTATTGAAAACATGACTGGCCTCAACACTGTGGAAGTAAACGTTCATGTACAGGGTGTAGGTTTCCCGGAAGAAGCTAAAGAAGAAGAAGTACGCGTCCGCTAAGAAAGAGGATTAGTATGAGCGTTATAAATCGTATCATCCTGTTCTTTTACGCCTTGGCATTTGGTGCAGTTTCGATTGTTGCCATCGCTTTATATTCGAGAATTTTTTCCGACGCTCAGGTTTGGAATGAATTCTTATATTTATGCAGCAGATGGGAAACTGTAGCTGTATCTATCGTCGTTTTAATCTGCAGCCTGTATCTGTGGCTACAGAGCATTTCCTCGCACAATAATGATGTTTCCGCCAATGAAGCCGTCATCGTGCAGGGAAAAATGGGACAAGTGCGTATCTCCTTAGTGGCTTTAAAGAATATGGCTGATAAGATTGCCCGTTCTACCGCAGGTGTCCGCGACGTAAAAGTTAGAATAAAAATGACCAAGGCAGCTACCAAAGACAAAGCTTTGATACCCAATTTCAAATTACGGCTCGTTGTCAGTGAAACGTACAACATCATTACAATAAGCGATGATATCAAATACCAGATGAATGATTATCTGTCAAAATTCGTCGGTATTGAAAATCCGCAGATAGAAATCGATGTCAAAAGTATTTCCGACAATCCTGCCGAAGGCAAAAGACGTGTTGTATAAAAGTTTTTTCGAGGTGGCACAATGAAGGAAGATATTTTGAATTTCATTAAATATCAACTAAAAGAACATTGTGGCAGAACAGTCGGTGTTATTATAGGTTTCGTTATCGCCGTGTCCGTATTGCTGATAGGCTTCTTTTCCACGCTGTTTATAATTATCTGCGTAGGAGCGGGGCTGTTTATCGGCAATAAGATAGACAAGGGCGACAGTGAATTTCTGGATAATGTTATCTACAGACTGCAGCGGCTGCTGCCACCATTTTCCCGCCGTTGGTAAAAGGAGTTAAATATGAGTCGCAGACAAGCGAGAGAAATTGCATTGCAGTCATTATTTCAGTTGGATTTCAATGAAAGTGCAGCCGAAGAAGCTGTAAACAGCGCTTTGGAATATACAAAGCTTGCACCAAATGACTGTGATTATGTAAATTTATTAGTAAATGGTACTAGAGAAAATTTAGCAGCTATTGATAAAATGATAGCAGATAAATCGAAAGATTGGAAAGTTGAACGCATGTCGGGTATTGACAGAAATATCGTTCGTCTAGCTATATTCGAAATGAATTTCAGTTCAGATAAATTAGTGCCTAATATAGCAATCAATGAAGCTGTCGAATTGGCAAAAAAATTCGGTACAGATGAGTCTGCCCGTTTTGTTAATGGTATTTTAGGTTCAATGATTAAATAACACTATCTATTTGCCAGGCTGATTAGCCTGGCATTTTTTATGCGAGGGAGAAATGGCGGATAAAATTTATACAGTAAGTCAATTAAATAAGTATATAAAACAGCGTTTTACGGATGACATCATCCTCAACAACGTGATGCTGCGGGGAGAAATTTCCAATTTTAAAGTACATACCTCAGGCCATTGTTATTTTACATTGAAAGACAGTTCAGCCGCCATTAAATGCGTGGCGTTCCGTTCTTCGGCTATGCGCTGGCGGTTTGCGCCGCAAAGCGGTATGAAAGTAATTGCTGAAGGATACGTATCGGTCTACGAGCGCGACGGAGCATATCAGCTGTACGTGCAGACACTTGTGCCGGAGGGCGTAGGCGAGCTTACACTGGCACTGGAACATTTGAAAGAAAAACTCGGCGCGGAAGGGATTTTCGACAGCCGCCACAAACAGCCTCTGCCGTTTTATCCGCAGACAATCGGCGTTGTAACTTCCCGTACGGGAGCCGTTATCCGGGATATCTGCAAAGTGGCAGGGCGGCGCAACCCGCTTGCAAAAATCGTGCTTTTTTCCGTACTCGTTCAAGGCGAGAATGCAGCTGGGCAGATTGCCGCAGGTATAGATTTTTTCAACAAAAAATATCCTGTTGACGTGATTATCGTCGGCCGCGGCGGCGGTTCTATGGAGGATTTATGGGCATTTAACGAAGAAATCGTCGTACGGGCGATTTTCAATTCCAAAATTCCGGTGATTTCTGCCGTCGGTCATGAAACGGATTATACTCTGGCTGATTTGGCAAGCGACGTGCGGGCAGCCACGCCGTCTCAAGCGGCGGAACTTGCTGTACCGGAAAGGGATGCTCTGCGCGATTATACGGCTACGCTGCAAAAAGAGCTTACCTACAAGTACTGCAAGCAGCTGGAACAAAAACGCAGCCATCTAAAAATACTGCTGCAAAACAGTCTGCTAATGCACAAAGACAAGCTGCTCGTATCGCGCCAGCAGAATTTGGACATGCTGACGGAGCGTTTACATAAAAGCGCTCAGCTTCGTTTTAAGGATAAACTTCATCAAGCGGCGCTTTTAAGCGAGAAACTGCAGGCTTTAAATCCGGCAAACATTCTAAAGCGCGGCTACAGTTTAATAAAAAAAGAGAATGAATTCGTAAAATCGGTATGCGATGTAAAAAAAGGCGATTTTTTGCAAATAAATCTGGCTGACGGTACAATGGATGTACAGGTAATCGGCATTGCCGAGCAGGAAAAATGAAACAATTTGAGGAATGTTTATGGGTAGAAAAAAATTAACTTTTGAAAATGCAATGGAGTCTTTGGAAGAAATCGTCCGTCAGATGGAGTCGGGCGATATGCCGCTCAATGAATTGATAGATAAATATAATGAAGGAATGAAGCTGTCTTCTTTCTGTCTGGCGGAACTGGACAGAGCGGAGCAGACAATCAATACGGAAATTAAGATTGACACGCACAATAAGATAGTTGAAACAAAATTAAACTTAGAGGGTGAGTAATTATATGATGAAAGAATATATGCAAAGGAAAATCGAGCTGATTAATCGGGAGCTGGACGGCATTTACGCGGAAAATACGGCTTTGAACACCACGCTGGCGAAATCCATGAATTACAGCCTGATGGCGGGCGGCAAACGCCTTCGTCCCATTCTGGTGATGGCGGCGGCCGACGCTGTCGGGGCGGACGGCGAAAAATTTCTGCATCTGGCAACATCAATCGAGATGATACACACGTATTCTTTAATTCATGACGATTTGCCGGCTATGGACAACGATGACTACCGCCGCGGCAAACTGACCAATCATAAAGTATTCGGCGACGGCATAGCCGTTCTGGCTGGCGATGCGCTGCTCACGCTGGCTTTTGAAGTGATTGCGGACAGCCCGAACGTCGATACGGAAAAAAAACTTAAAGTCATAAAGGAAATGAGCCATGCAGCCGGTGCTGAAGGCATGGTCGGCGGTCAAGTCATTGATTTGGAGTCGGAAGGCAAAAAAATCAATATGGATACACTGCGCAAAATGCACTCGGCTAAAACGGGCGCTCTGTTCTGCGCGGCTATCCGTTCCGGCGCAATTTTGGGCGGAGCTACGGATAAACAGCTTGCCGATTTGACGCAGTACGCCCGCCAATTCGGTCTGGCTTTCCAGATTACGGACGATATTCTGGACGTTACGGGAGATGAAGCTTCCATCGGCAAACCGGTCGGCAGTGATGAAAAAAATCACAAATCGACGTACGTAACGCTCGGTTCGCTGGAATCGGCGCGCGAGTTGGCGCAAACAGCGGTGGACGAAGCAAAAAAAGCTCTCGCCGATTTCGGCAAAGAGGCCGATTTTCTGCGGGAACTGGTGGATTATCTGATTTCACGCAAGAAATAATATAAAAAAGGGTGCTTGTTTATGAATATATTGGAACAGATAAAATCGCCTGCCGATTTGAAATATCTGTCGACGGGGCAGATGCAGACACTGGCGGCGCAAATCCGCGAACTGATTATAAAGACGGTAGCGCAAAACGGCGGCCATCTGGCACCGTGTCTCGGCACGGTGGAGCTCACATTGGCACTGCATAAGGTTTTTGCCTGTCCGCGCGATAAAATAGTCTGGGATGTCGGTCATCAGGCGTATACGCATAAAATACTGACGGGACGGCGCGAAAATTTTTCCACACTGCGCCAAAAAGACGGCATCACCGGTTTTCCGAACCGCTTTGAAAGCATGTACGATGCGTTCGGCGTGGGTCATGCCAGCACGTCCATTTCCGCCGCGCTCGGCATGGCGGTTGCCAGAGATTTAAATCATGAAAATTACAATGTTGTCGCCATTATCGGCGACGGCGCATTAACGGGCGGCGAAGCGCTGGAAGGGCTCAATAACGCCGGCATTTCCAAACGGAAATTAATCGTCATCCTGAACGATAATGAAATGTCCATCGCCCAAAACGTCGGCGCATTGTCGGAATATCTGTCCTTAATCCGCATAGATGAAAAATACCGTCGTGCCAAAAAGGACGTGCACAGGATACTCAGTAGCATTCCGGGTATCGGCAGTTCCGTTCTGAAAACGGCCAACTACGTAAAAGACGGGTTCAGAAACGCTATCGTACCGGGTGGCTTTTTCGAAGCGCTGGGCTTTACGTACGTAGGACCGCTGGACGGACACAATATTGATGATTTGGTCAATGCGCTGGAAAAGATAAAATTGAACATGGACGGGCCGGTGCTTTTGCATGTGCAGACGAAAAAAGGCAAAGGCTACCTTCCGGCGGAACGCCATCCCGATAAATTTCACGGCGTAGGCAAATTCGATATCGCTACGGGCAAGCCACTGGCATCAGACAGTATCGTGCCGACATATACGGCCGTTTTCAGTCAGGCGCTCGTCGATTTGGCGACGCAGAACAGGAACATAACGGCGATAACGGCTGCCATGCCGTCTGGCACGGGACTACAGAAATTTGCCCAGATTTTCCCCGAAAGATTTTTCGATGTCGGCATTGCCGAAGAACATGCTGTTACTTTTGCCGCCGGTCAGGCAAGCGTCGGCAAAAAACCGGTCGTGGCAATTTACTCCACATTCTCCCAGCGTGCCTATGACCAGATTATTCACGATGTAGCGCTACAAAATCTGCCGGTAGTACTGTGTCTGGACAGAGCAGGCCTCGTCGGCGAGGACGGCCCGACGCATCACGGCGTTTTCGACATGGCATATCTGCGTCAAATTCCGAATATGGTCTGCATGGCGCCGAAAGATGAAAACGAACTGCGCCAAATGCTTTACAGTGCATTGACATACAGCTGTCCGTGCGCCATCCGCTATCCGCGCGGCCGTGCCTGCGGCGTGCCTATCCAGGAGGAATTTACATTGCTGGAAAAAGGCAAGGGCGAATTATTGTCTGTCGGCGACGATGCGGCGATTATCGCCGTCGGCTCTATGGTACAGGAAGCCATTAAGGCCAAAGACGAACTTTTAAAAGAACATATTCATTGCAGTGTTATCAATGCTCGTTTCGTAAAACCGCTGGACGGCAGTCTTATTTTAAACGCGGCGCGCAAAGTAAAATGTATCGTTACGGTAGAAGAGGGCGCTCTGGCCGGCGGTTTCGGCAGCGCCGTTTTAGAACTATTGGCGGACAATCATATATACAATGTGCCGGTAATCCGTATCGGTATAAAAGATAAATTCATTGAACAGGGCACGCGCCAGGAAATTCTGGACGAATGCGACCTAAACAGCAAATCAATAATTAATGCAGTTAAAAATTTTATAAACGGAAGTGATAAATAAATGGCAAAAAAACGTTTGGACGTTTTACTGACGGAACAAAATCTCGTACCAAGCCGTGAACGCGCCAAGACAACGATAATGGCAGGGCTGGTGCTGGTGGACGGACAGAAAATCGACAAGCCTGGCACAATGGTGAAAGAAGAAGCGCAAATACGCATTCTGGGCGACAGTATCGGTTATGTGAGCCGCGGCGGGTTGAAACTGGCCAAAGCGATAAAGAAATTTCAGCTTGATTTGACGGATGCCGTCGTCGCCGATATCGGCGCTTCCACCGGCGGCTTTACGGATTGTTCGCTGCAAAACGGCGCCAGAAAAGTATTCGCTATCGACGTCGGCTACGGTCAGTTGGCATGGTCGCTGCGCACGGACGAGCGCGTCGTCAACATGGAGCGCACGAATATCCGCTACGTTACACCGGAGGATATCGGCGAGCCGATTAATTTTGCGTCCATCGACGTAGCATTTATTTCTCTCGATAAAGTACTGCCGGTGGCAAAAACGCTGCTTGCTCCTGACGGAAAAATCGTGGCGCTCATCAAGCCGCAGTTTGAAGCCGGCAAGGACAAAGTGGGCAAAAAAGGCGTAGTGCGCGACCCGAAAGTGCATGAAGAAGTTATTGCCAAAATTGTAAATCTGGCGCGCGAACTTGATTTTGTACCGCGCGAGCTGACTTATTCACCGGTAAAAGGGCCGGAAGGCAATATAGAATATCTCATACTGCTCGATATGGACAAAATACATCAAAGCAATATCGATGACAGTCTGATTAAAGATACAGTGGCACAGGCACATGACCAGCTGGATAAATGAGGAGGCAATTGACGTTGAAGATAGCTATTCATCCTAATATAACGAAATCAGGTGCCGGAGAGATTTTGGAACGAGTAATAAAATTTGCACAGAAAAATGACATACAGCTGGTACTGCCGCCACGTGAAGGAAAATTCTTCTATCACGACGAGCTTGTCTCCCCTGATATCAGCAAAGAGAAAATCGATATGGCAATCAGCATAGGCGGCGACGGAACGCTGCTCGGTCTATGCCGCCGCGTGGCAAAGGACGGTGTACCTGTCTGTGGCATAAATATAGGACATTTAGGATTTTTAGCTGATATTGAACCGCAAGAAATCGAAGCCAAACTCACGAAGATAGTACGCAAAGAATACAATATCGAACAGCGTCTGATGCTTTCCGCCTTCATCAAGCGCGATGACGAATACAAATACGTGGGCAGCGCCGTGAACGATATTGTCGTCAGCAAGTGCGGCGTGTCGCGTATGCTTCATTTCAATCTGGATATAAACGACTACACCGTAACAAGCTATAAAGCCGACGGGCTCATCATCTCCACGCCGACCGGCTCGACAGCTTATTCGCTGTCGGCGGGCGGGCCTATCGTCAATCCCAAAGTGCGCGGCATTATCGTTACACCGATTTGTCCGCATTCATGCTTCGTCCGCCCGATGGTTATTGATGAAAGCGAACAGGTCAAACTGAATATCATCAACATCATCAGCATGACGAAACGCAGCGTAAATCTGACGCTGGACGGACAGGAAAGTATCGACATCGAGCCTAACGACGAGATAATCGTGCAGAGAGCCAATTTCCCGGCACAGATAATCCGTTTTGAAGACAAAAATTTCTATCAGACTTTTATGAGCAAACTGTACTTATAATCCGTTATGCCGGTAAAACATCGAGCCTATAAAGTATTATACTGCTTTAGAAAATTAACCGGCATAACAAATCAATAAGAAAGGCTGATTGTATGCAGGTACTAAGCAATTCCGTGCAGATTTCCCATACGCTGCTGAAGGCCGCGCTGGACAGGGCGCAGATTGTCGTCGATGCTACGGCGGGCAACGGCAATGATACGCTGTTTCTGGCACAGAACGCTCGGCGCAGTACGGTTATATACGCTTTCGATATTCAGGCGCAGGCGCTTTGTCATGCACGGAAAAAGATGCACGAATTTTTTAAGCGTGACGATATCGAGGTCAATTTCATCCACGCTTCGCATGATGAAGTGGCACAGTACGTAAACGGCAGTATTGATTTGGCCGTATTCAATCTCGGCTATCTGCCCGGCGGCGACCACGCCGTAACGACAAAATGCGAAACGACGCTGAATGCCTTAAAAATAATGCTGGAAAAACTGCGCCGAGGCGGTCATATTGCCGTCGTCGTCTATCCCGGTCATGCGGAAGGTTTAAAAGAAAGTCAATTAATAAAGGATTTTGCCGCCTCTTTAGCGAAAAAATACTTTACAGTGGGCTGGTATCAAATGATAAATCATAATAATAATGCTCCAGCTTTGTGCTGGATAGAGAAAGTCGGTGAATAAGTGAATGAAAGCTACCAGACATGCAAGAATAAGAGAAATTATCGAACATAACGTAATCGAAACACAGGAAGATTTGGCAAATGCACTGAAAAAACAGCATATAGTCGTAACGCAGGCTACCGTATCGCGCGATATCAAGGAACTGATGCTCATCAAAGTCCCGACCGGCGACGGCCGCTACCGTTACGCGTATCCGACGGATAAAGAGCTGATTTACTCCAAAAACCGTCTGCTCAATCTGTTCCGCGATTCCGTCATCAGCTTGAATTACAGTGAAAATATCATCGTCGTAAAAACCCTACCGGGCGCCGCCAATGCCGTAGCCTCTACACTCGATTATGCCAAATGGCCGGAAATAATAGGCACGCTCGCCGGTGACGACAATATACTAATCGTAATAAAACCGATATCCGCTGTAGAAACTATTATGAAAAGACTCCGTGATATGCTTGGTTAATTTGGAGGGTAGCAATTGTTAAAGACACTGTCGATTTGGAATTTCGCCCTGATTGAACACATTCAGATAGAGTTTGACCGCGGGCTTAATATTCTCACCGGTGAAACGGGAGCCGGCAAATCAATCCTGCTCGGAGCACTCGGCATGGTCATAGGCCGCCGCACAAATACGGATGCCATTAGAAGCGGAGCCGACTTCATGCGCGTAGAAGGCGTTTTTTCCCTTGAGGAACAACGGGTAAGGGATTTCCTCATGGAAAACAACATACTGACCGAAGACGACATGCTGATTGTAACGCGGCAGATTTCAGCTGGCGGCAGAAATATCATTCAGATAAACAACTGCCATACGACGCTTGCCGTATTGCGCCAGCTCGGCGAAATGCTGGTGGATATTCACGGGCAGCATGCCAATCAGGCGCTTTTAAAACCGGCAAAACAGCTGAACCTTGTGGATGAATACGATGCCGCTTCAATAAACGAACAGAAACAGAACTATTTGCAGATTTATCATCGCTGGCAAAATCTGCGGGAGAAACTGGTCAAAAGCAAAATCAACACGCAGGAAATGGCACAGCGGACGGATATGCTCAACTGGCAGATAAATGAAATACAAAACGCCAAATTGACAGTCGGCGAAGACAGTGAACTCGATGAAGCAATAAAAATTCTCGCCAATGCGGAAAAAATATCGCTGCTTTCGCAAAATGCGTATAATCTACTGTATGAAGACGGCAATATTCTCGGTTCAATGGCACAGCTTTGCAAGGACACGGAAGCCCTGTCGCAGTATGATGAAAATATGGCGCGGGTTCACCAAATAATTGAAGATGCGTATTTTCAACTGCAAGACGGTGCCGACGAAATCCGCAGCTTCGGCGAAAATATCGACTACAGTCCGCAAAAACTCGATGCCATGCAGTCGCGCATGGAGGAAATCAACAAACTGCGCCGCAAGTACGGTGCCAGCATTGAAGATATTCTGGCATACTGCGAAAAAGCAAAGGCGGAACTTGACTATATAGAAAATTACGATGCCAATCTGGCGCAGATGGAGCAGGAATTATCCACTATCACGGAAGAGCTCAAACAGTCAGCCGCTACTTTGCATAAAATGCGTCAGAAAAATGCCACCGCTCTAGCCGAAAACATTGTCAGGGAATTGCAGTCACTGTCCATGCCGGACGCTAAAATGCAGATAAATCTCATATTAAGCGACAATTTCACGGAAAACGGCGCTGACGAAATCGAGTTTCTGTTTTCTGCCAATTTGGGCGAAGATTTAAAAACACTGCAGAAAATCGTATCGGGCGGCGAACTGTCCCGTATCGCTCTGGCGGTAAAGACGATTACGGCGCAGAAAGACGACGCCAATCTGATGGTTTTTGATGAAGTGGATATCGGCGTCGGCGGCAAAACGGCACAGATGATGGCGGAAAAAATAGCCAGAATTGCTCTGACCAGGCAGGTTATCTGCATTACGCACTTGCCGCAGATTGCCGCTATGGCGGATGCCCATTTTTATATTCATAAGGAAACAAAAGATAATAAAACCTTCACTGCTATTGAGGAAATCGACTACGGTGCAAGGCTTGCCGAAATTGCCCGCATGGCTTCCGGCACGGAGCTTACACAGGCTTCGCTGGAAAACGCGGAGGAAATGCTGAACAATGCTCGGCAGAAAAAAAGATTATTATCTATGTAATATTCGTTGTGCTAGTAAAATATTGTGTCTATAGCCAGCAGTATAATAGTTTATATCCGCTGCCTGTTGACACTTAACCTCACTAAATATAAACTATTATACTGCTTTGAAAAATCAACTAGTACAACAAGTATGTAATTTAAATTTCTATTAATTTCTATTTACGAAAGGGGAGCTATAAATGATTACTTTCAACTATTATGGACATGCGTGCTTTATGCTGGACACAGGTCATGAAAAACTGCTGTTCGACCCGTTTTTGAGCTTTAACAAACAGGCTAAATTAAAACCGAGCGATGTAATCTGCGATTATATGTTCGTTTCCCATGCGCATGAGGACCATTTCAGCGACGCACTGAAAATTGCCGAAATAAATCATCCGATGCTCGTTGCCATTCCGGAAATAATCAACCTCTTCCCGGCAGGCTATGACAATGTGCACGGCATGAACCTCGGCGGCAGTGCTCATTTCTCCTTCGGTACGGTCACCATGGTTCCGGCTCTGCACAGTGCAGGCGTGGCAGGCGGTGTTGCCTGCGGCTTCGTAATTCATTTCAACGATGACACTGTTGTATATTATTCCGGCGATACGGCGCTGTTCAGCGACATGAAGCTCATCGGCGAAAAACAGAAAATCCACTATTCCATTCTGCCAATCGGCGACAATTTCACGATGGGCATAGAAGATGCCGCCAAAGCAGCGCAGATGCTCAAAACTTCCTATGTAATTCCTATTCATTACAACACTTGGCCGGTAATTGAACAGGAACCTAGCAATTTCAAAGCATATGCAGAAAGCATTGCCCGTTGTTTCGTAAAAATCGTAGAACCGGGTCATTCCTTAGACTTGGAATACATGCACAAATAATATTTTAAAACCGTAATGGCTATAAAAGAAAAATTAATCGTAATTTTAGGCCCGACCGCCGTAGGAAAAACTCAGCTGAGTATCGACCTTGCCAAAAAACTGCACACCCAGATTATCTCCGGCGACAGCATGCTCGTTTATAAAGGCTTCGATATCGGCACGGCCAAACCTACGGCGCAGGAAATGGAGGGCGTAAAGCATCATATAATTGACATTCTACAGCCGTGGGAAAATTTTAACGTAAGTGATTTTCATGCACTGGCCAAAGATTTAATTCATAAAATCAATGCGCAAGGACAAATTCCTATTCTCGCCGGCGGCACCGGCTTATATGTAAAATCTCTGTTGGAAGGATATCAATTCAACAAAACCTCCGGTGACAATGCCTACAGAGCGCATTTAGAGCAGCTTGCCAAAGAGCACGGCCGCCAATACGTATACGACATGCTGAAAAAGGCCGACCCGCAGACGGCGCAGCGGCTGCACATTAACAATTTCAACCGGATAATCCGTGCGCTGGAAGTGCACCATCTGGGCAGCGAACGGATTTCGCAGACAAGCTGCTATGACGAAACGGGTGAGCTCGTCTATGACGCTTTTCTCATCGGGCTCAGACGGGAGCGGCAGAATTTGTACGACAGAATAAATAAACGCGTCGATATCATGATGCAGCATGATTTTATCGGCGAAGTACAACATTTGTTAAATAGCGGCGCACAAATCGACTGGCAGTCGATGAAAGGTATCGGCTACCGGGAAATCGCCGCCTATTTAAACGGTGAAATTGATTTGGCGACGGCCGTTGACGAGATGAAGAAAGCCACGCGCCATTTTGCTAAGCGCCAATTTACCTGGTACAAAAAGATGCCGTATATAAAATGGTATGATATCGACAGCATAGCGTATGAAAAGTTGCTTTCCAGCGTAATTTATGATTGCAGGAATTTTTTCCGTGATGTAGAATAAAAGATATAACAATAAAATTGGGGGAGCATTATGCCGAATAAATCTATTAATTTACAAGATGTATTTTTAAATCAAGTGAGAAAAGAGAATGTAGGAGTAGTTATCCATTTAACGAACGGTTTTCAGCTGCGCGGCAATGTGAAAGGTTTTGACAATTTCACGGTAATCCTCGACGCCGGCGGAAAACATATGATGGTTTACAAACATGCTATCTCCACTATCAGTCCGATGCAGCCACTTAAAAACACTTTCCAGGACAACAAAGAAGTAAGAAAACCGGCAGCGGAAGAAAACTAATGCTAAAGATACAGAAAAAGACTGGCTATCTGCTTTAAAAACTGATGACCAGTCTTTTTTATTAAAATACCCAGGCATGACCGAAACGTTTCAAAAGGTTTTCCGCCTCAACAGGACCGTCCGTTCCCTGTTCATAAGCAAATACCGGCAATTTATCCCAGCGGTACAGATTTTTTAAATGCTCTACAAATTCCCAGCTCGTTTCTATCTGGTCCCATTGTGAAAACCAGGAGCGTTCCCCGCGGACGCAAGCCGTAATAAGTCGTTCATATGCTTCCGGTGTATTTATTTTATTTACGAATGACGAACTTTGGACAAAATCCATTTTCGCCTGTGTGATTTCATCCGTTCCCCCCGGTTTTTTCACATTAAACTGCAAATGCACGCCTTCATTCGGCTGAATTTTTATGATTAGAATATTGCGGGAAGCAGCGATAAACGTCTGACGAAATACAATGGCTATCTGCATTTCTCGGCATTTCAGCTTTTTGCCGGTGCGGATATAAAACGGCGTATTCCACCACCGTTCATTATCAATAAAAAGACGCAATGCGGCGTATGTTTCCGTAGCCGAATCCGGTGCAATATTTTTTTCCTGACGATAACCTTTATATTGACCTAAAATCAAACTGTCACGAATATCTTTCACTCTGCGCAGTGATTTTAAAACGCGCAGCTGGGCATCGTGCATAGCCTGTGTAGAAAAATGCTCCGGCCATTCCATCGCTACAATAGATAAAATCTGGAACAGATGATTTTGCACCATATCTTTCAGAGCACCGCTCGTATCATAATAATTGCCGCGCGACCCGACGCCCAAATCCTCAAAAGCGGAAATCTGCACCGACTCGATATATTGGGAGTTCCACAAGTTGGCAAATATCGGATTGGTAAAACGGATTGTCTGGATATTGCGCACCATTTCTTTGCCAAGATAATGGTCGATACGATAAATATTTTCTATCGGGAAAAATTCTTCCAGCTGTATATTCAATTTTTTGGCGGCTTCCAGATTTTCGCCGAATGGTTTCTCTAAAATAACCTTACCAGAGCCAGCATTATCCACAGCTTTCAGACCATTAGCGATTACCGCAAAAAATGCCGGTGCAACAGCAAAATAAAAAATGTGTTCCGTAATGTTTTCTTTACTGTAAAATTGTGCCAATCGTTCATATTCCACTAAATCGGAAAAATCCATCTTAAAATACGTTATACGCTGACAAAAACGGTCAAAAGCCGCTTCATCGTACGGCAATCGGGCAAACTGTTTTATCCATTCACGCACAAGTTCGCAATACTGCTCGGTAGAATAATCGCGTCTGCCGATGATTACAATGCGGAAATCACTTTCTGCTGCATTAGCCGTTGTTATATTATACCAGGCAGGCATTAATTTGCGAAAAGTTAAATCACCCGTTCCGCCAAAAATAGTAAATGCTCTATTCATATTAAATCACTCTTTCAAATTTCAAGCTATAAAACCTCGTTTTCCAAAACGATACCGACACCATGCGGTACAGCCGTTTCAGAAACTACATTGCCAATTATTTTTGTATCCCTATCTAATTTATAGATAATAAGATTATCACTATCTCTGTTTACTGTCAATAAATATCGTTCATCATTACTTAATACAAAATCACGCGGATGTTTGCCGCTATTTCTCTGCTGAATTAATTTTATTTCATCTTTCACACAGATTACACTCAATAAATCCGCACCACGCGTGGAAATATACACACAGGTCTCATCTCTTGTAAGCCTGATAGCAGCAGAAGAAGCTTTCGATTGTCCCGTCTGCGACACCAATGCAATTTTAGCGATAAGTTTAAAATGCAAATCTTCAACATCGTAAGCAAAAAATTCATTACTGAGTTCGCTAACCAGATAAAATCGTGTATGTTCACTATTAAAAACACCATGACGCGGACCTGTACCCTGCGGAAATTTTAATATTTTTACCAGCGCAAAATCTTCACTGCGTTTAAAAATACGGATTTCATCCATCAATAGGCATGGTATAAGCAGATAATCATCATGTAAAATCACTTGATGACAGCCGGCTTTAGTTTGAATATCAATTCGCTTCGTCAAATGCAGTTTGTCATTTTTTATCTGATAAATCATAACCGTCCCGTCATGATAATTGGCCGTATACACAAATCCGCTATCATATCCGATAAAACACGGTGTTTTATTTTCATATAAAGCCGTATCCAGCAATTCTCCCGTCATCTTATCCAATAAGGCAATGCCGCCTTTATTTTCCTTACTCATTGTAATAATTAACTTATTACCGGCTAAAGCAACGCACTTAGCATCATCTGCCGCATAAAAAGACTGTATACGAGAAATCCTACCGGTAGTTTCATCCATACCAAACTGATAAACACCTTTACTGTCAAAAGTATTATAAGTGCCAATATAACCCTTTATCATAGAAAAACTCCTTTTGTTAAATTATAATTAACTCTAATAAATAACTATTATCCATATGTTCATTATATCACTTGATTAACTAAAAATACAACTTATATATGAAATATTTTCTATAAAAATTTTTTATATATGCTATATACCTCTTGCAAAAAAATAATAAAAGGGCTATACTTAGGCTATCAATAAGATAGATAATACTTATTGATAAATTTATTTACTATAAAGGAGATTTTTTTATGACAGATGTTAAACGTTACAAAGCAACCTTAACAGGCAGAGTTCAAGGTGTCGGTCTCAGATTTTTTACTATGGAAAACGCTAACAAATTAGATATTACCGGTTGGGTAAAAAATATGGCAGACGGCACGGTAACAATGGAAATGCAGGGTAAGGACAGCGCTATTACGGAACTTGCAAACATCCTCAAAAAAGGTAACTTCATCATCAAAGTAGAAACTTTTACGGCGGAAGAAATCGCAGTCGTTGAAGGAGAAAAAGCATTTATCATAAAAAACTGATAACTGCGTTGCGTTAAGGGAATAGAGAGAGTAAAGTCGATAAACTTTTAGGGAAAAAGTGTGTCGACTTATTTTATTTTACGGAGAAAATGCTTTAATTATAAGATTTCATGCTACATAATTTGTGATTTGTTGCCATTTTGTAACCAGTTCATATTCCGCAGATAAAATCAATCTTTTTCTTCATCCAATTTTATTGTAGAACTGTATCTTTTATTCATCTGGTCATAAACGTGTGCATATTTACTAGTGATGTTAATATCACTATGCCGCAAAACTTCTTTTACTATTTGTAAATCTTTTGTGCTTCTGTATAAAAGAGTACCGCAAGTGTGGCGCAGCATGTGGCAGCTGATACCGGCTTTCTTATAACCTGCTTTATTCAGCCACTTATCGATATTGTAACGGATACCGCGTCTGTCCAATCGTTTTCCTCTGCTGAAATTCGATACAGCTGTAAACACTGGTTCGCCAAACTTATCCACGCTTGCCAAAGAAGACGGCCGCACTTTTAAATAATCCTTTAAAGCATCGAATACATCTTGACGCGGATAAATAAAATCATTATGCCCTTTGCCGTGAATATAAATTGTTTTCATATCCCAGTTAATATCACTCACCGACATGCGGTATACTTCCACAGTTCGCAATCCTTCCAGAGCCATCAGCATGATTATCGTTCTATCGCGCAGATATTCCATATGCTTCCCGTCGTATGCCGGAATAATGCTCAACAAATGGTTCAGCTGTTCAATCGTCAGAAATTTCAGCGGAGAAATCTCATTCGGTTCGTATGCCTTTACGCCTACATCTTTAGCCGGACTTGATTTTATCAGATTAAGTTTTACCGCAATATTATAAAACTGCTTAATAGCGTTCAACTTAGATTTTATACTGCCTTTTTTCATTTTGTTTTTTAACAGAAAATCACGATAGTACATAAACTGATATTCCGTAATTTTTAACGGATGGCATTTATTTTCCAGACACCACTTTATATACTGGTCGATAGCCGAATAATAATTACGCAATGTATCTTCCGATGGTTCACCTTGTGATAAATATCTGGCCAATAACGTTTTATAATTCAACAGCAGTGTATTTTCATTTATCTCTTCCTGTTTAAGGTAATTTCCTGCTGTTAAAAACTGACTTTCCGTCATCTGAAAATCTTCCATTTTAATTCATCCTTTTCCATTTTCATATCTGCTACAATATATATTTTTACCTATTAAAAAAGTAAAACAATAATGTTAAAAATTTAAATATAAATAATCTATTAGTATAAAATATGTTTTAACATTAAATTATATTTAGATATTAATTATTAATTGATTTATATTAGTTTATAATTTATATATTTATAAAATATTTTCATTTAAAACAACAGCCGATTTAAGCAACTATTTTTCTTGCGCGCATATGATTTGATGTAAAATATTAAAAACCTCTCTATAAGGCTATTATCGCTATTATAATCGATTTTTCATTTTTATGATTTTACAGAAGTAAATTTCTCTATTCAACTTCCTATTTTTTATGAAATAGGTAGTTGAAAAATCTATAGTTAATATATTATCATAAAAATTTTAATTTGCAAATCTAAAATCACTCTAAAGTAAATTGTCGCCTAATTAATTTATAATAATTATTTAAATAAATCTAATATCTATTT
>DCFC01000035.1:0-52080 GCA_002314325.1 Megamonas hypermegale
CAAAGAAAAATTGCCCGGCGCAATATAAGAATAAATTAAGAAATAGTTATCTTTAACATATATTGTGCCGAACGGCACTTTTTTTATTCTTTTTTGACCTTTCAAAAGAAAAATGAACGTAAACTTTTATCATATATTGTGCCGCATCGGCAGTATTCATATTATAAAAAGCTCCTGTTCATATACTAAACAGGAGCTTTTTATTCTTAGTCTTTGGTATAATCAGTGAACAGATTTTCCGCTTTCATGAAATCGGAGATTTTATATACGCCGCGCATTACTTCAGCATAATTTTCCGGAGTCAGGGACTGCGGTCCGTCGGAAAGTGCCTTTGCCGGATTTGGATGTACTTCTATGATAAGTCCGTCTGCACCTGCGGCAATCGCTGCAAAACTCATCGGTTTAACCATTCTCCATTTGCCCGTACCGTGGCTCGGGTCGACGATAATCGGCAGATGGCTGAGATGTTTAACAGCCGCTACAGCACTCATATCGAGCGTATTTCTCGTATACGTTTCATATGTGCGGATACCGCGTTCGCATAAGATTACGTTCGGGTTACCTTCATTCATAATATATTCGGCAGCATTAAGCCATTCATCAAGCGTTGCGGCAAGACCGCGTTTGAGCATAACCGGCTTATTGCATCTGCCCACTTCCTTGAGCAGGCGGAAATTCTGCATATTTCTTGCGCCGATTTGCAAAAGGTCGGCATACTGTGCTACAGTCTGTACGGCTTCAACTTCCGTTACTTCCGTTACGACTTTAAGACCGGTGATTTCTCTCGCTTCCGCCAGATATTCAAGACCTTTTTCTTCTAATCCCTGGAAGGAATACGGAGATGTACGCGGTTTGTATGCACCGCCGCGCAGAAACTGTGCGCCGCCTGCTTTAACGATTTTTGCCGCTTCCAAAAGCTGTTCGCGCGATTCAACGGCGCAAGGACCTGCCATTACAACGACATTGCCGTCGCCGATTTTCACGCCGTCAACATCGACAACCGTATTGGCCGGATGGAATTCGCGGCTTGCCAGCTTGTAGCTTTTAGAAATAGCTACTGTCTGTTCAACGCCGTCCATTGCTTCTACAGCAAGAGAACTCATTTTGCGTTTGTCGCCGATAACGCCGACGATTTTCTGCTGTGCTCCTTCCATTATTTTGGCTGTTAAGCCGACACCTTCTATTGCTTCCACTACAGCCTGAATATTTTCATTGCTCGCATCCGGGTTCATAATTACTACCATTATATATTACCTCTTTTCATTGATTTTAATTTATATTAATTGACGCTTCCCCGAAAAACGGGAAAAGCACCAAGATTTTTCAGCCAGAAACATTTTGCCGCGGCCGCCGTCAAAGCTTCCTGTAAAATATCCTCTTTTACATCGACATCTATCTCAATAAAGAAAATATATTCGCCGAGCCCTGTACGCGCCGGACGGGATTCTATGCGCGTCATATTGACTTTCCGCCTGGCAAAGTCGCCTAAAAGTTCATACAGACTGCCCGCTCTGCCGTCAATCTGGCAGATAAGCATCATGTTGGCAGGCGGAGCCAGTTTTTCACCGTGCTCTTTTTTCGTGAGCAATATAAATCGGGTGAAATTATCCTCTCTATCCTGAATATCGCTGTCTATGAGCTTTAATCCGTATAAATCACCTGCCGATTTCGTAGCAATCGCCGCATAACCGCTGCCCAGACGGCTGACTTTTTCCGCTGCTCTCGCCGTACTCGCCACAGCCTCTGTCTTTACCTGCGGATAATGCGTTTTCAGATACTGTCTGCACTGTGCCAGCGGCTGAGCATGCGATATAATCGTATGAATAGGCACGTTTTCATCTTTGACGAGCAGCTGATTATGTACGCTCCAGACAAGTTCCGCCTCGATTTGCAAATCCACGTCGTGTGCCAATGTGTCCAGCGTAATCCGCACGGAACCTTCAATCGAATTTTCCACCGGCACTAAACAATAATCCACGTCATCTTCATCTACGGCTCTGATTGCATCGTAAATCGTATCGCAAGCGACAAGTTCCATGTCCTTTTTGCTTATTCTATTCATGCAAAGCGCCGCTTCCTCACTGTTTGTGCCGTGCGGTCCCAAAAAAGCCAGTTTCAAACAAATTCCTCCTTTCATGTCTTTATAAAAAATAAAAGCCTCACCCGATTAAGGGCGAGGCTGATTTCGCGTTACCACCTTATTTGTCCGCCGCAAAAAGCGAACATCTCCATCAAGTACGGGAATAATTCCGATACTCTCCTCTTTTAACGGCAAGGTCCCGGCTCCGCCTACGGCAAATCATGTTCAGCGGGCAACTCCGAGGTGAACTTCAACAGCTTTTCTCATATCAAGATTTCAGCAGCCTTGACTCTCTGTGATGATACCGTCTGTCTACTTTTCCTCTTCATCATTTTTAACGTGAGTACATAATATCATATTTAAAAACAAAATGCAAGTCTATTTATTGTAACATTGTAACGAGATGTTCATTTTTCTTTTGAAAGGTCAAAAGAAAAACGAACCAAAAAGAAAAAACCTTTTTAACGTTTCGCTTACGCTGCACTGGGCGAACCTTTATAGCCCTTCTATAAACACAAACAGTACAATGGCTTGAAACGTTTGGAATTTGGCTCGAGCCTTCTAGTTCCAGCAGAAACTAAAATTTGAGTTGTTGGCACTATATTTTGCTGGTCATGATAAATTTTTATCTGCGTTGAAGATTTTCACGGTAGCTTTAGCTATTAAGAAAACTGTTTTTTATTTCTGTTTTTAGTTCAAATGTTTGAGCGTGAGCGAGTTTTTGAACGTTAGAAATAAAAAACAGTTTTCTTAAAGTGAAAATCTTTTAGCGGTGCACGAACTAAGGCACTTTCTTTTTCGGCAACTTTTCTTTGTGCCAGCAAAGAAAAATTGCCCGGCGCAATATGAAGATAAATTAAAAAATCAATTCTCTTTTTCTTATATTGTGCCGCACCGGCACTTTCTTTATTTCTAAAGAAATCAATAAATAAAAATTTAATACAATTTATTTAATGTCTCTTCGTCTATTTTAAATGTATGTTCCTGCGCCGGGAAAGTTCCGTTTTGCGTCTCAGCAATATACGCTTTAATCCCCTTTTCCATCTCCGCGCCGACATGGGCGAATTGTTTAACGAACTTCGGTTTGAAATCGCCAAACATGCCGAGCATATCCTGATAAACGAGAATTTGGCCGTCGCAGCCTGCACCGGCTCCGATGCCGATTGTCGGAATGCTTACGGACTTGGTAACGAGCTCTGCCAGTTTTGCCGGAACACATTCTAAAACAACGGCAAATGCCCCTGCCGCTTCGACCTGTTTTGCTTCTGCCAGAATACGCTTTGCTGCTTCCTCGCTTTTTCCCTGCACTTTAAAACCGCCGAAAGCATTCACCGACTGCGGCGTAAGTCCGATATGCGCCATGACCGGTATGGACGCGGCTACAATCGCCTCTATCTGCGGGCAGACAGCCGCTCCGCCTTCCAGTTTCACTGCCTGACATCTGCCTTCCTTCATAAGCCTGCCTGCATTGTATACGGCATCATAAACAGAAGTCTGATACGACATGAACGGCATATCCGCCACTACTAGAGCGTTTTTTGCTCCTCTCGCCACCGCTTTTGTATGGTGAATTATATCCTCCATTGTTACAGACAGCGTATCTTCATAACCGAGCATGACCATGCCGAGCGAGTCGCCGACTAAAATACCGTTTATTCCTGCATTGTCCATTACTTTCGCCGTAGAATAATCGTATGCCGTAAGCATCGTTATTTTTTTCTGCTCATCTTTTTGACGCTGAAATGTCATCACCGTATTTTTCATTTTAATACCTCTTTCATCTGCGTATAATTTCTCTGCCAGTGTTTTTCCTGCGCAATCTTTGTCAGTTCCAAAGACAACAGTCTATACACTTCCCGCTTAGTCAAATCTTTACCCAGACTTTCCAGATGATGTCTTACCGTCTGTACATCATTGCGCTCAACCGGACCGGTTAAAGCCTTTTCCGGACCATTTTGTACAATGTTCTCCGCATTCACTTTAAACAGCGGCAACAATGCTTTCCGCGCACTTTCAGCGCTGAAACCGCACTGTTTTAATACATCTTCACTCATGGACAATAGAGCGATAACCAGATTGCTCGCCAATACCGCTCCTGCATGATATAACGCTTTATCCTTTGTGTTGATAACCACTGTTTCATTGCCAAAGCCGGCGAATAAATTCCGCATTTTTGTTAAATACTGCTCACTGCCTTCAATCGTAAACACTGTATTTTTCAAATCCCGCCATGAATTATACTTATCACTGACAGCACAAAGCGGATGGATAGAATACGCAAATGCACCTTTATTTTCTGCATCAAAAAAAGCGGCCGAAGAAATCGAACCGCTGCAATGACAAATTTTTTTATTTCTAACATCCAGATTTTTTATATGTTCCCAGACCGTGCCGATAACATCATCCGGTACGGTGAGAAACAAGGTATCGCTGTCCTTTAAAATATCTGTTAAACTGCTATACATTCTGCTGTTTGTAAATTCCGCTGCTGATTTAGCCGATTTCGGCGACCTGCTGTAGTAACCCGTAACAGAAATACCGTTACTGATAAAATATTTTCCCAGAGAAAAACCCACTTTCCCTGCGCCGATAAATCCTATTTTCATTCAATCACTCCCTTTCTCAAGGGACAGCTGTGTTTTACAATCTGATAAAGGTACTGTTCAAAAATCATTTCGATACAGCCTTTGCTTAAAAATAAAAAAATTGCGGTACAGTTTCTGTCGAATACTATCCACGCAATACTATATCATCAATGCTTCCATTTGTATAGAAAATATACCTAAAAAATTTTTTCAAAAAACATTTGACAAACTCTTCCCAATCTGATATTATAATATGCGTGGTTAAGACAGCCACCAAATGAAGGCCCTGTAGCTCAGCTGGATTAGAGTGTTTGACTACGAATCAAAAGGTCGCAGGTTCGAGTCCTGCCAGGGTCACCATGCAAAATGGGTAGGTGCCCGAGTGGTTAAAGGGAACGGACTGTAAATCCGTCGCCGTAGGCTACGATGGTTCGAATCCATCCCTGCCCACCATTTTGAATATTAAAGCGTTGGTATTGTACCAGCGCTTTTTTTTGTTGCCTATTTTTCTTTTGCCCACTCGGCCTCATCTGCAAAAAAATGAGCTGTCCTATATAATCTTTCATTTAAATAAGACATCAAATAGTCTTCCTCACTTTTATTGACAGAAATTTCTACGCTTTGCCACATTAAAACTCCCTGTCTGTAAATATCCGGTCTACCGAATTTTTCTGTCAGAACATTTTTCATCTCATCAAAATACTGTTGTCCTTTTTCTCTGTTTTCGATACTTTCATCAAAGCATAATAAAATTTTATACAGCTGTTCGTTGCTGAACATCACGACAAGATACGGCGAACCCTCCTGATACACTTCAGTCAATCCGATAGAATAAATATATATCGTGTGCCACAATATTCCCCAACGCAATCCGTAAATATCGGATATTTCCTTATACGGCTGTCCCCAGTAGATATATAATTTATCATTCATTGCGTCTGCATAAACTTCTCTGTAAGTACGCTTTAGCAAATTACCGCCGCCAAGTTTGTACGCTTCACCGTCCAAAGCAGCCCTTTCAGCCAATTTCTCATTTGTAAGTATCTGTTCTGTTTCACCGCTATATATCAGCTTTATCTTATACAGCTGATTGTGCCACAGATACAAATATATTTTTGCTGTATTATGCTGAAATGTTTTAATAAAATTATTATATGCCTTGTCTTTTTTCTCATACGGATTTTCCAAATCCAGTTCATAGATAAGCGCATTTTCCCCATAATAACGTTCCGTATATTTTACAGCAAAATCTTTTACAATATCATTTATACTTTCGCCCCAATATAAATCAGGAATTAATCCGACCAACTGTTTTTTATCCGTTACCGTTTCCGCTGCTATTGCCGCATTCATTTTGGCTACAGCCTCATTGTGCGTGTTCCTTTCTTCATTTAAAGCACCTTGAGCCGCTGCCTTTTTTAACAGAAAATCATCCTGCAGGACAAGCATGCCGCCATTTTGCTTTTCGGCAACTATCTTGTACAGCTGGTCATTCCAGAAATAAACTAAAATCTGCTGTGATTTCAGTTTTTCACCATTAAAATCCTGTTTTGGCAAAGTCAAATAATACACCGACGAATTTTTTGTGCTATCATGCTCTTTGTATTTCAATTTATAAAATCTGCTTACCTGAGCATAGCTTGCGCCCCAATACAGATTTTCGCCGATATATTTCAATTTACCAGCAGCTTCACTCTGTATGACTAAATCTGTTCCGTCAGTAAAATCAGCCGTTATTCTGTACAGTTTATTCCCCTTCATATACAGCAAAATTCTGCCGTTGACAACTTCCTTGCCCTTTAAATACGGCTCTTCCAGCTTCAGCCAGTAGGTATTGCTGTCTTCTTCCGATAAATAATTATTATAGACGAGCGGATATATTGCTTTTATTTCATCATAGGTCATTCCCCATTTCAAATCAGCCAATATATCCCGCTCGGCAGAAGCTACAGCCAAATTGCATAAATTACATATCAAACAAAAACATATTGCAAGGCAAAGTTTCTTCATTTCATCATCTTCTTTTTATCTTGCTCTACCATGTTTTCTATGGCGGATAATATTGTTAAAAAATTTTTTCTCCAGCTGCTGTTCTTCTATGGAATTAACCTTGGCGGTCGTATCCTCCCATACGAGTATATTCTCATTATAGACAGACGGCGCACCGAATTTTTGCGTCAAATCGTTTACAACTCTGCCGCGCCGCGGTCTATCCGGATTTAAACCGCGCGGATAATACATCCAGATTTTATACAGTTTTTCTTCATTGAACCATAAAATCAGATATGGCGAACTTCGTTTATAAATTTTATTGAGCTGTAAAGCGTAACGGCCTACATGCGTGCTCCATACGCCCCATTTCAATTCGTAATCCGCGCTTATCTCATCCAGCGGCTGACCCCAATAAATATTGAATTCACCGTTCTTCACATCAGGATAAACCTGCCGATACATCTCTTCCTGCGGCAGTCCGTCTTCATCTCTGTTTTGCGCCAGATTATAATACTGGCGTATTTCGTTATAATCACTGTGCCATGTCACATCATCAAACGCACTTTTGGCAGACACGTATGTATTACCGCTCCAAAGCACAAAACCGGCCGCCACCAGCAGAAAAATTCTCATCCATTTCATAATATCGCCTCTTTTTCATCTTTATATCTATATTTTAACAAAATCCGAAAAAAAATTATACTTTTTTTCCAAAAAACTCTTGTCAAAACAAAATATCTGTGCTATTATATAAAAGCTGTTTGTTCAGTAAACAAACGATGGCCCTGTAGCTCAGCTGGATTAGAGTGTTTGACTACGAATCAAAAGGTCGCAGGTTCGAGTCCTGCCAGGGTCACCATGAAAACATGGGTAGGTGCCCGAGTGGTTAAAGGGAACGGACTGTAAATCCGTCGCCGTAGGCTACGATGGTTCGAATCCATCCCTGCCCACCATTTTGTAAATCAAACCTTTGAATTATTTCAAAGGTTTTTTTGTGTGCTGAACAAATTTTATATAGATTGATGATATGTAAAAGGCGTGGAATGATTTCCACGCCTTTATTGTTTATAACTCACATTTAAAACCGAGTTCAGCTATCATCTGCATATCCGTATCAATGGAAATACCGCTCGTCGTCAGCATATCGCCGGAAATGGCTGCATTCGCTCCCGCTTTAAAGCAGGCTCTGCCTTTGTCCGCCAGTAAACCTCTGCCGCCCGCAAGACGAATGAACGCCTTCGGCAAAATAAAGCGGTAAATCGCTATTATACGCAGAATTTCCTCATCGGATAAACGCTTATTATGTTCATACGGCGTACCTGCAATCGGATTTAAAATATTTACCGGCACGGAATTTATTCCAAGGCTGCGCAGCTCCAGCGCCATATCCACTCTGTCCTCCATCGTTTCACCGATGCCCATGATACCGCCACTGCATACATCCATACCGGCTTTTTGGGCTGCTTTAATGGCGTTTACTTTATCAGCAAAAGCATGCGTTGTGCATACCTGCGGAAAATGATGGCGCGAACTTTCCAAATTATTATGCACGCGTTCAACACCGGCGTCATGCAGTTTCTTAAACTGCGCTTCATTCAAAAGACCGCCGGATACGCATAATTTCACCGGACATTGTTCATGCACTTTGTTCAGGCTTTCTGCCAGTTTATCCACTTCAGCATCGCTCAGCGCCCGACCGGAAGTAACAACAGAATAGCGCATTACGCCTTTATTGTAATTGTACTGCGCCTCGCGCAAAATCGGCTCCGTATCCAATAACGGATATGTTTCCACGTTCGTTTTATAATGCGCCGACTGTGCGCAGTATTTGCAGTCCTCGCTGCAACGGCCGCTCTTGCCGTTGATTATCGTACAGATATCGAATTTATCGCCGCAAAAATACTGCCGTATTTCATTTGCCGCCTTTGCCAAATCTTCCAGCGATTCATCACTCAATTTCACAGCTTCCGCTTTATTGATTTCATAACCGCCCAGAATTTTATTTTTCAACTCTTCAATATAACTCATAGTATCACCTTTAATTTGTTTTATTACAACATATTAAAACATGATATAGACACTATGTCAACCTTCTAAAAATAAGAGTTAACTTTTATCTTATTTTTTATTGTAGAAAAACAACAAAGAAAGTGCCGGTTCGGCACAATATAAGATAAAGATAACTATTTCTTAATTTATTCTCATATTGCGCCGGGCAATTTTTCTTTGNNTTTTCACTTTAAAAAGAAAAAAAGCTCATGGAATTAAATCCATGAGCTTTAATTTTAAAACTTATCTTTATCCTTCGGCGGAGTTATATCAATAATTCTGCGGGACGATGGTTCCTGATACTGTGCATCCTGTTCATTATGATACTGATTGTATTCACTGTAGTTATTCTGCTGAAAATTATCATTTCCGTTCATACGGCTGCCGCATTCCGGGCAGAATTTCGGCGGATTGTTTCTATCCGGGCTTACCCAGCCGCAGTTTGCGCAGCGGATATTGTTTTCCGCGTACTGGCTGGAAGCATACGCATTGCCTTCATTCTTCTTGCCGAAGAACTTACGGAACACAGCCATGATTATCATGACTACGATACCGACGAGAACCACATTAGCGATTAAACCAAGTACATCACCCATGAAACCGCCCATGCCGAACATGCTGCTGAGCATACTGCCGAGCATCATACCGCCGGCAAATAAGCCGATGTTTCTGAGCGCACTGCCCCAACGGCTGCCGGACTGCTGCTGCGTCGCCTGATTTGCCGCATTCGTTCTATTAGTCGTTGCCGCATTGTTTGTTGCAGCATTATTAGTTGTATTCGTATTTGCCGTATTGGAATTAGTCGTCGCATTGCTTCTGTTCGTATCTGCCGCATTCGTTTTCGGCGCTTCGCTGCTTGGCGCTGCCGATTTGGACTGCGTGGACGGAGCCAGCGACTTACTCGTCGTCGGTGCTTTCATTCCGCCACCGCCGACTTTGGCTTTCGCCATGCCGATACCGCTGAAAGCAAAAACACACACCATTACAATAGCTAAGATTTTCTTGAAATTCAATTTGTACACTCTCACTTCTAAAAAATTTAATAGTTTTTAATTATCCAAACAATAGTTATTCTAACATATATACACTAAATAATCAATTAACCACTTAACAATACAAAAAAAGACTGCATTTGCAGTCTATAATAAAGCCCATATCGTCAGCAGGAGCACACCCGGTATACCGAACACGCCAGCGATGAGTGCCGTTATGAAGTTTATCGGAATGTAGACAATCCCCAAAAAGTTTATCACATACAATACGATAGCACCGATGACGCTGTTATAGATTGCTTTCCACAACAGCTGAAGCGGCAGGGAAAATATCTTCGTTATAACACACAAAATGAATAAACCTACAAAAAAAGCAACCACTAATGATGATGATATCATTCAATCACAACCTTTACATTTGCAGCCTGATTACATTTCACGGCGGTTTTCAATGGCTTTCGCCAGCGTTACCTCGTCGGCATATTCCAAATCGCCGCCGACCGGCAGTCCGTGAGCAATGCGCGTTACTTTTATGCCCAACGGTTTTAACAGCTTGGCAACGTACATCGCCGTAGCTTCGCCCTCGATATTGGGATTTGTCGCCATAATCACTTCTTTTACCTTATCGTCGTAAAGACGCGTTAAAAGCTCTTTTATCCTGATATCCTCCGGCCCTACGCCCTCTATCGGGGACAATGCGCCGTGCAGTACGTGATATACGCCTTTATAATCGCGCATTCTCTCCATCGCCACCACGTCTTTGGGCTGTTCCACGACGCAGATGACGGAATGGTCTCGCGCCGGTGAAGCGCAGATAGCGCATGGGTCGGTATCGGTCAGATTGTAACAGATACTGCAATAGCCGATTTTTTCTTTAGCTTCAATAATAGCCTGCGCCAAGGCTTTTGCTTGGGCAGGCTCCATGTCTAAAATATGATATGCTAAGCGTACAGCCGTCTTGGAACCAATCCCCGGCAATGTCCGGAAATGTTCTATCAGCTTAGCCATAGGCTCAATATATCTCATTAAAATAATCCCGGCGGTAATTTAAGGCCGCTTGTCAGTTTGTTCATTTCGCTAGCCATCATTTCATCAACTTTAACCATTGCCTGATTAACAGCGGACAAAATAAGGTCCTGAAGCATTTCCACATCATCCGGGTCAACTGCTGCTTTATCGATAACGAGAGACTGCATCTGTTTTTCGCCGTTCATAACGACTTTAACGACACCGCCGCCCACACTCACTTCGACAGTTTTCTTTTTCAGTTCGTCCTGCATTTTTTTCATATCAGCCTGCATTTTCTGAACTTTTTTCATCATGCCGGCCATATTTCCTTGATTAAACATGCCTAATCCTCCATTAAAATATTTTTCTTCAATTAGAGTATCAAAATATATGACAATCGTCAATTATTAATTGCCTTAATTGTTCATTTCATCTTCCGGTATTATCTTCCCGCCGAAAATCTCCATCGCCGTTTCCAGCGTATGTTTATTCTCCGGCGTCAGTTCATCGTAATTTATATCTTCGCTTACGCTGTAATCATCATCTGTCGGCATCGGTATATCATCCTGATAATCACCTGCCGGTATAACCGGTTCATTTTCCGGCGGCGAAGGCGTTCTTTCTATGGCTACGGCAGATTTCACCGGTGTGGCAGGCCGCGGTTGCACTTGCATTGCCTGCGCATTATCCTGACAGGTGCAGACAAGACGCATTTTCTGCGCCGTCACATCGTACAATACCGCTTCGATAAGCTGTCTGTAGTCATCCTGCTCCGTGCGCGCCTGCAAAAACGTGCTGTCAAAATGAACGAAAAACTGATTATTTACCAGCTGATACGGAACGGCCCATTTTATACAGGCGACAACGCTCGTCTTGCCGCGCGCGCTGAGTCCTGCCAGTACATTCTGCCAGATTGCCGCAATATCCGCATTCGACAGTGACGCAGCCGGCTGAGGCTTCACCTCTTCTGCAACAGTATTTTGTCTGTTGACAGCCGTTACGGCGACGGCAGGTACAGCAACAGGCGCTTTTATCTGTTCCTGTTTTTCATTGAGCGCGGCGACCTGCGTGCTGAGTGCTTTTACAATCCTGTCAAGACGCGCTATCTGCTGTTCCAGTGCCGTAATTTTACTGCTCGGCACTGCATTCGGCACAGGCGGCGCAAAAGCATCCGGCACCGTTTTTGTATTTGCACTGTCGCCCGTTTCTTTTATTTCATCCTGCCAGCATAATTTTAAAAATAAAACTTCCGTTGTTATCCGCGGCTGCACTGCCCATTTTATTTCACTTACGGCTTCATGCACCTTCTGTATCGTATTAACTATCTGCTCATGCGTAAGCATACCGGACTGCCTTTGCAATACAGCCTCATCTTCCAGATACATATCGAGATTGAGCATCTTACCCGTCGCTTTATAGATAAGCAGCGAACGCAAATGCAGCATGAATTCGTTCAGCAGCTGTTTTATCTCCTTACCCTGAGCGATGACTTCGCTGAGTGCGCCGAGTATACTCGCACTGTCTTTATTTATCAGCAAATCCGTTATCTGCCAAATCCAGTTATGACCGACAAGCCCCAAAACTTTTTTTACTTCCGCCAGCGTCAGTACATCTTTCGTAAATGCTAAACACTGGTCGAGCAGACTCAGAGCGTCGCGCATTCCGCCGTCCGCCTGCACGGCGATTATCTCCAGCGCTTCCTTTTCCGCTTTGATATCCATTTTACCTGTAATATACAGCAGGCGGTTTAAAATATCTTCCTTCGTTATACGCTTGAAATCGTACCGCTGACAGCGCGACTGGATTGTTACCGGCACTTTGTGAACTTCCGTCGTCGCCAGAATGAATACGACATGCGCCGGCGGTTCTTCCAAAGTCTTGAGCAGAGCATTGAAAGCCTCCGTCGTCAGCATATGCACTTCGTCTATGATATAAACCTTATATCGGCCGTCGACCGGAGCAAATTTTACCGTTTCCCGCAAATCACGGATTTCATCAATGCCGCGGTTGGACGCAGCATCTATTTCAAAAACATCCATAAAGGAGCCGTCATTGATTTTCCGGCAGCATACGCACTGATTACACGGCGACGGAGTAGGACCGTGTTCGCAGTTGAGCGCTTTCGCTAAAATCTTCGCCGTACTCGTCTTGCCCGTGCCGCGCGGTCCCGCAAACAGATAGGCATGCGCCACTTTGCCGTTTACGATGGCATTGGACAATGTCTTACTGATATGTTCCTGCCCGATGAGGTCAGAAAAATCCCGTGGCCGCCATTTGCGGTAAAGTGCCATATACGCCATAAAAAATCCGTCTCCTTCCCGATTATCAGCTGTTTTTGCATATAAAAAAACAGCTTCTCAGGTAAGAAGACGGTACTTAGGCACCCTCACGGCACATGAAGATTATCACTTACCGTTGCTCCCTTCCGGACCTGGCGGGGTTCATGAGTCTCCATTGCGCGAGACCCAAATACCGCCGTCTTACTTGAGAAACTGTTTGTTATTGTCAGATGATATTTTAGCACAATATTATGTTTCTGACAAGCATAGCCGTTTAAAATATTTACGGCAATTTTACTTTACCTTAAATTTCAAATGGTTTATACTAAAAATATCGTTTAAACTTCAATTCTTCAATTTTTCAACGGGTACAAAGAAACACTGCCTTATTCCTTTTCTTTGTAGCCAATGAAAAGGAATAAATTATTTAAGTAGGTGTTTATTTATGAAAACAATCGCATTAATCGCTCATGACCAGAAAAAAGAGGAAATGCTCGAATTTGTCGGCAATCATCTCGACACGCTGAAAAAGTTCCATCTTGTGGCAACGCGCACAACCGGTACGTTAATCAACGAAAAATACCATCTCAACGTAGAAACAATGATGTCCGGTCCGCTCGGCGGCGACCAGCAAATCGGCGCTATGGTGGCAACGGAAAAAGTCGACTACGTAATCTTCATGCGCGACCCGCTGAACGCTCAGCCGCACGAACCGGATATCAACGCATTGCTTCGCATCTGCGACGTGCATAACATTCCGCTGGCTACAAACAGAAAAAGCGCGCATATCCTCATCAAATACGCCGCTGAAAAAATGTAAATGCCATTATTCTGGTAAAACATCAAATTTACAGCCAGCAGTATAATACTTTATATCCGTTTGATGCTGTCACTTAACCTCGCTCAGTATAAAGTATTATACTGCTTCAGAAAACAACACAGCGCAATAAATAACCGCAATCAAACAAAACCGTATATAAAAACGAAAAAGGACTGCTTTCTACTAGAAATCAGTCCTTACTTTGTTTTGCAAATTATTTGCTTAAGCTGTTTACTCGGCGAGCTAAACGAGATTTACGGCGAGCTGCGCAGTTTTTATGGAATAATCTATTAGCAGCAGCCTGGTCTATTTTTTTGCAAGCGATTACAAGTAATGCTTTTGCTTCTTCTGCATTGCCAGCAGCAACAGCATCTAAAACTTTGCGGGAAGCAGTTTTGATAGCAGATTTAGCAGAAACGTTTTTTGCACGACGCTGAGCATCTGTTTTTACGCTGAGGATAGAAGATTTAATGTTTGGCAAGAAATTCACCCTTTCATCATTATAATTGTACCAAAATAGTTTATCATGTAATAATGCAAATTGCAAGACAATCCGCCTTAAATACTGTATATTTCAGTCGGAAGCGATATATATTTTATCACAAACCGTACCCAAAAATCTAGTCTTTGGCTCAAAACAATTAAAAATATTTTATTTTTCCTTGACTTTAATCGCACTACAACCGTTATAATTTACCTATCATCCAAAAATATCGTGAAAAGGTGTCTTGCCCATGAAAAAATTTATCTATCTCATTATCTTAATCTCCATCACATTCTGCTTTCAATTATATAATACGGATAAACCGAGCGGCGCGCCGTCCTTTGATAAAGCATTGCCCGACAATACCGCCATTGTGCCTTCAAACTCAATTCTGAAGGCACAATCTCACTTTCCTAAAGAAAATCCGGCCGACTGCGCACCGCTATTGGAATGGACAAAAGATTTGAACGCCGTCTACTATGAATTTGAACTGTTTGATACTGTGCCGGAAAATCTTTCCAATGACGAACTTTCACCGACTCACCTTTACTACACCACTTCCGTCTATACGAATGCGCTCCAGCTCGATTTGTCCGTCGTCGCGCCTAAAGCCTTGTCGCATAAGCCGCTGTACTGGCGCGTGCGTTCCATGGATATCGACGGCAATCCCATCTCTTCTTTTTCCCAGCTGGAAATCCTATACGCTGCAGACAGACTGGCAACAATGAACGCGCCGCTGCCGCATGTAATCTATAATCAGGAAAACGGCACGACGCTGCTTTATCCCGTATACGCCTTCATTCCCAATGCTCACGCCACACAATTTGAAATAGAAGTTACCGACAGGGAGCCGGAAAATCCGAACGGTACCGCGCCTTCCCGCTACCGCATTTTCTCCGCTGTAACCAATCTGTGCGACTACTACGACCCTCAGGCGCGTATCGGCAAATATTACTGGCGCGTGCGCGGTCTTGACGATAATGGCAATCCCGTCGGCGTCTACAGCGATGCGCAGGTTTTGGAAAACAATCCGCAGGATAACTGGAAAATCGGCATTTTCGGCGACAGCATAAGCCACGGCGGCGGTCATCTTTCCTTCGGCCCTGCCGACTGGGAATACAGCTACGCTTATTATCTCGATTTCCCTACTATTAATCTTTCCTGCAGCGGTGATACGAGCGCAACTATGGTAGAGCGGTTTGAACGCGACGTTCTGCCGTTTCAGCCGCAATATCTACTGATTATGGGCGGTACGAACAGCCTTCGCGCCGGTGTCCCTGCCGAAAGCGTCATCGCCGACCTTGCAGCCATTCAGCAGAAATGCCGCCAGAATAATATCGTGCCGATTTTGCTGACTTTAGCTCCGATTAATCCTGACAATATCAACAAAGTTTTCCATGAAGGCACAGCTCCCGTCTGGCAAGAAAACCTCAATGTCGTAAATGATTTTATCCGCACGCAGCCGCATATCGACACGGCAGCCGCACTGAACAGCCCGCCGATACTGCCGACGTACTACGGCATAGACGGACTGCACGGTGATATTCCGGCGAAGAAAATCTACGCGCAGGCGATTAACGATAATATCTCTCAATTTATCGGTAAATAGACTTTATTATATATTGTAATTATAATGTTGAGATTGTATAATAATTGATATATATCACTGCTCAATCTTTATTTGTCATAAATTTTATTTTAGGAGGAACGCACTTTGAAAGCTATAAAAATACGTGACGACATTTACTGGGTCGGTGCCATCGACTGGTCCGTCCGCAATTTTCACGGTTATGAAACGGGACGCGGCAGCACTTACAACGCTTATTTAATCATTGATGAAAAAATCACGCTGATTGATTCGGTAAAAAAAGAATTCAGTGCTGAAATCATCGACCGCATCTCTTCCGTTATCGACCCGGCCAAAATCGACTATGTAGTTTGCAATCATCTGGAAGCCGACCATTCCGGCTCCATAAACGCCGTACTGCAATACTGCCCGAATGCGCAGGTTTTCGTCAGCCAGCCGAACGGGCTCAAAAATATCGCAAAATTCTGCGGCGACCATGCGTATACTGGCGTGAAAGCCGGCGACAGCCTCAATATCGGCAAACGCAATCTAAAATTCGTTCCCGTTCCTATGCTCCATTGGCCGGACAGCATGGTTACGTATTGCCCGGAAGAAAAAATTCTCTTTTCCAATGACGGCTTCGGCCAGCATTTAGCGACAAACGAACGCTTTGACGATGAAGTCGATTATTCCGTTTTAATCCACGAAGCCAAGAAATATTACGCCAATATTCTGATGCTGTACGGCCGTCAGACGCAGACAGCTTTAAAAACGGTGGCATCTTTTGATATTGATATGATTTTGACGGGACACGGCATCAGCTGGCGCAGTCATATTAAAGACATTTTAGACCTCTACAATAAATGGAGCAATTTCGAAGCGGATGAACACAAGGCGCTTGTCGTTTTCGACAGCATGTGGCATTCAACGGAATTAATCGCTAAAACCATTGCCGAAGCCTTTCAGTCTAAAGGCATTTCCACCAAATACTGCGATTTGAAAGTCGTGCATTATTCCGATATCGTCACGGATTTTCTCGACAGCAAATACATCGCCGTCGGCTCGCCTACGCTCAACAACAATATGATGCCGAATGTTGCCGCCTTTTTGTGCTATCTGAAAGGACTCACTCCGAAGAAAAACGACCGCAAGGCGCTTGCCTTCGGTTCTTACGGCTGGGGCGGACAAAGCATTGCACTCGTTCAGAAAGAGCTGGAAGAAGCAGGTCTCACAATTTTCCACGATATGATACGCATTGCCAACCAGCCGACGAAAGAAGAACTCGACACCATCTACACCGGCATCACCGAAAAAATCTAACTAAAATAAATTTATACATCACGGATTGGAGTTTAAGCCGTTTCAGCTTATGCTTCAATCCTTTTTTATAAGCAAAATCTATGCTTAATTAAAATCTTTTAAAAACCTATAAAATATTTTGAATTCAGCTTGACAAAGTGAATAGAACAATGTATCTTATAGTTCAGAGGGTTAAATAAATACTTTAAAGAAAAAGTGAATTTATTCACAATTGTAATCTTGTTTTATTTGTTATTATTTTTTATTTTTATTAGGGGTAATGTTTTTGAGGTATTGTGAAGAATTTCACATTTATTATTTAAAACGAATTTTGGGGGAGATTTAAAATGCCTAGAACAACAATCGGAAAGAGACCACACATAGTTATTCTCGGAGCAGGCTTCGGTGGAATTAAAGCTGCTCAGTTACTTGCCAAAGAAGATGTGGACGTAACAATCGTAGACAAACATAATTATCATTTATTCCAGCCATTATTATATCAGGTATCCACTTCCATCCTGTCCGAAGATGAAATTTCGTATCCAATCCGTGCCTTTTTCCAGAAAAATGATAATATAGATTTCTTCATGGCTGAAGCAACCGGTTTTGACCCGGCTAACAATGTTGTTAAAACGACTCATGGTGATGTTACATATGATTACTTAATCATTGCAACCGGTGCTACGACAAATTATTTCGGCATGAAATCCGTAGAAGAACATTCCTATCCGATGAAAACCCTGCGCGAAAGCACACTGCTGCGCAATCATCTCATTCGCACATTTGAACGTGCTTCCCGTGTGGAAAACGATGCTGAACTGAAAAAAGCTCTCATGACTATCATCGTAGTCGGCGGCGGTCCTACCGGTATTGAAGAATCCGGAGCCATTTCCGAACTTGTACACTCCGCTATGAAAAAAGATTATCACAATCTTGACATGAACGACGTTGATATCAAATTAATCGAAGCAACGGATAAAGTTCTGCCGATGATGCCGGAAGCTCTGCGCAACAATACTGTCGATGTCTTAAGAAAAAAAGGCGTTGATGTACGCTTGAAAACGGCTGTGCAGGATTATGACGGCGAATATATTACTTTAAAACACGACGATAAAGTTGAAAAAATCAGAACGCGCACCGTTATCTGGGCTGCCGGCGTAAAAGCACAGCCTGTTGTAGCAAAACTCGGTGCTGAAGTTGACCGTGCCGGCCGCGTAATCGTGGAAAAAACGACGCAGGTTAAAGGCTTCCCGGCAATTTACGCTATCGGCGACAGCGCTCATTTCGAACAGGACGGCCGTCCGCTCCCGACAATCGCTCCGGCAGCTTACGAAGCAGCTGAAACGACTGTTAAAAACATCATGCACGTTATCCGCGGCGAAGCTCAGGAAACATTCGTCTACAAAGACCTCGGCAGCATGGCGACAATCGGTGCCGGTGATGCCGTAATGTTCAAAGGCGTGATGAAATCCAAAGGTTTATTCGCTTGGATTGCTTGGATGGCAGTTCACGTATTAAGACTCGCCGGTCCGCTCACTAACGTAACGGTTGTATTCAAATGGGTTATGAACTACTTCTTCGGCGTACGCATGGCCCGCATTATCAGAGACTAACCGATTAAACGCTTTAAGCAAATACAATCACACAAAAAGAGAGAAACAAACGTTTCTCTCTTTTTTATTTGTCAACGATATTGAATTTAACGGTAAAAGCGATTTTGCCCTCTGCATAATCAATCTGGATTTTGCCTTTAAGCAACTGCACCAACTCTCTGGCTATGGACAGCCCTATGCCGTAGCCCGCCTTTTCGCTGCTGTGCGAAATATCGCCGCGGTAAAACCGCTCGAAAAACTGCGAATAGTCGATATTCTTTCCGTCAGCAAAATCATTGGCAACGGTCAGCACGGCTTCTTTTTTCTTTCTGCCCGTTACTATCAGCTGCGTTCTTATCTCGCCTTCATCATCGCAGTATTTAACGGCATTGTCCACCAGAATATTCACCAGCTCATACAGACATTTTCCTTCTGACCGGACGCAGATTTCCGGCTCAATCTGATAGATAAATCCTTTTTTCTGTTCTATCGCCATCTGTTCAAAAGACTTTACGACTTCCGTTACCGTCTCCGAAAAATTCACCCGCGTGAAAATAAATTCCGACTGCGTTTTCTCTCCTACTTTCGCCAGGATAATCAAATCGTTAATCAGTTTGGACAATCGCTTCGTCTGCTTCAAAATACTCTCCGTCCACTGATTTTTCCCGTTGATGTATTCCATCGCTTCCGTATTGGCGGAAATTATCGCAATGGGCGTTTTCAGCTCATGACCGGCATTCGTGATGAACCGTTTCTGATTTTCCAGATTGCGCACGAACGGCTTTATCGCCTGATTGCTCAAAACGGCCAGAATGAATACGTACAATAAAATACATATGCAGCCCAGCATGAGCGAATCCCACATGAAATCCTGCACTATCGCCATATCGCGCGTACAGTCCATGACGGCTATGCAGATATCGTTCTGCTCCGTTCGCGTAACGGCATAAGCGTATGTCGCCCTGTCCTTTTTCAAAAAGCCCTGCTGCTTTTCCATGTTCAAAGTCGACAATACATACTGCACCGCTTCATTTTTCGTAAATGCCGTAATATTTTTCAGCCGCGCTTCTTTTACATATCCTTCCGGCGTTATGATTACAATAAACGCCGGTGTATCGTCCGACCACTCCGTCTCGCCGAACCAGCTGCCGTCCTGCAATATTTTTTTCGGCAGAGGACTTTCGCCGTTTTGCGCTATATAGGCAAGATACGTTTCTATCTGCGTGTACACCCGCATATGCGCAATCGTATTGACCAAACCCAAAACACCGGCAACGATGATAATCACCGTTGCCGTGGAAATCAGTATGAATTTGCGGCGCAATGTTTTTATCACGTTCATGGTCTATTCACCCGCTTTTATTTTTTCGTCAGTATAAACGACTCTCCCTTTTCGCCCAAAATCTCAATATCCGCATTCACGGCTTCCAGCTTTTCCCGCAGATAGGAAATGTATATCCAGACGATATCCTCGCTGACTTCCGTTTCATCTATCCAGACATGCGTGAATAAATCCTTTGTCGACAGTACTTTATCCACATTGAGCATAAAAAATTTCATCAGTTTCGTTTCCTTGCCGCTCAAACTGATAGAATTTCGGCAGGATAAATTCTGCTCCTCCACGTTAAGTTTTACGGAACCCACTGTCAGCACCGCCGGAGAAAATGTACCCGCCCTCCTTAAGATGGAACGGATACGCGCCAGAAGTTCGCCCATGGAAAACGGCTTCATCACATAGTCGTCCGCGCCGGCATCAAGGCTCATAATCCTATCATCCAGCTCCGTTTTCGCCGTCAGCATGATAACCGGCGTTACATCACCGCTGCGGCGCAGGATTTTCAGCGCTTCCACGCCGCTCATCTTCGGCATCATGATATCGAAAATCATGCAATCGTAAACATTTTTCTGCGCCATATCGACAGCGGAAAGCCCGTCGAAAACACAGTCCACTTCGTAGCCGGAATATTGAAGCACCGCCGTTACGGCCGCCGCCATCTCTTTTTCATCTTCCGCCAGTAATAATCGCATCATCAGCCCTCGCTTTCTTTAATCAGATTGCGGATTGTCTGCATGGAAATATCGCAGGCCGCCAGTTCATCCGCACAGCGTTTCAGCTCCCGCACAATGAGCGCCGCATTTTTTATCTCATGCTTGTACTTCATCTGGTGCTCCAGACTCGCCCACGTATCCATAGCTATCGTGCGCAGCTGCAATTCCGCATAGAAAGAGCCCGGTTTTTCTCCCGTTACATCTTCGTATTCATCCCGTATCTTTATGATTACATGGTAACTGCGGTATCCGTTCGGCTTTACATTTTTAATGTAATCTTTCTCTTCGACAATCCGTATACCCGGCATTTTTCGTATATACTTGAGATTTGTATATATATCATCGATAAAACGGCAGACAATGCGGATACCTATCGCATCCTGTATCTCATGCAGAGCGGAATACGCTGTCGGCGGCAATGATTTGCGCACACATTTTTCACTCATACTTTCAGGAGATTTCACTCGGTAGATTAAATGTTCATACGCCGCCTCACCCGTTTTTTCTATCTGCTCCTCATTATACCGTTTTATTTTTTCCACCAGATTTTCCATAACTTTTTCCAATGTTACAGCATATTTTCCATAAATATTCGTCATATTGTTTCACCTGTATCTACTGCGTCTTTTATTGCCGAATTATTAACCTGCTGTACTAATAAAACATCGAGCCTTAAGCCAGCAGTATAATAGTTTATATCCGTTCGATGTTGTCACTTAACCTCACTAAATATAAACTATTATACTGCTTTAGAAGATTATCCGGTACAACAGGTAATCATTAATAAAAATGCTCTCTTAATACAGAATACATCTGTCAAAGAGAGCATTTTCATCAATAGATTAACTTTTTTCTAATACTTTAGCAAAACTTATTTTAAAGCTTCAGCTAATTTAGCATTAGTTTCACGTGCGGAAGCAACGCTTGCATCGAACTGTGCTTTTTCTTTTTCGTTGAGGTCGAGTTCAACGATCTGTTTGATACCGCCTTTGCCGAGGATAACAGGAACACCAGCGCAAACGTCTTTTTCGCCGTATTCGCCGTCGAGGTAAGCGATACCGGAAATCTGCAGGCCGCTGTCTTTAGCAATAGCTTCAGCCATTGTAGCAGCAGTCGTGCCAGGAGCATACCAAGCGGAAGTGCCGAGTAATTTAGTTAAAGTACCGCCACCAACTTGAGTTGCATGTTCGATTTCAGCAAGTTTTTCTTCAGAAAGAAGTTCAGTAACAGGTCTGCCTTTGTAAGTTGCGAAACGAGTAAGTGGAACCATTAAGTCGCCATGAGCACCGATTACCATTGCATTTACGTCGCGAACCGGGCATCCGATAGCTTCTGCGAGATAGTATTCGAAACGGCTACCGTCTAATAAACCGCTCATACCGATTACGCGATTGCGTGGAAGACCGCTGTCTTTCAGTGCAAGGTAAGTTAAAGTATCAACAGGGTTGGAAACGATGATGAATACTGCTTCTGGAGAATGTTTTAAAGCCTGGTCCATAACGCCTTTAACGATTTTGGAGTTAACACCGATAAGGTCGGAACGGCTCATGCCTGGTTTACGAGGCATACCGGAAGTAATAACAACAACATCAGAGTTTTCAGTTGCTTTGTAAGCTTCGTCAGCTTTAGCAGCATCGTCAACAGGTGCAGTTACACCGATGATTTTAGTGTCGATATGCATCATCTGTGCAGTCTGCATCATATCCATAGCTTTACCTTCAGTGAAGCCAGGTCTGATATCAACCATTACCACTTCTGTTGCAAAATTTTTGAGTGCAAGTACGTTAGCGCAAGTAGCACCTACGTTACCGGAACCAATAACTGAAATTTTCATAAATGAACATCTCCCTAAAAGTGAAATTCTATTTATCTTTAGTTTAGCTAGATAAAGTTAAAATGTCAACCATAATGTTGTAAATATTCATCATTATAGCTAATATTTATAACTTTTTTTATTATTATAGTTTTGATATATCCTGCAAAGAAAAATAAAAAAGAAACCAGCCGGAAAACTGATTTCTTTTTACCCATTGTACTAGTAAGACATTGAGCTTTTAAGCCAGCAGTATAATAGTTTATATTCGTTCGATGTTATCACTTAACCTCACTAAATATAAACTATTATACTGCTTTGGATAATCAACTAGCACAATAATTTTTTAGGGTAAATTATTTTTCAACAATATCGTAATTTACAAGTTTAACGTCGAAAATACCGTTCATGTTGATAATCTGCTGCATTACACTGTCAGGCATTTCGTTATCTATTGTGAGCACCATCATGCTCGTACCTTCGATTTCCGTTTTGCCTACCTGCATGCCGGAGATGTTGATATTGGCATAACCGAGCAGCGAGCCGATTGTACCGATAATGCCCGGACGGTTGATATGCGGGCAGATTAAAATGCGCGCATGCGGGTCTACGTCCACACGGTAGGAGTTAATCGTAACAATACGTCCTTCATCGCCGAACAGTGTTCCCTGCACCGTCTGCGTCTTGCCGTGAGCGACAACGGAAACGGTAATCAGATTGGCAAAGTTTTCAACCGATTTATCTTTGATTTCCTTAACTTTGATATTGCGTTCCTTCGCCAGGCTCGGCGCATTTACATAGTTTACATTATCTTCCAGAATTGGATTTAAAATACCTTTTACGACAGCAATCGTAATCATCTTCGTGTCGACATCGGCAATTTCACCGTTATATTTGATTTTAACTTCGCTTATAGCTCCGTCAGCCAGAGAACAAGCCGTGCAGCCGAGTCGTTCCGCCAAATCAAGATACGGTTTGATGACTTTCATCGTCTGAGCGGAAACAGGCGCCATATTAACGGCAGTCGATACCGGTTCACCGTTTAACGCTGTCACAATGCCCTGCGCTACATCTACGGAAACGCCGATTTGCGCTTCAACGGTAGAAGCTCCCAGATGCGGCGTGAGCGTTATGCCCGGTACGCCGAGCAACGGACTGTCAGCCGGCAGCGGTTCATTTTCAAATACGTCGATTGCAGCTCCTGCTACATGACCTGCTTTTACGGCATCAGCCAAATCCTTCTCGTCAACGATACCGCCGCGCGCACAGTTTACAATGCGCACACCTTTTTTCATTCTATAAATATTATCTTTATTGAACATACCTTTCGTTTTCGGCGTCAAAGGCATATGTACCGTAATGAAATCGGCCTGCTCAATAAGTTCGTCCAGCGAAACAACTTTAATACCCAGAGAATGAGCGCGCTCTTCATTGACGTACGGGTCATAGCCGATTACGTTCATATCGAAAGACAGTGAGCGCGTAGCCACACCACTGCCGATACGGCCGAGGCCGACAACACCGAGCGTCTTGCCGCGCAGTTCCACGCCTGTGTATTTTTTGCGGTTCCATTCGCCTTTATGCAGCGTTTCATTCGCCACGGCGATATTTCTTGCCATCGCCAGCATCATGCCCATCGTATGTTCTGTAGCAGCAATAGTGTTGCCACCCGGTGAATTGATTACCACGATACCGTGAGCCGTAGCGGCGGCAATGTCGATATTATCAGTACCGACGCCGGCGCGGCCGATAATTTTGAGATTTTGCGCACGTTCAATTACTTCTTTCGTAACTTTGGAAGCACTGCGTACGATTAAAGCATCAAACTGCGGAATAATTTCCAGAAGTTCTTCCGCCGGCAGTTTGTCTTTAACCACGCATTCCAATCCTGCCTGCTGCAAAATTTCAATGCCTTTAGGTGATACACCATCAGCTACTAATACTTTCATCTCTAAATCTCTCCTTAACAAAAATCGAGCTTTAAAAAATACAATTGTATAATAATATTGTATATCTAACTATTCTATTGTGTTCAGTTGAAATCGTCAAGCAAAAAAATTTTTTCACCAGGTTTATCATATTTTAATGGTATTCTAATAAATTTTATGCGCTTTTTGGTGTATAATTTTAATATGCAATGCCCTGTAGTGATGATAATCACGTATTTACCGGTAAAATATCCAGCTTATAGCGAGCAGCATACATCAGTACAAGGCATTAGTATAAAAATCAAATGAAAGGATATTACAATGGTCAATTCTAAATTAAAAACCTTAGCAATAATCTTATCCCTCTGTATCGGCATAAATGCGCCGGCGGCTCAGGCGGCTTCGCTTTCCATCAATGATGCCGTCGATATGGCGCTTGACCGCAACAACAGTATTAAGATTGCCGTTCAGGACGAAAAAGTCGCCGCTGCCAATCTGAAAGCCGCCAAAGGCGCTAACGGCGTTTCCGTTTCTCTAAGCTCCAATCTGTCGGGCAGCGACGGTGCCATGAGCGCTTTTGAACGGGGCAACTCCAACGGCATCTCCGCTTCCATCCCGGTTTATACCGGCAACAGAAATGAACTCAACATCGACAACAGCGAAGCTGATTTGCTGAAGACACAGCTCGAGCTGGAACGCACGAAGGAAACGGTGCGCTACAACACCATCTCCGCCTATTACGATATTTTAGAAGCTCAGCACACTGTCAATGTCGAACAGGAGTCCGTCGACAATTATCAAAGTCATCTGACCGATGTGCAAAATCTCTACACGGGCGGCGCCGTTCCGCGCTCCGACCTGCTGCGCTCGGAAGTCGCTCTGTCCGATGCGCGCCAGTCACTGATATTAGCTCAGAATACATATGATATTAATGTCAGTACGTTCCGCAACATCATAAAAATAGACCGTGCCGAACCGGTAACCTTGACGGACGATTTCTCCTATCAGCCGGTAAAAATGTCCTTAAACGAATGTCTCGATTACGCCCTAAGCTCCCGTCGCGATGCCATGGCAGCAAAGCTTGATTTGGATATTGCAAAAAACGATATAGATATTGCCAAAGCCGGTTATCTGCCGACCGTCAATTTTTCCATCAGCACGAATTGGGATGAACAGCCCCTGCCGAGCTCTGACGATTATGATTACAGAGCCACCGTTTCCGCCAGCTGGAATTTATTCGACAGCCATATAACCGAGGCGAATGTAGAAGCGGCTCAGGCAAATTTCGATAAAGCCGGCTATACTCTTTCAGAAACACTCGATAATATCGACCTGGAAGTAAGACAAGCCTATCTTAACATGCGTGAAGCGGAAAAACGTTTTAACTCTACTGCTCTGGCCGTAAAACAAGCAGAAGAGGATTATTTTATCGCTACGGAAAAATACCGTGTCGGTGAAGGCGTTATCCTCGATATAATCGATGCTGAATTTGCCCTGTCGCAGGCAAGACTCAATTACATCAGCGCTCAATACGATTATGCCCGCTACAAAGCAAACCTTGAATATGCTATAGGTGTACCGGAAGGAGAATCAATAGATGGATAAGACCAAATTAAAAAAACGGCTGAAATGGATAATTTTACTGATAATCATCATCGCCGCCGGCGCATTCGGCTACAATTATTATCAACAGCAGCAGCAAATGGCCAATAAACCGATTATCGAAACCGTTCCGGCAAGATATATGAGCATGAAATCCGTCGTTTCCGCCACAGGTACGATAAAACCGCTGGAATCGGTAGAAGTCAGCTCCAAAATCACGGCCCGCGTAAAACAGGTCCTCGTTAAGGAAAACGACCACGTAACGGCAGGACAGACCGTGGCGCTTTTGGACGGCAAGGACTACGAAACACAGCGCGAACAGGCGGAATTCACTTTGAACAATGCCAAAGTAAAATATGAACGCACCAGCTACCTGTACAATATCGGCGCAAAATCGAAGGAAGAACTCGACGATGCCCAGTACAACTATGATACGGCGGAAAGCAAACTCGCCGAAGCAGAATCGAACTTATCGGAAACAGTCATCGTTTCGCCTATGGACGGCGTTGTCATCGGCGAACCTGTAACGGACGGCACCATGGCGGTACAGGGCAACAGCAATCCTACCGTTATCATGCGTATCGCCGACCTGTCCCAAAAACAGATTACAGCCAAAGTCGATGAAACGGATATCGGCAATGTGCGCGTAGGTCAGAAAGCTACATTCACCGTTGACGCTTACAATGGCAAAACATTTACCGCCACCGTTTCCAAAATCTCGCAGACAGACCTTGACAACAGCTGGAATACGAGCAGCACAAGCGGCAGCTCCAGTTCCTCCTCCGCCGCCGTTATCTACTACAGCGTAACGCTTGACGTAGACGACCCGGAAGGTCTTTTAATGCCGTCCATGACTGCCCGTGTGGAAATCGAAACGGCCAATAAGGACAACGCTCTCGCCGTACCTCTCTCCGCACTCAAGACGGACAGCAACGGTTCTTACGTTGTAATCGTGAAAAAAGACGGCACGACGGAAAACCGCTATGTGGAAACAGGCATTTACAGCGATGACAACGTGGAAATCGTCAGCGGCCTATCCGAAGGCGAACAAGTTTCCGTTGCCATGGCAAAGAAAACAACCACTGATAACAATAATAACCAAAGAAGACAGGGCGGCCCGCCTCCTCGCTTCTAACAACTACTAATTAAAGAAAGGAATTAATGGTATGGACACTCAGGAAAACATTACTATTGAACTTTCTGGCATAAAAAAAATCTATCAGGTAGGCACGCAGGAAGTAGCCGCTTTAAACGGTATCGACTTAAAAATAAAACGCGGTGAATTTGCCGCTCTCATGGGCCCGTCCGGTTCCGGCAAATCCACGCTTATGAATATCTTGGGCTGTCTCGACCGCCCCACTTGCGGCTCTTATAAATTGGACGGCAAGGAAATCGCCCACTTAAGCGATGACGAGCTGGCGAAAACCCGCAACAAAAAAATCGGCTTCGTCTTTCAGAATTTCAACCTGCTGAGCAAAATCACGGCGCTGGAAAACGTAGCCCTGCCGCTCGTTTATGCCGGTATCGGCGCCAGAGAACGCGCCGAGCGGGCACATCATTATCTGAAAGCCGTAGGCCTTGATGACAGGGCCGACCATAAACCGAACGAACTGTCCGGCGGCCAGCGCCAGCGTGTAGCCATTGCCAGAGCACTCGTAAACAGTCCCAGCATCATCATGGCGGATGAACCGACCGGCAACCTCGATACGAAATCCACGAAGGAAATCATGGAAATTTTCATCGGTCTGCACGAAGAAGGCAAGACCATGATACTCGTAACACATGAACCAGACATCGCCGCCTGCGCTTCGCGCCAGCTGCTCGTAGTCGACGGTGTCATTACCAAAGACGCAGGTAAGGGGGTCGTTATGGATGTTGTTTAAAGAAACAGTCCAAATGGCAATTTCCGCCCTCTGGTCGAATAAAATGCGTTCCCTGCTCACCATGCTCGGCATTATCATCGGCGTCGGCGCCGTAATCGCCATGGTATCAATCGGTATGGGCGTACAAAAACAGGTCGAAGACTCCATCGCCAGTCTCGGCAGCAACATGCTCATCGTCAACGCCAGCGCAACGCGCAATGCAGCCGGTGTAAGACAAGCGGCAGGCTCGAACGTCCGTCTGAAACTGGAAGATGCCGAAGCCATCAAGGAAAAAATTACAGATGCGGAATACGTTTCGCCATCCGTACAGAGAAACTATCAAATTGTAAACGGCAACCAGAACTGGAATACGCAGGTTGCCGGTGTTACGCCTGATTATATGTATATCCGCTCGCTCTCCATCGCCAACGGTACCTTCATCACGCAGAAGGACGTTGATACGCGCTCGCGTGTAGCCGTTATCGGTACGACTGTCGCTGAAAACCTGTTCGGCGAAGGCGTCAACCCTGTCGGCAAAAACATCCGTATCAACAACGACCCGTTTAAAGTCGTCGGACTGCTCGAGAGCAAAGGCCAGTCCTCCGTCGGTCAGGACCAGGATGATATCGTCATCATCCCGATAACGACCGCCACCATGCGTGTAATGGCGATTAACTACATTCAGTCCATAAGCGTCCAGGTCGTATCCGCCGATAAAATGGACCAGGTGCAGGCGGAAATCGAAAATCTCATGCGCCAGCGCCACCGTATAACGGGCGATAAAGAAGACGACTTCACTGTGCGCAATCTCACCAGCATTATGGAAACAATGTCCAGCACCAGCACCATGCTGACACTGATGCTCGCCAGCGTCGCCGGAATATCGCTGCTCGTCGGCGGTATCGGTATCATGAATATCATGATGGTGTCCGTAACGGAAAGAACGCGCGAAATCGGCATACGCAAGGCACTCGGCGCTACCTACAACAATATCATGTTTCAATTCCTCATTGAAGCCGTATTTGTCGGCATAATCGGCGGTATCATCGGTATCGGGCTCGGTATCGGCCTTGCCAGCGCCATATCCCAGTTCGGCGGCTTCAATACGGTAATCACCGCCACACCGATTTTAATATCATTCGGCTTCTCTGTCGGTATTAGCCTGTTCTTCGGCATTTATCCGGCAAGAAAAGCAGCCCGCCTCGACCCGATTGAAGCACTCCGCTACGAATAATCAATAAACACATATAAAATAAAAAGCTATGACAGATGAGTTTTCTCAATGCCATAGCTTTTTGTCATGATTGTCTTTATTTTTTCTTCTTTTTCCTTTAGAATTAAAAGTTATACAGGATAATACAGTCTTTTAGTCGAATTATATTCATATAACATTTTCAGATTTCTATGAATGGAGGGTTATTATGTTGAAAAAATTATTTTTCATATTCATGGTTTTGGCAGCGTTTCATACTACAGCTTTCGCTTCTTGTGATATCGACCTTCGCGAATATCAGCAGTCGCCGCAAATTCTCAATGTAATGGCTGCTCCGTTTGAAGACGACAATTTCTACATCGCCACATTCAACTTTGACCGAAAACAAAGCGGCGATAAAATCGATTTTTATCAGGGAACCTGCCTAATCGACAAGACAAAAAACAAATTAAATCCGTTGACAGTGAAAAAAGTTGTCGGTACGGACTCGCAGATTTCGGAAATCGTCCTGAACAAACAGGGCAAAGTCCCGCATAAGCAGGATTACCGCAAAGTACAGACGAATTCACCCGAACCGCAGATGTATCTCGGCGGCGACAGTGACAATATCGTCTATCTCGGCAAATTCAAAATCGTCACGGCAGCCGGAACGTTCGACGACTGCATCGGCGTGAAAATTTACAATGACAAAACGGGCGAAGGCATGGTGCAGTATCTTGCTAAAGGATACGGCGTCGTTTATATGGAAGGCATTAAAGCCGACGGCAGCCGGCAGGAAATCGCTCATCTAGAAGAAATCCAGCCGCTCCATGAAGAGGATATTTCTTCCTTCAAAACAGAATTCTTTGCTTAAAATAAAAAATCCCCGACAGCTGTAATAACTTGCTGTCAGGGATTTTTTTATTCAGCTTTGGAAATATCTTACGATACCGTTAAAAATACCTTTTGCCGCTTTTTTTATACCGTCTTCCGATTTTAAAATAGCTTCTTCGTCTGGATTGGAAACAAACGCCACCTCAACGAGCGTTGCCGGCATTTCCGTATTTTTAACTACATAGAAATTACATGTCTTGGCGCCGCGGTCCGGCGTGCCAATCTGTTCAATAACGCCGTCTTTAACATACGTTGCCAGTTTCTGGCTGTCATAACTGCCGTTTACATAATAATATCCCGTCGTTCCCTGCGCGGAAGGAGCTGTGAACGAGTCTAAATGGATACTTACGAAAATATCCGAATTTGACCAGTTGCCTACATTGCAGCGCGCCTGAAGCTCAGCCGTCGCCGAAGCATTCGGTCCGTAAACGTCCTTGTCCGTTTTACGTGTTATATATACTTTTGCGCCCGATTTTTTAAGCATTTCCGCCACATTCAGACCGATTTTGAGCGTAGCCGTTTTTTCGTAAAGACCAGAAGGCCCCACGGCTCCCGAATCACTACCGCCATGCCCCGGGTCAATCGTGATGACTTTTCCCTTCAGCACGCTTTTAGCACTGCTGTCCACGCTGATATTGCTCGGCTTGTAGCTATTGCCGCTGTTTGAAGCGGATGAACTGTTGCTTCCTGTGGAATAATTGGAACCGGACGAACCGTTCAAATACGATATCTGCCCGAAATCCATAGCCACTCTGTAGGCGCTGCTTCCGCCGACGATACCGAATACGTCGTAATCATTGCGCTTCACCGGTGATTCTACGACGATGCGCACGACATCTTTTTCGAATTGAGCAACACGAACTTTTTCCACATAACGATTATCTACATCAATTTCTTTTGATACATTCCTACCCAAAGTAGCATTACTCAAATCAACTACAATTCTGTTCGGCGAAGATAATGCAAAAGACTGGTAATCCACTTCCTTGTCCGCATCGGCCACGATACGCACTTTGTCGTCGCTCGTGCTGATGCGCAAATCCTCTATTGTCGCTAGGTCGCTTGCCGCTAAAACAATACTTTGAAACCAAATTAATGTCAAACACAAAACGAAAGAAAATACAGCTAACCGTTTATTCATTGTTTTACCTCGTGTCTTTTTTAATTAATCAAACTTTAATGTTGTATCTGGCTTCCAGCTTTTTAAAACCCCATGTCAAAATGAAAGTCATGAATAAATAAAATACTGCCGCCACCAAAAACGGCGTCATATCGAATTCCCTCTGCACAATGGAACGGGCTACACGCAGCAGGTCGTTCATTGCCAGAATGTAAATGAGCGATGTGTCTTTTACGAGATTAATCGTTTCATTGCTTATCGGCGGTAACACCATGCGGATAACCTGCGGCCAGATTACATGGCGCATCATCTGCGGATATTTCATGCCCAGTGCCTTCGCCGCCTCATACTGTCCGTTATCGACCGACTGTATGCCCGCTCTGAATATTTCCGCAAAATAAGCCGCATAGTTCAGGGAAAATGCCAATAGCGCCGCAGCTATGTCCGGCAGTCTGATACCGACCATCGGCAGAGCAAAATACACGAACAGAAGCTGCAACATCAGCGGCGTACCGCGCATCAGCCAAATATAAACTTCAGTTATGTATCGGATTGGTCTTACGGAAGACAATCTCGCCAAAGAAAACAACATGCCCAGCGGCACGGATAAAATTAACGTAATGAAGAATATCTGCAAGGTTACCTGCGAACCCTCCAGCATCGGCATTACTATTCTCATGATACTACTATCCAAATTCATCAACTCCAAAATATATTGAAAGATACTTAGTAATATTTTACAACAAAGACGCATAAAACTCAAAGCTAAAATTAAAATTATACAAAATTAGTAGAAATTATAATTGCCTTAGCCATAGAAAAAATTATATAATTAACATGTACGAAACTTACACTAATTACCCGTTGTGCTAGTAAAACATCATGCCTGTAATCAGCAGTATAATACTTTATATTCGTTCGATGTTAGCACTTAACCTCACTAAATATAAAGTATTATACTGCTTCAGGAAATCAATTAGCACAATAAGTAATAATTTATGTTCAAATAGAAAGAGGTTAGATTATTGAGAAAAAACATCAACAACATTGTAAAAAACAGAGTTGAACTTTTAACTGCTCCGTTCATGACTTTTTTCCGTCATGAAGCCTCCAGTGGTATCATTCTGCTGTGTTTTGCCATACTGGCTCTGATTTTGGCCAATACTCCGGCTGCGTCTTTATACAATGAGGTTTTAAACACGAAAATCGCGCTCGGCCCTGCCAGTCTGCACCTGGATTTATCCGTACTGTACTGGATTAATGACGCACTCATGGCCGTTTTCTTCTTCGTCATCGGGCTGGAAATCAAGCGCGAATTTCTGTTCGGCGAGCTGAAATCGCTCTCCGCCACCATTTTGCCTATAAGCGCCGCTATCGGCGGTATGATTGTCCCTGCCATTTTGTACGCACTCGTCAATATGGGACAGGACACTATCTCCGGCTGGGGTATTCCTATGGCGACCGACATCGCCTTTTCGCTCGGCATTCTCGCTATCGCCGCCAGCAATGCTCCGCGCAGCATCGCCATATTCCTGACGGCGCTTGCTATCGTCGACGACCTCGGCGCTATCATTGTAATCGCTATTTTTTACAACTCCGATATTTCCTTTGCCGCGCTCGGCATCGGTCTTGTGGCGCTGCTCGGCGCATTTATATTGAACCGCCTGAACTGCCGCAATTTCCTTCCTTATTTATTCGTCGGCCTAATCGCCTGGCTCGCCTTTTTAAACGCCGGCATTCATCCGACTATCGCCGGAGTTGCTCTCGGTATGCTCATTCCTGCCGATAATAAAAATCAAACATCTTCCCTTTTGCACAAACTGGAACACACTCTTTCGCCGTGGTCGGCTTACGTCATCATGCCTGTTTTCGCTCTTGCCAATGCCGGTGTTACCGTGGAAGGCGGTCTGTCCGATATCCTGTCCCCAATCGGTATCGGCATCATTTTAGGCTTATGTATCGGCAAACCGCTCGGTATCTGCGGCGCAAGTTTTCTTTTGTTCAAACTCGGTCTTGCCAAAATGCCGGAAGGAGCGAAAAACATTCAGCTCATCGGTGCCGGCTCGCTCGGCGGTATCGGTTTTACCATGTCGCTGTTTATCGCCGCTCTCGCTTTCGATAATCCTGCCTACCTTGCCAGTGCGAAAATCAGCATTTTATGCGCTTCCGTCTTATCAGGCATCCTGGGTATGATAATATTTAAAGCTTCCGCTCTATTCAAAGCGCAAAGATTGTGATAATCTAATACTAAATACTTTTTAAGAAGGTGCCTCTGTTGAATGAAATAACCAATGAGATTAAAAATGCCATCGTTAATATAAAAATTATCGGTATCGGCGGCGGCGGCAACAACGTCGTCAAGCGCATCGCCGACATCTCCAATCTTGATTTGGATTTAATCGCCGTCAACACCGATATCAAACAGCTGAAATCCTTAAACAGCGAAAAAATTTCCAAAATACAAATCGGCGCCAGCCTGACGAAAGGGCTCGGCTGCGGCGGCAATATCAATCTGGCGCGCCAGGCTGCCGAAGCGGATTATGATACTTTGAAAAAAGCACTGGCCGGTGCTGACATGGTCTTTCTGACGGCCGGTCTCGGCGCCGGTACCGGTACGGGTGCACTGCCCATCATCGCCAAAATTGCGCATGATTTAGGCATTCTGTCTGTAGGCGTCGTTACCGTTCCGTTCAAATTCGAAGGCTCCCGCAAACAGAAAGCCGCCGAAGCCGCCATTGCCGAAATTGCGCCGTATCTGGACGCATTGATTGCTGTGCACAACGACAATCTTTTAAAACTCAAATCCAATTCCAAACTTACGCTGATTAACGCCTTCCGCATGGCGGACAATGTTCTGCTGCAAGGTATCCGCTGCGTATCCGAACTGATTTTAACAGTCGGCATCATCAATGTCGACTTTGCCGACGTCAAATCCATATTCCAGCAAAGCGACCATCCGGACGCCCTCTTGGGTATCGGCGAAAGCAGCGAAGACGCTGTCGAAGCCGTACAGCAGGCTGTCAACAGTCCGCTCATCGAAAGAGATTTGGCCGGTGCGCGCGGCATTATCATCAATCTCAGCGGCAACAAGGATTTGCGCCTTTACGACGTAAGCGAAGCTACCAAATATATCTATGAACATACCAATCCTGATGTAAACATCATATTGGGTACTGTCGTCAACGATGAACTGGGCGACAAAATCCGCGCCACCATCATCGCTACCGACTTCGCCGACAGTGTGCCACTCAGCGAAAAACCGGCTGAAACGACAGCGAAAACCACCGACAAAAAACCAGCAGCACCACAGCCAAAGAAACCTGCAGACGAAGACTTGAGCCTGCCTGATTTCATGAAGCCGAAAACGGAAAATAAATCGAATAATTTCTCCGCTTTTTCCTTCTTCAACTTCAACAATAAAAAATAACGCGAGGTATTTATGCTAAACCGTTTCAGCCGCAGCGAACTGCTGCTCGGCACAGACAACATCCAGAAACTTGCCCAAACTAAAGTCGCCGTTTTCGGTATCGGCGGTGTCGGCTCTTTCGTCGTGGAAGGACTGGCGCGCGGCGGCATCGGAAAATTCGTGCTGATTGACAGCGACAATATTTCCCTTACCAATATCAACCGCCAAATTCACGCGCTGGAAAACACCGTCGGACAGAAAAAGACGCTCATCATGAAACAGCGTATTCTCGCCATAAATCCTGCTGCCTGCGTCCAAACGATTGACGAGCTTTATACACCGCAAACGGCCGATTTATTCTGGCAGGACGATTACGACTACGTTGTCGACGCCATTGACGATATTAAAGGCAAAGTGGATTTAGCCGTTCAGGCGCAAAAGCGCGGTATTCCCATTATCAGCAGCATGGGCACGGCCAATAAACTAGACCCGCAGAAATTCGCCATCACCGATATCTACAAAACGTATACCTGTCCGCTAGCGAAAATCATGCGCAAGGCTTTAAAACAGCAGGGCGTGAAAAAATTGAAAGTGCTGTTCTCTACGGAAGAACCGCACAAAAACCATATAGTTGATTTTACGGAAAACACTTCCCGCGAAAATCAGCCCGCCTCCAGCCGCAAACAGCCGCTCGGCACGATTTCCTTCGTACCGTCTGTCGCAGGACTTTTAATCGCCGGTGAGGTAATCAAGGATATCTGCAATATCAAAGAATAAAACAAAAAGCTTAATTCAGGTTCTTCCCGAATTAAGCTTTTTTATTTGCAGATTTCACAATTACTGCAACCGTTACAGATTATTCGGCTAGCGCATTGTTCACACTTTGCGCCGAATTTCCTCTCATACAGCCTGTCTTTGCCAATTTGCCTGCCGAACTGGTCGTACAATTTAAAATCAATCGGTTTTCCCGTATAATTCATGCCCGATTTGTACGCCATCTCGCTTTGCAGTCTTTTCGACGGCAGATTGTATGCTTTCCTGTCTTTGATGAACAATGTACCTGTTTCCATGAAGCAAAACGTAACATTCGCCTCGATACATTCTTTTTGCAAAGATTTCACCCAGTCGAAATTGCACGGCCTTGCACCGTTGTAATTTTCGCCGCCGCATATTACCTGCTCTATCTGACCGTCCGCCAGATATTTTTTTATACTCACCGGTCCTAAAAACGGGGCGCAGATTATCCCTTTATGTTTAAACGGCAAAGCTAAAAGCTGCGGTATGCGTTCGTCCGCCCGCTTCTGGTTTTCGCACGTTACCGTCAGAAAAACATTCTCCCAGCCGCCATTCCAATTTTTTGGCAGACATTCCGCCACTCTGTGGATGCGCTTCGTTATTAAAAGAAAAACGACATCGCTCCTCGCCCGCATAATTTGCCACGCTTCTTTCCGCCAGATATCGGCTCTGTCCAGGAAAAAATCTGACGTCATACAGACGCGCACCATCTCGCCGCTTTTGATTTTATAATTTCCCTGCCGGTCTTTAGCCAGCGGATAATAAAAATTATTCTTCACTTTGTAAATCTGCGCACCGCTTTGACCGCGCATTTTATCGAGAAAATACATATAGCAGTTCTGACAGCCTTCACTGAATTTTACGCAGCCGTGCCACGGGTTCCATATATCGTGCATTTTATCACCGCCAATCATAAAAAAGCACAACTTCCCGTATTGCAGGAAATTGTGCTTTTCAGTCTAAGTAATATTATTTGGACAGTACGCGTGCTAAACGAACAAGTTCCGGGTCCAGTGTTTTGTTGTTGTTTACGGAATCATGCAAATCGATAGCAACTACTTTACCGTTATTGAAACCGAATACTACGTTGCGCTGACCGTCGATGAGTGCAAGCGCTGCTTTTTCACCGAGCATACTTGCTTTTACGCGGTCTTCAGCTGTCGGCGAACCGCCGCGCTGTACATGGCCGAGCACTGTAACACGAGTATCAATACCCGTTTTTTCACCGATAACTTTACCGATATCAACAGCGCTGCCAACACCTTCAGCTACAACTACGATACTGTAGCGGCGGCCGTTTTCATAGGATTCTTTCAGTTCAGCGCACATTTTATCAAGGTCGAATTTAACTTCCGGAACGAGTACATATTCTGCACCGCCGGCGATAGCAGCCATCATAGCCAGCCAGCCGCAAGTACGACCCATAACTTCCAATACAACGATGCGGCGGTGTGCCGATGCTGTATCACGCAGTTTATTGATTGCATCAAGAATGGTATTGAGCGCCGTATCTGCACCGATGGTATAATCGGAGCCCCAAACGTCGTTATCGATTGTTCCCGGCAGACCGACAATCGGAATACCGTATTTACTCAAAAGAGAACCGCCGGTAAGACTTCCGTCGCCGCCGATAATTACGAGACCTTCAATGCCGTGGCTTTTCAAAATCTGAGCTGCCACTGCGCGCGTTTCTTCCTGTTTGAATTCCGGGCAACGTGCTGTGCCGAGGAATGTACCGCCGCGCTGGATAATATCGCTAACGCTCTGGGAATTGAGTTCCACGATGCGGTCTTCAAGCATTCCCTTGTAACCGTCATAAATACCAAATACTTTTACGCCTTCGTTGAGAGCTGTACGGACTACTGCACGAGCAGCTGCGTTCATTCCCGGGCTGTCTCCGCCACTAGTCATGATTGCAATGGATTTTAACATATCAAATTACCCCTTTTCTTCTTTGATATATGCAATAATGCGAACGTATATCTGTTCCGCATTATGAACGATAGATAAACTCTCTTCTTCACTCTCATATCTCTATTTTAACTCTAAAAAAAGATAAAATCTATATTTATTCATTAACTTCTGCATTTGTCAATGAATGATTTATTTTTACCAATACACGTGTGATACGGACTCTGTCCACTTCTTCGACAAAGAACTCATCATCGCCGAATGCCGCTTTCTGTCCTACGCGCGGTGGTGTATCCACCTGCGTCGACAGCCAGCCGCCGATTGTATCAATATTTTCCTCTTCAATATTGGTACCGAAGCGTTCATTTAAATCATCCAGCAGCATTTTTGCATCGACTGAATAAAGTTTATCCGTTCGCTTTTCCACAATCGGGCGTTCTTCGTCGAATTCGTCCTGTATTTCACCGACAATTTCTTCCATAATATCTTCAAGCGTTACCATACCGGCCGTACCGCCGTATTCATCTACGACAATAGCCAGCTGTAAACGTTTTCCCTGCATTAGCTTGAGCAAATTCCTTACCGGCATGGATTCAGGCACAACCGTTGCTTCACGCACCAGCGGTCTGATATCTGTCTTTTTCTTCGTATAAAGCGAATTGAGCAAATCCTTTATATGCAGAAAACCGATGATGTTGTCCTTATCCTCAATGCAGACAGGATAGCGTGTCATCTGTTCATCTAATGCCTTTTTCACGTTTTCGTCAAACGAGTCCTCCAGATACAGACAAATCATATCCGTACGCGGTATCATGATTTCCCTTACGGTCAGGTTGGATAAATCAAACACATTGTCAACGAAAGTAAGCTCCGTCTTGTCGATATAGCCGTGTTTATGACTTTCTTCCATAAGCAGACGGATTTCCTCTTCACTGTGCGCTTCTTCACCCTCACTTGCCACTTCAAAGCCCAGATGAATAATCACCCAGTTGGCAACGTGGTTTAACAGCCATACGGCCGGCCACATCAGACGGTGAAAAATAATCATCGGTATGGAAATATTGAGCGCCACCGTTTCCGCTTTCTGAATAGCCATGGATTTCGGCGCTAATTCACCCAGTACAATGTGCATTGCCGTGATAATCGAGAAACCTACGACGAGCGCAACGGAATGTGCCATCTCCTCGCCAAAACCGAAAAAGCCCATGACAGGCACCAAAAGAGCGGCTACCGCCGGTTCGCCGACCCAACCTAAGCCCAGTGAAGCCAATGTAATGCCGAGCTGCGTGACGGAAAGCGACGCATCCAGATGGTCAGTGAGTTTTTTCGCATATTTAGCGCGCGTATTGCCATCCTGAACAAGCGTTTCCAAACGGGAGGCACGGATTTTTACCAAAGCAAACTCCGCCGCCACGAAGAAACCGTTCATAAACACCAAGAAAACAACCAAAATCAATTTAAGCAGAACTTCAATTAGCTCCAAATTTAAATATTCACTCCTATATTTTTTAACAGTATTCCGTGCTGTTCACGGTTTATTATTTATTATTTTCTCAAATAATCGCAGTATTGTCAATCCAATAGCACAATTCATCCCATTTCCTACAAGATAAAAAATTTCCGCTTTATCGCTAAAAAAACGATACTGTTTACACTGCGCTTACGCAAAATTTACCAAAATTTATCCATTGTGTTAGTTGATTTCTCAAAGCAGCATAATAGTTTATATTTAGTGAGGTTAAGTGCCAACATCGAACAAATATAAACTATTATACTGCTGTCTACAGGTTCGATGACTAGCACAACGGATAAATTTTATAATACGGGCATTCCATTATTGTCATCATACGTTGCCGTACAGTGCGGATAATTGGAGCACGCCCAGAACCAACCGTTTCTGCCATGAATACGCCGCAGATTGCCGTCTTTGCAGTGCGGACACAGATATTTGCTGCTTGCCTGCTGTTTAGCCTGTTTTTCCAGCGGCATAGCGGAAAGTTTCGGTTTAGCTGCCCTGTAACCCGAGCTGTTTTGCAACACCAAATCCCAGGCGGAAATTATACCGCTGTCTGTTATCGCTTCATTTTCGCCCGTATAATTTGCATTATAATTCGGCATGAAATTACTGCGGTTTCCTATCTGTTTTGCCTTCATATCCGGCTTGCCGTCAACATCATTACAGGTCATGCGGCAGGCAGGAAAATTGGAACAGCCCCAAAAAGCGCCGTTTCTGCCGTTGCGCTTCACCATAATACCGCGGCCGCAGCGCGGGCATTTATATTCGTTTTCACTGGCAAGCACTGTCTTGTTCGCTTTGGCACACAAATCGCGCGTAAATTTCGCCTGCATCTGCAGAAATTCCTCTACGCTGCCCTCGCCTTCCGACAAAGAGTGCAAGTAATCTTCCCATACGGCAGTAGAATCAGGATACGTCATCTCGTCCGGCAGAGCGTCAATCAGCATATACGCCGTCTGCGTCGGTATCAGATATTTTTTCCTGCCTTCCGTCTGCAAAAAGCCGCGCTTGATTAAATCTTCGATAATCGAGGCGCGCGTCGCTTCTGTGCCGATACCGTAAATATCCTTCAGTTTCTTTTTTACTTCGGCATCTTTTACGTATTTATGAATTTCCTTCATACCGGCAAGCAGTGTCGCACTCGTAAAACGCGTCGGCGGCTTCGTGGATTTTTTCTCGTATTTACCGGCGGCATAATCCACCATATCGCCTTTTTTCATTGCCGGCAGCGAAGCATTCTCTTCTTCCTTATCGCTGTTTTCACCGTCATTATCCTTATTTTTATTCCTGCCGCTTTGCATATACAGTTCCTTCCAGCCCGGCTGCTTCACAGTACGCCCGCTCGCTGTAAAAATCTCCTGCATATACTCAACTGTGATTTTCGTCTGGTCGTAAATATGCACCGGATAAAACTGCGCTATATACGCCTGCGCAATCAGAAAATAAATATTGCGCTCAACTTCTGCCAGCGCATTTAAATTCACTTTCACCTTCGTCGGAATAATCGCGTGGTGCGCTGTGACTTTCTTATCGTTCCAGGCACGCGACTTTATTTTCAAATCAGCTTTCTGCACCCACATGCTCAGCTGATTTTCACCGCAGCCGAGCAGATTGTGCAAAATGACTTTGCTGTCGCCGTACTGGCTTTGCGGCAGGTATTCACAATCGGAACGGGGATATGTCGTCAATTTCTGTTCATACAGTTTCTGCGCCGTATCCAAAACGAGCTGCGGGTCGTAACCGAAGCGTTTTCCCGCCAGCACCTGCAAAGTCGAAAGCGAAAACGGCAGCCGCTGCGCCTCTTTTTTCTGCGCTTTCTGATAGGCAGTTATCCTGCCCTGTTCCGCTTTCGTGTTAAATTTGGCGATTAAATCCTTCGCTATCTGCTCGTCCAAAAGCCTGTTTTCACTGTCCAGCCCCTTTTGCGTATCCTGCGGCTTCCATGTCGCCGTAAATTCGCCGTTTTCGTGAGCAAACAGCGCCTTTATCACAAAATAATCAACCGGCTTAAAATTTTGCAATTCGCGTTCCCGCCGCACGACGAGTGCCAGCGTCGGCGTCTTTACACGCCCTATGGCGAGCACTTCCTTTTTACCGGCGCGCCTTGCCGCCAGCGTATACGCCCTCGACAAATTCATACCAATAAGCCAGTCGGCTCTCGCCCTTGCCAGAGCCGATTTTTTCAGATTGAGAAATTCCGTATTTTCCCGCAGCTGCGCATTGGCTTTTTTTATACTCTCCTCATCGAGCGCATTTAAGAGTATTCGCTTCACCGGTTTTCGGCAATGCAGATAATCGAGCACTTCATCGATTAAAAGCTGCCCTTCCCTGTCCGGGTCGCCCGCATGAACAATTTCATCGGCTTTATCAATGAGATTTTTTATGATACTGAACTGTTTTTTGCAATTTTCATCAATAATCATTTTCCAGTTCGACGGAATAATCGGCAAATCATCAGCATTCCATTTTTTATATTTTGCATTGTATTCTTCCGGTTCCGCCTGACGCAGAATATGACCGAATGCCCACGTAACAATTCCGTCTTTCGTCACCAGATAACCGTCCCTGCGCTGCACGGGACCTGTCAGGCATTTGGCGATTTCCGCCCCCATGCTCGGTTTTTCCGCTATATATAAACGCATTTTTCTCTCCTCAATTAAAAATAAAATTGTAAATCGCCGTCAGCACGAACAACGTCCACGCTATCAGCAAAATCCCGCCGACCGCCAGTATATACGGCAGCTTCGGCACAAGATAATCGGCTCGCTTTTCACTCGCCTCCCGCACCTGCGGCGGCAGAAGCTGCGTCGCCATATACAAAAGTCCCGGTACAAGCAGAGCATCGTCAACCAGCCCCAGTCCCGGGATTATATCTGGCAGAAAATCCACCGGACTGATTAAATACAAAAACGCGGCAATTATCATCGTCCTGATAGCTCGCGGCGTCTCCCGATTGAACAATGCCGTAAACAGCATGAGCAAATCCCTGCGGCGCGAGGAAATAAACGACCAAATTCTATAAAACATGCACAAATTCCTTTCAATTTAAACAATATTTTTAAACAATATTTCTTTATATTGTACCATATTACGCCCACAAAAAAACAGCCGTCGAAATACAACGGCTGTCAAGAAATAAGGACTAACGTTAAACGTCAGCCCCTTTTTCCAATTTTTTCGCGATTTTTAAAGAAGAGGGCTGCCGCACCACACATCAGTCAATCTCTTCTTTTATTTGTATTATACATCAATACCGTGAAAAAATCAAAACAATACTAGTTTTCTTTCTGTCCTACCTGAATATCCGTTTCTTCTGCCGGGAACACAATATCGGCTTCAAACATTCTTTCCCACGGGAATTGTATCTGCGCATCCTTTACATATTCTTGTCCGGCAAAATCCGCCAAGCCGTACTGCGCTATCTTTTCGCGTAGAAGCTTTGTCGCCAGTTCCTGTGCCAGAACGGTACGTGTTTTCGTATTACCGTAATCGCCTTCACCCGGCATGGAGTTTAATCTGTTGGCTACAATCTGACGGATATTCGCCTGATACAGCCAGTCATCGAGATAGCGTACTTCCAGCATTTTCAATATGCCTTCTCTGTCCGTGTAATTGGAGCACATTCCCATAGCCAGCGCATAGCCGGTGCTGTTCGTCGGCGTGTTCCAGCCAGAATAAGCGTTTAACTTGTCGAGCAGTTTGGCATTGTACAGGCTTATCATCAATGAATTGTCCGCGCCGTTGCCGAAGGTGATATCGCCGATACCGACTTTTTTGCCTTCGTTTACGGCTTTATCCACCTTCTGCACGAAAGCCGTAACATTTTCATTCGGCGTATACGTGTTGTTCAAATCATTTGCCGCGCCGGTCGTGCCGTCAAAATTCGTATTGACCATGAAAACTAAATCGGCCCGTTTGTCGCTCGTTACCGGCAGACCGCCCGCCATCTTGATATGCGTCTTTATCGAATTTTTTATCGGCTCGTTGGAATATGCCGGTATGGTGTCCGCTCCTGTTCCGTCGGCATAATGCACGCTGACGAACGGAATGTCGCCCTGCATATTGTTTACGCAGCGCGTAAGCAGAACGAAGCCGATTTCATCAATGCCCGCCACGGACTGATAACGGAGCGAGCCGAGCGAAGCGGCAAAAGCGTCAAGTTCCCGGCGTTCCATATTCGTCTGCGAATATTTGGCATTGTCGTCGCAGCCGAGCGCCAGATACGTTATATCGCCTTTTTTCGCCAGTTCTATCAATTTTTTATTCGTCGTGAAGTTCGTATTTCTGCGGCCGATCCAGTCTTGCAGAGCTTCCGGCGGAATATTTGCCTCGTACTCTTTCAGCTGTCTGCGCTCAGCACGGTTGAGCCCATCCTGCTCTTTTTTATCCGTCAGTGCCGTATAACGGGCAATATCCGTGCCGTACTTTGCATAATAGCTGGCATCCTCACTGCCGGAGGCTTCGCTCGTCTGCGGCGTACGCATGATGGAAGCAAATACGTATAATTTCAGATTGGGATTGGCTGCGTGAATACGCGAAAAATTGTTTACCCGCTGCTGCGCCGTTTCGACAGATAAATCGTGTTTGCGCGAAGCCACCAGACTGCCGTAAACAATCGAGTCGGCAGAAATCACAGCGGCATCGGCTTTTTTAGCATTGGCGACTACCCAGTCCGCCAGCCCTTCAGGATTGCCCTGCGGTTTTTCCCTGTTGCCCAGAAGTTCTTCCGGCGGCGTCAATACTTCATAGCCCAAATCGCGGATATTATCCGCCGTCTGCTTGAAGGAAATCGGACGGTTGTCATGCGGCACGAATAAAATCGTCTTATTCAGATGCGCCCATGCCGTATTTCCCGCCATGCAGAAAACACACACCAAAGTCAGACATGCCGCCGCTGTTTTTTTCAAGAAACTCATTACATTCACCTCGTATTTTCACTAAAATTAAAGCCTGCCGAAAAAGCAGGCTTATTTTTTTAATATCCTTTTAAATATTTTTTCAGTACCGTATCGTCATATTTGCCGCGTTCCAGATTGATATTGGCCTCAAATATGCGGTCCCACGGCATTGTTATGGATACGTCTATCGCTTTGGCGAACAGACTCAGATTGGCTCCGGCGAAATCGCGCATGAGCTTCGTTCCGTATTCTTCCGCATGCGGCAGTTTTTGGTCGCCGATAGTCAGATAATCGCCTTTACCCGGCAGCAGATTGATATAGGAGTTTACATTCTGCCTTATATTGGCCTGATACACCCAGTCATCAAGGTAGCGCGTCAAAAGCAGTCTGTCGCGTTTTTCCTCGCTTATCCTGTTGGAAACTACCCCCATGGCGAGCGCAAAACCGGTGCTGTTCGTAGCCGTATTCCAGCCAGCATAGCCGTAAAGCTTGTCAAGCAAATCTCTTTTCTGCAGCAGGTTCATCAGCGCATTGTCTGCACCGTTGGCAAAGGCAATGTCACCAATGGATACGTGATAGCCGCCATCCACCATTTTTTGAATGTCATTTATAAAATCGAGCGTATTGTAGCGGAGCTGCAATGTATTTACCGGCGTATTGGCATCATACGTCCAGCCGCTGCGGTTCGTATTCACCATTAAAACGAGATTGGCTTTTTTCAAATCATACGTTTTTACCGCACCGATTGTCGATATCTGGTCTTCAATCGTCTTGTCTATCGGTTCGCTCGAATAACTCGGCACCGTCGCTCCGCCAAAGCCCGGCGCATATTTCACGTAAACGTACGGATGATAGTTGTCCAGTTTATTTACCACTCTCGTCAGAACGAGCAGTCCCACTTCATCCAGACCGGTCATCGTATCAAATTTGTCTTTATCGAGCCCGATGCTTCTGGCATACCGTTCCAGCTGGTCGCTTTCGTTCTGCGTCAAAGAAAATTTCGCGTTGTCGTCCCTGCCCATCGCCATATATTCGATATTGCCGTTTTTCACCAAATCGATTAAACGCTTGCTCACTGCCAGATTGGTCTTGCGCCGTCCGAACCAGTCGCTCAAAGCTGCTTCCGGCACACCTTCACGCAGCGCTACCTGATAACTTTCATCCAGCCCCGACGTATCGGCGTTATCTATCTTCGTGTATGTCGCTATCGTCTTGCCGTACTCTACGTAATATTCCGGCTCTTCCGTCCCTGAAGACGCTCCGTCGCGCGGTGTGCGCATTACGGATGAAAATACGTATACCGGCATTTCCGGATGAATTTCATGCAGTCTGCCGATATTGTTCACGCGTCTGAGCAACATGTCTTTCGGAATGTGATGCTTGCGCGACGTTACCAGACTGCCGTACGTGAGCGCATCCGAGGATACGACCGCCACTTTATCTTCACCGCCATTTTCCACCAGCCACCGGTTAAGCTCTTCCGGTCTGCCGTTTCTGTTTCTGTCGCCCAATAAATCCTTCGGTGGCATTTCCACCGTATAGCCGAGCGAACGTATTACATCGGCCGTCTGGTCCGACGATATCGGCCTGTCGTCCTGCGGCACGTACAAAATAACTTTCTTTTCGTCGTCTTTTTTCGCAAAAGCTACATTTGTAAGTGCTACGAAACAGAACAGCATTGCCATCAAAAGGCAGATTTTATTCCAACTCCTACAATACAAAACGTACACCTCTTATTCTCTACTCTTTCTTTCCTTCTTATCTTTATTTTTATCCTTGTCTTTATGTTTATCGACTTTTATTCCCGCAGCTTTCAAATCCTCCGGCTTTACCTGGTCGGCGATTTTTTCCAGCAGTTCTTTTCTGTGCTGCTGTTCATATTCCAGTATGGCCTGATAAAATTTATAATCCACGTTTCTAGGACTCATTGTCGTCATATCTTGAGTTGGTCTTTCATATTCAGCATAAAGCGAATTATATCCCTGGTCCAAATAAATACAGTCGGTGTACTCCACCGTCTTTTTCTGCAAATCAATGCGCAGATATTCCGCCGCGCCGACAAGCTCATTGAAGCGGTACGTGCTCAAGTTGCGCCACTGGCGTTTCATAATGATATCATCAACCTGCATATTATCATACAGTTTCACCGTCGGTACCAGCAAAATATTCGTGTCGGCATAGCCGTCTGCTCCTATCTCGTACGTCATCGCCTGTTTGTTGAAATAATAACTGGAGCGCGCCGTCGCCTGCACCCACTGAAATTCATTCTCCGGCAACGGGTCAAACGGCTCCGCCGCCCAAGCTCTATTAAACGGTCCCGCCCAAAAAGCGGTCATCAATAATATACCTATTAATATAAATCTGCTCACGCAATTACCTCCTACGTTAATATACAGTTCTTTTACTACCCAATTATATAATAATACCATATTTAATCCTTATTTTAAAGGAAGTTTATCATTCGATACTCAAATTGGTACTAAAAAAATTTTTTCATTTGTGGTATTATAGGGAGGAATATTCTATTCACTACTTTATTGTGCTAATTAAATTCCTAAAGCAGTATAATAGTTTATATTTAGTGAGGTTAAGTGACAACATCGAACGAATATAAACTATTATACTGCTGGCTAAAGGCTCTATGTCTTACTAGCACGATGGGTATTAACTATAAAATTATAATTTCAGAAAGGTTTTCCTATGCAGCTAAAAGAATATTTTAAATTTGAAGAACGCAGCACCAGTTACTCTACGGAAACCATCGCCGGTCTCACGACATTTTTGACAATGGCTTATATCGTCATCTTAAATCCCAGCGTCCTGAGCAAGACAGGCATGGATTTCGACGGTGTTTTCTTTGCCACAATCATTGCTTCCGCCGTCGGCTGCCTGATTATGGGAATATTTGCCAACTATCCTATAGCCATAGCGCCCGGTCTTGCCATGAACGCCTACTTTGCCTTCGTCGTCGTAATCTCCATGGGTATACCGTGGCAGGAAGCACTCGGCGCCGTATTCATCTCCGCACTTATTTTCCTGCTATTGTCGCTGACCACGTTCCGGCAGGCCGTCATAAACGCCATACCGTCTTCCATGAAAGAAGGCATCAGCGCCGGTATCGGTCTGTTCATCAGCTTCGTCGGTCTGCAAAGCGCGCATATCGTCGTCGCTTCGCCCGCCACGCTCGTCACGCTCGGCAATTTCACCGACCCCGTTACGTACATGTCGCTAATCGGCCTGTTCATCAGCATTATTCTCGTCATAAACAATGTCCGCGGCGCGCTGTTTCTGGGCATGATTATAACGTCCGTCATCTCGTTTCTGTTCGGTTATATCTCGCTGCCGGATACGATTTTTGCCGCACCGCAGTTCGGCGATACCTTTATGCAGATGGATGTTGCCGGAGCGCTTTCCAGTAATTTATTCACGATTATTTTCACATTTTTCATAGTTACACTCTTTGATACTACGGGAACTATGCTCGGCATCGCCAAACAGGCGGGACTCATGCAGGGCGATACATTTCCGAATGTAAAAAGCGCACTTTTGGCCGACTCCGTTGCCAGCCTCATCGGTGCCGTATTCGGCACCAGCCCGACCTCAGCTTATGTCGAGTCTGGCTCCGGCGTAGCCAGCGGCGGACGCACCGGTTTTGTCAGCGTAGTCGTGGCACTATTATTCATCCTCATGCTGTTTGCCGCACCGCTCGCCAAAGTGCTGGCAGAAGTCCCTGCCGTTACGGCACCGGCACTCATCATCGTCGGCTTTTACATGATGAGCAGCCTATCGCGCATAGACTGGAACGATATGCAGGAGGCTCTTCCCGCTTTTCTCATCGTTTTGATGATGCCTTTATCCTACAGTATCACCGACGCCGTCGGCATCGGCATTATATCGTACTGTTTAATCAAAATCTTTTGTGGTAAAATTAAACAGGTTCATCCGTTACTTTACGCATTTATGCTCTTGTTTATTATCCAATTTGTGTCCTTACACATTTAAACACAGCTAAAATTTACAACTCAAAACAAGGAGGTCTTTCATCTTTTTATGTTTTTTCACAAATATAAACACTTCTGCGGCTCTCTGCTTGCCGCTGCCTGTCTTACCATAGCGGCGCCGTCCGTGGCGACCATGACACCGGCTCAGCACGGTAATATCACGCTCCGAGGATTAAGCCAGCACCAGCAGCGCGACACGACCGCTGTAATAGCACTTTCGCAAAACACCTTTGACGACAAAAAAACGACTGCTCCCGCCGCTGGCAGCATATCCGACAGAATTAAAGCCATCTTAAACGGCGAAAATTCTTCCACGGATAATCGCCGTCCCGTCTTGAATTACGGCAGCGATGCCATTATGGGACGCGCCATCGCCACACAGGAGCAGTGCGTAAAATACCTGCTGGACATAAATCCGCATCCGCAAATCAGCGTTTCACCGGAAGAGCTCGTCCGTTACTACTATGAAGAAGCCGGTAAAGAGGGCATCCGTCCCGATGCGGCATTTGCACAGGCACTCAAGGAAACGGGCTATTTCAGCTACGGCGGCACGGTTACACCCGACCAGAACAATTACTGCGGTCTCGGCACGACCAGTGCTACAGTAAAAGGCGCTTATTTCTCCTCCGCCCGCCTCGGCGTGCGTGCGCATATTCAGCATTTGCTGGCTTACAGCTCCGTCAGACCTCCGCGTGAACGCATTGTAGACCCGCGCTACACACTCGTACGTTCCGCCTACACCACTTCAACGATTGATACATGGCAGGGACTGAACGGCCGCTGGGCAGTTCCCGGCAACAACTACGGTCAGGAAATACTTCAGATTTTGGATAATATAACAAGGGAATAAATATAAAAGAGCTGCAAATCGGCAGATATAACCGGTTTGCAGCTCTTTCATTTAAGAAAGCATAATTAAACGTGCTGTATTTCCCATTGATTTTTGCTATAATAAATATAAAATTTACTTGTTGTCCTAATTGATATCCTAAAGCAGTATAATAGTTTANNTATATTTAGTGAGGTTAAGTGACAACATCGAACGAATATAAATTATTATACTGCTGATATAGGTTCGATGTTTTGACAAGAAATATAAAATTTTATTGTTAGAAGGTGCTATTGTGCTTAATATTCCTACGAAAACAAAATACAGTTCAACGCACCGTCTGCGGGAAATGATTATCGTCCTGCGCAAGCATAATATCCTTCGCGGCAATATGACGCCGGAAAAAATGCGTCTTATCTTGGAGGATTTAGGTCCTACTTTCGTCAAACTGGGGCAAATTCTCTCTTTAAAGCCGGGATTTCTGCCGGCCGATTACGCTCTTGAGCTGACGAAACTGCAAACGAGAGCCAATCCGCTCGATTTTTCCATCATCGAAAAATGCCTTGAGGACGAATACAATAAAAAACTCAGCGAAATCTTCGAATATATCGACCCGGATGTGCTCGGCTCCGCCTCTATTGCGCAAGTGCATAAAGCCGTTTTAAAAAACGGTGAAAAAATCGTCCTGAAAGTTCAGCGTCCCGGCATTTACAATATAATGGCCAAAGATATCGTTCTGTTAAAACGCGCCGTTTCCCTTTTGCAGATGTTCAAATCTTCGCCGGGCGTTCTCGATTTCAACGCCATACTGGATGAAATGTGGAGCATCACCAAACAGGAAATGGATTTCATGACGGAAGCGGAACATATTGACGAATTCCGCCGCCTGAACTGCGATGAAACGTTCATCGACTGTCCGTACGTAAAACATGAACTGACTACGGCGCGCGTGCTGGCTATGGAATATATCGACGGCATCCGCATCGACGAAATCGAAAAGCTGGAAGCCAAAGGCTACAATGTCGAGGAACTCGGCTTCCGGCTCGGACAGAACTATGTAAAACAGATTATCGACGACGGCTACTTTCACGCCGACCCGCATCCCGGCAATATCTGGATAAAAAACGGCAAAATAATCTGGCTCGACCTCGGCATGATGGGCAGGTTGTCGCTCAAAGAACGCGATGCACTGAAAAAAGCTGTATTCTCGCTCGTCCAGCACGATACGTACGAGATGAAAAACGCCGTCCTGACGCTCGGCTCGCCGCAGGCAAAACTTGACCACATCAAACTGTACGAGGATATCGACATACTGATGAACCGCTACGGCGACGCCAATTTCCAGACACTGAAACTCAGCGAGCTGGCGCATGATATAATCACCGTATCGCGGCGGCACAAAATCGCCATAAATCCGGGACTGAGTATGTTCGCCCGCGGCGTCGTTACGATTGAATCAGTGCTCAAAATCTGCTGTCCGAACATAAATTTCATTGACATTTTCTCGTCTTATATGAAAGCCGATTTCAAGCGCAATTTCAGCTGGCGGCAGGAATTTATGAAATTTAAACGCGACAGCTACGTAATGCTGCAAAAATCCATGCATATACCGGAGCAACTGTCAGATATCCTGAAGATGACCATGAGCGGCCAGACGAAAGTCAATCTCGACCTGACCGGTTCAGAAGAGCCGCTGCGCCGCCTCGACAAGATGATTAACAAACTCATTCTGGGCATAATCTGCTCGGCACTGCTGCTCGGTTCCAGTATAATCTGCACCACCAACATGACACCGCAGATTATGGAAATCCCTATACTGGGCGTCGTCGGCTATTTGGCCGCCGTATTTCTGTCATTCCGCCTGATGATAAATATCTATAAGGAAAAATAACTCACGTGCCGATTGATGAAATTAATCGGCACAGTACATAAATACATAATAGAAAGGAAGTTTTATCATGCAAGGTATACGAGGTGCCATCACCGTAGAAAACGACGCAAAGGAGGAAGTTCTCCACGCCGTACAGGAAATGATAAATACCATTCTGACTGAAAACGATATCACCAGCGAAGATGTCGGCGCTGCCATTTTCAGCGCTACCGACGATATTAAATCGCTCTTTCCGGCATTTGCCGCCCGCCAGTTGCCAGGCTGGGATTTAGTCCCGCTCTTTGATGCCCAGCAGCTATACATTGAAAACAGCATACGCAAATGTATCCGCGTACTGCTCCTGGTCAATACGGATAAAACACAATCGCAAATCAGACACGTTTATCTCGGCAGAGCGGCCGCGCTCCGTCCTGATATAAAAAAATAAATTCCGCAAATTTTCGAGTTTAGATTAATCTAAACTCTTTTTTCATGCCGCAAAAAGATTTTGCTAAATAATCGGCAAATGATATATAATGAATTTATCATACTTGTAGGATTATAGGTTGCCTTATTAACCTAAATATTTTACCCGAGGATTTCACATGGAGCGATTATTTTTCATCTTTATTGACGTTTTCTTGCCGCTCATTGTCGGTTACTTTTTTCACAAATACAAAATCATTTCCGTCGATACATGCAATCTGCTGTTGAAATTAAACATCCGTTTCGTCACGCTAATTACGGGGCTCGGCAGTTTCTGGCTGATTAATATCGACCAGAATATTTTTCTTTTATCCTTCGTCGGCTTCATTTTATGTTCAGTAGTGCCGGGAATGCTCGCCTATCCGTATGCTCATTTTAAAATAAAAAGCCTGCGCGGGCACGGCGCATATCTCATCAGCAGCACCATGTCCAACATCGGCATCTTAGGCGGATTATGCGCCTTCATCGCTATGGGCCAGCTGGCCTACGCCTATGTGCAGGTTATTGCTATGGCGCAGAATATTTTCACACTCATTTTAGGAATTCCGCTGGCCGAATACTTCCATCAGAAAATCATGGCCGGTCCGAAAACGGTCAAATTCCAGCCGCATTGGCGTTCCATCCTCATCAGCTGGAACCAGATAGGCCTCATCAGCATGTTCATCGGCGCCGTCTTGAATGTAAACGAAGTTGCGCGTCCGTTCTTTTTTGATTATGTATTCAACGCCTTTGTACATATCGGCGCATGGTGCGGCATCCTGCCCGTCGGCTATCTTCTGAATTTCAAAGCGGCGCGCATATACAAATACATTGCCGCGTCCGTGATACCGATACGATTTCTAATCATTCCCGTTCTTTCGTACATCATCGCCGTTTTCTTTACAAGCGACCCGCTGCTTATCGCCATCATCACCCTAATCGGCTGCTGCCCAATCGGCATAAACGCCGTCGTCGTAACACAGCTGTATAATTTAAACACCGGCATTGCCGAAGCTATGTTCGTCATGACAACAGCTGTTTTTATTTTTATAGCCTACCCACTATTTTTACTTTTCATGTTATAATTTCTTTGCTTATCGAAGAAATTATAATAAAGAAAGTGCCTTAGTTCGTAACTCATAAGAGATTTTCACTAAAAAAAAAGATTTAGATATAACGTTT
>DCFC01000035.1:52090-242605 GCA_002314325.1 Megamonas hypermegale
TAAAAACATATCTAAATCTTTTTCTTTATTAATAGCTAAAGCTACCGTAAAAATGCTCTAACATGGATGATAATTTTAGCATGAACAGCAAATTGTAGTATCGACAGCTCAAATTAAGTTCCTGCTTGAAATTAGAAGGCACGAGCCAAATTCCAAACGTTTCGAGCCGTTGTACTGACTATATTCATAGAAAAACTGCGAATGCTTGCCCAGTGCAGCGGTAGCGAAACGTTAAAAAATTTTCTTTTTGGTTCGTTTTTCTTTTGTTTTCCAAAAGAAAAATGAACATAAATTTTAGTACCATCTTGTGATTGGCAAATCATTATTGACACCGTTTGTAACTAAAATCTGATGAATTTCAATCACACCCGTATAAAACGCTGCTGCACAGCCGGCCAAGTACAAATCCCACATGCGGATAAATCTTTCATCGAACATTTTTTTAATTTCATCCATATGGTCATGAAAATTCTTATCCCAGCACAAAAGCGTCTTATTATAATGGCGGCGCAGATTTTCAATATCCAGAATATGAAAATCTTCCTCTGCCATTATATCGACCATTTCCCGCAGGCTCGGCAGTTCTCCGCCCGGGAAAATATATTTTTGCATCCAGCCGTTGCCGCTGTCTTCTTTCAGCTGGCTGATATAATGCAGCAGAAACAGTCCGCCTTTTTTCAACACGGATTTTACGCAGTCATTAAACAGTCTGTAATTATCGCGGCCGACATGTTCCACCATACCGACGCTGACTACGCGGTCAAATTTTCTGCCCGTTTTCGGCAAATCGCGGTAATCCATCAGTTTTACCGTCAAATAATCCTGCAAATTCAGTTTTTCTATTCTTCTATTGAATTCAGCGTACTGTTCATGACTTAAAGTAATGCCCATGCCCTTGATTTTATACTTTTTAGCAGCTTCAATCAGCAAAAAGCCCCAGCCGCAGCCGATATCCAGAAGCGTCATACCTTCTTTAAGATGCAGTTTTTCCAGAATATAGTCCACTTTATTGACCTGCGCCTGATACAAATCATCATCATCGTGTTTAAAGTACGCACACGAATAACTCATCGTCTTATCAAGCCATAATTTGTAAAAATCATTGCCGATATCATAATGGCTCTGTACTTCTCTCGCTTGGAATTTTTTTGCTACGGAAGGATGCAGCAGTTTTCCCAGCAGTTTTTCATCCGTGGAAAATTTGCCCATTTGACCGAGAAAATGAACGAGCGCGTTATATAAATCGCCTTCAATCGTCAGATTTTTATCCATATACGCTTCGCCGAGTGCTATGGAAGTGCTTTTCAACAGCTCGGATACCGGTATCGGTTTTTTGAAATCAACCGTAAAGGTCGGTTCGCCTTCACCGATTAAGTATTCATTGTTCTGAAATCTTACCAGAAACGGATTTTCGTCAAACCGTTTCAAAAACGATACCATAGCTTTTTCTTCAGCTATGCTTTCTGCTTTTTCTTTCAACTTTTCTAACATAGTTAATTCCTCCTAAATTCATCAAGATGCAACTGCTCGTAAATAAAATCATTAAATATGTTAAAAAGTTTTTGGCTAAATAATTAACTAATTAACTTTTACTATATATTATACCCAACTTTTTTCCTTGTCAAATATACAAAAAAATGCTTTTTAAAATCTGGATATGTACCCAAACTTTAAAAAGCATTTTTATCTATATAAAAACTCATACGGAGTTGTTATGGTGACGCGTATGGGATTCGAACCCATGAAGCCGCCGTGAAAGGGCGGTGTCTTAACCACTTGACCAACGCGCCATATTATATTGAATTGTGTTTAAAGCATAAAAAAAGCTGATAGTAAAATATCAGTTGTTTCATAAGTGGTGCGGTTGATGGGACTTGAACCCATACGACCAGAGATCACTACCCCCTCAAAGTAGCGCGTCTGCCAATTCCGCCACAACCGCATTATAACTATATGAATTTTTTTGGTGCGGCCGAGTGGATTTGAACCACCACAGGATTGCTCCCACTAGCGCCTGAAGCTAGCGCGTCTGCCGTTTCGCCACGACCGCAAAACAATAAGGCATGATGGTAAATGGTGCCGAGGACCGGAATCGAACCGGTACGGTTATCACTAACCGCAGGATTTTAAGTCCTGTGCGTCTGCCAGTTCCGCCACCCCGGCGCATCATTGCTTATCAAGAACAGCTAATATATTATCATATTAACTTTTCTTTGTCAACACCTTTTTTTATGGAGCGGGTGATGGGAATCGAACCCACGTAACTAGCTTGGAAGGCTAGGGCTCTACCATTGAGCTACACCCGCAAGTGGAGCTGGCGAGAGGAATTGAACCCCCAACCTGCTGATTACAAGTCAGCTGCTCTGCCAATTGAGCTACACCAGCATGGTGCCTCAGAGCGGAATCGAACCACTGACACGGGGATTTTCAGTCCCCTGCTCTACCGACTGAGCTACCGAGGCATCATGGCGACCCGAAGGGGACTTGAACCCCTGACCTCCGCCGTGACAGGGCGGCATTCTAACCAACTAAACTACCGGGCCATTACCTTATTCACCGCTCGCAAGGCTTACCTCACGAGCCAGCTTCTATAGTATATTATTTTTGATTTCATTTGTCAACACTTTTTTTGCGAAAAATTTTTCGTTTTATAAAGCAATACTCCGTTTAACAGTTTCCTTCTATAATAATATATGCAGCAAAATTTTTAATTTAACTTAAAAGGTGAATGCAGTTCATATGTACATATTTTTATTCTATGATATAATACATATACGTAATAACAATTATGATTATAGTAGTTCCAATCCTTTCTGTAATAATATATTTGCCAAGAAAAAATTTATAGGTGGTGTTAAACATTGAATATCTCATATAAACTTGGGATAGATATCGGCTCAACTACTATTAAACTGGTAGTTCTTGACAAGGATAATAATGTTATTTACAAAAAATATATGCGTCATCTTTCAGAAATCTACAATTCCATGAAAGATAATCTCAACGCTGTATCTCAATTATTACAGGACCATAAATTCTCCTGTGCTATAACCGGTTCCGCCGGAATGGGCATGGCGAACAATTTAAAACTGCCGTTCATTCAGGAAGTAATCGCCTGCTCGAAGGCTGTACGCAACTGGATACCGCAGACGGATGTCGCTGTGGAACTCGGCGGTGAGGATGCCAAAATCACGTATTTCGGCACAGCTCCCGAACAGCGCATGAACGGTGTATGCGCCGGCGGCACCGGCTCTTTCATCGACCATATGGCTTCGCTTTTAAATACGGATGCTATGGGGCTCAATGACCTTGCCTCCCGCGGCAAACAGATTTACACAATCGCTTCCCGCTGCGGCGTTTTTGCCAAAACGGACGTACAGGCGCTTTTAAACGACGGTGCTTCCAAACCGGATATCGCCCTTTCCATTTTTCAGGCTGTCGTAAACCAGACTATCGGCAATCTGGCGCAGGGCCGTCCGCTGGAGGGCAAAATCACGTTTCTGGGCGGACCGCTGTATTTCCTGAGCGAATTGAAAAAACGCTTTATCGAAACATTGCAGCTCGATGATGAACATATCGTCAATGTGGACGACGGCTGCTATTTCGTGGCAATGGGCGCGGCACTGTGCGACAATGCCGAAATTTTAACTTACGACGAGATTTTAAATCACCTGAACACCTGCGCGAAAAATTCTCACGAAACGAATATCGTTCCGTTCACCTTATTTAAAGATGAAACAGAATACGCTCAGTTCAAACAGCGCCATGATAAAGATGTTGTACCGAAAGCGGATTTGGCAGCATACAAAGGACCCTTGTATATCGGCATCGATGCCGGTTCGACGACAACGAAACTTGTTGCTATCGGTCAGAACAAGGAAATCCTCTACTCTTCCTACGGCAGCAACAACGGCTCGCCGCTCAAGACCGTTCTGGATAAGATGCGCGAATTCTATAAAGTTATGCCGAGCGGTACGCATATTGCCGCTGTCGGCACGACAGGCTACGGCGAACATATCGTTAAAGCGGCTCTCCATGCCGATTTCGGCGAAGTGGAAACGTTTGCTCACCTGCGCGCCGCGCGTGAATTCTGTCCTGATGTTTCCTGCGTACTCGATATCGGCGGCCAGGACATGAAATGCTTCTATGTCAAAAACGGCAATATCGGCCAGATTATTTTAAATGAAGCATGTTCCGCCGGCTGCGGCTCGTTCATTCAGAACTTCGCTCAGGGGCTCAATATGTCCGTCAGCGATTTTGCCAACAAGGGTCTGTCCGCGCAAAATCCGGTCGACCTCGGCACACGCTGCACCGTATTCATGAACTCCCGCGTAAAACAGGCGCAGAAAGAAGGCGCTTCCGTCAGCGATATTTCCGCCGGTATTGCGCTTTCCGTCATTAAAAACGCCTTGTTCAAAGTTATGCAGGTAAAAGACACGGCTGAACTCGGCGACAATATCGTCGTTCAGGGCGGTACATTCTATAACGATGCCGTTCTGCGCTCGATGGAACTGTTGCTGCATAAAAACGTAATCCGTCCCGACATCGCCGGTCTTATGGGCGCTTACGGTATCGCTCTTCTCGGCATGGAACGCAAACAGAATACTTCTACCGTTTTAACAAAACAGGAATTAAGCGATTTTCATATAGAAACGAAGTCATACCGCTGCCACGGCTGCGGCAACAGCTGTCTGATTACCATGCAGATATTCCCGGACGGCAACCGCTATTATACGGGTAACCGCTGCGAACGCGGCATCGGCAAACAGATTGATAAGGAAGCAAAAGCTCCGAATATCTATCAATACAAATATCACCGTCTGTTCGATTACTATAAACCGCTTGCAAATGCAGTGCGCGGCCGTATCGGCATTCCGCGCGTTCTCAATATGTACGAGGATTTTCCGTTCTGGTTCACCTTCTTCACGGCGCTCGGCTTTGAAGTCGTCCTTTCCGGCAAGTCTTCCGCCCAACTGTACTGCAAAGGCATGTCGACCATTCCATCCGACTCGCTGTGCTATCCGGGCAAGCTCGTACACGGTCATATCATGGATTTAATTGAAAAAGGCATTGATACGATTTTCTATCCGTGCATACCGTACAATATAAAAGACCCGCTTCATGCTTCAGATAACAACTATAACTGCCCTATCGTCGCATCGTATGCGGAAAATATCCGCGCCAATATGGATATTCTGCGCAAGGAAAATATTAAGTTCCTGCAGCCGTTTTTGCCGCTCAATGACAAAAAATCCATGATTAAACGGCTTTCCGAGCAGCTCCCGTTCGATATTCCGAAAAAAGAACTGACTGCCGCCGTAGAAAAAGCTTACGCCGAACTTGACAAATACAAAGAAGATGTACGCCATTTCGGCGAAAAAGCCATTGCCGAAGCTACGGCGAAAAAACAGCCGATCGTCGTTCTCGCCGGCAGACCATACCATATTGACCCGGAAATCAATCACGGTATTCCGGAAATGATACAGTCCTACGGTATCGCCATCATCTCCGAAGACGCACTGTACCATCTCGACTGTCCGGAAGATGCGCTCGATATCGTCAACCAGTGGAGCTACCATGCACGCCTTTACCATGCGGCAAGCTACGTTGCCCGCCACGACAACATGACGCTCATTCAGTTCAGCTCGTTCGGCTGCGGTCTTGACGCCATTACGACCGGTCAGGTGCGCGAAATTCTCGAACAGCACGGCGATATCTACACGATGATAAAACTCGACGAAGTAAGCAATCTCGGCGCCGCCCGCATCCGTATCCGCTCGCTTATGGCTGCATGGAAATACGGCTTCACGCAGATTGACGAACTCGAACCGCCGAAACAGCGCGCTTATTTCTCCAAAGAATGTCAGGAGCAACATACGATTTTGGCACCGCAAATGTCGCCGAAGCATTTCGACTTCATTCAGAACGCCTGCCAGAAATCCGGTATGCGCATTGTCATTCCGGATATGCCGACGCAGGAAGACGTCGATTTAGGTCTGCGCTATGTCAACAACGATATGTGCTACCCTGCAATCATCGTCATCGGTCAGCTTCTCAAAGCGCTGCAATCAGGCAAATATGACGTGAACAACACCTCCATTATGCTGTTCCAGACATGCGGTGCCTGCCGTGCAACCAACTATCTGAACCTCATGCGCAAAGCTCTGCAAAACGCTGGTCTTGGTCAGGTTCCTGTTTTTGCCTGCGTCGGCCGCGAAACGGATGACTTCCATATCAAAACGGAAGTCTGGATTGATATTGTAAAATCCATCGTTTACTCCGATTTGCTGATACGCCTTGCCAACCGCACCCGCCCATACGAAAAAGTACCGGGTTCAACGGATATGCTCTACAACAAATGGCGCAAAATCTGCATGGATGAACTCGACAGCGGCAACTACTTCAAATTCAGCACCAATATCAAAAACGCCGTTAAAGAATTTGACGAACTGGAACTGGATGAAAACATAAAAAAACCGCGGGTCGGCATTGTCGGCGAAATCCTCGTAAAATATCATCCAACCGCCAACAACCATGTGGAACGTATTCTCGCCGAAGAAGGCGCGGAAGTCGTAACGCCTGATTTAATGGACTTTCTGATGTACATGGCATTTGATGACGTTATTAAATACAAAATGCTCGACGGCAAATGGATGGACAGAGCCAAATCGGAAATCTTCATCAAAGTGCTCGAATTCTTCCGCAAACCAATGCGTAAAGCACTGCGCGCCAGCCGCCGCTTCAGCCCGCCATACACCATCAAGCAGATTGCCGAACTCACCAAACCGCACACCTCGCTCGGCAACATGGCCGGTGAAGGCTGGTTCTTGACCGGTGAGATGGCAAAACTCATTCAGGAAGGCGTAAAAAATATTATCTGCCTGCAGCCGTTCGGCTGTCTGCCTAACCATATAACGGGCAAAGGCATGATACGTGAACTTATGCGTACGAATGACGACGTAAATATTGTAGCTATCGACTGCGACGCCGGCATCAGCGAAGTAAATCAGTTAAACCGCATAAAATTAATGCTTTCCGTAGCAAAAGAAAAAATAGCCAATCAGCAAAATAATGCTATATAAAAAGATGAAGCAGCTAAAATTATATTAGCTGCTTCTTTTTGTATTTTATTTAAAAACACTATTATCATTGTTACTTAGGCAATAAAAATCAACCTGATACCAGCTTAAAAGAAAGTGCCGTTCGGCACAATATAAGATAAAGAGAATTAATTTCTTAATTTATCTTCATATTGCGCCGGGCAATTTTTCTTTGCTGGCACAAAGAAAAGTTGCCGAAAAAGAAAGTGCCTTAATTCGTGCACTGCTAAGAGATTTTTACTTCAAGAAAATAGTTTTTTAATAGCTAAAGCTACCGTAAAAATCTCCAACGCAGACAAAATTTTATTATAAATAACAAATTACAGTGCCAACAGCTCAATTTAAATTCTTGCTGAGAACGAAAGGCACGAGCTGAATTCTAATATTTCGAGCCGTTGTACTGACTGTATTTATATAAAAGTTGCGAAGGCTCGCCCAGTGCAGCGTAAGCGAAACGTTAAAAGGATTTTTTTACAGGCTATTATTACTTTAGTAATTAGAGCCTGTTATACCTTTAGGTGATTTTTGGTTCGTTTTTCTTTTGACCGCAAAAGAAAAATGAACTATTCTTTAAAGTATACTGCAATTTCTTCCATACGAGTTTCCTGTTTTACATGAAACGGACATCTTGCTTCGCAATGGCCGCATTTTATGCAGTCGTCAGCATGCCGATTGAGTTTCTGATAATGACCGACCGCCATAATGTCGCCCGCTTTTGCCAAATCATAATACTTGTTAATCAGACCGACATTAAGCCCCGCCGGGCACGGCTGGCAGTGATTGCAGTAAACGCATGTTCCGTATGCCTTCTGCGGCGTGAAGTTACCGATAACGGAATAATCCCTTTCTTCTGCCGTTGCCTTTGCATATGATAAAATCTCCTCCAAATCCTGCATATTGCGGATACCCGGCAATACCGTCATTACAGCCGGTCTGTCGAGCGCGTACTGTATGCACTGATTTTTCGTCAAAGCCTGTTTAAACGGCGACAACTTCGCATCAAGAAGCTGTCCTCCGCCGAACGGTTTCATAACGGAGATACCGACGCCCATACTTTCACAGTCGCGATAAAACCGAGCGCGCTCCTGCACTTCACCGATACCGTATTCATCGCCTTTTTCATAATCGTAAGCCGGATTTATGCTGAACATGCACATATCCATCATTCCCGTATCCAGAAGGCGGCGTGCAACTTCAGGATTATGCGACGAAAAGCCGAGATGGCGGATTTTACCTTCCGCTTTCAATTCTTTCATATAATCCCAAATGCCGTTTCGCTTTATCGTCTGCAAATCGTCCATGTCATCCGTACAGTGAATAAAGCCCATATCAGTATAATCTGTCTGAAATAAATCGAGTTCCCACTCAAAAACGCGCTTTATCGTTGCCAAATCTCTCGTCCAGCCGTATTTGCCGTTTTCATACGTTGCCCCGAAGTGCATCTGCGTATAGATTTTATCGCGCTGACCGGCAAAAGCTTCAGCATATCCTACATATGGTGCTCGTTCTGCTGCTGCCAAATCAAAATAATTTATGCCGTTTTTTATCGCCGTTCTGATGACCTCGGCTATCTCCTCCGTCGTACCGGAAATATAACCCATACCGAGACCTAAAACGCTGATTTTTTCTCCGCCGTGCGGAAGTTCGCGATATTCCATAAAAATTCCCTCCAATTAATATAATCTTGCTTTTATTGTAGCTTTTTAAGTGAACTCCAAGTCAATATTTTTCTAAAGATATTATCTCGCACTGTAAACCGCAAAAAAGCCGTAACAATATTGAAACTGTTACGGCTTTTTATTATTTTTCCAGTATGTTCATAAACTCTTCACCGGTGATAGTTTCTCTTTCATACAGGAATTTCGCCAGTTCATCGAGTTTTTCTCTATTGTCCGTTAAAATCTTTTTGGCTTTTTCGTGTTCTTTCTTTACGATAGTTACAACCAGTTTATCTATCTGTGTCTGCGTCTGCGCCGAGCAAATCAGCGAAGTGTCGCCGCCCAGATATCTGTTGTTCACACTTTCCAGTGCAACCATGTCGAAATCATCGCTCATGCCGTAGCGTGTTACCATCGCCCGCGCCATTTTCGTCGCCTGTTCAATATCGTTGGCGGCACCTGTCGATATACTGCCAAACACGACTTCTTCCGCCGCTCTGCCGCCGGTGCAGGTCGCGATTTTATTTTCCAGTTCCTCTTTCGTATACAGATAATGGTTGCCTTCCTCCACCTGCATCGTATAACCGAGTGCACCCGACGTTCGCGGGATTATCGTTATTTTCTGCACCGGTGCGGAATTGGTCTGCTTTGCCGCTACCAGTGCATGACCGATTTCATGGTAGGCTACCGTCCACTTTTCCTTATCCGTTAAAATGGCATTTTTCTTCTGATAACCGGCGATGACGACTTCAATACTTTCTTCCAGGTCGCTCTGCGTAACCGTCTGCCGATTTTCGCGCACAGCCCGAAGTGCACCTTCATTTATAATATTGGCAAGTTCTGCCCCGGAAGCACCGGATGACATTCGGGCAATCTTATTGAAATCGATATCTTCGTCCATTTTCACTTTCTTGGCATGTACCTTCAAAATCGCTTCGCGCCCTTTCAAATCCGGCAATTCCACCGGCACGCGGCGGTCAAAACGTCCCGGGCGGGTAAGCGCAGGGTCGAGTGCTTCCGGTCTGTTCGTCGCCGCTAAAATTACGACGCCGTTATTACTTTCAAAACCGTCCATCTCCGTCAAAAGCTGGTTCAAAGTCTGTTCGCGTTCATCATTGCCGCCGATTTGATTACTGCGTTTTTCACCTATGGCATCGATTTCGTCAATAAACACAATGCAAGGCGCTTTTTCCTTCGCCTGCTTGAATAAATCGCGCACTTTGGAAGCGCCGAGACCGACGAACATTTCCACAAATTCCGAGCCTGACATGGCGAAAAACGGTACATGCGATTCACCGGCAACCGCCTTTGCCAGCATCGTCTTACCTGTGCCCGGCGGACCGACGAGCAGAATACCTTTCGGCATGGAAGCGCCGATTTCCTGATATTTCTTCGGGTCATGCAGATAATTTACTATCTCCGACAGACTTTCCTTCGCTTCATCCTCGCCGGCGACATCAGCAAATGTTATACCGCCGTCTTTCGATTTTACATAGACTTTGGCATTCGCTTTGCCGAACGTCATAGCATTTCCGCCCATCCGGTTCATCATTTTACCGGATACATAACTTCCAATGCCCTATAAAATCAGTATCGGCAAAATCCAGTTCAGAAAGAAATTTTCTATCGGCGAAGCCTGCCGAGCCGGTATATTCTTAAAATCCGCCCCGGAAGCTGCCAGCCTCTTTACCAAATCAGGGTCGTTCATCTCACCCGTACAGTAGACATGGCTCTTGTCCTTATCGGTAAAAGTGATTTCATTATCCTCAATTTTTACACTGCCGATATCCTTATCTTCCGTTTTCTGAATAAACGTGTTGTAGCTTACCTCTTCTATCTGATGTTTTTCCGCAAACGGCATGACAAGCGAATTGAACAGTATCAGCAGGACAAACGCTATCCCGTAATAGTATATCAGCGGTTTTTTCGGTGGTTTTATCTCATTCAAAGTAAATTCCTCCTTAATATATATATTGCACCGAAGCTGTATTCGATGTTTTATTTATTATAGCATATTCGTATGGAAACAATACTCCGAATACCGTTTTAACAACCGGCAAAAAAATTTTAAAAAAATGTCAAAAAGTCAAAAATAAGTGTTGACTTTTTGACCAATTAGACTATAATAATAATTGTAAGAACGATGAGGGCTTAAAAGAGAAACTCTTACAGATATTCTTACAAAATAAATTCTAAATGACAACAGACGCGAGCCTGTGATTGCAGGTTCGTTTTTCTTAAAATCGAGTTTGACTTTTTGACTTTAAGAAATGTTATTAAAATGGAGGTTTGCATTATGTTTGGTTTAGTTCCATTTGCAAAAAATATTTCTAATAAAGACGATGACTTCAACAGCTTATTCGATGTTTTCAACGAACCATTTTTCCATAACGCTTTATCACCGTTTTCAACTGCGAAATCCTTTAAAGTTGATGTAAAAGATTTAGGTTCTGCTTATGAACTCACCGCTGAACTTCCGGGTATCAAAAAAGAAAATATCTCTTTAAGCTATGAAAACAGTTATTTGACCATAAAAGTCGCCAACAAAGAAGAAAAAACCGTTGACGATAAAGAAAAACAGTCTGAAAAATATCTGCGCCGCGAACGTTATTACGGTGAAATGCAGCGCAGCTTCTATATTGACGATATCGACGAAGCTAATGTCAAAGCCACTTACAAAGACGGTATCCTGACCGTTACGCTTCCGAAAGCAGTCAAAAAAGAAACGGCAACAGCCATCAATATTGACTGATTTTTTTCAGATGTTAATTTGACTTTTTGATTTTTAAATCGTACAGATAAATTGGAGGTCTGTCTTATGTTTGGTTTAGTTCCTTTTACTTTTAATCCTGCTAATAAAGAAGAAAACAAAATTCCTTCTATCTTTGATATTTTTGATGAACCGTTCTTCCAGAACACGTTTACTCCTGTATCTTCCGCTGTAAAATCCTTCAGTGTCGACGTTAAGGATAAAGGCGATAGTTATGAACTTACAGCTGAACTTCCGGGGGTAAAAAAAGAAAATATTGCTTTAAGTTATGATAACAGCTATCTGACTATAAAAACTACAGTAGACAAAAAAGAAGAACAGCCTGTAAAAGAAGCCAACGCCAAAGATGCAAAAGACGATAAAAAAGCTTCTGAAAAATATCTGCGCCGCGAACGCTACTACGGCGAAATGCAGCGCAGCTTCTATATCGATGATATCGACGAAGCTAACATCAAAGCCGCCTATAAAGACGGTATCTTAACTGTTACACTTCCAAAAGCAGTCAAAAAAGAAACGGCAACGACCATCAACATTGACTGATTTTGCAGATTTAAATTTGATTTTCTGATTTTCGTATCGTATAGATAAATTGGAGGTTTGCCTTATGTTTGGTTTAGTTCCTTTTATGTTTAACAATCCTGCTAATAGAGAAGAAAATACTTTTCCATCCGTTTTTGATGTTTTCAATGAACCGTTCTTCCAGAACGCTTTTGCACCGATGCAGAATATGAACGGTTTCAAAGTCGATGTAAAAGACACCGGCGACAGCTATGAACTCACCGCTGAACTGCCGGGAACAAAAAAAGAAGACATTCAGCTTGATTATCAGAATGATTACCTGACTATCAAAGCTGTAATGAATAAAGAACAGAATAATAGTGACGAAGCTCACAACTATATCTGCAAAGAACGCTACTACGGCACAGTGCAGAGAAGTTTCTATGTAGGTCAGATAGATAAAGCTAATGCTAAAGCTGAATATACTGACGGAGTACTCAAAATCACTCTGCCGAAATTGAATAATGTCTCCTCCTCCAGTCAAATCGATATTGACTGACTAAAATAAATAACTAAAAGGCAAGAACAATTACGTTCTTGCCTTTTGCTATTTCCTTTATAAATTCAGACTGTCCACCCATTTTTGCACGGAAGATGCGCTTTCTCTACTGCTCATGCGTCTGCCATCCTTCCATTTGGTCGAAGCAGAGCAGGATTTTTGCAGTACGCTGTTTGTATTGCCCATACTGCTTCCGCCGGAGGTGGCAAACGGTACTACCATTTTTCCGGAAAAATCATAGCTTTCGAGAAAAGTCTGTATAATACGCGGCGCTACATACCACCAAATCGGGAAACCGACAAACACTGTATCATACTGACCCATATCCGCTACTTTGCCGGAAATTGCCGGACGGGAAGAAGCATCATTCATTTCTTTCGTACTGCGGCTCTGTTTATCATTCCAGTTTAAATCGGCGGATGTGTATTTTTCTGCCGGTTCTATTTCATAAAGGTCGCCGCCTGTTACATCGGCAATAGTTTTAGCCAGTCTTGCCGTCTGTCCGCTTGCGGAGAAATATGCAACCAAAGTTTTCATAATAAATCAACCTCACAATTTCTGAATGAATTATTTTCTTTCATTCTAATCCTTTAAGTCGACTATAAGTCAAGACAATTTTCAAACATCATCAAAAATATCATCTAAATCAATATATAAATCATCATATAGCGAAACTTTTATTTTCCCATAAGCCGATTTGTTTATCTGCGCCTGTTCCTTTTCCGGTAAGGATTGCAGCTGTGCTTTTTCTTCTGCCGGTAAATAATAGTATATATTATTAAGCTCAAATTTCCCGTTCGTTAAAATATATACTTCGATGAATTTTCCCCAGCCGTCGACAATCCAGTATTCTTTAACGCCCGCTTTCTCGTAAATATCTTTCTTTTTCGTTCTGTCATACATGGCTGTCGTCTGCGATAATACTTCCACTGCCAAATCCGGCGCACCGACAACGCCTCTTTTCGTTATTTTATTTCGGTCGCAGACAATCATCGCATCGGGAATAAAATGATTTTTCTCATCCAAAAACAAATCGACGCCATTCGGATAAGCCTTGCACTGTTTTTTGCGCAAATAACGGTCGAATTCCGCAAAAATTCTTCCGCTGATGACGGTATGCTCCGGTCTTGGGCGCGGCGACATCATCACAATAACACCGTCTATTATTTCTGTCCGCTGTTTTTGCGTTTCATCATCTGTATATGCCAGATTTTCCATTTAAATCCCTTCTTTCGCTTCAATTTAAGTTTATTATAACCCAATGATTTCATACCGATATAAATTCATTAAATCCGCCGCAGAAATAATATTTATTATGCCTTTCAAACATTTTTCTTTATTCCGATAAAGTATTTGCACTTATGTTTTTTCAATGCTAAACTGAAATCAACAAACAATACATAAGGAGGAATTAAATTGAAAAAACTTTCTCAGATACTCGTTCTGATTTTCTCGTCTTTGATGCTTTTCTGCTTCAGCGCCTGTGCTTCGGAAAATTCTACTGACAATACAGCTCAATCAACTCAGCAGAGTTCTTCCGCCCCTAGCACAACAGAAAAATCCGGTTCGAAAATACTCGTTGCTTATTTCTCCTGCACCGGCAATACGGAAAATGCAGCTAAACAGATTGCCGCGGCAACGGGCGGCGATTTATATGCAATCCAGCCGGCTCAGCCTTATACAGCTGACGACTTGAATTATAACGACGATACGACCCGCGCTACAACAGAACAGCATGACCCGAATATTCGTCCGGCTTTAAGCGGCACAGTTGACAACTTCGAACAATACAATGTAATCTTCGTCGGCTATCCAATATGGTGGGACCAGGCACCGCGCGTTATCAATACCTTTATGGAAAGCTATAATTTCTCCGGTAAAACGGTCATTCCGTTCTGCACGTCCGGCGGCAGCAATATCACTAACAGCATAAATCAGCTTAAATCCACCTACAGTGATATCAACTGGCTCGACGGCAAACGCCTCGGCGGCGGTGTTTCAGCCGATGAAGTGGCAAGCTGGATTGACAGTCTCAACATCAAATAACGCTTTAATCTAATACAAAAAATAAAATAAAAAAGCCAAACATTATCTCTTCCCTCCAATGTTTGGCTTCTTTTTTTATCTTTTATTTTTCCAGCGATATATCATCTATCATTTGCAATTCTTCTTCCGTAAACGATGTATTTTCAATCGCCTTAATATTGTCCAAAATCTGCGACGGTTTCGATGCACCGATTAATACGCTCGTAACGATACCGTCTTTTAATACCCAGCTGAGCGCCATTTCCGCCAGCGTCTGTCCTCTTTTCTGTGCAATTTCATTCAATCGGGCAATCTGCTGCAAGCGGTTTTGCGTAAGCGCCGCTTCTTTCAGAAAACGTCCGTCCGTTTTTATGCGGCTGTCGGCCGGAATACCGTGCAGATATCTGTCAGTGAGCATTCCCTGCGCCAGCGGGCTGAAAGCAATTATTCCTTTTTCCAAATTCGCCGCCATTTCCTTTAAACCGTTATTTTCAATCGTCCTGTCAAAAATGGAATAACGGTTCTGGTTGATGATAAACGGACAATGCAAATTCGCCAAAATAGTTGCCGCTTTCTCCAGCGTTTCCCCGTCATAATTGGAAAGCCCCGCATAAATCGCCTTGCCGCTTTTGACTGCCTGAGCGAGTGCGCCCATCGTTTCTTCCAGCGGCGTATTCTTATCCATGCGGTGATGATAGAAAATATCCACATATTCAAGACCCATACGCTTTAAACTCTGGTCGAGACTTGCCAGCATATGCTTTCGGCTACCCCAGTTGCCGTACGGTCCGTCCCACATTTCATAGCCTGCTTTCGTGCTGATAACAATTTCATCACGATACGCCATTAAATCCTCTTTTAAAATGCGTCCGAAATTCTTTTCCGCACTGCCCGGCGCAGGTCCGTAATTGTTAGCCAGGTCAAAATGCGTAATGCCGTTGTCAAAAGCCGTGAAACAAAGCTCTTTCATATTGGCAAATGACGCCGTATCACCGAAATTGTGCCAAAGACCGAGCGAAACGCGTGGCAGACAAAGACCGCTTTTGCCGCAATGGGCGTACTGCATAGATTTATATCTGCTGTTTGAAGCTGTATACATATTAACCACCCTTTATTTTTTCCGATTAATTCTGTCTTCTTCTGTTATTGCGCGGATTACTTTGCACGGATTGCCAGCTGCTATTACATTCGGTGGAATATCCTTATTAACAAGACTTTTCGCCCCGATTATACTGCCCTCGCCGATAGTTACACCCGGCAAAATAGTAACGTCACCGCCCAGCCATACATTATCCTTCAATGTAATCGGGTTGGCTTTTTCAATCCCCTTATTACGCTCATCCGCTATAAAAGCATGTGTCGCCGTATACATACCGCAATTCGGTCCGATAAAACAGTGTTTACCGATAGTAATCGGCGCGCAATCCATAAGATATGCACCGTGATTTATGAAAGTACCTTCACCAATTATGCAGTTTACGCCGTAATCAGCATAAAAAGGAGCTAAAATACTCACGTCTTTTGCTTTGTTCGGCAAAAGTTCTGCCAAAATCGCCTCTCTTTTTTCCGTATCCTTTGGGCGGGTCTGATTGAATTCATAGCATAAATCATCCGCAATCAGCCGTTCCGCCAGAAGCTCTTTATCATAATTGGCATCGTACCACATACCCTTTTGCATTTTTTCTTTTTCTGTCATATGAACGACTCCTTTTCAATTTTCTTTTATTGTAATATAAACTATTAATAATTTTTTCATCACAGTAATATAAATATTAATAACCCCCTTCTATGTTGCTATTTTTTCCATCTCAATAAATTACTTTTTTATTTAAAATTTTACACATAAAATTAATTTTTATATGTGGTATTACAATAAATATGCGTTAATTGTCCATTATTAATTGAATTATTTCCTCCATCCCGTTTCCTTTGTATATGATCTATTGATGTTGATTTTATACTTAAATAGCCATTACAAATGGGACATCTAGGTATCGATTTTACAAAAGTTTTTAATTTTATTTGTTGTTTTTTTCCTCTAGAAAAATTACCCTTTATTTGAACCTCTTCATTATCTACAATATCTACTTTTAAATATATAAACTCTTCATTTTTTATTATTTCTTTTGCAATTTGAACAATATCCAATTTATTATTTTCTATTAACAAATCCATTACACATTTATAAAATTTTGATACATGTTCATATGCTTTTTTACTTTGTCTATATTTCCTTACAATTTGTTGTATTAAAAAACTATACTGATAAATAAAATCTTCAAAAGTTCCTCTTATTTTAGTAAAATCATTTAAACGATTTTGTTCAATAATTACTTTTATAAATAATAAAAATCCATAATAGCTTCCTATTTTATGTTTTCCTAAATCCGAATAAAAATAAATAAACGGATGTATCCCTAATGAAAACTTCTCCGTTGAATTTATATATTGTAAAAGTTTTAAAACTTTTTGCAAATACTTTTTCACTTCTGACTCTGATTTATCTACAAAATCATTTTTGTCACTTATGTCATTACAAATTTTAACTGTTTGTGTAACGACATCTAAAGTAAAATTAGATGACTGAATCCCTCCTATAGAAAAAGTATTTATATCATTAGGATTAAAACTTTCCTTTCCGAATAATATATTATAAATTTTTTGTGATAAAATCTCTACCATTTTATTTCCATCTTCTGAAAAATCCGCCCAATATTTATATCCCTTTCCTGCTCTAACAATTGCTCTTGCTGCTACTGCATAACTTTTATTTCTAAATTTTATTAACTCTAATTCTGCATCACTTATTTTAGTTGCTGATTGATTTATTTTAAAAAAAGAATCTTCTGCTTTATCTGCATCTCCATCAACCCATTGTAATTGTAAAGCTAATGACCCTAAATTTTTAGCATATTCTTTTTGTTCTTCATTTTTAGCTAAATCAACATTCCTTGTTATCTTTAATAAATCTTTAAAAGAACCCACTTTATTATTAACTAATTCTCTTGTTTTTTCAGCAATATCTTTTTGTTCTTGACTTATAAAATTATTATAGTATTTTCTCGAAATTTCTCCATCACCATAATCATCATTTATCCATGCACTCAAACTACTCAGTCTATGTGCTCCATCTATTATAAATACATATCCACTTTTACTTTTCCATAAAATAATTGCTGGTATTAATTCTCCTTTTATAAAACTTTCAATTAATCCTACAACTTTATTAGTATCCCATTCATTTGTTTCTCTTTGAAATATAGGCTTTCTTAATATTGGTGAAAAAAATGAATCATATTTTAAATCTTCTATGGATAATGTACTTTTATTCCTTGTATTTTCTACACTTCCTGGACTTGTTAATATATCAAAATCTTCTCTCTCTATTAATGCATCTAATGTTACTGTTTTCATAAAACAACATCAATCCCTTCTTTATTACTTTCCATTCTACTATATAAATTTATTCATCAAGATAAGCATTTAAAAAATATGCTGCAAGACTATTTTCACGTATATATTTTTTCGCTTCTTCGTAGGTAAACCAACTGTAATCATCAATTTCTTCATTAACACAAAAATCTTTATCATTTTCTACAAATGCAGTAAAATTACACATCAATACATTTGAAGGTTCATAAAAACTTGTTCGATTAAATTTAATAGAAGATACATTCATTCCCGTTTCCTCTTTTATTTCCCTTGCCACAGCGTGTTCTAGTTGTTCTGTTCTATTTACATAACCTGCCACAAGAATATAAAACGGTTTTCCATACTGTTTTATCAATAGTAATTTATTTGTTTCTTTATTTATTACAATCATACTAACTGCAACATTATACATAGGAAAATGATATTGATTACATTTTGGACAAAATGAGATAATCCCTTCATTTTCAAGCTCTTTTTTAATTAATTTGCTTCCACATTCATAACAATACTTTTCACTCATTATATATTCCTTTCTAATAATATTTTTTATTATATTATGAAGCATCATCTTCCTGCCAAAATCTCACGCAGCAAAACTTCCGCACTCTCCTCATTCGGGTCATTCGTGCCGAGCTCGCCGCGAAAGGCTTTTGCCAATATGGATTTTTTTAAGAGTTCAATTTTATCAATCTGTGCTTGTAAATCTTTTATTTTATCATACTTAATAAAAACTTTATCGAGAATATTAACGATTGCCTGCTGTTCTTCAATAATAGGCAGATTTATTTTATAATCTTCAATAAAAATTTTAGGCACACGCTGTTGGCCTACAGCTCCCGTCATTTGCGCTTTTGCCTCATCTCTGAATTTTCTTTGCCGTACAAAATAATGCAGAAATTTATTATTTATTTTATCTGTATCACATCTTAATACATGAAATTCAGTTGAGCCAAAACCAATATCATTTTCTAGTTTACCAACAATAGCAGATTTACCATTTTCCATACAAGGTGTAATCTTAGCAAAAAGTATATCACCTTCACTGAAATTAGTATAACCTTTTTTTACTTCAACTAAATTTCTTATTTCCATAGATGTAATTTTTCCTAAAATATCAGAAACACAAGGCATAGGTATAAATGAAACCGATAAATTATCATCTAATTTTTTTGTATCAACCTTCTTAGGATTTATTTCACATACTTCATTAATAGATTGGTTCTCCCAACTGGATAAATCTATATTATTTTCTTCCCGCCATTTTGCCGTAAGTTCTCCGCTAAAGGCTTTATGCAGTATTGCCATTTTATTCTGCTCAAATTTATCTATAGTATTTTGAATTAACTGTTTTGCTTCATCTAGTTTAGCAAATAAACTTTCAATTACATTTACTATTCTTTGCTGTTCATTCAATGGAGCTAATGGAAATGTACATGTTTCTGTTTTACTTTTGTTTACAATAGCTATCGTTGTTGCCGAAGCTTTCAATTTCAATTCTTGTACAAATCTTTCTGTATTCGTGTAATAATACAAAAACAAAGGATTTATTTTAGGTATAAGTGAATTTATCTGTTGGTTTGTTGTTCCGTCAACTAATAAATAACCACTTTTACCGATTGTTCCTATGCAACATATAAGTGTAGAGTTTTTAGGTATTTTTGTAGATATTTTTTTTCCACTTTCTGACAAATATTCTGAAGCTGCAAATACACTTCTTCCCATATCTAAATCAGCCGGTTTAAAAAAAGGAAAAGTTTCTCCATAATATTCTTTGTTTTTTTTGTTAGGTGTTTTACCTGTAATTACATTTGAAACATCTTTTATATATGTCCAACACCAGTTTGCAGGAATTTTATACGGCTGTTCTTCTTGCGGCACAAGTGCCTGCTGCATTTTTTCTTCTACTGTTAATTGCTGTTTCTTTTTTGCCGCCATTATGCTTCCTCTTTTTCCAGTGATTTTAACTCATTCACCACTTCAATGAGCAGTGCCTGTGCTTCGGACAGGTTGGCTATCATTTCTTCGGTGCAGTCAATCGGGCTTGGCAAATCGTCATAATCGAGTATACTGTCATCTTTGATTAAACCCAAATCAAGACTGTTGCCTTTTTCAGCTATTTGCTGTCTTGTAAATACGGAAAATCTTTCATCCTGCACTTTATGTCTGTCTTCTGCCTTATACGCTTTGATAAAATCGGCAAAATCACTTTTCTTGAGCGGATTGGTCTTGCCGAATGACGGCATATTTGTGCGCAAATCATAAAACCAAACTTTTTTTGTATTATCCTTGTCCGTTTTTCCTCTGGTGAAGAAAAGTACGTTCGTCTTTACGCCTTGAGCATAGAAAATTCCTGTCGGCAGGCGCAAAATTGTATGCAGATTGCATTTATCCATTAAGTCAATACGTATCTTTTCTCCAATACCTGTTTCAGATAATACATTATCCGGCAGTACCACGCCGGCTCTAGCTTTGCCGTCCGCTTTTAAGCTGCGGTAGATATGCTGAAGAAAATTAAGCTGTTTATTGCTCGTCGGGTAGGTGAAGTCATCACGGGTAGCGCGTTCACCGCCCTTTTTCGTGCCGAACGGCGGATTTGCCAATACTACGTCAAAATCTTTCAGACTTTTTCCCTGATTGGAAAGTGTATCGGCAAGTTTTATCTCGCCGTCGATATCGTGCAGCATGGCATTCATCAGTGCCAGTCTGTGCGTATCATGCACCAGCTCGCAACCGGTAAAGGCCTGTTCATACTGAAATTTTCTTTCATCTTCGTTTAAATCATCATAATCGTTCGTATGCGCTTTTACATAATTATCGGCGGAAATCATGAAACCGAACGTTCCGCACGCCGGGTCGTTGCAACTCTCTCCCGCCTGCGGCGCAATGAGTTCGACGATTACGTCTATCAGCACGCGCGGCGTAAAATATTGCCCTGCACCCGATTTTTTCTCGTTGGCGTTTTTTTCCAGCAATCCTTCATACAGATTGCCGAGCCCTTCTTCTTTGGCGCTGTACCAGTCGAGTTCATCAATCGTCTTGATGATTTTTTCCAGATTTTTCGGCTCTTCAATATTCGTCGCCGCTCCCTGATAAATTTCCCGAACTCTGCCTGTGCATTCCGTGCCCAGTTTATCCAGCAGTTCTTTATAAAAATTCTTCAGTTCAATGCCGCTTTTGTTTACCAGATTATCCCAGCGATACTGCTTCGGAATATTTTTTTCTGCACCCGTTTCTTTTGCCATTTTCAAAAACAGAATGTACGTAAGCTCCGTTACATACTGATGATACGTTATCCCGTCATCTCGCAGTACATTGCACAAATTCCAAAGTTTTGCCACTATCTCCTGTGTATTCAAGCTGTTTTTCCTCCGTCATCATATAGATATTGATTTAATTCATTTATAACATCTTCCAATTTATCAGCAAAAATCTTGTTAATACGCTTAAATCCGCCTTTTTTCTTAAACTTCATATCCAAATCAAAAGTTTCTACATTTATTACAGATTCATGTATGAGATATTTTTCTATTGACTGCAAAAAGCTGAGTTCTTTTGCATTGAAATAATGATTGCTTTTCAGCTTCTCCATTGCCTTTTTTATCCGTTCTTCATGACCGACTCTGGCACTGCCCAACACGCATTGACGGATAAGACTTATGATGTCCGCCGTGATTTCCTTATTTGTCATCTGATTGAACGCTGTATTTAAATGCGTTTCACTGAAACCACTGTTGGAAAGTTCCATGCGTAATTTTTTTAAGTCCTCACGTTTTAAATCACTCGGTTTTGTACAAATAAGTTTTAATGCCATTATTTCATTCATATTTTCTTTCAGATACTGTCTGAAACTTTCAATATAATCCTGCGGTCTGTCCGTGTTGCCGAAATCACGCGTATGCGATACGACTTCATCCTCGCCTTCATAGATAATGCGCTTTTTATGCGGCAGGGCATTTTTTTCCAGCAGTACATTAAACCATGCTTCATGTTTTATAACGTAATCGGCAAGATTTTCCGCCGGGACAATTTTCAGTTCATCTATAAACTGCGCTGCCGTTTTGCCTGTTAAAGTCTGAAAATCCTGTTTTACTTTATCGCTTATTGCCATTTGGCGACGGTTTAGTTTTGCCACCAGCTGTTCAAGCTGTTTTTTCTTCATCTGCACTGTATATTCCGGTTTATCTTCTTTAATACCTTTTATTATATCGCTTATGCTGATTTTCGGATTGACCGCCACCGGCTTCATTGTATTTACACTGTCCATTGCTTCATATACACCGACAGGGTCGTAAATTTCAAAACACGTTTTGCCAATCTCCGGACAAAGACGCGTTGCTCTGCCGAGCATTTGCTCAAACAGTATACGCGATTTTACACGACGCAAAAATACGAGCGTATCAATTTTCGGTACATCAATTCCTGTAGACAGCAAGTCGACTGTTACTACAATAGACGGGCTGTTTTCGTTCTTAAAGCGGCGAATGTATTCCAGTATGCGCTGACGGTTGCCTTCGCCGGCGCTCGCCGTAATTTTGATGATTTCATCGCTGTCGATATTATAATCGGGACAAATTTCTTTAAGAATTTTCACCACTAAATCAGCATGAACATCATCAACAGCGAAAATCAATACTTTGCCGCGCTTGTTTTCATCTTTAACGCTGTTCTTTTTGGCAATATCGGCGATTATCTCTTCCAGTACGGCGCGGTTAAATCCTTCCGTTATCACTTCATGATTGAATTTATCCACTTCAATATGCACTTCATCTTCAAGACAGGCTGTATTTTCAATTTCATTTGTATCCGTATCGAATAAAACCATCTCATCGCCTTTTTTATACGTAATGCCCTCATTATACAGCTTCGTCCTGATTTCATGCGGTACATCATGGTCAACAAGAAATCTGTCGTTTACCGCCTCACGGTACGAATAAGTGAAAACGGGATTGCCAAAAATCTCTGTCGTATGCAGGGCAGGCGTTGCCGTAAGACCGATTTTCACCGCATCGAAATAATCAATTACATAGCGGTATTTGCTGATATAGTCATTCTGATTATTATACAGCATCTCTTCCTGCGTCATCTGCTTATCCAGAATATAACCTCGGTGCGCTTCGTCAACGATAATTAAATCAAAATCGCTCACATTCGGCATATTATAATTATCTTCATCCAGATACAATAGACGCTTCACCATGCTTTGCACGGTAGCAATCTGTATTTTCGTTTCCCTGTCAATCGTTTTATCTTCCAGCCCTTTAATCGCATAAATTTCATTCAAGGTCATAAGTTCTTCCAGCTTTACTTCCTTAAACGTATCAAAAGCCTGCTGCCCTAGACTCGTTCTGTCAACAAGAAACAAAATACGCCGAAACCTTTTCGTTTTCAAAAACAGATAAATCATGCCCAAAATAGTGCGTGTCTTGCCCGTACCGGTCGCCATCGCCAGCAGAATATTTTTCTGCCCTGCAATAACGGCATTCACCACGGCTTTTATGGCATTGAGCTGATAATACCGCAAATTCAGTCCGTTCTTATCTGTCAAAAATCCCTGATTTTCATCAATTAAATTCTGATTGACCGCTTTAATATCGCCATTGAGTAAATTCATTATTCCTTCCGGTGAAATAAATCCCTTCAACGCTTTCGGTGCGGAAAAACTGTTCTGCAAGTCGGCAAACCAAACACCGGACATGGTTTCGAGCTGTTTTACATACGGTCTGCCGTTCGTGGCGAATACAAACGGTACTTTATACTCATTTTGTTTATTAACCAGAAACTTTTCATCAACGATTATATTTTTAGCATATTCCCTGCCTTGATAATCCAAAACGGAAGGAATATTTTTATCTATACTTTTAGCTTCAATTATGCCGACAAGCTTTAAACCGATAAACAGCGCATAATCAACGTGCCCCGTATTCTTATTGTTCGTAAATGTCGGCCATTCCGCTATCGCCAGATTACGGTTTTTGCTAGGTCGCGTACTGCTTGAATAACGAAGCGTGTTCGTATCAGCTTCCCAGCCGGCAGTTTTCAGCTGCTCATCAATAATATACCGCGTCTGCGCTTCGGTAAGCTTTATTCCTGCCGTAGCTTTCTGTATGAGTTTCAGTCGCTCTTCGCGCTTAACAGTTGTCGCTTTTAGTGCTGCTTTTAACGCTTTCTGTTCCTGCTGTTCAATTTCATTTTCCTGTACATTCGTATAATAAATGATATTACTATTTTTCTCAGGCAATACAAAATCACGGTGCTCATACGTATAATCGCCGTAAGCCTGCATAAACCATTCCGTCAAAGTATACGCAAATTCAATTAAAATCCCGCAGGACTTTTCATCAGCAAAATTCTCATGCACAGCTTTATTTCTCGCCTTGCGAAGAGCATGCAGCATATCTTCAATCTGCCTGTCAATCAGACCTTCCCGCATGAGAATATTTATTTTATTTACCGCCTTGTCTTCTGCCGGTTTTACCAGTTTATCATACTCAAAAATCAGATTAACGATAGTTTCACCAATCATCCCCAATTTTATAAGACAGGAATTAGGGTCATTGTACAGATATTTTTCCGCTAAATCTCCCAAATTAGCCAACAGCGGAAATTTTTCCTGCAAAAAAGCAAAATTGCCCATAAAACCACCTCAAGAAACTCAAATGCTTTTACTATTATATCATATTTGAATTTACACTTTCTATGTAGTATAATAAAGATACAAAAAGACAAGGCAATTAACGTTCGCTGCGTTAGCCTTCTCTATCGTTGTAATTTGATTGAAAAAGCCAAACTAACTGGTCAATTAAGTTTGGCTTTTTGGCTTTATTTAGAGAAAACTAATTTTTACAAATGCGTAAAACTGACAGCTCAACATTTTCAGCTGTCAGTTTTTCTTTTTTATTGTACTTTTACAAATATAGTGCTATAATAATAATCGACATATGTCGAAAATAAATTCAGCGAGGTGATTTTATGGCACGGCCGACGCGCTGCCGCCGTATCTGTTTTGAACCGGCTTATGACAGCTTTGCACCCGACGGGATTTCCTCCGGTGAAAAAATCATTTTAACATTAGACGAATACGAAGTAATCCGCCTGATTGATTTGGAAAAACTCACCCATTTGGAATGTGCTAAACAAATGGAAATTTCCCGCACGACCGTCACGGAAATCTACGAAACGGCACGCTGCAAAATAGCCGACAGTATCGTAAACGGCAAAGAGCTTGTAATTTCCGGCGGCAACTACCGTATTTGCAGCGAAACTCCGGCAAACTGCCGCAGAAACTGCTGCAAACATCAAGGAAAAATCACCCGATTTATACAGCAAAAAGGAGATAATACTATGAGAATAGCAGTAACTTACGCTAACGGAAATATTTTTCAGCATTTCGGTCATTCTTCCCAATTCAAAATCTACGATATCGAAGACAACCAGATTGTAAACCAGCAGGTTATCGACACGAACGGACAGGGACACGGCGCTCTCGCCACGCTCTTAAACGGCAATCAGGTTGATGTATTAATCTGCGGCGGTATCGGCGGCGGTGCACAGAACGCTCTGGCTCAGGCGGGCATTAAACTGTTCGGCGGCGTAACGGGCAGTGCTGACGAAGCCGTAAAAGCTTACCTTGCCGGTACGCTTGAATACACCGCCAACGCTACCTGCAATCATCACGCTCATCAGCACTCCTGCGGCCAGCACCAGTGCGGCGAAGATAAACACGGCTGCTCCGGTAACAATTAATTTACAAACTTAATATATACACGCAAAAAATCCCGCAGAAATATTTCCTGCGGGATTTTTTATATTCCATTCACTTTAATAATACACCTTATACAGATACAATCCATTCGCCGGTGCCATTTTTCCGGCAAGCGCCCGATTTTTCGCCGCGATTATTTTCGGCACTTCATCCTTATCCACTCTGCCCAGACCGATATTGACCATAAGTCCCATGATATTTCTGACCATATGGTACAAAAAGCCGCTGCCCCAGAATTTAAATACAAAAATATTGCCTTCTTGCCTGCAACTGGCTTCGTAAATCTCGCGTACAGGACTTGTATCATTTCCCCCTACGGAACGAAATGAGGAAAAATCATGCTCCCCCTCAATATATTTTAAAGCCTTCTGCATATTTTCCAGGTTTAAATCCTTATTCACATGCCAGAAATAGCGCGCCATAAACGGGTTGGCGACAGGTGATTGATACACTTTGTACTGATAAATCTTCGAGCGCACGCAGTGAAGCGCGCTGAAATCCTTAGCCGCTTCTTCCGCTTTCGTAATCACTATATCCTCCGGCAAAAGCCTGTTCGCCGCATAAGCCACGCGTTCTATCGGTATCGTCCCGTCCGTAAAGAAATTCACGACCTGCCCTCTGGCATGCACACCGGCATCCGTCCTGCCTGCTGCAGCTAGTTCAATACTGTCGCCGAACAATTTCTGCAAAACATCCTCCAGTACGTTCTGCACCGCCACGACTTTATTCTGACGCTGAAAACCGTGATATCTCGTTCCGTCATACATGAGCGTCAGTTTAATATTGCGCGCACGCGCCTTCATCATCTCTTTATGCTCCGGTCTCATTTTTTCTCCCTTTCATGTTGAAATATACTATAATTATTGTATCATCACTCATTAACAAATTGCAAAACACACTCGAAAGGACTGATATCATGCCTGACTTATTACAACTCATAACAGATAAATTCAAACCATGCAACTTTATCGAAGGAATAGTTCTCGGCGGTTCACGTGCCACAAATACAGCTTCCAACAACTCCGATTATGATATAGGCATTTATTACAATAAAGACTGCATTGATTATGGCATATTAAATACTATTGCCGCCGAAATAGACGATAAACACCGCCCAAATTTAATCTGCCATGAAGGCGAATGGGGCAACTGGGTAAACTGCGGCGGCTGGCTTACTGTAAATAATTTTCCTGTTGATTTGATACTGCGTGATATATCCCGCGTAAAAGACTGTATTACTCAAACAGATAACGGAAATATATCATTTCATTACCAGACAGGACACCCTCACGCTTATTTAAATGTCATGTATCGCGGCGAACTTTCTGTCTCTAAAATACTTTTTGCTAAAAATAATGATTTTATACAGTTAAAACATCACGCTGAATATTATCCCGATACACTGCAAAAAGCACTTATTTCTTTTGCCATGTTTGAAGCAAATTTTTCCTGTATGCTGGCTCAAAAACATATCGGCAATGATGATTTATATTATATTAACGGACATATATTCCGCTCCATTTCATCATTAAATCAAGTTCTGTTCGCACTTAACCGAGTTTATTGTTTAAACGAAAAGAAAGCTACCCTAAGAATAAATACATTTTCTAAAGTGCCGCCAAACTATCACGCACGTATTAATCAAATTCTCCAGTTAAAAACAGATGATATTTCCCAGTCCCTTTATCTATTGGAACAATTATGCCGTGAAGTTGAAAATATGACAAAATAAAAACAGGCTCATTAAGCCTGTTTTTTTATTTTAATGAAAAAAGCACCAAATCCGGCAGAAATGCTTTTATGCCGATTAAAAGAACTATAACAACAGCAAATACCGCCATTGCCGTATAATCGCATTTTTGCATTTTCAGTTCTTTCAGCCGCGTCCTGCCGATACCGCCGTGATAGCATCTCGCCTCCATCGCCATCGCCAGCTCGTCGGCACGGCGGAAAGCACTGATGAACAACGGAATGAGTACCGGCATTACCGATTTCATGCGCGCGAAAATATTGCCCGTTACAAAATCGGCACCGCGCGATTTCTGCGCTTTAATGATTTTATCCGTTTCTTCCAGCAGTGTCGGAATAAAGCGCAGAGCAATTGTCATCATCATCGCCAGTTCATGCGCCGGCACCCCCACTTTTTTGAGCGGACTCATCAAATCCTCAATCGCATCGGCCAAAACGAGCGGAGGTGTCGTAAAGGTAAGCAGCGACGCACCGAACATCAAAAGCAGTAATCTTAGACAGACAAACGACCCGTTGGCAATACCGTTCCATGTAATACTAAGTTTCCAAATCTGCACGAGCGGTTCGCCGCTGCCGCTGAACAAATGCAATATGAATGTAAATAAAATAATCCACATTATCGGTTTTATGGAATTGAAAAACATCTTCACGGGAATTTTCGATATTTTTATCAATCCCCCGACAATCGCGCACCAGATAATATACGACAGCTGATTGTCAAAAATAAAAATACCCACAATTAGAAACAGCAGGCTTACAATCTTAAATCGGGCGTCCAGTTTATGCAGTATTGAATTCGCCGGAAAATACTGTCCTATTTTTATATCCGTCAGCATTTTATCCCCCGCTTTCTCAAAGCTTGTAAAATTTCCGCCAAAGCATCATCTTTATCCAGAACATTTACATTGACATCAAATCCCCTGTCTTTAATTTTTTGCATAAGCTGCATTACCTCCGGCTCTAAAAGGCCCGCTTCTTTTATAATCTGCCGATTGGCGAAAACTTTTTCCGGCTCATCATACAGCATGAGTTTTCCCCCATTCATCACCGCCACTTTATCCGCCAGTTTCGCGATATCGTCCATATTGTGCGACACCATGATAATCGTCATTTTCTCTTTGTCATGCAGTTTTTTTATCTTCGATAACAAATTCGCTTTTAAGCGCGGGTCAAGCCCTGCCGTCGGTTCGTCTAGCACCAGATATTTCGGCTTTAAAGCAATAATTCCGGCAATGGCCACGCGGCGCATCTGTCCACCGCTCAGTTCAAACGGCGATTTATCCTTATACTGTTCATAATCAAGCTCGACAAATTCCATCGCTTCTCGTACGCGCTTTTGTATTTCTTCCTCACTGAAACCGAAATTTCTCGGACCGAAAGCAATATCCTTCTCTATCGTTTCTTCAAACAGCTGCTGTTCCGGATACTGAAAAACAAGCCCCACACTGCGGCGCGCCGCCAGTGCCGCTTTATTTTTTTTGCTTATATCCATGCCGTCAATATACACCGAGCCCTTATCCGGCGACAATAATCCGTTCACATGCTGCATAAGCGTGGATTTTCCCGAACCAGTATGACCTGCAATCGCCGTAAAACTGCCTTCTTCAATAACCAGACTCACATCATCGAGCGCCGTTTTTTCATACGGTGTTTTTTCCATATAAATATGCGTTACATTTTTTATTTCTATTGACATAAAACAATCTTCTCCAATTCCGCTGCCAACTGCTCTGCTGTAAACACATTGTCTGCAATCTTCACGCCGCGCTTTTTCAGTTCAGCCGCCATATCCACACTAAGTGGTACTTCCAATCCCAGCGAGCGCAGTTTCTGCCTGTCAGCAAAAATCTGCTCCGGCGTGCCATCCTGAACAACTTTTCCGTTATCCATGACGACAATACGCTGCGCCTGCATCGCTTCTTCCATAAAATGCGTAATCATGATTATCGTCATATTGTATTTTTCATGCAGCTCTTTAAGCGCATTCATCACTGCAATTCTACCCTGTGGGTCGAGCATTGCCGTCGGCTCATCCAGTATAAGACAGTTTGTACGCATGGCAATCGCTCCGGCAATCGCCGTCAGCTGTTTTTGTCCACCCGACAGCAGATGTGGCGCAAATTTGCGCAGATGTTCTATATGCAGCGATTGCAGTGCAAATTCCACGCGCTTTCTTATTTCCTCTCGCGGCAGACCCATATTCTCCGGTCCGAAAGCAATATCATCCTCCACAATCGTCGCGATTATCTGATTATCCGGATTTTGAAACACCATACTGACTTTCTGCCGCACCTTCCAGATTTCCTCACTGTCTTCCACCTTAATACCGTCCACAAAACACGCGCCCTCAGTCGGTAACAAAAGCCCGTTTAAATGCTTGGCAAGCGTTGACTTTCCCGAGCCGTTCACGCCGATAACAGCGATGAATTCACCCTTATCAATATTTAGATTGATATCATCCAGAGCCTTCAGCCCGTCTTTTTTTTCATCATTACTTTTAAAGACATGTGTTAAATGCTTTATCTCTATAAATGCCAAAATTATCACCTGTTTTTACCAAAAAAATAAGAACTGTGTAAAATCACAGTTCTTATTATACTAAGTTTTAATTGTCAACACAATCGCCTTATCAAGTAAACCAAAAATCGCATAAATTATTTTTGACTTGCCTGATAAGGCGAAGGCGACCATACGGCCGCCTCACGTATCATATATTTCAATGAACCTAAATTATTTTACTAATTCAAGTAAAGCCATCGGAGCAGCGTCGCCACGACGAACTCCTAATTTGAGGATACGAGTGTATCCGCCATTGCGTTCTTTATATTTAGGTGCAATTTCATCGAATAATTTTTTAGCAACTTCTTTATCAACAAGTTCAGCAATAACCTGACGGCGAGCACTTAAATCATCGCGTTTTGCAAGTGTAATGAGTTTTTCTGCAAGACCGCTGATTTCTTTAGCTTTAGCCTCAGTTGTTTCAATGCGTTCATGTTTAAATAAGGAAACCAGTACACTGCGGAACAATGCTTTGCGTGCGCTGGAGTTGCGTCCTAATTTACTGTAGCCCATTAGCAGCCTGTCCTTTCCTGTTATTCTTTGTCAGCGAGTGTTAACCCTAATTCCTGTAATTTCTTTTTAACTTCTTCCAGAGACTTGCGACCAAGATTTCTAACCTTAATCATATCTTCTTCACTTTTCTGCATCAAATCTGCAACAGTGTTGATTTCAGCTCTCTTTAAGCAGTTATAAGAACGTACGGACAAATCAAGGTCCTCGATTGTCATTTCCATTACTTTGGAAGTGTTGTCTTCTTCCGGATTATTCAAGATAGCTTCATCAGCCGGAATATCTTCAACGGAACCGCCCATATTCTGGAAAAGACGCAGATGCGCAATCAGAATGCTTGCTGATTTGCTTACTGCTTCTTCCGGTTTAATGGAACCGTCAGTCCATACTTCCAACGTAAGTTTATCATAATCGGTAACATTACCAACACGAGTATCCGTTACTGTGTAATTAACTCTTTGAATAGGAGAGAAGATGGAATCGATTGGGATAATGCCAATTACCTGGTCAGGTTTTTTGTTTTTATCCGCCGGAGTGTATCCACGTCCACGTTCAACCACCATTTCCATTTTCAAAGAACCAGTTTCATCAACAGTAGCGATATGCAAATCTTTGTTAAGAATTTCAATATCGGAATCAACTATGATGTCAGCTGCTGTTACTTCTTTTTCACCAGTAACATCTATACGAATGGTATGAGGTTCTTCGTCGTGCATTTTCAGGCACAATTCTTTCAAGTTTAAGATAATGTTTGTTACATCATCACGAACCCCAGGAATAGTAGAGAATTCATGAAGAACACCATCGATTTTGATAGATGTTATGGCTGCGCCCTCTAAAGAAGACAACAATATACGGCGTAAACTGTTGCCAAGAGTAGTACCATATCCGCGTTCCAACGGTTCGCAGACAAATTTGCCATAACGATTGTCTTCACTTATTTCTACAATCTCAATCTTTGGTCTTTCGATTTCGATCATCTGAAGTAACCTCCTATTCTATACGCTATATAACACAGACATATTATTTGGAGTACAATTCGACAATCGCCTGTTCGTTAACCGGAACATCGATTTCATCACGGTTCGGGAATCTCGTAACAGAACCAGTGAGATTTTGAATATCAGCAGTAAGCCAAGCCGGTACGCTTAAAGCATTTTTGCTTTCAGCAATTTCTTTGAACAATTCAGTAGAGCGGCTTTTTTCTTTAACGCCGATTACATCGCCTACATTAACGAGTGCAGACGGAATGTTGAGGCGTTTGCCGTTTACAGTGATATGTCCATGAGAAACGAGCTGACGAGCCTGACGACGAGTGGAAGCAAGACCTAAACGGAAAACAACGTTGTCAATTCTGCGTTCGAGAAGACCGAGTAAGTTTTCACCAGTAATGCCCTGCATTTTCTGTGCTTTGTCGTAATAAGCTCTGAACTGTTTTTCTAATACACCATATATAAATTTAGCTTTTTGTTTTTCTTTTAACTGCATTCCGTATTCGCTTACTTTACGGCCAGAACGTTTTGGCTGTCTTTTGGAGCTTTTAGCAAGACCAACTACTGCTGTTTCTAAGCCGAGAGCGCGACATCTTTTCAGAGAAGGAACTCTGTCGATAGCCATATTTCTATTTCAACCTCCTAATTATACTCTTCTGCGTTTAGGCGGACGGCAACCATTGTGCGGAATTGGAGTAACATCTTTAATCATGTTTACTTCAAGACCAGTTGCCTGTAAAGATCTGATTGCAGCTTCACGACCTGCACCAGGACCTTTTACATAAACTTCAACCTGTTTTAAACCATGTTCCATAGCTGCTTTTGCTGCAACTTCTGCTGCCATCTGAGCTGCAAACGGAGTGCTTTTTCTGGAACCTCTGAAACCGAGTCCGCCAGCACTAGCCCAAGACAGAGCGTTACCATTTTTATCAGTGATAGTAACAATTGTATTATTGAAAGTCGAACGAATGTGAGCCACACCGTATTCGACGTTTTTACGATCTTTTCTCTTCGGACGAGATGTTTTATTTGCTGCCACTTATTAAACCTCCTTCTTCTTAGCCTTTTTTACCCATTACAGTCTTTTTCGGACCTTTACGAGTACGTGCATTGTTTTTAGTGTTCTGACCGCGTACAGGCAGACCTAAACGATGACGTCTACCTCTGTAGCAGCCGATTTCAACTAAACGTTTAATATTCAAAGAAATTTCACGACGAAGGTCACCTTCTACAAGGTGATTTTTATCGATATATTCACGTAACTTAGCAACTTCATCTTCAGTAAGATCACGTGCTCTAGTATCTGGATTAATACCAGTAGCAGCTAAAATACCCTGAGAAGTTTTCAGACCAATACCAAAAATATATGTTAAAGCAATTTCAACTCGTTTATCGCGTGGTAAATCTACACCGGCAATACGTGCCATACAATGAGCACCTCCTTATCCTTGTTTCTGTTTATGTTTAGGGTTTTCGCAAATAACCATTACATGACCTTTGCGTTTAATAACTTTGCATTTTTCACAAATTGGTTTTACTGATGGTCTAACTTTCACTGCATGTACCTCCTTTTACATTGCTATAATGCCTAAATCTAGGTCTTATTTAAAACGGTAAGTGATTCGGCCTCTGGTCAAATCATAAGGCGTAAGTTCGATAGTAACTTTATCACCCGGCAGGATGCGGATAAAATTCATGCGAATTTTACCGGAAACGTGAGCCAAAACAACGTGTCCGTTTTCCAGCTCTACTTTAAACATTGCATTCGGCAAAGCTTCCAGTACTTTACCTTCAACTTCAATTACATCTTGCTTAGACATGAAATTCTCCTTCAATTAAAGCTTAAGTTGGGCCGAAAACTCTATGAGGTTTGAATTATCATGCCCATGATATGCCCAAACCTGTCAGTAATCCGTTTTTACAGCAATGCCATGCCCAACATTATTGTTATCTGCCGCAGTAAAACGTGTTTGTTTACTGCCCGAATATTAATTATAACATATTACAGCGTTTAAATATATCATTATCAGCGATTTTTTTTACACTTTTTTTACAGATATATTACCGTATTATATTATCAATTAACTGCGCAAAATTGCAACAATGTCTTGGAATACTTTATCCATTGACTGACTACCGTCAACTTCTTTGTAAAGTTCTTCTTTTTCATAATAAGAAATAAGAGGCTTTGTCTGTTCTTCATAAACAGAAAGACGATTTTTCATTGTTGCTTCGCTGTCGTCAGCTCTTTGATAAAGTTCACCGCCACACACGTCACAAATTCCGTCTTCCTTAGATGGTTTGAATTCTACATGATAAGTGCTTCCGCATTTTTTGCAGATACGGCGACCTACTGCTCTTCTTATCAGCTCACTAGCCGGAACAGCTACATTCAAAGCACAGTCAAGTTTTAAACCTAATTCACTGAGAATTTTATCCAAAGCCACAGCCTGTTCTACTGTACGAGGGAAACCATCCAATATAAATCCTTTTTCGCAGTCAGCTTTAGATAAACGTTCCTTCACAATACCGATAGTAACGTCATCTGGTACGAGCTTGCCGGAATCCATGCAGGCTTTTGCCTGTTTGCCAAGTTCAGTACCTTCTTTTACTGCTGCACGAAACATATCTCCAGTAGAGATATGAGGAATTTTAAATTCTTCTACCAGCCTTGCTGCCTGCGTGCCTTTGCCGGCACCAGGAGGGCCCATTAAAAGGATGTGCATAGAAATCCTCCTTACTTCATAAAGCCTTCATAATGACGCATTACGACCATTGACTCAATCTGTTGCATCGTATTGAGTGCAACCCCTACAACGATTAGTAATGCCGTACCACCGAAATGAATGCCTTCAATATGAGTAGCACCGGCAATCATCGTAGGCAATATTGCAATGAATGCAAGGAAAAATGCACCCGCTAATGTAATACGTGTCATAATACGGTCCAAATAATCTGCAGTCGCCTGTCCTGGACGAATACCAGGAATAAAACCACCGTATTTTTTCAAATTATCAGCGAGGTCCGGAATTTTAAAAGTAACGGCTGTGTAGAAATACGTAAAGAATATAATCAGCAGTGCATAAAGCGCCGACTGAAAAGGCGTTCCCCACTGGAAATAATCGGCAATCTGTCTAATCGTAGGATTTTCCACAAACTGCGCAATCGTCGGAGGAAACATCAGCACGGAGGATGCAAAGATGATTGGAATAACGCCGGCCTGATTTACTTTAAGCGGTATATGCGTAGAATGGCCGCCGTATGTCTTACGACCTACAATCCGTTTAGCATACGAAACCGGAACTCTGCGTTGTCCTTCGTTGATAGCAATAACAAAAACTATCATCGCCAGGGCAATAATTCCAAAGAACAATACATTGAAATAACTGATTGTTCCTGCTTGTAAATAATTATATATAGTACCCAAATTATGCGGAAGAGCCGCAACAATACCTGCAAAAATGATAAGCGATATACCATTTCCCACACCGTGTGCAGTTATCTGTTCACCAATCCACATAAGGAATACCGTTCCTGCTGTCAGGGTAATAGCAATAATAAAAATAGATGTAAAACTAGGATTTATAATGGCCTGTCTAAGACCAATGGACATACCAATAGCTTGTAAAAATGCCAAGACAACAGTAAGATAACGAGTCGTCTTGGTAATTTTTTTATGCCCCTCTTCACCCTCTTTGGACCACTGTTCCAAAGTAGGTATTACCACGGTCAATAACTGAATGATGATTGACGCGTTGATATATGGCGTAATACTCATAGCAAAGAGAGAGAATTTACTTAAAGCACCACCGGAAAATAAATCAAGCAGCCCGAACAAGTTACCGCTGTTAAATAACTGTTCAAGCGCCGCAGGATTTACTCCAGGCACCGGGATATGAGTCCCGAGCCTGAAGATTGCAAACATCACAAGTGTAAAAACTATTTTCTGTCGCAATTCGGTGATTTTGAGGATATTGCTAAGAGCTGAAAGCACTTAGATCACCTCTACTTTTCCACCTGCTGCTGTAATTTTTTCTTCAGCAGATTTAGTAAAGCCGTTTGCTACTACTGTTAATTTCTTAGTAATTTCGCCGTTACCAAGAACACGAACACCGTCGCAAACATTTTTAAGAATACCTGCTTCAACTAATGCTGCCGGGTCTACTGTTGCACCATCTTCAAAACGGTTTAAAGAAGAAACGTTAACTTCAGCATATTCTTTTGCAAAAACATTTTTGAAGCCACGTTTTGGCAATCTGCGGTATAAAGGCATCTGTCCACCTTCAAAGCCAGTGCGAACACCGCCGCCAGAACGAGCGTTCTGACCTTTATGGCCACGGCCGGAAGTTTTACCTAAACCGGAGCCTAAGCCACGACCAACACGAGTACGAACTTTTTTAGAGCCCGGTGCTGGTGATAATTCATGCAATTTCATAACCTGGACACCTCCTCTAAATTATTCGCTGATTTTTTCTACTGTAATAAGATGTTCTACTTTATGAAGCATACCTTTGATAGCCGGAGTATCTTCATGTTCTACTGTAGAATTTAATTTGCGTAATCCCAAAGCCTGAATTGTTCTTCTCTGAGTTTCAGGTCTGCCGATCAGACTTCTTGTAAGGGTAATTTTCACTTTTGCCATTGAAATATTTCCTCCTTAACCTAAAAGTTCCTGAACGGATTTTCCACGAAGTTCAGCTACAAGCTCAGCTTTTTTGAGCTGTTCCAAACCTTTGATGGTTGCGCGAACCATGTTGTTCGGATTGGAAGAACCTAAGGATTTAGTCAAAATGTTGTTGACACCTGCAAGTTCAAGTACCGCACGTGCCGGACCGCCTGCGATAACACCAGTACCTTTTGCAGCCGGTTTTAAGAGAACTTTACCCGCACCAAATACACCGATGCTTTCATGCGGAATAGTTTTATCTACTAAAGAAACTTCTACAAGATTCTTTTTAGCATCTTCAATGCCTTTTCTGATTGCTTCAGGTACTTCGCTAGCTTTGCCCAGACCTGCACCTACATGACCGTTTCTATCGCCTACTACAACAAGAGCGCTGAAGGAGAAGCGACGGCCACCTTTTACAACCTTTGCAACGCGATTAATATAAACGACTTTTTCTTCTAATTCAAGTGCGTTTGCGTCAATCTTGGCCATTAATTTACCTCCTGTTCCAATATTAGAATTTCAGACCAGCTTCACGAGCTGCATCTGCTAAAGCTGCTACACGACCATGATATACATAGCCACCGCGGTCAAATACAACTTCAGTAATACCTTTTTCTAAAGCGCGTTTTGCTACAGTAGCGCCGACAGCTTTTGCTGCTTCCACGTTACCGCCGTAACCGTTAAAGTCTTTATCTTTAGAGCTAGCTGCAACTAAAGTAACACCGTTTACGTCATCGATAATCTGAGCATAGATGTTGCTCAGGCTACGGAATACGTTTAAACGAGGTTTTTCAGCTGTGCCAGAAATATGATTACGAACTCTTAAATGACGTTTCTGACGAGCTTGATTTTTATCCTGTTTCTTAAACAAAATCAGCCTCTCCTTTCTATTCTAACTAAAGATTATTATTTCTTCGAACCAGTTTTACCTGCTTTGCGGCGAATATGTTCACCTTCGTACTTAATACCTTTGCCTTTGTAAGGTTCCGGTTCTCTGTAAGAACGAATTTTTGCTGCCATAGCGCCAACAGCTTCTTTGTCAATACCAGATACAACAATCTTGTTAGGAGCAGGAGCTTCTAATTTAATACCAACAGGAGGTTCAACAACTACTGGATGAGAAAAACCTAAGGATAAGTTCAGGTTTTTACCAGCTTGTGCAGCTCTGTAACCTACACCGTTAATTTCTAAGTTTTTTACAAAGCCTTGAGTAACGCCTACCACCATATTGTTGATAAGAGTACGAGTAAGACCATGTAAAGATCTATGCATTTTATCTTCGGAAGGACGTTCTACTGTGATAACGCCGTCTCCTACTGTAATTTTCATATCTTTATGACAGTCGCGGCTGATTTCGCCTTTTGGACCTTTTACCGCTACGTGATTGTGTTCATCAACTGTTACAGTAACCCCAGCAGGGATTGTAATCGGTTCTCTACCAATTCTTGACATCTGTACACCTCCTAGTCTAAAACAATTTTACCATACGTATGCTAATACTTCGCCGCCGACACCTGCACGACGTGCCTGCTTATCACTCATAATACCTTTGGATGTAGAGATGATAGCAATACCAAGACCACCAAGTACGCGAGGTAATTGGTCTTTCTTAGCATAAGCACGAAGACCAGGTTTGGAAATACGTTTAATACCAGTGATTACTTGTTCACGGTTTGGACCGTATTTCAAAGTGATTGTAATAACACCTTGTTTATTGTCTTCTGCGAAGGAGAAGTCTTTGATGAAACCTTCATCTTTAAGAACTTCCGCAATAGCGCGTTTCATTTTAGAACCAGGAATTTCAACTTTATCATGAAGCACGGAGTTTGCATTGCGCAAACGAGTTAACATATCTGCAATAGGATCAGTCATTGCCATGAATCGATATCCTCCTTTCTTTCTACTTTACCAACTAGCTTTTGTTACGCCAGGGATTGCACCTTTATAACTCTGTTCTCTGAAACAGATACGGCACATATCAAATTTACGCATATAACCGTGTGGACGACCACAGATTTTGCATCTATTATATTTGCGAACCTTGAATTTCGGTTCTTTGCTCCATTTCTGGATCAATGCCTTTCTGGCCATAGATCAGTATACCTCCTCTTAAGAATTAAGCACTAAACGGCATACCCATTAATTTAAGAAGAGCTCTTGCTTCTTCATCCGTCTTTGCCGTAGTAACAATAATAATATTCATACCGTGAATTTTTTCGATTTTGTCATATTCAATTTCAGGGAAAATCAATTGTTCTTTCAGACCAACTGAATAGTTTCCGCGACCATCAAAAGCTTTAGGGCTTACGCCACGGAAGTCACGAACACGAGGCAAAGCGATATTCATAAATTTATCAAGGAACTGATACATACGAGTTCCGCGAAGAGTAACTTTTGCACCGATAGGCATTCCTGCACGCAGTTTCCATGCTGCAAGAGATTTTTTAGCACGAGTCAGAACCGGTTTCTGACCAGCGATGATTGTAAGGTCAGCTACAGCAGAATCTAATGCTTTAGAGTTGTGAGCAGCTTCACCAACACCCATACTAATGATAACTTTTTCAACTTTAGGCAGTTCCATTACGTTTTTGTAACCGAATTGTTCAGTAAGTGCAGGAACTACTTCTTTTACGTATTTTTCTTGTAATCTATCCACCAAGATATCCTCCTTCCTTTATTATTTTGCCTGGTCTAATGCTTCACCGCATTTTTTGCATACGCGAACCATTTTACCGTTGATTTCTTTTTTAGCTACGCGAGTTGCTTTGGAGCAAGCCGGGCATACAACCATAACTTTGGAAGCAAACATCGGAGCTTCTTTTTCAATGATGCCGCCGTTCGGAGCTTTCTGATTAGGTTTAGTATGACGTTTGATTTTGTTAACGCCTTCTACGATAACTTTATCTTTAGCTGGCATAGCCTGAAGGATTTTACCTTGTTTACCTTTATCTTTACCGGATAATACTAAAACAGTATCACCTTTTTTTACATGCAATTTAGCCTGTGACAAATCTTGGCACCTCCTGTCTATTTATTAAATTACTTCTGGTGCCAGTGAAACGATTTTCATAAAATCTTTGTCACGTAATTCTCTGGCTACCGGGCCAAAAATACGAGTTCCGCGTGGAGTCTTGTCGTCTTTAATAATAACAGCAGCGTTTTCATCAAAGCGAATATAAGAACCATCTGCACGGCGTAAACCCTTTTTAGAACGTACTACTACAGCTTTAACAACATCACCTTTTTTTACAACACCGCCAGGTGAAGCAGTTTTTACTGCAGCTACGATTATATCACCAATGTTGGCATATTTGCGATAAGAACCGCCCATTACACGGATGCACATAATTTCTTTCGCACCAGTGTTGTCACCAACATTCAACATTGTCTGTTGCTGAATCATTGCTTTACCTCCTTCTTAAAATTGGAACAAACTAAACGATTATTTTGCTCTTTCAAGAATTTCAACGAGTCTCCAACGTTTATCTTTGGATAACGGACGAGTTTCCATGATAGAAACCGTATCTCCTACATGAGCTTCGTTATTTTCATCGTGTGCTTTGAATTTTACAGTTTTCTTAACTGCTTTTTTGTACAGTGGATGACTTTCTGTATCAACTACAGCAACAACAATAGTTTTTTCCATTTTGTCGCTTACAACTTTACCGAATTTAACTTTGCGTACATTTCTTTCGCTCATTAAAAGAACCCTCCTTCCTTCTGCATATCATTATACTACAAAAACCATTAGGCTTTTAATTCTTGTTCACGCTGAACAGTTTTAATGCGAGCAATAGTTTTCTTTACTTCTTTGATACGCATAGGGTTTTCAAGCTGACCTGTAGCAAGCTGAAATCTGAGGTTGAATAATTCTTCTTTAAGCGAAGCAAGTTTCTGGTTAAGTTCGCCAGCACTCATTTCACGTATTTCATTAACCTTCATTTACTTCACCCTCCCCTTGCACTTCACGCTTAATGAATTTTGTTTTGATTGGGAGTTTATGGCTTGCAAGACGCATAGCTTCTTTAGCAATTTCTTCGCTAACGCCGCCCATTTCAAACATTACACGACCTGGTTTAACTACTGCTACCCAGTATTCAGGCGAACCTTTACCGCTACCCATACGAGTTTCAGCAGGTTTTGCAGTTACAGGTTTATCCGGGAAAATTTTAATCCAAACCTGACCGCCACGTTTAATATAACGAGTCATCGCAATACGGGCTGCTTCAATCTGACGGTTTGTAATCCATGCAGGTTCGAGAGCCTGTAAACCGAATTCACCATGAACTACTGTATTGCCTTTATGAGCTTTACCTTTCATAGTGCCACGGAACTGTTTGCGGTATTTTACTCTTTTAGGTATTAACATTAGTCTTCGCTCCCTTCAACAGTTTCTGCCTGCACAGCAGTTTTCTTTTCAGGAAGAACTTCGCCTTTGAAAATCCATACTTTTACGCCGAGACGGCCGTAAGTTGTATGAGCTTCAGCTGTACCGTAATCAATATCAGCACGCAGAGTATGAAGAGGAATACTACCTTCACGGTAAGATTCGCTGCGGGCAATTTCAGCACCGCCGAGACGGCCGCCTACTGTTACTTTGATACCTTTAGCGCCCATACGGATTGTACGGCTAACAGCCTGTTTCATAGCACGGCGGAAAGCAACGCGGCGTTCGAGCTGAGCAGCGATGTTTTCAGCAACAAGCGTAGCATCCATATCCGGCTGTTTGATTTCTGCGATATTAATATCTACATGTTTGTCAGTGTATTTTTTAAGGCCTTTTTTGAGCTGTTCAATACCCGAACCGCCGCGGCCGATAACCATACCAGGTTTAGCAGTATGAATAGTTAATCTGAGACGATTTTTGGAGCGTTCTGTTTCAATTCTGGAAACGCCAGAAACTTTTAATGTATCTTTTAAGAAGCTGCGAATTTTGATATCTTCATGCAAGTTAGCAGCAAAGTCTTTACCAGCATACCATTTTGCATCCCAAGTTTTTACAATACCAAGGCGCATGCCATGTGGATTAACTTTTTGTCCCAAATCTATTCCCTCCTTCTAATTATTTTTCTTTAACTACGATTGTAACGTGAGATGTACGTTTTAAGATTTTGAATGCCTGTCCACGGGAACGTGGGTGAATACGTTTGAGGGTAGGACCCTGGTCAACGAATGCTGTAGCCACATAGAGGTTATCAGGATTCATGTCGAAATTGTTTTCAGCATTTGCTACTGCTGATTTTAAAACTTTATTGATTACATCAGCACCTGCTTTAGGTGTGAATTTTAATATTGCAAACGCGTCAGCTACGTTTTTGCCACGAATGAGGTTCATAACAATACGTACTTTACGCGGAGAAATACGGATATATTTTGCTACTGCTTTTGCTTCCACAGCTGCTCCTCCTTTCAACAATTATTTCAAAGATGTACGTCTTTCTTCGCCTGCATGGCCTTTATAAGTTCTTGTCGGTGCGAATTCACCAAGTTTATGACCAACCATGTCTTCTGTAACATATACAGGAACATGTTTGCGACCATCATGAACTGCAATTGTATGGCCTACGAATGTAGGAAGGATTGTCGAACTGCGGGACCAAGTTTTAACAACTTTTTTGTCATTTGCTGCATTTAAAGCATCAATTTTCTTTTCAAGGCTTTCTGCGACAAAAGGTCCTTTTTTTACTGATCTTGACAAAATATGTCCTCCTTTCATTTCAGAATAAGGCACTTTATTAAGCGGCCTTATTCATTATTTTATTATTTACGACGTTTAACGATGAGTTTATCGGATGCTTTTTTGCGACGAGTTCTAACGCCTCTAGCACATTTACCCCATTTAGTAACAGGATGTTTACGGCCAACTGGGCTGCGGCCTTCACCACCACCATGCGGATGGTCGCAAGGGTTCATAGCAACACCGCGGTTTTCCGGACGGATACCGAGCCAACGGCTGCGGCCTGCTTTACCGATTGTGAGGTTTTCATGATCTAAGTTACCAATCTGACCGATTGTTGCACGGCAGTTGATATGAATTTTACGGATTTCACCGGACGGCATACGTAAGAGTGCATAGTTGCCTTCTTTTGCCATGAGCTGAGCTGCAGCACCGGCAGAACGTACCATCTGGCCACCTTTACCGATTTTGATTTCAATGTTGTGTACTAATGTACCAAGCGGAATATTAGCGAGCGGTAATGTATTACCTACTTTAATATCTGCTTCCGGACCGGATATAACCTGGTCACCAACTTTTAATCCGTTCGGAGCGAGGATGTAACGTTTTTCACCGTCAAAGTAGTTGAGCAGTGCGATACGAGCGCTACGGTTCGGATCGTATTCTATAGTAGCAACGCGTGCCGGAACACCGTCTTTATTGCGTTTAAAGTCGATTACACGATATAAACGTTTGTGTCCGCCGCCTTGATGTCTTACTGTTAAACGGCCCTGGAAGTTACGACCGCCTTTGCTTTTAAGACTTTCAACCAAGGATTTCTCAGGTTTTTTAGCTGTAATTTCTTCGAAGGAAGAAACAGTCATAAATCTTCTACCTGCAGAATAAGGTTTAAAACTCTTTATTGCCACTTAATTAACCTCCTTTTTTTATCTTTTTACTTAAGCTTGGAAGAACTCGATAGTTTCTCCAGCTGCAAGTTTTACGATTGCTTTTTTATAGTCAGAACGTTTGCCGATGTTGCGGCCCATACGTTTTACTTTACCAAGAACGTTGATTGTGTTTACGGATTCAACTTTTACATTGAAAATCGTAGCTACTGCTTTGGCAATTTCAATTTTGTTTGCTTGTTTAGCAACAACAAATACGTATTTGCCTTCTTCCATCATTTCAGTTGTCATTTCTGTAACAAGCGGTCTGATTAAGATATCTCTAGCTTCCATCTTATGCTAATACCTCCTCAATACGTGTAATAGCATCTTTTGTAATGAAGAGTTTGTTATGATTTAAGATATCATAAACATTCAATCCGCAAGAACTGATAGCTTTTACACCAGGGATATTACGAGAAGATTTTTCCACGTTTTCTACTACATCAGCAGTAACGATAAGAGCTTTCTCGTTAACGTTGAAATCACTCATCATTTTTACAACTTCTTTTGTTTTCGGAGCTGCAAAATCTAAGCTTTCTAACACAATGAAATCACCATTGTTTACTTTATCTGTTAAAGCGCATTTAATAGCTAAACGGCGCTGTTTACGAGGCATTCTGAAGGCATAGGAACGAGGAGATGGACCGAATACTGTACCACCGCCTACCCAAAGTGGGGAACGGGTGCTTCCGCTACGAGCACGACCTGTACCTTTTTGTTTCCAAGGTTTACGTCCGCCGCCGCGTACTAAACCTCTAGTTTTTGTCGCATGCGTTCCTAAACGCTGAGCTGCCAACTGCATTACTACTGCCTGATGAACAAGGCCTTCGTTTACTTCAACGCCAAATACGCTTTCATTTAATTCGATATCACCGATCTGCTGGCCGGCAACTGTATAAACTGCTACTTTAGGCATAATATAGCATAATCCTCCTTCCAATTATTATTTATTAGGTTTAACTGTATCTTTAATTACTACAAAGCTGTTTTTAGCACCTGGAATAGCACCTTTGATTAAAATAAGGTTACGGTCAGCATCTACGCGAACAATGCTTAAACGCTGTACTGTAACTTTAGCGCCACCCATACGGCCCGGTAATTTTTTACCTTTAAGTACACGTCCGCCATGACCGGAAATCATAGCACCTGTAGAACCTGGTTCACGATGAGATTTAGAACCGTGACCCATAGGACCTCTAGCAAAGTTGTGACGTTTAATACCGCCGGCAAAACCCTTACCTTTAGAAGTACCAGTAACATCAACTAAATCACCGGCACCAAATATGTCAACGCTGATGGAGTCACCAGCTTTATATTCTGGAACATCTGCAAGGCGGAATTCGCGGATGAATTTTACTGGTTCAACACCAGCTTTTGCGAAATGGCCTTTCATTGGTTTAGTTACATTTTTTTCTTTAATTGTTCCAAAGCCAATCTGAACTGCGTTATAACCGTCAGTTTCAACTGTTTTGCTCTGAAGAACAACGTTTTTACCGGATTCTACAACTGTAACAGGAACTACTTTACCTTCTTCAGTAAAGATTTGAGTCATGCCAAGTTTTTTACCTAAAATTACTTTTGCCATCTATTGCCACCTCCTCTTACAATTTAATTTCGATATCCACACCTGCTGGCAAATCTAAACGCATTAAAGCGTCAACAGTTTTAGATGTAGGTTCTAAAATGTCAATAAGACGTTTGTGAGTTCTCATTTCGAACTGTTCACGGGAGTCTTTATTAACATGTGGAGATCTTAAAATTGTAAAAATATTTTTTTCAGTCGGCAATGGAATAGGACCGGATACCATTGCACCTGTTCTTTTAGCCGTTTCAACAATTTTAACGGAGCTTTGATCAAGTGCTTTATGATCATATGCTTTTAAACGAATTCTGATTTTTTGCTGTTTAGCCAAATTATTTTCCTCCTTGTCGCCCAGGTTCTCGACCCGGACAATTTCTCCACGCCAGTTCCCTTGCACGAGGCAAGCAATCTGCCGCGTCATCGCATTTTAAACTTTATATAAGGGCAGCAAAATGCCGCCCTCATACAAAGAACTTATTTATTAAAGTTACCAGATTAAATTATTCTTCGATATCGATTACACGACCAGCGCCTACTGTATGGCCACCTTCACGAATAGCGAAGCGGAGGCCTTTTTCAATAGCGATTGGAGTGATGAGCTCGATGCTCATTTCGATGTTATCGCCAGGCATAACCATTTCAGTACCTTCTGGAAGAGTTACAACACCAGTAACGTCAGTAGTACGGAAATAGAACTGCGGACGATAGTTGGAGAAGAACGGAGTATGACGGCCGCCTTCTTCTTTAGTTAAAACGTAAACCTGAGCTTTGAATTTTTTGTGCGGATGAATTGTACCCGGTTTTGCAAGAACCTGACCGCGTTCGATTTCTTTACGGTCGATACCGCGAAGAAGTGCACCGATGTTATCACCAGCAACAGCGCTGTCAAGCATTTTGCGGAACATTTCAATACCAGTTACAGTTGTGGATTTCTTTTCATCGGAAAGACCAACGATTTCAACGCTGTCACCGAGTTTGAGTTCGCCACGTTCAACACGGCCAGTAGCAACAGTACCACGACCAGTGATTGTGAATACGTCTTCGACAGGCATTAAGAACGGTTTGTCCGTATCACGAGTCGGAGTTGGGATATAATCATCAACAGCCTGCATTAATTCAAGAATTTTTTCTTTAGCAGCTGCATCGCCTTCGAGAGCCTGAAGAGCGGAACCAGTAATTACTGGAACATCATCGCCTGGGAAGTCATAGCTGGAGAGAAGTTCACGAACTTCCATTTCAACGAGTTCGAGAAGTTCTGGGTCGTCAACCTGGTCAGCTTTGTTGAGGAATACAACGATAGCCGGAACGCCAACCTGACGAGCGAGCAGGATATGTTCGCGAGTCTGCGGCATAGGACCGTCAGCAGCACTAACAACGAGGATAGCACCGTCCATCTGAGCAGCGCCAGTGATCATGTTTTTAACATAGTCAGCATGGCCCGGGCAGTCTACGTGAGCATAATGTCTGTTTTCAGTTTCATATTCAACGTGTGCAGTATTGATTGTGATACCGCGTTCACGTTCTTCTGGAGCTTTATCGATCATGCTGTAATCTTCGAACTGAGCCATACCTTTTTCGGATAATACTTTAGTGATAGCAGCAGTTAAAGTAGTTTTACCATGGTCAACGTGACCAATTGTACCAATGTTTACATGCGGTTTAGTTCTTTCAAACTTTTGTTTAGCCATTTAATTTTTTTCCTCCCTTATTATTCGCCTTTAACTTTAGCGACAATAGCATCAGATATATTTTTAGGAACTTCATCATAGTAAGAAACTTCCATGGAGTAGTTCCCACGACCCTGTGTTTTAGAACGTAAGTCGGTTGCATAACCGAACATTTCAGAAAGCGGAACGAATGCATTGATTACTTCAACACCGTTGCGCGGTTCCATACCTTCGATACGTCCGCGGCGGGAGTTCAAGTCACCGATTACATCGCCCATATATTCTTCAGGAACAGTAACTTCAACTTTTACATACGGTTCGAGCAGAACTGGATTTGCTTTTGCTGCACCAGCTTTGAATGCCATAGAACCTGCAACTTTGAAGGCCATTTCTGAGGAGTCAACTTCATGATAAGAACCGTCGTAAACGACAGCTTTGATGTCAACCATCGGATAACCGGCAACAACACCGTTTTCCATAGCTTCTTTGACACCGTTTTCGATTGGTCCGATGTATTCTTTCGGAATAACACCGCCGACAATCTGGCTTTCAAAGGAGAAGCCTGTGCCAGGATCCTGCGGAATAAGTTCAAGCCAGCAATGACCGTATTGACCTTTACCACCGGACTGACGAACGAATTTACCTTCAGCCTTAACTGTTTTGCGGATTGTTTCACGATAAGCAACCTGCGGTTTACCTACCTGGCAATCAACTTTAAATTCGCGTTTCATGCGGTCTACGATGATATCGAGATGCAATTCACCCATACCGGAAATAATTGTCTGACCGGTTTCAGCATCCGTTCTTACGCGGAATGTCGGGTCTTCTTCAGCCAGTTTCTGAAGAGCGATACCCATTTTTTCCTGGTCAGCTTTCGTTTTCGGTTCGATAGCTACGGAAATAACCGGATCCGGGAATTCCATGGATTCAAGGATAATCGGATTGTTTTCATCGCAAAGCGTATCACCAGTTGTAGTATCTTTAAGACCTACAGCCGCTGCGATATCGCCGCTGTAAACTACTTCAATTTCCTTACGGTTATTAGCGTGCATCTGTAAAATACGTCCGATACGTTCTTTCTTGCCCTTTGTAGAGTTGAATACATAAGAGCCAGCATTCAATGTACCGGAGTATACACGGAAGAATGCAAGTTTACCAACAAACGGGTCAGCCATGATTTTAAATGCAAGTGCAGCGAACGGTGCACTGTCATCTGCATCGCGATGGTCTTCTTCGTTTGTATCTGGATTGATACCTTTAATTGCTGGAATATCAAGCGGAGAAGGCATGTAATCAACAACTGCGTCAAGCATCGGCTGAATACCTTTATCTTTGTAAGAAGAACCGCATACAACCGGGCAAAGCGTACATTCTACTGTTGCTTTACGCAGAGCTGCTTTGATTTCTTCTTCAGTGAGTTCTTCACCTTCGAGATATTTCATCATTAACTCATCATCAGTTTCTGCGATTGTGTCGAGCATTTTCTGACGATATTCTTCTGCTTTTTCTCTATACTCAGCTGGAATTTCTACTGATTCAGGTTCTTTTGTATAATCTTCCTCGTAGATTACAGCTTTCATTTTAATTAAGTCAATAAGTCCTTGGAAAGTATCTTCAGCACCGATTGGTATCTGAATTGCTACCGGATTTGCATTTAAACGTTCAACCATCATCTTTAAAACGTTATAGAAATCAGCACCGATGATATCCATTTTATTTACGTATACCATACGCGGTACATGATATCTTTCAGCTTGACGCCAAACTGTTTCAGACTGTGGTTCTACACCGCTTTTTGCAGATAATACAGTAACTGCACCATCAAGTACTTTCAAAGAGCGTTCTACTTCAACCGTGAAATCCACGTGACCCGGCGTATCAATGATGTTGATACGATGGTTTTTCCAATGGCAAGTTGTTGCAGCAGAAGTAATTGTGATACCTCTTTCTTTTTCCTGTGCCATCCAGTCCATGGTAGCGCCGCCTTCATGAACTTCACCCATTTTATGAAGTATGCCTGTATAGAACAGAATACGCTCTGTAGTGGTGGTTTTACCTGCATCGATGTGTGCTATAATACCAATGTTACGAGTTTTTTCAAGTGAAAACGCTCTTGCCACTTACTTCATCGCTCCTTATATTATATAAAAGATACTTTCAAATTACCAACGATAATGTGCAAAAGCTTTGTTTGCTTCAGCCATTTTATGAGTATCTTCTTTTTTCTTGATTGCTGCACCGGTATTATTTGCTGCATCCATCAATTCGCCAGAAAGACGTTCATTCATAGTTTTTTCACCACGAAGTCTAGCGTAATTAACAATCCAACGAATACCGAGTGTCATGCGACGGTCCTGACGAACTTCTACAGGAACCTGATAGTTAGCACCGCCGACACGGCGAGCACGAACTTCTAATACTGGCATTACATTTTTCAATGCAGTTTCAAAAACTTCCATTGGGTCTTTGCCAGTTTTTTCTTTAATGATGTCAAATGCATCATATACAACTTTCTCAGCAACACCTTTTTTACCGGAAAGCATAACTTTATTTATAAATTTAGTTACGACCTTAGATTTGTACACCGGATCCGGTAATACGTCTCTTTTAGGTACAGAACCTTTTCTTGGCATTACTACCCCTCCTTGTCATAGTCTTCAATGTTTCTAGTAATTATTTTTTCTTAGGACGTTTTGCACCGTATTTGGATCTTCCCTGTTCACGGTTCTGAACACCTGCAGTATCCAGAGAACCACGGATGATGTGATAACGCACACCTGGTAAGTCCTTAACACGACCGCCTCTAATTAAAACAACACTATGTTCCTGAAGATTGTGACCAATACCAGGGATATAAGCTGTTACTTCAATACTATTCGTTAAACGAACACGGGCAACTTTACGCAATGCGGAGTTTGGTTTTTTAGGAGTAGTTGTATATACTCTTGTGCAAACACCACGTTTTTGCGGGCAATTTTTTAATGCCGGTGCTGTAGATTTTTCCTGCATGCTCTGTCTGCTCTTACGAATCAACTGATTAATTGTAGGCATACATGCACCTCCTTCCTAAAGATTAAAGGCTCCCAAGCCCTATCCAACTTGCGGATATTTAGATTAAGAAATCCTACTTCTGTAAGACTTTCAGCTTAGTTAGCGGTATCTCCCTCAAGCAGTGCCACTGCCGCGGCGCCGACTTCAATATTACAGGATTTACCAAGTTCAGCCATTGTAGAACCAAAAATCATTTCTACGTTTTTTGTTCTGCAAAGCTCTTTTAACGGGCTCAAAACTCTATCATCAGCGTCATCTGCTATGTAAACACATTTTGCTAAATCGTTTTTTACCGCTTTAGTAACTTGTTTTATACCGATAACGCGTTTAGCATTTTTCAGTGTAGCTATCATCTTATCACTCCTAAATACTAACTGACAGGATTTCAGGCACTTACTAATATTATCATCATTAAAAAACATTGTCAACACTTATTTTACAAGTATTTTTATACACACGTTACCTGGCGTATCATTTTTTAATTGTAAACCTCGATAAAGTCTTTATCTACAAGGCTTTCAAGGCATTTTAGACCTCAAATAAAATTATTTTCGCAAAATTTATTTTTCTAGTTGCTATACCCAAAAACATCTGTCATTTAAAAAAATATTTTCCTGCCAAAACACAAAAAAGGACACTGGAGTTAATCCAATGTCCTTTCATAGTGTCAAATAAAATTATTTGAGTTCTACAGTTGCGCCAGCTTCTTCTAATTTAGCTTTTAAAGCTTCAGCGTCTTCTTTGGAAACGCCTTCTTTTACAGCTTTAGGAGCGCCGTCAACGAGAGCTTTAGCTTCTTTTAAGCCAAGGCCAGTTACTTCACGAACAACTTTGATTACGTTGATTTTTTTGTCGCCAGCGGAAGCTAAAACAACGTCGAATTCAGTTTTTTCTTCAGCAGCAGCAGCGCCAGCAGCCGGAGCAGCAGCTACAGCTACAGGAGCAGCAGCGCTAACACCAAATTTTTCTTCCATAGCTTTTACGAGTTCGGATAATTCAAGAACAGTCATTTCTTCAATGGCTTGCATAATTTCTTCTTTAGTCATTTTTATATTCCTCCAAATTTCAATTGATTAATTTCTTTTTGTTTTATTAATAATTTATATAGAGAGAAACTGCTTATGCAGATTCTTTCTGAGCGCGGATTGCATCAAGCACATATACCATATTGCGGATAGTACCCTGAAGTACGTTGACCATACCGGAAATAGGAGCTTGCATGCTGCCAAGCACTTTCGCGATGAGAACTTCGCGAGGCGGTAGGGATGCCAAAGCTTTAACTTCATCAACGCTGATAACTTTGCCTTCAACAACACCAAGTTTAATTGTTAAAACTTCTGTTTTTTCCAGTTTGTTTTCTTTGATGAAATCATATACTACTTTAGCTGGAGCTACAGCATCTTCAGCGGATACAGCAATAGCTGTCGTACCGTTTAAGACTGGATCTAAACCTTCTAAACCAGTTTCGTTAGCAGCGATGCGGAGCATAGTATTTTTTACTACATGATAGCTAACACCTGCTTCACGGAATTTAGCACGAAGTTTCATATCCTGAGCTACAGTTAAACCTTTATAACCTGTTAATACAACACCTTTCGCAGTGCTGAGCTGTTCTTTAAGGCTAGCTACTGCGGCTTGTTTTTCTGGACGAATGTTTGCCATTTCATGGACACCCCCTCTCAAATGAGTATCTTTATTTCAACCAAAAAACGGTCTCCAGTGCAACGACCGGAGACCGCAAATTTCTTGCCATGCCAGGTTTTAGACCTCGGCAGGCTATTTATTATGTCGCCTTGCGGCAACACCTGCTGTCTTAAGTCGCTTTATCAAATAAATATTTAATTTTATTCTGCTTTAACAGCTTTAAAGTTTGTGTTAACAGTAACAGCTGGTCCCATAGTAGTGCTAATAGTGATATTGCGCATATACTGACCTTTAGCTGCTGCTGGTTTTACTTTTACTAATGTGTCAAGCAATGTCTGTAAGTTCTGTACAAGTTTTTCGCTTTCGAAGGAAACTTTGCCGATTGGCACATGAACATTACCTGCTTTATCAGTTCTATATTCAACTTTACCTGCTTTAATTTCATTAACAGCTTTTGTTAAATCCATTGTAACAGTACCAAGTTTCGGGTTTGGCATTAAGCCGCGAGGACCGAGAATTCTACCAAGACGACCAACAACACCCATCATATCAGGAGTTGCAACAGTAACGTCGAAGTCGAACCAGCCTTCTTTAATTTTTGCAACGTATTCGTCGGAACCAACGTAATCAGCTCCGGCTGCCTGAGCCTCAGCAACTTTGTCGCCTTTAGCAAAAACTAATACTTTTTTCGTTTTGCCAGTGCCATGCGGCAGTACAACGGCACCGCGAACCTGCTGGTCAGCATATTTAGGGTTTACACCTAAACGTACAGCTACATCAACAGTTTCATCAAATTTAGCAGTAGCAGTTTTTTTCACAACTTCTACAGCTTCAGCTAAATCGTAAGCTTTGCCAGCTTCTACTAATTTAGCAGCTTCTTGGTATTTTTTACCAAATTTAGCCATTTAAAAAATCTCTCCTTTGTGGTTGTAACGGTATAAGCCTCCCACAGACGGATATTTCATCTATGACTATCAGTCAACGATTTCGATACCCATGCTGCGTGCAGTACCTTCAATCATGCGTGTTGCAGCTTCAATATCTGCAGCATTGAGGTCCTGCATTTTTGTTTCAGCAATTTTTACAGCTTCTGCGCGCGGCAGTTTAGCTACTTTCTTTTTATTAGGTTCACCGGATGCTTTTTCAAGACCAGCTGCTTTTTTCAGAAGAACAGCTGCCGGCGGAGTTTTTGTAATAAATGTAAAGGATCTATCTTCAAAAACTGTAATTTCAACTGGGATGATTAAACCGCCCTGTTTAGCAGTTCTTTCGTTGAATTCTTTAACGAAAGCCATGATATTTACACCAGCCTGACCTAAAGCAGGACCAACTGGAGGAGCAGGAGTAGCTTTACCAGCGAGAACTTGCAGTTTTACAAGTTTAACAACTTTTTTCGGCATTGTTATTTACACCTCCTTGAGATTTAGAAATATAACGGTTGTTATATTGATTTGCTGATTTATATTTTTTCTATCTGGTCAAAACTGCATTCTACTGCAGTTTCTCTTCCAAACATATCAACAACGCCTTTAATCTTATTCTTACTATAATCAATTTCGGTTATAGTTGCAACAAAATTTTCAAAAGCTCCGGATTTGATGTTTACTTTGTCGCCTACTTCAACATCAAGGTCAACAACTTCTCTTATTTCCTTGGATTGTTCGGCTTCTTCATCCATACCCATTGCTTTTAAAATTCTTTTGGCTTCTTCATCTGTCAATGGAACAGGTTTTGTATTGGAACCGACAAAGCCTGTAACACCCGGGGTATTTCTTACAATATACCAGGAACGTTCGTCTACTATCATTTCCAGCAGAACATAACCCGGGAAAATTTTTCTTTCTACTACTTTTTCTTTGCCATTTCTCTTTTCAGTTTCTTTTTCTACAGGCACGATTACGTGGAAGATTTTGTCTTCCATGCCCATGGAGTGGATTTTTCTTTCAAGATTGGCTTTAACTTTGTTTTCATAACCGGAATATGTATGGATTACATACCATTTCTTCTCTGATTCCATGCCAAGGGACAAGACATCTCCACCTCCTGCGATTACTGTAATATGAGATTGAATATACGGGCAAAAATAGTATCACATATCCAAATTAAAGCACAAACAAATGCCACCGCAACAAAAACTACTCCTGTATAGGAAACGAGTTCTTTGCGTGTAGGCCATACAACTTTTTTTAATTCAGTCTTAACACCGGATAAAAAGCCTATTATACCGGATTTTTCCTGTCTTACTGGAGTATTTTCATTCTGTGCCATTTTTTCACATCCTCACACTAACGAAAAAAACCTTATTTAGTTTCTCTGTGTAAAGTATGTTTTTTACAGAATTTGCAATACTTTTTCATTTCAATTCTATCAGGATCATTTTTTTTATTTTTATTAGTCCTGTAATTGCGCTGTTTGCATTCAGTGCAGGCTAAAGTAATAGCATTGCGCATCTCATGCACCCCTCTTTACATTAATTAGTAATAATATTCGTCTTAGAACGTCGTCTATATAATTTATCACAATTGCTTCTTTGTGTCAAATAAATAACGACTACAGGCGAAATTGAAAATTAAACACCAAAAACGCCTGACACTGGTTGAATATTTTAAATTATATTCACAAACCCACTAACATAAATAAAGCCCCTACTTTTATAAGGGGTTATCATTTTGGTTGGTGGCGGCGCAGAGATTCGAACTCCGGACACTGCGGGTATGAACCGCATGCTCTAGCCAACTGAGCTACGCCGCCATGTTATTATGTTTTATAGTGGAGCTGATGACCGGGATTGAACCGGTGACCTTATCCTTACCAAGGATACGCTCTGCCGACTGAGCTACATCAGCAGAAATCGGCTTTTGGTTGCGGGGAGAGGACTTGAACCTCTGGCCTTCGGGTTATGAGCCCGACGAGCTACCAACTGCTCCACCCCGCGATATTGGTAAAGACTTTCTGGAGCTGGCGAGAGGAATTGAACCCCCAACCTGCTGATTACAAGTCAGCTGCTCTGCCAATTGAGCTACACCAGCATTCCTTCTGCTTTCTTATCAGCACCGCGCTGACAGTTAATAATATTATCATAAGACAAAGTGTTTGTAAAGCCCTTTTTTGAAAAAAATTAAAAAAAAGTTAAAAAAAGTTGTTTTGACGTTTATAAAATGATACGTATATATTTAATAAGGAAATCTTTAAGCGGAAATTATATTTTTGCTAATCTATCATAAAAACTGTATAATAGTTATGGTATATTGTGTATTAATCAATAATAAATCAAATAAATATATTATGATAGGAGTCATTTGGAATGCTAGAATTGAAAAATCTATCATTTTCCGTTAATGAAGGAAATTCTTCTAAGGAAATTCTCAACAATATCAATCTGAAAATTGATGACAAAAAATTTATTGTAATAACCGGACCGAACGGCGGCGGTAAATCGACCCTCGCCAAAATAATCATGGGTATCGAAAAACCTACCTCCGGTCAAATTCTCTTTAACGGTGAAGACATCACCGGCTGGGATATCACCAAACGCGCCAACGCTGGTATAAGCTTCGCCTTTCAGCAGCCGGTCCGCTTCAAAGGCATCGGCGTCAAGGATTTGCTGAGTATCGCCGCAGGTGAAAAACTCACGACGAGCGGAGCATGCACCTATCTTTCCGAAGTCGGTCTGTGCGCTGCCGACTATGTGCGCCGCGAAGTGGACAGCTCTCTGTCCGGCGGTGAGATAAAACGCATCGAAATCGCCACCATCCTGGCACGCAAGCAGACAAAACTGGCCGTATTCGACGAACCGGAAGCCGGTATCGATTTATGGAGCTTTCAAAAACTCATCAGCGTATTTGAAAAAATGCACCAGGAGCAGCGCTCCATCATGATAATTTCCCACCAGGAACGCATTTTGAATATTGCCGATGAAATCGTCCTGATTGCCAACGGTTCCGTTAAGCAAATCGGCTCAAAAGAAGAAATCATGCCGCAGCTCATGGAAGTTGCCGGTGTCTGCGATTTTTACAAAAAATAAGGAGGATTTTCCATGCTTGATAATATCGAAAAAGATTTACTGGAAAAAGTTTCCGGTATTAAGGATAAACCAAAAGGGGCCTACAATATCCGCATAAACAGCAAAGCTGTCGACCGTGCTTCCAGCGAAAACATCACCATTACAAAAAAAGAAGACAAGGACGGTATCGACATCCGCATTGCCTCCGGCACAAAAAAAGAAGTCTGCTACATTCCTGTCATAATGGATAAAGCCGGTATTACCGAATCCGTCTATAACGATTTTTATATCGGTGATGACTGCGACATAACGATTGTCGCCGGCTGCGGTATTCACAACTGCGGCAAGGAGGACTCCGAACACGACGGCATTCACGCTTTCTACGTCGGCAAAAACTCCAAAGTAAAATATCTCGAAACGCATTACGGTTCCGGCGACGGCGAAGGCAAGCGCATCATGAACCCGACGACGATTGTCGATATGGATGAAAACTCCTACATGGAAATGATAACGACGCAAATCCGCGGCGTAAATTCCACTAAACGCATAACAAAAGGAACAGTAGGCAAAAATGCCACGCTCATCGTCAAAGAAAAACTTTTAACGCACGGCGACCAGTTTGCCGAAAGTGATTTTGAAGTCAACCTGAACGGTGAAAATTCCCATTCCAATATAATATCCCGCGCCGTAGCTCAGGATAAATCCAAACAGATTTTCGTCGCCAAAATTTACGGCAACAACAAATGCCACGGCCATTCCGAATGTGATGCCATCATCATGAACGATGCCAACATCTCCGCTATCCCGGAAATAAAAGCCAACCATCCGGAGTCAAACTTAATCCACGAAGCCGCCATCGGCAAAATTGCCGGTGAGCAGCTTATAAAACTGATGAGCCTCGGTCTTACGGAAAAAGAAGCCGAAAACCAAATTATCAACGGTTTCTTAAAATAAATTCTGCCAAAGAGCAGCTTCCTGCTGCAAAGCGCGGCAGGAATAGCCGCATTCAGCTAGAATATTTACTGTATAAAATAAAAACAGGAGGTTCTCTCATGAAAAAATCCCTATGTATAATTTCCCTGCTTGCTGCAATGCTCTTCAGCATGGCTACAGCATTTGCCGCTACGGAAACAACGACCGTCATTGATGAAAACTACGATTTGAAATCCATCAAGACGCTGGCGATTACGACTCCGTACTACAAACCGTCCGCTCAAAGCGTTTACCTCAACGAAAAAAATCGTCCGAACGCACCGAAAATCGTTACAACCGATATGCTCGTTCAGGCTGCCGTTGATGTCGCCAAAGAAGATGACACCGGTCTTACCGTTCTTTCCGACAAACAAATCAACAGCGCCATCTTAAACAGCACCGGCATCGACATTACGACGCTGGACAAAGCGGCTGCCAAAAAACTGTATAAAGACAACATTAAAAACTATGCCGATGCTTATGCAGTGTTCACATTCTCCAATGACAGCTACGTCGTTATGACCGTTGATATCTACAATGCCAAAGACAACAGTTATATCCTGTCCTACCGCATTATCAACGGCAAACAGGAAAACGACACCATCGAAAATTACAATATGTTCATGCACAAATTCTACCGTATGCTCACGCTTGAAAGCAAAAAATAATTTTTCAGCAGTATGTATAATTTTTTTATAGTTATACATGCTGCTCTTTTTATTTTTAAAAATTTTACAAATTACTATTGAAATTTTATTACTGTTGGTTGTATAATTATTAACATCTTATTCACTAGCGTTTTTTTCTATTTATGCTATAATATGGTTGCTGTAATTTACACTTTTACACAGTTTTTTTATTTTAATAGGAGGATATCATGGTAAAAGTAAGCATTATCGGCGCTACCGGCTATGCAGGGGCGGAGCTTCTGCGCCTTTTGTACAATCACCCGCAAGTCGAAGTAGTGCATATTACCTCTGAAAGCTATACTGGTAAAGCCATATCGGAAGTATATCCGCATTTGCGCGGACTGTATGACCAGAAATTAATCAGCATGAAGGATTTGGACATAATCGCTAAAGACAGCGATTTCGTCTTCATCGGTCTGCCGCACGGTCATGCCATGGAAGTCGGCAAAGCTTTGGCTGATACGGACGTACGCATTATCGACCTCGGCGCGGATTACCGCTTTGACGATACGGCCGTTTATGAACAATGGTATAAAGTATCCCATACGCATAAAGATGCCGCCCGCGTTTACGGGCTTGCCGAATTGTACCGCGACGAAATAAAATCGGCCAAAATCATCGGCAATGCGGGCTGTTACACTACGGCAAGCATTTTAGCTCTTGCTCCGCTCGTTAAAAACGAATTTATCGAGCCGAACACCATTATTATTGATGCTAAATCCGGCACTTCCGGCGCCGGCCGTTCACCGAAACTCATGAACCACTACCCGGAATTTTATGATAATTTCAAAGCCTACGGTGTGGCTACGCACCGCCACACGCCGGAAATCGAACAGGCGCTCGGCCATCTGTGCGGACGCAAGGTTACGCTTAATTTCACACCGCATCTTGTGCCTATGAGCCGCGGCATTTTAAGTACGTGCTACGCCAACATCAAACAGTGGGTTACGCCGGAAATGATTGACAATGCCTACAGCGAAATGTACGGCAAGGAATTTTTCATTCGTCTGCTCGGCAGAGGCGGCTATCCGTCAACGAAAGAAGTGCGCGGCTCCAACTTCTGCGATATCGGCTGGCATATCGACCTTCGCACCGGCCGCATAATCGTGCTTTCCGCTATCGACAATCTCGTGAAGGGCGCAGCCGGTCAGGCCGTTCAGAATTTGAACATTGCCTGCGGCTTCGATGAAAAGACGGGACTTGATTTCACTCCAATTTATCCGTAATTACAGGGGAGGATTATAATGATAAAGAAAGATAATCAGGGCGTAACTTACGCCAAAGGATTTAAAGCAGCCGGTGTCAAAGCCGGTATAAAAAAGAGCGGCAATCTCGATGTCGCTGTAATCTACACTGAAACAGAAGCGGCTATTGCCGGTACATTCACGCAGAATAAAGTGGCTGCCGCTCCTGTATACGTTTCCAAAGAAACGGTCGCTACGAAAACGGCTCATGCTATTGTTGCCAACGCCGGCTGCGCTAATGCCTGCACTGGTCAGCAGGGCATGAACGATGCTTATAAAACGAGAGAAATCGCAGCAGCTGCACTCGGCATTAAAGCCGATGACGTAATCGTCGGCTCTACCGGCGTTATCGGCGTTACGCTTCCTATGGACAAACTGGAAGCCGGCATTAAAGATGCTGTAGCCAATTTATCCGAAACAGGCAGCATTGATGCAGCCAATGCCATCATCACCACTGATACGCACAACAAATCCATGACAGTTAAATTCGATATCGACGGCACGGAAGTTCATATGGGCGCTATCGCCAAAGGTTCCGGCATGATACGCCCGAACATGGCGACGATGCTCTGCTATATCACAACTGACCTTGCCATCAGTCAGGAACTTTTGCAGAAAGCATTATCTGCCTGCGTGGAAAAATCCTTCAACATGATTTCCGTCGACGGCGACATGAGCACGAACGATACGGTTGTCGTTCTCGCCAACGGTCTTGCAGGCAATGCCAAAATCACGGAAGAAAACGCGGCATATGAATTATTCTGCACTAATTTAATGGCACTGTGCACTGAACTTGCCAAAGAAATCGCAGCAGACGGCGAAGGCGCCAGCAAATTCCTGACAATCAACGTAAAAGGCGCAAAATCCTTTGCCGATGCCAAAACGGTCGGCATGGCTGTAGCCAACTCTCCGCTCGTAAAAACGGCGTTTTTCGGCGAAGACCCGAACTGGGGCCGCGTAATCTGCGCTGTCGGTTATTCCGGCGCGGACATGGTTCCGGAAAAAACAGTCGTTAAATTCGGCGGCATCACCATTTTTGACTGCGGCGTAGGCGCAACATATGACAGCGAAGCACTCGTACAGGTGATGAGACAGAAAGACATCGTCATCGACATTGAACTCAACATAGGCGACGCTGACGCTACCGTATGGACATGCGACCTTTCTTACGAATACGTGAAAATTAACGGGGAGTATCACACCTGATGAGTAATATTGCTAATTTTTCCGCGGAAGACAAAGCTTCTATTCTCGTAGAAGCTCTTCCGTACATTCAAGAATTCTACGGTAAGACCATCGTTATAAAATACGGCGGCAATGCCATGATTAATGAAGAGCTGAAACAGCAGGTAATGAAGGATATCGTATTGATGAAATACGTCGGTATCCGTCCCGTAATCGTACACGGCGGCGGCCCGGATATCACATCTTTCCTCAAAAAATTCGGCAAGGCGACTGAGTTCATCAGCGGTCTGCGCGTAACCGATAAGGAAACGGTGCAGATTGCGGAAATGGTGCTTGCCGGTAAAATCAATTCCGAAATCGTCAACCGACTCAATCGTCTCGGCGTTCATGCCGTAGGTCTGAGCGGCAAAGACTCCGATTTAATCATCGCCCACAAAAAACTGGCGGAAGTTCACGACGGTTCCGATACCGTTCAGCAGGTGGACATCGGTTACGTCGGCGAAGTGGAAAAAGTCAATACGGCATTAATCAACGACCTGCTCGATAAAGATTACGTGCCGGTAATCGCGCCAATCGGCGCCGGTCACGCTGACGAGTCCTTCAATATCAATGCCGATTATGTAGCGGCGGAAATAGCCGGTGCTCTGCAGGCTGAAAAACTGCTGCTTTTAACCGACACAAAAGGCATCTACCGCGACTTTGAGGATAAATCCTCTTTCATCTCCACGCTTACACAAAACGAAGCGAAAAAACTCATAAACAGCGGCAACATCGCCGGCGGCATGATACCGAAAGTCGAAGCCTGCCTGCACGCGCTCGACAGCGGTACGGGCAAAGCCTGCATTATCGACGGACGTGAAAGCCATTCCTTAATTCTGGAGCTGTTCACCTCGCAAGGTATCGGTACGGAAGTTGTTCGCTGACTGGAGGAATAAACATGTTAACTGACGAACAGATTTTCGCCAAGGACAAAGACGATTACATGCCTGTCTTTGCGCGTTACAATATAGTTTTGGACCACGGAGACGGTCCGTATCTTTACGATACAAACGGCAAAAAATATATTGATTACTTAGCCGGCATCGCCGTAAACGTAGTCGGTCACAATTATAAACCACTTGTCGACGCTATCAGCCGCCAGGCTGCCAAAATGATACACTGCTCCAACCTCTATTACACGGAAGTGCAGGTTGAAGCAACCGAAAAACTGAAAAAACTCAGCGACATGGACAAAGTGTTCTTCGGCAATTCCGGCGCGGAAGCCAATGAAGGCGCAATTAAACTTGCCCGCAAATACGCAACCGATATCGACCCGGAAAAAATCCAGATAATCTCCGCACTGCACAGCTTCCACGGCCGTACAATAGCTACCCTCACCGCTACAGGTCAGGACCACTATCATCACGGTTTCGGTCCGCTGCCGGAAGGATTTGACTATGTGCCGTTCAACGATATCGAAGCGCTCGAAGCCAAAATGAGCGACAAAACATGCGCCGTTATGCTGGAAGCCATTCAGGGCGAAGGCGGCGTGCATGTGCCGGATGAGGATTATCTGCCGAAAGTCCGCGCACTGTGTGATAAATACAATGCCGTTTTAATCTTCGACGAAGTTCAGTGCGGCATGGGACGCACCGGTACATTCTTCGGCTGTCAGCAATTCGGCGTTAAACCGGATATCGTAACACTGGCTAAAGGCCTTGCCGGCGGCGTGCCAATCGGCGCATTTCTCGCTACAGACAAAGTAGCAAGCGCCTTTCACCCAGGCGACCACGGCTCCACGTTCGGCGGCAATCCGCTTGCCTGCGCCGCTGCCTGCGTAGTCCTCGACGCACTGACAAAAGACAACTTAATGAAAAACGCTGTTGAAGTCGGCGCTTATTTAAAAGAAAAATTCAATGCTTATAAAGAAAAATATCCGACACTCATCAAAGACGTACGCGGCCGCGGCTTAATCCTCGGTATGGAACTTTCCCGTCCGGGCCGTGAAATTGCCAACGAGTGCCTTGATTACGGCGCAATCATCAACTGCACGGCAGGAAACGTACTGCGCTTCGTGCCGCCGCTCAACATCACTAAAGCGCACGTTGATGAACTTATCGCCATTTTAGATAAAGTATTACCGAAATACGCTCAATAATAAACTGGAGGTTTTAGAATGCTTAAAGGCAAAGACCTTTTATCCATACACGATTTAACAACTGACGAAGTCTTTGAAATCCTCGACCTGGCGCATGAACTGAAAGCTAAACAGAAAGCCGGTATCGAGCACCATCTGCTGAAAGGCAAAACGCTCGGCATGATTTTTGAAAAATCTTCCACCCGCACCCGTGTTTCTTTTGAAGTCGGCATGTATCAGCTCGGCGGTCAGGCACTGTTTTTATCCAACCGCGACTTGCAAATCGGCCGCGGCGAACCGATTAAGGATACGGCCCGCGTACTTTCCCGCTATCTTGACGGCGTCATGATACGTACATTCGGTCATGAAATCGTGGAAGAATTTGCGCAGTACGCCGACATTCCTGTAATCAACGCTCTGACTGACCTTCTGCACCCTTGCCAGGCGCTGACCGACCTTCTGACGGCGCAAGAACATAAGGGAAAAGACCTCAAAGGTCTGAAAATGGCTTATATCGGCGACGGCAACAATATGACGCACTCTCTCATGTATGCCTGCGCCAAAGTCGGCATGAATTTCGCCAGCGCCAGCCCGAAAGGCTATGAACCGAACGCTCAGGTCGTTGCCAATGCCAAGCTTGACGCGGCAAAATCCGGCTCTGTCGTTGAAATCCTGAACGATCCGTACGAAGCTGCCAAAGATGCCGATATTCTGTACACGGACGTTTGGGCAAGCATGGGACAAGAAGCCGAACATGACGCGCGCGTAAAAATCTTCAAAGATTACCAGATAAATCAGGATTTACTTAAAGTTGCCGACAAACGCGCTATCGTCATGCACTGTCTGCCAGCGCACCGCGGTGAAGAAATCGCTGAAGACGTACTGGAAAATAATGCCGACATTATTTTTGACGAAGCAGAAAACCGTTTACACACACAAAAAGCAATTATGGCTCTTTTAATGGGCGACTAAATTTGTTAATATATGATTAGTCATATTTATGATTAGATTACTCGAAAAAATTTAAGGAGATGTCAATTAATGGAAAATATTAAAAAAGTAGTCCTCGCTTATTCCGGCGGACTTGATACATCCGTTATCATTCCATGGCTCAAAGAAAATTACAATGGTTGCGAAGTTATCGCTGTCTGCGCTGATATCGGCCAGGGCGACGAATTGAACGTTGTTCATGATAAAGCATTAAAATCCGGTGCTTCCAAAGTTTTCATCGAACACCTAACAGAAGACTTCGTAGCCAACTACGTTTTCCCTACGTTGAAAGCCGGTGCCGTTTATGAAGGCAAATATCTTTTAGGCACTTCCTTTGCCCGTCCGCTGATTGCTAAACGCCTCGTGGAAATCGCCAAAGCAGAAGGCGCTGACGCTATCGCTCACGGTGCTACCGGTAAAGGCAACGACCAGGTTCGTTTCGAACTCTCCGTCAAAGCACTGGCTCCGAACATCAAATTAATCGCTCCGTGGCGTGAATGGGAACTGCGCTCCCGCGAACAGGAAATCGCTTACGCTGAAAAACACGGTATTCCAATCGCTACGGAAAACAAAACGTATTCCATGGACAGAAACATCTGGCATTTAAGCCATGAAGGCTCCGACCTTGAAGACCCGTGGAACGCTCCGAAAGACAGCATGTATTTAATCAGCAAAGCACCGAAAGACGCTCCGGACGAAGCTGAATACGTAACAATCGACTTTGAAAAAGGTATTCCAGTTGCCGTAAACGGCGAAAAAATGGCACCTGTACAGCTGCTCGAAACATTAAACGATATCGGCGCTAAAAACGGCATCGGTATCACGGATATCGTGGAAAACCGTCTTGTCGGCATGAAATCCCGCGGCGTATACGAAAACCCGGGCGGAGCAATTTTATATGCCGCTCATCAGGAACTGGAATATCTGTGCCTCGACCGTCAGACACTCCACTACAAAGAAACAGTCGCTATCAAATACGCTGAACTCGTTTATGACGGCATGTGGTTCTCCCAGCTACGCGAAGCTCTCGCTGCATTCGTTGATGCAACGCAGGAAACAGTTACCGGTACAGTAAAACTCAAACTCTACAAAGGCAATATCATGCCTGCCGGTGCTAAATCCCCTTACTCCCTCTACAGCCAGGAATTCGTAACATTCGAAGAAGACGATGTTTACAACCAGGCTGACGCTACGGGCTTCATCAACCTCTTCGGCCTCCCGCTCAAAGTCCGCGCTTTAATGAAAGAAAAAACAGGTCTTAAATAATGGCGGAACAAATGTGGGGCGGCAGGTTCGCCAAATCTACAGACGAAATGATTAATGAGTTTCAGGCCTCCATCAATTTCGACAAGCGCATGTATCACGAAGATATCGCCGGCAGCATCGCTCATGCGAAAATGCTCAACAAGGTAGGCATATTAAACGATGAAGATACAAACGCCATCATCACCGGCCTGAAAAACATTCTGGCAAAAATCGAACAGGGCGATTTCAATTTCTCCGTTGAATTGGAAGACATTCATATGAATATCGAAAAACGCCTGACGGAAGCCATCGGCGACGCCGGCGGCAGACTGCATACGGCCAGAAGCCGCAACGACCAGGTAGCGCTCGACACGCATATGTACGTCCGCCGCGAAACGGTTGAAGTTTTAAAGCTCATTAAAGAACTGCAAACGGCTTTTGCCGATACAGCAAAAAAATACAAAGAAGTAATCATGCCGGGTTATACCCATCTACAACGTGCGCAGCCGATTTTGTTCTCGCACCACATGATGGCGTATTTCTCCATGCTCAGCCGTGATTTCTCCCGCTTCAAGGGCGTGTACGAACGCTGCGACATCATGCCGCTCGGCGCAGGCGCGCTTGCCGGTACGACTTTCCCGATTGACCGTCAATTCGTAGCACAGCAGCTCAACTTCGACGCAATCTACACGAATAGCCTCGATGCCGTAAGCGACAGAGATTACATCATGGAATTTTTAGCCGCAGCTTCCATTCTCATGATACATCTGAGCCGTATCAGCGAAGAAATCATCTTCTGGTGCTCCCGCGAATTTTCCTTCGTGGAACTCGACGACGCTCACTGCACCGGTTCCAGCATGATGCCGCAGAAGAAAAATCCGGACGTGTCCGAACTCGTCCGCGGCAAAACGGGCCGTGTAATCGGTCATCTGATGGCAATGCTCACGACCGTAAAAGGTCTGCCGCTTGCCTATAATAAAGACTTGCAGGAAGACAAGGAAGGCCTGTTCGATGCCATTGATACGGTCAAATTCAGCCTTGCCGTTTACGCTCAGCTCATTCGCGGCATGAAAGTAAGAAGCGACGTTATGCTCAAAGCCGTTCGCGAAGACTTCTCCAACGCGACTGACCTTGCCGACTATCTCGTAAAAAAAGGTATGCCGTTCAGAAAAGCGCACAGCGTATCCGGTCATGCCGTTCACTACTGCATTGAGCAGGGTAAATGGCTGGAAGATTTGACTATGGATGAATACAAACAGATGTCCGACCTCTTTGAAGACGACATCTACGAAGCCATCAAACCGGAAACATGCGTTAAAAACCGCAATTCCTACGGCGGAACATCCTATAAACAGGTGGATATGCAGCTGGAAACGGCTGACAAAATTCTGCAGAATGAACAGTCTCAGCTTGCTATCTTCACTGATAAACAGGTAAAACTCTAAAACAAAAACAGAGTAGAGAAAATCTCTACTCTGTTTTTTTTATTTATCGGCAAGCTCTATATTAAGCGGACGCACCGTGCGCTGCAATATGCCGTTCATGTAGGCGATGGCAGTACCGTAATTACTAATCGGTACATTCTGCTTCTGCGCCGTTTGCAGTCTTGACTGCATTTCGCGCTCGTTGAGCATACAGCCGCCGCAGTGGATTACCAGTCTGTAGCCGGATAAATCCTGCGGAAATTCCGTGCCGGAGGTGAAAACGAACTGCGGCTCGGCTTTCGTGTATTTTCTTATCCAGTTCGGCAGTTTGACTGTGCCGATATCGTCACATTGGCGATGATGCGTACAGCCTTCGGCAATAAGAATTCTGTCGCCGTCTTTAATCGTATCGAGAACTCTCACGGCGGCCACTTGCCGCTCTAAATTGCCCTTGTAACGCGAGAATAAAATGGAAAACGATGTCAGCTCCATATCCTCTGGCACGATTTTGCTGACTTTGGCAAACGCTTGACTGTCGGTGATTACAAGGCGCGGTTTCGTCTTTAAATTACCGAGCGTATCGGCCAGATTGTCATCCTGCGTCATAACGGCCGTTGCGCCGATATTGAGAAGCTCGCGGATTACCTGCTGTTGCGGCAGGATAAGGCGGCCTTTCGGCGCGGCTTTGTCTATCGGAATAACGAGAACGACCATGTCTTTCGGCGCTACGATATCCTTCAGAATGAATTTTTCCTGTTTCCTTTTGGCAAAATGAGCCAGTTTTTCTTTTAATTCCTTAACGCCTTCGCCGGTGGCGGCGCTTACGAAAACGGTCCGCTCATCGATTGTAATCTGCCGCTTTAAATCGGGCTTCAAATCAATTTTATTGTAAGCGAGAACGTACGGTATCTGCTGGCTTGTTATCTGATTTAAAATCTGTTCATCGAAGGAAGTCATGCCGTACATCGCATTGATGACAAGCACGGCAATATCCGTCTTGCGCAGCACCTGCATTGTTTTTTCCGTGCGCAGAATGCCGAGCGCGCCGCTGTCGTCAAGCCCCGCCGTATCAATGACGGTAACGGGTCCGAGCGGCAAAAGCTCCATTGATTTTTGCACAGGGTCGGTCGTCGTACCCTTTATCTCGGAAACGACGGCGATATTTTGACCCGTAACGGCGTTCATAAGGCTGGATTTACCGGCATTGCGCATACCGAAAAAAGCGATATGAATACGGTTGGCGGACGGTGTCTGATTTAAATCCATACGAAAGACCTCTCTTAAAATCTGAAATCGCGCTGTCCCTGTTCAATAAGTCCAAGCTGTTTTTTGACGATATCGCGGATTTTTTCACTTTTTATCAGCGGAATTTGTTTTTCGATTAAAGCGTTGCCCGTATTTTTCGTATCTTCACTTGCATAATCGCAAAGATATTCCTTCAGCGTCATCAGCGCATTCGGCAGACAGCAGTTGGAAATCTGGCCGCTCTTGCACAGGCTCATAAAACGGTCGCCGACACGGCCGGCACGATAGCAGGCAGTGCAGAAACTCGGCACGAAATCCTGTTTCATCAGCCAGTTTACGACTTCGTCGAGCGTTCTGTTGTCGCTTACGTCAAACTGACTGGAGTCCTCTTCCGGCAGTTCATGTTCGGCATAACCGCCGACGCTAGTGCGCGAACCGCCGCTGATTTGCGAAATACCGAGCTGCAGCACACGTTCGCGGCACTTCTGGCTTTCGCGCGTTGATACAATCATACCCGTATACGGCACGGCAACACGAATGCAAGCGACAATTTTGGCAAACGTATCATCATCAATACCGTTATCGAAAGTGGACGGGTCGATATCGTCGGCGCGGCGAATACGCGGCACGCTGATAGTATGCGGACCGACGCCGAAGCGGGCTTCCAGATGTTCGGCATGCATGAGCAGTCCGGCAAATTCATAGCGGTATTTTTCCAGACCGAACAACACGCCGCATCCTACATCGTCGATGCCGCCTTCCATAGCCCTGTCCATAGCTTCCGTATGGTAGGCGTAATCGTGTTTCGGGCCGGTCGGATGCAGTTTTTCGTAACTTTCTTTATGATACGTTTCCTGAAACAGAATATACGTGCCGATACCGGCTTCTTTTAGTTTGCGGTAATTTTCCACCGTAGTGGCGGCAATATTGACATTTACGCGGCGGATAGCACCGTTTTTGTGCTTAATGCTGTAAATGGTCTTAATACTTTCCAGCACGTATTCAATCGGATTGTTCACCGGGTCTTCACCTGTTTCCAGCGCCAAACGCTTATGCCCCATATCCTGAAGAGCGATTACTTCGCGCTTGATATCCTCCTGCGACAGTTTTTTGCGCGGAATATGCTTGTTTTTAGCATGGTACGGGCAGTAAACACAGCCGTTCACGCAGTAATTGGAAAGATACAGCGGTGCAAACAGCACAATTCTGTCGCCGTAAAAATCATCTTTTATTTTTTTTGCCAGATGAAAAATTTCCTCATTAAGTTCCGGAATATCGCAAGCGAGCAGCACGGAGGCTTCACGATGCGACAGACCTTTTTCCAGTTTGGCTTTAGCCAGAATTTCCCTGATTAAGGTTTCATTATGCTTATTTTCATCAGCATAGGAAAGTGTAGCGAGAATTTCTTCATGATTGATAAATTCTTCCGCTTTAGCAGATTTCGGATTATACAAAGATATCCACTTCTTTCATAAAAGTTGTTTATTGTTCATTTTTCTTTTGAAAGGTCAAAAGAAAAACGAACCAAAAAGAAAAAACCCTTTTTACGTTTCGCTAACGCTGCACTGGGCGAGCCTTCGCAACCCTTCTCTAAAAACAGACAGTACAACGGCTCGAAATGTTTGGAATTTGGCTCGTGCCCTCTATTTCCAACAGAAACTTAATTTAAGCTGTTGACACAATATTTCGCTAGTCATGCTAAATTTTTGTCTGCGTTGGAGATTTTTACGATAGCTTTAGCTATTAAGAAAATAGTTTTTTAGCTCTGTTTTTAGTTTAAACGTTTGAGCGTAGCGAGTTTTTAAACGTTAGAGATAAAAAACTATTTTCTTAAAGTAAAAATCTTTTAGCAGTGCACGAACCAAAGGGTTTCTTTTTCGGCAACTTTTCTTTGCCTTCAAAGAAAAATTGTCTGGCACAATATGAAGATAAATTAATAAATAATTCTCTTTACCTTATATTGTGCCAAATCGGCACTTTCAAAGATTTATCTCAAATTAAACTATCGCCTCGACCGACAATTACTTCGTAACCGTATTGCTTTAGCATTCCTTTTAAATTATTAATCCCTTCCAGCGATTCGCCGCCCGTTATTTTCTTGTTGTTATATAGAGTATATAGATTTCTGATGTTGGTAGGCGAAATATTAGGCATGATGACATTCGCTCCGGCCTCCAACCCTTTTACCGTGCCGTTTTCGCTGAGCGTGGCCAGCGCCGTCGTCGCGGGCAACAGAACTTTCGGCAGCAACAGCCGCACGATGGATAAAATAACGAGCGTAAGCTCTACGCTGCCTGCCTGTTTATCCTTGAACGGTGTCTGATTATGCGGAATAAAAGGACCGATGCCTATCATATGCGGTTTAAATTCGCTTAAAAATTTTAAATCGGCAATTAAATTATCTATTGTTTGATATGGTGAACCAATCATCATTCCAGCACCGACCTGATAGCCGATTTCTTTTAGCTCCTTAAGACAGTTCATTCGGTGCGCAAAGCTCATTTCTGACGGATGAAGCAAAGTATAATGCTTTTCGTCTGCCGTTTCGTGGCGCAGTAGAAAGCGGTCGGCACCTGCTTTAAAATACGCCGCATAATCGACAAAATCTTTTTCACCGACAGAAAGCGTAACGGCGCAGTCAGGATATGCTTTCTTGATGGAAGAAACAATATCAGTCATCTTCTCCGCTGAAAAGTACATATCTTCACCGCCTTGCAGTACGAAAGTGCGCAATCCGTTCGTATAGCCGATTTTACAGCACAGCAGGATTTCCTCTTTCGTCAGGCGGTAGCGCACGGCATTTTTGTTCGAACGGCGGATGCCGCAATAATAGCAGTCGTTTTTACAGTAATTGGTAAATTCACTGAACCTCCCACGACTAAAGTCGCGGGGTTCCCGGTCAAGTATTCTAACGAATACAGTATCTCCAGGCTATCCCCGTAGTTCCTACGGTTCTTGTGTATGTTATTTAAGATTTAAGCTATGTTTAATATTCTTAATCCTTCATTTCGAATATTTATCGCTGCATTTACATCTCTATCGTGATGTGTTTTACATTCAGGGCAGTCCCATTCTCTAACATCTAAATCTTTTACTTCGGTATTTTTATACCCACAGACATGACATAATTGGCTGGAAGGATAAAATTTATCTATTTTGACAATAACTTTACCAAACCATTCGGCTTTATATTTTAGCTGTCTTACAAACTCAGACCAGCTTACATCGGCTATGTTTCTTGCCAGTTTATGATTTTTCATCATGTTTGAAACCTGCAAATCTTCAAGACAAATTACATCATAATTTCTGATGAGCTGACAAGATACTTGATGAAGCAAGTTGCGTCTTTGATTAGCAATTCTATCATGAAGTTTAGCTACTTTTACTCTAGCCTTTTCCCAATTTGAGCTTCTTTTTGTTTTTCGAGAAAACTTTCTTTGAAGCTTAGCTAATTTAGCCAATGATTTCTGCAAATATTTAGGATTGCTGTATTTTACTGCATCTGAGGTAATGACAAAATTCTTTATTCCTAAATCCAGGCCGATATATTTATCCGTTCTGATGAATTCAGGTTGAGGCACATCTGTACAGCATAGTGCAACGTAATATTTTCCACTGGGCGTCTGCGATACTGTCGCACTTAAAATCCTGCCTTCTATTCGGCAATATTTATCTCTTACTTTAATTTTGCCTATTTTGGGTAATTTTATTTTATTTCCCAGAAATGCAATGTTGTTATTTGTCATGTTTGTTTTGTACGATTTATACCGATTTTTTTTAGATTTGAATTTAGGAAAGCCTACTTTTTGTCTGTTAAAAAAGTTTTTATAAGCTGTATCCAAATGCTTTAAAGCGTTTTGCAAAGATGATTTGTCGGGTTCTTTAAGCCACTTTTTTTCTTTTTTTAATTGTGTAAGCTCTTTTGAACATTCGTTATAGCTTATAGTCTTCTTGTTTTGTTCATAAGCTTTTATTCTTCTATCTAAAAAATGATTATATATAAAACGTACACAGCCAAAAGTTTTTTGAAGTAAATTCTCTTGTGTTTTGTTGGGATATATCCTGAATTTATAAGCTTTTTCCATAATAAACACTTTCTTTCGGTTTTGAATATATTCTATGCTATCATTCAATATAATTATGACGTATGTATAGCAATACAGCAAGTGTTTATACAATAGTAACTGCCTATTTTTAAATAACATATATAAGAACCGTAGGCTCTGCTTTAGTCGTATTATGAGGTCTCGTTCATATAGAAACGCTACTTTCTATACAGTTCTCTTATGAACTTCCGTTACTTTCATAACGGCACAGACTATATCTTATCCCTCAGCTTTACCTGTTAGAGCCTGTCCACTTCCTCAGTCAATAGCTTACTGAGTACTTCCCTCAAGAGGAATAGTCGTTGAACGTTCTCCTATTCGGAGCTTCGCTGCTGATTGTCCATTTTTCAGCACTTAGGATTTAACCTTATGCCATATATCTGATTTTTTCCGCTTTCGCCACATTCACGTTTAACTTTATTTCATGTTTACGTTGTAGTTCAGATATCTTTAGGAGTTTCCAGCAGTTCAAACAGTATCAGATAGGTCTTAGCCTATCTCTACGTACATATTTCTATATACGCTGACTATTTTGTTCGCCTAACTCATGATTAAAATCACGAGTGTGCGGCTCACAATAATCAAGCCGCGCAGGAACACTTTGTGTCCGTAATGCGGCTCACGAACGAAACGAGCCGCCGCAAATAAGTATTCGCTAAGCGGCCCGGTATAGTTTTCGCTGTGTAAATCCTGTAAAAGCAACTGAATATTTTCCCTGTCAAATGAAGGGCTGTTTGTCAAATCATCAATTATTTTAAAGGATTTTGTAGTATTCATGATTATTTATCGAAATCGTACATTTTTTCTCTGGCATGGTAATGCGTATGCAGAAGTTCATGCGCAATCTTGCTGCCCGGTTTTTCCAAAAATTCCGCGTAGAGTTTTTTCAGATACGGATTTTCGTGCGATTTGCGGTATTTCGTATTCTTGTCGATTGTATAAAGCGCTTCCATGCGTTTTTTATTTATGCTCATGGTCGTGTTGACCGGCTGACCGCCGCCGCCGATACAGCCGCCCGGGCAGGCCATTATTTCAAAGAAATCGTATTCACATTCACCGGCACGCAGTTTATCCATGATGACTTTGGCATTTTTGAGCGTATGCGCAACGGCAATGCGTACTTTTTTGCCGTCGATGTCGATTTCCGCTTCTTTGATACCGTCGAAGCCGCGAACAGGCGTATACTCGATATTTTTCATTTCCTTGCCAGTGAGCCATTCATACGTGGTGCGCAGTGCAGCTTCCATAACGCCACCCGTTGCGCCGAAGATGGCAGCAGCACCTGTTGCTTCACCCATCGGATTGTCAAATTCGCTTTCCGGCAAGTCGTTGAAATTAATACCGATGTATTTGATAAGTTTGATTAAGCCGCGCGTCGTGATAACGGCGTCCGTATCCTGATAGCCGTCGCGTCCCATTTCCGGACGGGTGATTTCATATTTTTTGGCAATACACGGCATAACGGCAACAGTGAAGATTTTTTTCGGGTCGATATTTTCCTGCTGTGCATAATGCGTTTTCGTGATAGCGGAGAAAATCTGCATCGGCGATTTCGTCGTGGATAAATGGTCGAGCAAATCAGGATAATGCTTTTCCATGTAATTTACCCAGCCAGGACAGCACGAAGTCGCCATCGGCATTTTCTTGCCGGATTTAATGCGTTCGATTAATTCGTTGGCTTCTTCCGTAATGGTAAGGTCAGCGCCGTAGTTCGTGTCGAATACTTTGTCAAAACCAATCATGCGCAGTGCCGTAACCATTTTTTTCGTAACAATGCTTCCTTTCGGCAGACCGAAAGCATCACCGAGTGCAACACGCACGCTCGGCGCCGTCTGCACGATAACGATTTTTTCCGGGTCGAAGATGGCATCAAGCACGCGTTCCGTATCGTCTTTTTCCACGAGCGCGCCGACAGGGCAGGCAAGCGAGCACTGACCGCAGAGCACGCACTGCGTATTGTTAAATTCATCATTGAACGGCGTCGTAATATGAATATTGGTGCTGCGACCGGCAAAGCCGAGTACTTCAATGCCCTGAATATCCTTGCAGGCACGAATACAGCGGCCGCATTTCACGCATTTTTCCGGGTCATGCAGAAGGCTCGGATTGCTGCCGAATTTCGGCTTCGGTTTGCTGACATGCGGAATTTTCGGTTTCAAAACATTGAAACGGCTGCATAAATCCTGCAATGTGCAGTTGCCGTTACGCGGACAGGTCAGACAGTTTTCTTCATGGTCAGCCATGATGAGCTGCAAAATACCGCGCTGCGTATCGCGCACAACCTGCGTATCAGTATATACTTCCATACCTTCCCAGCATTCAGTGGAGCAGGCAGCCAGAAGGCGGCGTTTGCCGACAACTTCCACCGAGCAGATACGGCATCTGGCTTTTACTCTCTGGTCGGGATGGTAGCATAAATGCGGAATATCAATATGCAGCATACGCGCCGCCTCAAGAATTTTAGTGCCTTTTTTTACGGTTACAGGCATATTATTTATTTTAAGGTGAACTAACTCTTCCATTAACTCGAGCTCCTTCTATTCTTTAACTTTAAAAACATCAGGGAATATGTTCATAGCGGATTTCAAGGCGTTCTGAGCCGTTTCGCCGAGACCGCACAGAGAAGACATCGGCATGACTTTGGCAAACGTAGTCATCGTATCCAAATCTTCCTGCGTATGCGTACCGGCTTTTATTTTATCCAGAAACATTTTTATATGGCGATTACCTTCGCGGCAAGGCGTACACTGACCGCAGCTTTCATGCAGGAAGAAATCCTGCGTATAGCGCAGAAAATCAATCACGGAAGTGCGTTCGTCGATAACGAGAATAGAGCCGGAACCGATAATCAAATCGTGTGCATCAAAATCTTCGTAAGTGTACGGCACATCCAAAATGCTGTCATCGGCAATTTTGCCGGAAGCGCCGCCGAACTGAATTAAACGGATATTGCGATTGCCCTGAATACCGCCTGCCATATCGTAGATGATTTCGCGAATAGTCGTGCCGAACGGAATTTCATAAACGCCCGGCTTGTTGACATTGCCGCCAACGCTGACGAGCTTCGTACCGAGCGACTCACCTACACCGTATTTCATATACGTTTTGGCTTTGTCGCGCAGAAGATGCGGCACAATCGACAGACTTTCCACATTGTTCATGCAGGTCGGGCGAGCAAACAGACCGCTCTGTTTCATAAACGGCGGTTTCATACGCGGACGGCCCGCCTTGCCTTCCATAGAACGAATGAGAGCCGTACCTTCGCCGCATACGTATGCGCCTGCGCCTGTATACAGATGAATTTTATAATCCCAGCCCGTGCCGAGAATATTTTTGCCGAGAAAACCGTTTTCCTCCGCCTGTTTGATGGCGTTTAAAAGACGCGGACGCAGATGGCTGTATTCAGTGCGCATATAGATATAGCCGTCTTCCGCATTTACTGCCCAGCCGGCAATGATGATGGCTTCGATTAAATTAAACGGGTCATTCGTAATAAGTTCACGGTCTTTGAAGGTACACGTTTCCCCTTCGTCCGCGTTGCAGATTACGCAGTGATGCGGGCGCGGCACAGCGCGGGCCTGCGACCATTTGCGTCCCATCGGATAAGCCGCACCGCCGCGACCTTTTATTTTAGCTTCACTCAAGAGAGCGGCAATGTCGTCGCCGTCCATAGTTACAGCTTTTTTTAAAGCAGAAAAACCGCCGATGTTCATATAATCTTCAATAGAAAATACATCGTATTTGCCAAAATTTTCGGTTATGTACTGCACTTTACTCATACAATAAAATCCTGCCTTTCCTTAGATTGTGTTCAGATGAATTTTTCCAGCACTGCGCGGATTTTAGCTTCGCTGTCGAGATTGCCGTATACCTGACCGTTAATGCGCACAGCAGGAGCTTTGTCGCAGGCACCGAAGCAGGAAACTTTTTCCAGCGTGAATTTGCCGTCATACGTTACACTGTCAAAACCGATATTTAAAAGTTTCTGCAAAGTATCAATTAAAAATTTATTGTTATTCACCTTGCAGGCAATATTGTCGCAGACTTCAATCGGATAGCGTCCGCGCGGCTTGTCGGAAAGAGCATCGTAGAAAGTAATGCAGTCATAAATGACGGATACTTTAACGTCCGGCACTTTTTCAGCTATATAATAAGCCACGATTTTCGGAATGTAATGCTGCGGAATTTCCTGCTGAACTTCCACCAATATACCAACAATCTGAGTGAAATCATAATCATGAGCCGCTACGATGGCGTCGATTTTTTCCTTCAGCGCATCCGTCAGCTCAAAGTTCGTGCTGTCAGCAATCATGTCATCAACCTACCTTTATAATATATACGAGAAAAACACCTACAAATTTAAATAGAATTTATATTAGTTTTATATTACCATAAATTTCTTTTAGAGTGAATATGAAGATGTAAAGTATACAAAAGATAAATAAAAACAAACTCATTATGAAAATATTTTTTATCACATATTCATAATGAGTTGCGGGGGTTTATCAATATCTTTTTAAAGGGTAATTTATTTATTTCGGATGTTTTTAGCAACAATGGATTTGCACAGCGCCGTGATTTCATCCCATTGTTTTGCCTTAACGAGTTTATTCGGCAGCATGAAACTTCCGCCGATTGCGGCAACGTTTGGCAGCGCCAGATAATCGTTCATGTTATTTTCGTTAACGCCGCCTGTCGGCATGAATTTGATATTGCCGAACGGACCGGCCAGTGCTTTTAATGTCTTAACGCCGCCGTACGCTTCCGCCGGGAAAAATTTGCAGACGGTAAGACCGAATGACATGGCAACTTCAATGTCGCTCGGCGTAACTGTTCCCGGCACGACATCGATATTATTATCCACGCACCATTTGACAACGGCAGGATTGAGCCCCGGCGAAACGATGAATTTCGCTCCTTTTTCCACTGCTTCTTTGGCATGCTCTACATCATGCACTGTACCGGCCCCGACGATTATTTCCGGCACTTCATGCGCCATATTGTAAATTGTCTGTCCGCCCGCTTCGGTGCGGAATGTAACTTCCGCTACAGGAATACCGCCGGCAACGAGTGCTTTGGCGAGCGGCACTGCGTCATTGGCATCATCTAAAACTACGAGCGGCACAAGTCCGATATCGAATATTTTCTGCATGTTTTCACTAATCATGTATATACATCTCCATTTATATTTTTAGTTATTTAGCGTTTATTCAGAAAGAAACTGGAAATTGGCAAGTTCTTCACGAGTCGGCAGACCTTCATTGTCGCCGCGGCTCATTACCTGAATTGCCCCGATTGCCGTACCGCGTTTCACCGCTTTATCCAGCGGCAGATTTTCCATAAGACCGGTGATTACGCCAGTGGCAAACCCGTCGCCCGCGCCGACCGTATCGACGACTTTTTTTACCGTATAACCGTCCACCATGTAATTTTCACCTTTAGCGGTGGAAACGTACGCGCCTTTGCTGCCGCATTTCGTCACGCAGATTTTCGCACCGTTATGCAGATAAATCTGGTTTATGGCTTTCGCGTCTTTCGTACCGACGAGAATTTTGCCTTCATTTTCGCCCGGCAGAACCAAATCGGCATAAGAAGCAAGTTCATTAAGCGTCTGCACCATATCGCTTTCCGTCTTCCAGAGCTGCGGGCGCAGGTTCGGGTCGAAACTGATGAACAGCCCCTGTGCTTTGGCTTTTTTCATCAAGGCAAAACTTGCCTTTTTTGCACTGTCGGACAATGCAGGCAGGATACCAGTCAAATGAATATGCGTGTAACAGCTCAAATCTATTTTTTCCACATCGGCCTCGCTCAAAGTGGAAGCGGCAGAATTTTTACGGAAGTAGAATATATCCGGGTCGCCGACGCTTGTTCTGCCTTTTAGCATGAAGCCGGTCGGTCTTTCGTCCGAAAAACTTACAAATTCACTGCCGATTTTATTTTCGTTTAATTCGTTGACGATAAGCCTGCCGAACGGGTCATTGCCGAGCTTCGTCATATACGTGACTTTATGTTCAAGCCGCGCCGTACCGACTGCCACGTTGAATTCAGCTCCGGCAACAGCCAAATCGTAGCCTTTCACACTGTCAAGACTGCCTTCGCTCTGCGCGATTAACAGTCCCATCGGTTCGCCGACTAAAATCAGTCCTGTTTGCAACTGTATTCCTCCTTTAAATTTTTAAATTTTTTATTCCGTAACGCCGTCTTTCCAAACGGCAATTTCGTTAAAGTTCATCTGTTCCGCTTTCGTTTGTCTGCCGGAAGCGATTTCCAAAATAGTTTCCCACAAATCGTCGCGCAGTTTTTCCATAACCGTTCCGTCCAAAAGCCTTCCGGCGTTGAAATCTATCCATTTCGCCTTGTAGTACGCCAATCTGCTGTTCGTAGCGATTTTCACGGTAGGAACGATTGTGCCCCACGGCGTGCCGCGGCCGGTGGAAAACAGGATTATCTGACAACCGCTGGCGGCAAGAGCAGTCGTGGATACGGAATCATTGCCCGGGCCGTTCAAAAGCTGCAAGCCCGCAGTCTGCACCGTATCGCCGTAGCTCAAAACATCAACGACCTGAGCATGACCGCCTTTTTGCACGCAGCCGAGCGATTTATCCTCCAGCGTTGTTATGCCGCCTTTTTTATTGCCCGGCGAAGGATTGTCGGAAATCGGCTGATTGTACCGTTTAAAATACGCTTTGAAATTGTTGATTAAATCGACCGTCTTATGGAAAGTTTCTTCATTTTTCGCTCTGTTCATCAGCAGCGTTTCCGCGCCGAACATTTCCGGCACTTCCGTGAGCACTGTCGTCCCGCCGCTGCCGATAACGAGGTCGGACAACTCGCCGATTAAAGGATTGGCAGTAATGCCGGAAAAACCATCCGAGCCGCCGCATTTCAGACCGATGCGCAAATCGCTCACAGGACACTGCTTTCTTTTATATCTATTGGCAAATTCCGCTAATTCTTCTAATAAATGTCTGCCGGTAATATCCTCATCTTCTACTTCCTGCGTAACCATGAATTTGACACGGTCAGGATTATAATCGCCGAGAACTTTCTTAAATTCCGTGAGATTATTATTTTCACAGCCCAGACTTACGACGAGTACGGCTCCGGCATTGGGATGATTTACGATATCGGCGAGAATTTTCTGCGTCATCGTATAATCAGTGCCGATTTGCGAACAGCCGTAAGGATGAACAATACCCATACAGTCATCAATATTTGCATAATTTTTAATGAGCTCTCTGCCGATTTTTTCCAGATAGCGGACTGTGCTCGTAACACAGTTGACCGTAGGCACAATCCAAAGATTGTTGCGCGTTCCCACTGTGCCATTTTCACGCTTGTAACCCATAAATGTTGTTTTATTAGAGACAGGAAGCGCGACAGGTGCTACCGGATTATATTCATACGATAAAATTGAACCGAGATTTGTCTTCAAATTATGCGTATGAACATGACTGCCCGGCGCAATCGCACCGTTGGCATGGCCTATCGGGAAGCTGTATTTGATGATATTTTCACCTGCAGCAATATTTTTTAAAGCTATCTTATGACCGGAAGGAATATCCTCCTGCACCGTCACGGTGAAATCATTTACTGAAACAATATCGCCTTTTGCCAAATCTTTCAGCGCAACGGCGACATTATCCAATTTGTTTATTTGCAGTATATCCATAATTTAATCCTCATCCATTAACAGAGATTGCATGATTTTTTTCGTGCCTTTAATATCTATTTCATATAAATATTTGCCTACATCGCGCACCAGTTCCGGATAAACAGTAAGGTCTTTGTCCCATAAATCACTGTCGCCCAAAATCCGTTCAGCCACACTGTTGGCACCGGTCAGGGAATTATCATACAGTTTCCATGCCGCGTGCAGTTTGTCAAGCGCCGCCGTATCATCGGTAAATTCAAACGGCTGTCCGTTTCTTTCATTCGATTTGTACAAATAAATATAAGCGGCGAAACTGAAACAGAGATTTTGCGGGAAAGTACCGAATTTTTCCTGATACTCCAGCAAGGACGGCAGCACTCTAACTTTAAATTTGGAAGTGCAGTTTAATAAAATGCTGAGCAGCTGGTGTTTAATAAACGGATTTTGGAAACGTTCGATTACGGCAGCGGCAAAATCCTCCAGCATCTGTTTGTCCATAGAAACTGACGGCAGAATAATATTTTTAATCGTCTGGCGGGCAAATCTGCCTGTTATTTCATCATTCATCATTTCCGCCACCGTATCGAGCCCCGCGAGGAAACTTGCCGGAACATTTGCCGTATGACCGCCGTTTAACAGGCGCACTTTACGCTGGCGATATTTGGTAATGTCTTTTTCAATAACAACATTCAGACCGCTCTTAATAAACGGCAGTTTTTCACTGAGACTTTCATCACCTTCCAGCGCGAGAAAATGGAACGGTTCGCCGCAGGCGATAAGCGTATCCTCATAGCCGAGCTCAGCTGTAATCGTTTCGATTTCATCTTTCGGATAACCGCTGACAACACGGTCAACAAGGCTGTTATAAAATTTATTGCATTTTGTCAGCCACGTTTTGAATTCTTCCGGCAGTTTCCAGTCATCACAGTAGCGTAGCAGGATATTCCGCAAAAGATTGCCGTTATCTTCCAGAAGTTCGCACGGAATAATGTACATGCCCTTATCCGGCGCGCCGTAGAAATATTCATAGCGGTGATACAAAAACAGCGTAAGCTTTGCCGGATAGGACAAAGGCGGCTGCATATCGGCTCTGTCGTCAGGATTATACGTAAGCCCTGCTTCCGTCGTGTTGGAAAAAACAAATTCCATATCAGGATTTTCCGCACATTTCAAAACGTCGTTCCAATTAGTATACGGATTGATACCGCGGCTCACACAGTTGATGATTTCACTGCTGTTTACCGTCTGCCCGTCCTGAATGCCGCGCAGTATGACAGTAAATAAACCGTCCTGCGCATTCAGTTTACCGACAACTCTGCCGCGCGGCGTAGGCTGAACGGCAACAACACTGCCGTTGAACGTGCCCTGTTTATTCATCTGCTGTACCATCCAGTCCATGAAAGCGCGAATGAAATTGCCTTCACCAAACTGAATGATTTTCTCCGGTCGATTGTTTTTCAATTCAGGAAAAGATTGTAAATTTAATTGTTTCATTATATGTTCTCCTGCTCTATAATTATTTGAATTTTACAAAATATTTCACAAAAATTGTTGTACTAATATTTATTTTTATTAGCACAACAATTTCAGTTTCACGGTATTAATTTTTTTCTTTTAAGTTGTTACCCATTTTCATTGGAATAGTGAGGAAAAGCAATATTGCGGCAATAAAACCGGAAATACCCATTGCATATAAGCCTGCATTCGAGCTTTGGAAAACTGTTTCAGCCCATACACGGAGATTTGGTGCTACAAAACCGCCAAGGTTCCCCATAGAATTGATAAATGCTATACCACTGGCAGCACCTATGCCGGTTAGAATACGACTAGGTAAAGTCCAGAATATCGGCTGACAAGCTAAGTTACCGATAGCAACAATTGATAAAGCAGCTATCCCCAATATCGGGAAACTTGTCGAAGATACGAAATAACCAATTCCTGACAAGGCAATGATAACAGCGGCTAAACTTCCGCGCATACCGGTTTTATCAGAAAGACGCGGTAAATATATTGTAGCTACTAAGGCGAAAATCCATGGGATAGCACTGACAAGACCGACCATTGTTCCCACTTTTGCCCCTAATAAACCAGCAACATGAGTAGGCAGATAGAAATTCAAACCGTAGTTACAAACCTGAATTATAAAGCATATTAAAGCCAAATATAAAACTTTCAGATTGAACAATACGGATAAAGCACCAACTTTTTCAAAACTTTTCTTACTGTTTTCTTTATCCAATGCTTCTTTAAGCGCAATCTTTTCTTCATCAGTAAGCCATTTTGCTTTTTTCGGTTCATCAATTAAATATCTAAAAGCAAAAACCCCGCTTACAGCTGCTAATAAACCTTCAATAGCAAACATCCACTGCCAACCTTCATGTCCTAAGAAGCCGTGCATATCCAGCAATAAACCGGAGATAGGCGAACCGAAGATGAAAGCAAGAGGCGGACCCATCCAAAACAGCCCCATAATGGAACTTCTTCTTTCTTCCGTAAACCATAAAGTAAAATAATAAACGATAGCAGGCATGAAACCGGCTTCAGCAATACCTAAGAGAACACGCAAAACAAGGAATTGAAATTCGTTAGTTACGAGAGCAAATCCAGCGGACACAAGACCCCAGGTAATCATGATACGGGACAGCCAGAGACGAGCGCCGAATTTGTGCATTAAAATATTACTAGGAACTTCAAATACAGCATATCCGATAAAGAAGATACCTGCACCTAAAGCAAATGCTGCTTCACTGATACCAGTAGACAGCTGGAACGCTTCTTTAGCAAATCCGATATTGGAACGGTCTAAAAATGCAAAGATATACATTAATACTATAAAAGGTACTAATTTTCTTTGAGCTTTTCCCATAGCCTTATCGGCTAAATTAATTTGTGTATCCAATATAATTCATCCTTTATAATATATTTAAGTTAATGAAGGTAACCTATAACCTGTTTCAATCATTTCGAATAAAATTACCATAAATCGCCGTTTTCATTAAAATCTAAGTATTCAGGTTCTGATTCAATTGTTATATTCGGCATATCTTTGACTTTATCATAATATGCTTCCGACAACATAATATGTTCAATATGAAGACTGTTTGGAATACGGACGATATACGGATTTTCTTTATCAATTTCATTACATGTACGAATACATACTTGAATTGCTTCCTTATCACTTTCCATAACGATAGGAATGCGAACTCCGCCAAGAACAGTACAAGTAATAGCATTCGGATACATAGAAGATAAATACAGCTGGTCGAAAACTCTTTTTGTCGTTGCACTGGAATATCCCAAACCGATTGCATTACCGTGTGTTTCAGGACTTAAATCCAATACACATACACGCTGAGATTTTATTCCGCCTGTTGCATAAGGGGTGCAGAATGTACCGGTAATATTCGGGTCCATGCCGTCTCCGCTGAAATTTTTTCCTATCTGGTCTACTATCAAAACATCGCATTTATCTACAAGAATACGCTGCATATATGAAAAAGCTTCCTTCAAAAGAGGTGGTTCTTTTTCTGCTATTTCATCCGAATTGACACTTACAATTTTGCATGTTTCATCAAAAGCATTCTCTATAGTAGCAACAGCAAATAAAATAGGCGCATGTTTGATGATGGCGCGTCCGAATAGAGGAACATTTTTTGCCATATTTTTAAATCCTTCGGCATGACAGACTTCTGCACCGTATTGTTTTCCCAGACCAATAGCCATCATTTTCATAATACCGCTTTCATACGGACCTCTAAATGCTGTATGCGGTTTTATGCGACAGCTTACAATAATTCCGTCAGCTTCAGCAGCGTGTTTATCAATAAATACATCACCGCCTTCTTCATTTTTACCGATATTTTTAACTTCCATAGAAGATATAATCGGGCAGCCGACATAATCTTCTGTTATTCCGTATCCTTCTAAAATTTCTCTTTGTCCTTCAGCCGTAGCTCCTCCATGGCTTCCCATAGATGGAACAACAAAAGGAAATGCTCCTTTTGATTTAACGAAGTCAGCAATACTTTTTGTAATCAAAGCAACATTGGCTACACCTCTTGAACCGGCAGTAATAGCTATGCGCATATTCGGTTTGATTTTGCTGGTAAATTTATCTGCCGATAATTGCTGATTTATAATAGAAGGAATTTCTTCTATATTTATTTTAGGTCTAGGAAAATGTTGTTTTATTTTAAACATTCTTGGTATTTTAGTATCACTCACCAATTGGGATACAAATGGACGTTCTCTTTTTGTTTTCATGGGATACCTTCCGTTCGTTTAGTTTTACTTGGTGAAGTCAATGACAACTTTCAGCATGGAAGCAGCATTTTTGTCAAAATCGCTGAAAGCTTTGTCTGCTTCATCCAGTGAATATGTGTTAGTAACGATTTTTTCCAAATCCACTTTTCCTGATTTCACAAGGTCAATCAGTTCCAGAAAATCTTTTTTGAGCGCATTGCGCGAACCGAAAACATTCAATTCTTTTTTCTGCAACAAAGTGAAATCAAAATCCACATTCTTTTTGCCTACACCGATTTGTACGACACGCGCTCCGTAAGCAGCCGCTTCAATGCAGTTCAAAAATGTTGACGGCAGTCCTACTGCTTCGATAGTTACGTCAAAATAATTGCCGCCTGTGATTTCTTCAACTCTTTGAATGAAGTTTTCATGACTGTCGTTTAAAATGCCGCCGTCAAGACCGAATGTTTCTACGGCATAATTCATTTTCTTTTCCGCTACATCAGAGATATAAACCTTTGCGCCTTTCGCTTTGGCAGCAACAGCGGCAAGCACGCCGATTGTTCCTGCACCGATGACAAGGACATTATCGCCTGCTTTCACATCTGCTCGGCTCACACCATGATAGCTGATACAGAACGGTTCGATTAAGGCAAGCGTTTTTGCCGGCAGACCTTTTCCGTCATAAATGCGTTCAATCGGCATGGTGATGTACTCCGAAAAAGCACCGTCGCGCTGAGCGCCAAGCGTTTCATTGCTCGTGCAACAGTTCACAAGGCCGCGCTGGCACGAATAGCATTTTGTGCAGTTGAAATACGGATTGCACGTAACAATCATGCCCGGCTTTAAATTGCGGTCGTTCTCGTCGATTTCAACGATTTTCGCAGAAAATTCATGACCCGGAATGCGTGGATAGGAAGCATAGGCAAACGTACCGCGATACGTGCCCAAATCACTGCCGCAAATTCCGCCATAGAGAACTTTGAGCAGTGCTTCGCCCTTTTTTAGCACCGGTTTCGGCGTATCAATGATATTGACATCGCCCGGTTTGTTGATAATAATAGTTTTCACGAAAAACACCTCAAATATAAATATATTTTCTGCTTAATATATATTGCATTTTCCGTGCCAACTTTTCAGATTTTAGGAAAATTTTCCAGAAATATTGATATTTAGCATAATTGCAACTTATTTACTTTTAGATTATATTTATAACCCGCAAAAATAAAACTGTATTGTATCATTTTTGAGATACTACAGTCTTATTTTTGAGATTATTTTATTTTTCGCCAAAAAGTAGCTCGGCTGATATTGAGCAGATGACATATTTCATTCGTGGAATAATTCTTTTCCATTAGTTGATGAATAATTTCCCGCTCCATCGTTTTCAAATCGCCGTTTAGCGGAATAGTAACCGTCTTTTCTGTTGGCTGCTGTGTCTCACTGCCATCATCATCCAAAATGGCTTTTAAATCGTCGATTGAGAAATCTTCATTATATATGGAAGCTACTACTTCAGCAATGTTTTTCAGCTCGCGGATATTGCCGTACCACGGATAACTGAACAGATATTTTTCGATTTTGGCATTCAGCTTTATCGGTTTTATATCATCCGGCTGGTATTTTGCCAGATAAAAATTAAAAATAGGCATGATATCTTCGCGGCGATTGCGCAACGGCGGCAGCGTAAGACGCAGTACATTTATACGATAGTACAAATCCTGACGGAATTCGCCTTTTTGTACAGCCTGTTTCAAATTTTTATTCGTAGCGCAGATTAAGCGGATATCTATCGGCAGAATTTTATCATCGCCGATACGCATTATTTCCCGCTCCTGCAATACGCGCAGCAGACGGCTCTGTATATCGAGCGGCAGGTCGCCGATTTCATCGAGGAAAATCGTTCCTGTATTGGCAAGTTCGAACAATCCTTTTTTACCGGATTTTCTCGCTCCCGTGAACGCACCGTCAACGTAGCCGAACAGCTCCGATTCGATAAGTGTCGGCGGCAGTGAAGCGCAGTTTACGGAAACGAACGGTTTATCAGCACGGCTGCTGGCATTATGAATGCTTTGTGCCAGTCCTTCCTTGCCTGTACCCGTTTCGCCGTAGATTAATATAGTGGAATTAAGCTTGGCAAATTTTTGCGCCGTGGAGATAAGCCGCTCCATTTCCGCTGACTGATAGATAATGTCATCGAATGTTTTCTTGGCATACAGACCTTTTTGATACAGCGAAACCTGAATTTTATGCGCCTGTTTTTCGATATCGTTTATCTTCTGGAAAATCAGTACATCGCTGTTGAGTTCGTCGTTTACATTGATGTTGATAATATCCAATAGCATTTTCTCGTTGTTAATGTCAACGATTTTGCCGTTCTGCCTGTTCAGATATTCCGTCAAAGCATGATGTTCCTGCTGTTTAAGAAAGGAAAGGTTGTTTTTGATGATTTTGCGCCCCATTTTGTTCTGGAAAATAGCCTTCTTCTGCGCATTGTAGACAATAATCCCTTCATTGATATTGTCAATAATGGCTTGCAGCGTTTGCAGGCGCAGACGCTTTTTCTGCTGGATTTCCACAATGTTGAGCGCTTCTTTCAGTGCGTTTAACACGCTGAGTTCATCCGATTTTATATAGATACAGTTTTTTATATTGTAGTTTTTCGCCAGCGAAATCGGTACGAAATCGCCGACAATGCCGTCGATATTGTTCATAACGACTTTTTCCATAATCAGCTTGATATCATCATCGTTTTTATACGGATTGATGGTCAAATAAACGCCGTTGATATTTATATTATCGTTCATTTTGTCGATAAGATTACTGCTGGAAATTATGGCAATGCGCTTGCAGCCCTGTTGACTTAAAGTTTCTATTGCCGTGAAAATATCCGAAAATGAAATATTCACATCAACAATCAGTTTATCAGTGTATTTTTTCAAATCGCGCGCCGTACCGCCGCGGCTGATGACAACAGAGATATCGGGGTATTGTTTCACTTTCTGCACAGCATCTTTATTTGTAGCAATAATTATCGGGATATTCAGCTTCAGCTCGTTAAAAACATTTTGAGCAACCTGAGCAATATCGTAATGGGGAGCAACGAACAGAATAGAATTCATAGTGCATCTCCTCCTATTAATTGATATAATTAATATATCCGTTATGCTGGTAAAACATCGAGCCTATAGCCAGCAGTATAATAGTTTATATTCGTTCGATGTTAGCACTTAACCTCACTAAATATAAACTATTATACTACTTTGGAAAATCAACTAGCATAACAAGTAATTAATATAATAAATGACATTAATAATATCTTCAAGTGATTTATGTGAACCCTTTTACTTATTTTTTAACTTGCGAAATATCAGCTTAAACTAAAAAATAAATACAATCGAAACAGGGATAGCATATTTTTCCGGCAATTATAATGATAAGGAACTGGAGGAATTATCAATGAATAAACCGATTATGAAAGAAGTAATGGATTTTGAACGTTCCTTCTTAATGGATAAAATGCAAAGAAGGGAATATGAACAGAAATTACAAGCATAAATCAATCTACGCTTGAAGAAAGTATATACTTAATTCAATCAAGATATACAAAAAAGCAGAACGATGATAGTTTATTCTTTCGTTCTGCTTTTTTATTAGCTGATGATAAGAGCAAGGCTGATACCGATGAGTACAATGCCCTGTACATAGCCCATTATTTTGTTGAAATTTTTAATGTTTAAGATATAATCGCGGACTTTGCCGGCGCAAACGGCAACGAGAGAAAAGACGATAAGCGTTTGCAGACCGAAGATGAAGCCGAGAAAAGCGATTTGCAGACTGACGCTGTCGGAATTAAGATTGACGAACTGCGGCAAGAAGGCAAGGAAGAATAATAATACTTTCGGGTTCAATACATTCATGATGACACCGCGGCGATACAGTTTAAAATATGAAGCACTCTTATTTACGGTATTCAGTTTTAAATCGCCCTGTGCATGGAATGCTCCCCATGCTAAATATAATAAATAGGCTACTCCGGCGTATTTCAGTACGGCAAAAGCTGTCGGCGACTGCTGAATAACGGCGGCAACGCCGATGATTACAAGCGTCGTATGAAAAATAAGCCCCGTACAAAGACCGAATGCCAGAGCAATACCGCTTCTTGCTCCGTCGGCAAGGCTTTTAGCGAGCAGATACATGATATCCGGTCCGGGCGCTATCGTCAGCAGCACGGAAGCGACAAGAAAATAAAGAAATGTAGATAAATCCATAAAAAACCTCTTTATACAGTAGAATAAACTCCCGCAAAATCGTGTTTCACGGGAGTTTTGTTATCAGCGGGATAATACTTTCATGCCGTCAACGACACTAAAACCGAGTTTAGTAAAGAAGGAAGCATGGAAATCATCCGGCGCAAAAGCGTACAGGCAAGGATAATCAGCGTATTTTTCTTTGACACGGGCGATTAATTCATCATTCAAACCTTTGCCGCGATAGTTCGGAGCAACGATTAAATAACGGATATAAGCCGTTGTTGCGCCGTCGTCAATAACGGAGATTAAAGCGGCAAGTTCATTTGCTTCTTTATCCCACGCATGAAAAACGGTGGAATTTTCTACGGCTTTTACGAGAGCTTCACCGTATTTGGCATCGGGATTGCCGAATTTGGTGAAGAAGTCAAGCAGTGTTTTGGCATCGAAATTTTTTTCCTGAGAGTACACGATATTCATTGAACATCACCTTTCTGTATTTGTATGGATTGTCTTAACAGGGATTTGAGTTCGGCTTTTTTATTGAGATAGTACGAAGCATCATCGGCGAGCGAGGTAAGCATGCCCCAGGTGGACAATGTATCCAGATAATTTCTGTTCGTGGACAGTTTGACGGTTTTGTCGAGCGGTCTGAAATATGCCCATAATTTCAGAGAAATATAGGAGTTAATGACCGGTGTTCCGTCAAAATGTGACGCCATGACGAGATAATGCTGGAACATGTTTGGCACGCTGTAACCGACGATTATATCGGCGTCCAATAAATCAGCTGTATATTTCAGTGTCTGAACCTCCCACGACTAAAGTCGCGGGGTTCCCGGTCAATATTCCTAACGGAATAAGTATCTCCGGGCTATCCCCGTAGTTCCTACGGTTCTTGTATACGTTATTTAAGATTTAAGCTATGTTTAATATTCTTAATCCTTCATTTCGAATATTTATAGCCGCATTTACATCTCTATCGTGATGGGTTTTGCATTCAGGACAATCCCATTCTCTAACATCTAAGTCTTTTACTTCGGTATTTTTATACCCACAGACATGACATAATTGGCTGGAAGGATAAAATTTATCTATTTTGACAATAACTTTACCAAACCATTCGGCTTTATATTTTAGCTGTCTTACAAACTCAGACCAGCTTACATCGGCTATGTTTCTTGCCAGTTTATGATTTTTCATCATGTTTGAAACCTGCAAATCTTCAAGACAGATTACATCGTAATTTCTGATGAGCTGACAGGATATCTGATGAAGCAAGTTACATCTTTGATTAACAATTCTATCATGCAGTTTTGCTACTTTTACTCTAGCTTTTTCCCAATTTGAGCTTCCTTTTGTTTTTCGAGAAAGTTCTCTTTGGAATTTAGCTAATCTAGTCAATGATTTTTGCAAGTATTTAGGATTGCTGTATTTTACTGCATCTGAAGTAATAACAAAATCCTTTATTCCTAAATCCAAACCGACATATTTATTTGTTCTGATGAATTCAGGTTGAGACACATCTGTACAACATAGTGCAACGTAATATTTTCCGCTGGGAGTTTGTGATACGCTAGCATTTAAAATCCTGCCTTCTATTCGGCAATATTTATCTCTTGTTTTAACTTTGCCTATTTTGGGCAACTTTATTTTATTTCCCAGAAATGCAATGTTGTTATTTGTCATGTTTATCTTGTACGATTTATATCGGTTCTTTTTAGATTTAAATTTAGGAAAACCTGCTTCAGGTCTGTTGAAAAAGTTTTTATAAGCTGTATCTAAATGCTTTAAAGCATTTTGCAAAGAAGATTTATCAGGTTCTTTAAGCCATTCTTTCTCTTTTTTTAATTGAGTAAGCTCTTTTGAGCATTCGTTATAACTTATAGTCTTCTTGTTTTGTTCATAAGCTTTTATTCTTCTATCTAAAAAGTAATTGTATATAAAACGTACACAGCCAAAAGTTTTTTGAAGTAAAATCTCTTGTGTTTTATTGGGATATATCCTGAATTTATAAGCTTTTTCCATAATAAACACTTACACTTTCTTCTGATTTTGGATATATTCTATAGTTTAATGAATAAACATATCCTCTGCCATATATTACTTCCATATTATCACTTGATATAATTATGATATATGTATCGCAATATAGCAAGTGTTTATACTATAGTAACTGCCTCTTTTTAAATAACATATACAAGAACCGTAGGTTCTACTTTAGTCGTATTATGAGGTCTCGTTCATATAGAAGCGCTACTTTCTATACAGTTCTCTTATGAACTTCCGTTACTTTCGTAACGGCACAGACTATATCTTATCTCTCAGCTTTACCTGTTAGAGCCTGTCTACTTCCTCAGTCAATAGCTTACTGAGTACTTCCCTCAAGAGGAATAGTCGTTGAACGTTCTCCTGTTCGGAGCTTCGCTGCTGATTGTCCATTGTTCAGCACTTAGGATTTAACCTTATGCCATATATCTGATTTTTTCTGCTTTCGCTACATTCACGTTTAACTTTATTTCATGTTTACGTTGTAGTTCAGATATCTTTAGGAGTTTCCAGCAATTCAAACAGTATCGTATAGGTCTTAGCCTATCTCTACGTACATATTTCTATATACGCTGACTATTTTGTTCGCCTAACTCATGATTAAAATCACGATTGTGCGGCTCACAATAATCAAGATTTTGCTCGTTCGTAAAGTTGGAATTTTGCATGGCGATATAGACTGTTTCCGTATCAATATATTCCACTGTCTGCATCGTGTCGTTCAGAGGCACGTGCATTTGCTCTTGCAGTGAACTGTACAGCTGTGCCTTGACGTTTTTATAACCAGAAATATCGGTCACAATCGGCATTACGGCGACGCGCAGCGGTCTTGCCTGCTCCTGCGCCAGACAGATATTGACGAGCATAACAAACAGCATACAGCTCAGTATAAGTGATTTGCGCAACATAAAATCAACTCCTTAAAATATAAATCGGCTGCACCGGCGAAACATTGCTGCCGGTACAATTTGCAGTATATAAATATTATATCATGTGTATAATTTTTAGGGGCTATGATATAATATTGTTAGAATTTATGACTGGGAGAGAATGCCGTGAAGATTTTAGCAAGACAGTTGACAGTAGATATGTATGATTGCAAAAATAAGAATTTGAATGATTATAAGGATTTGAAGGACTCTTTGGAAGTCGGCATGAACATAGCAGGTTTTACGCCGATTGAAGTACGGGCGCAGATTTTGAACCAGAATGAAGTTGTAGTATTTATTCTGCTGCAGGAAGGCCATGCCGTAATCCGCACTTATCCTGAATTAAAATATGTATCGAGCGATATTTTCATCTGTACGGAAGACGGAAAACCGGAAAAAGCCGTGAAAGCGCTGAAGAAAATCGTGAAGCCGGAAAAAATCAGAATGACGTATCTCAAACGCGGTGATTTCGGAACGGTCAAAGACGTTAAGCCGCGCATAAAAATCAGAATTGCACCGCTTCGACCGCTGCGCAGTATTAAGAAAAAAGGCGCTAAGGTTATAAAAACGGTGGCGCACAGAATTAAGCTGTAAAATAAAAAAAGGAACTGTCATACATCGTTTAAGACAGTTCCTTTTTATTTGCCGTCATGCTTAGAATATTAAATTGCTTTCAACAATCATGCGGATGCCCAAGAGGAACAGCGCCAAGCACAGCAGCAGGATAATACTGCGCGGGCGGGTTTTGCGCGATAATCTGGCACCAATTTGCGCACCGATAACGGCACCGATACCTACCGACAGTGCCGGCACCCAGACGATATGGTCAAGCATGATATGGGAAATGACACCGAAAAATGAGGAAACGGCCAAAACGAAATGGGATGTGGCTGTAGCCATATGCGGCGGAAAGGCAAGAGCGTAAATCATGGTCGGAACGTGAATGACACCGCCACCGATACCGAAAATACTGGAGATAAAGCCGACAAAGCCGCTTAAGAATATACCGAGTTTTTTACGGGCCAAAAATGTTTTTTCGTTAAATTCACCGGCGATTACTTTTTTATTGGAAGAATTCCAATACATGATGATAGCGATAAATAAAATGAAAATACCGTAAGCCAGACTGAATGTCGGTCCGGTGAAATAATCGCTGACGAGCCCGCCTAAAAATGCGCCCGGCAATGTAGCAAGCGCGAACGGAACGGCTGCTTTAAAGTAGACACGTTTCTGTCTGATATAGGCAAATGTGCCGGAAATAGCGTTTAAAAATACGCCGAACAGTGAAGTACCGATAATCTGCGGTGCGCTCTGGAAAATGGACGGCGTGAGCGCAAAGGTAAACAGCGGTATCATGATAAGACCGCCGCCGATGCCGACGAGCGTCCCGAATGTACCGACACCGATACCGACTAAAAATAAGATAAAAATTTCTAACATAATAACTTATCCTTTACGTATTGAATTAATTGATTTTAAAACCGAAATGCGAAGCCACTTTTTCATAAGCGGGAACGGTGATATTTTTTTGTCTTGCCATGCGGACAATTTCAAAAATCAGACCGTCCATTTCACTTTGATGACCTCTGGCCAAATCCTTTTGCATGGAAGCCGTCGTATCCGGTGTTACGGCATACATGATTTTCAGATTTATGTCCATGATATCCTCCGGCAGTTTTATATTGTAAGCCTCAGCAATAGCCATACAATCTTTTGTTAAAGCTATGAATAAATCCTGTTCTTTTCCTTTCTGCTGTATTGCGCCTGCATTTATATCATAATATGCGGCGGCTGCGGCAAATGGAGAAACGAATGTAAATTTACGGAAAGTGTCGTCAGCGATGTTTTCGGATAATACGACTTTGATACCGCTGTTTTCCAAATCCTGTTTTATCTGCAATAGCTGCGCCTTTAAAGGTGATGGACCGCGCGTGCCGTAAACGATGCGGAAAATATCACCGGATTGGGTTATTTCTCCGGGAGCGGAAATATAAGCAACGATATAAATACAACCTTCGAGAACATTGGTCTGAGGCAGTTTTTCTGCCAAATACCGACCTGTACCGTAAATATTCAGTATCGGAATGATAATTGTGTGGGTATCGGAAGCCTTTTGCAGAAACGGAATGATTTCATTAATGGAATAACCTTTGACGGCTACGAAAATCACATCGGCTTTTTCACCGGAAGAGATATATTCATCCGTTGTCATGGCTTTAATATTTTTCAAAGTTATTTCGCCCAATTTGTCGGAATGGAGAATAAGGCCATGCTGGCAAATGGCATTTAAATGATTGCCGCGTGCAATAAGTGTAACATCATGTCCGGCATTAGCAAGAAAGCCGCCAATGCTGGCTCCCGTTCCGCCGGAACCCATAATAACGTATTTCATCAGAAAACCTCCTTTATATTTGATTATTATTTATTATAGCAAAGTATTATGAAAAGAGAAAATTAATTTTATAAAAAGAAAAACCATTAAAGATTTCTTTGGCAATAGAAAAATCTTTAACGGTTTTTTCTTCAAATAATACAGACTATAAAAAATTGCACCGTGAAGAATAATTTTCACGGTGCAATTTTGTGCAGTCATATAATTAAGCGCGCAGGTCGGCGTTAAAATCTTTCTGCAGTTTGGCTATGATTTTTTCGATAGCGGCATTGACTTCAGCATCCGTCAGCGTTTTATCGTTGGACTGGAATGTCAGCGCAAATGCCAGGCTCTTCTTGCCGGCTTCAACCTGTTTGCCTGTATAAACGTCGAACAGCGTAATCTGAACAAGATTTTGACCGGCAGCTTTCGTCATGGCTTTTTCAATGTCGGCAGAGTTGATATCCGTAGCCACGAGCATGGCAAGGTCGCGGTTGATTGCCGGGTATTTCGGCAGAGCTTTGTATTTTAAGTCTTTTGCCATATATTTCATGACGGTTTTAGCATCGAGTTCAAAAATGTAGACCGGTTTGGTAATGCCGTAAGCGGCAAGCACTGCCGGGTGAACTTCACCGACTGCAGCAAGTACATCGCGGCCTTTTTTGAACAGTGCCGTCTTGCCCGGATGCATAGCGTAATGCGTACCGGCTTCAACCGTATAGCGGGATACGCGCAAATCGGCAAATAATTCTTCTATGATACCTTTAGCATCGTAGAAATCCACCATGTCGTTCGTCTGGTTCCAGCTGTGCGCATGGCGGCGGCCGGTAACAGCTCCGGCGATTTTAACGACTTCATTCGGAAGCTCAGTAATCGGCAGTTCTTTCGGAAAGAATACCGTACCTACTTCAAAAATGGCTACATCATCATTTTTGCGGGCGAGATTGCGGGCGAGATTATCAAATACGCTGCTTAAAAGCGTAGTGCGGATGAGCGGATATTCATCCGACAGCGGGTTCATAATCGGGATAGCGCGGCGAAGTTCATCGTCCTGCGGAATGTTTAATTTATTGAAAGCAGTTTCGTTTGTCAATGCAAAAGAGATTGTTTCGCAAAGCCCCTGAGCCGACAGGGAAGCTTTCACTTTATCAATGAATGTCTGTTTGTCGGACTGACCGCCCTGCATAGAAACGCCTTCCGGCAGCGTGGATTTGATTTTGTCATAACCGTAAAGGCGAGCGATTTCCTCGGAGATATCGGCCATACGGCTTACATCATTGCGCCAGGACGGAACTTTTACAGTGATTTCACCGTTTTCATTTTTTACCGTTTCAAAACCGACGCTCGTGATGATGTCCAACATTGTTTCTTCCGAAATATCCGTGCCGAGATGACTGTTTATCTGTTTTGCCGTGAATGTTACGTAGTTTAGCTGTTTCGGGCTTGGGTAAACATCAACGATACCCTGACAAACGGTGCATGCCCCCATATCCTGCAGCAGCTGCGCCGCTCTATCGAGCGCTTTAATCGTCGTTTCACTGTCGATACCGCGTTCAAAACGGCCGGAAGCTTCGGAGGACAGACCGCAGGCACGGGCTGTGCGGCGAATGCACGGACCGTAGAAATCAGCCGACTCCAATACAACAGTCGTCGTTTTATCCGTGATTTCCGTTTCAAAGCCGCCCATGATACCGGCAAGACCAGCTGCTTTTTCCGTATCGGCGATGACGAGCATTTCACCTTTCGCTTTGCGGGACGTATCGTCGAGCGTGTGCAGTTCTTCGCCTTCTACGGCACGGCGGGCAATGAGCTTCTGTCCGGCAATCTGGTCGTAGTCGTAAGCGTGCATCGGATGACCGAGCTCAATCATGACAAAGTTCGTAACGTCGACAACGTTGTTGATGGAGCGGATACCGGCTCCTTCCAGACGCTGCTGCATCCATTCCGGCGACGGGCCGATTTTTACATTTTTGAGCATGCGTGTGGAAAAACGGGAGCACAAATCAGGGTCGGCGATTTCCACTGCGAAGATATCGCTTAATTTAGTAGCATCGTCTTCCGTAAATTTTATTTCCGGAAAATGCGGTTTGTTGCCGGTAATAGCGGCGATTTCGCGCACGAGTCCCACTACGCTGAAGCAGTCGGCACGGTTCGCCGTAAGTTCAAATTCCAAAACGACATCATTAAGACCGAGAACGTCTTTGGCAGGAATGCCGACAGGCGTATCAGGCGGCAGAATAAAAATTCCCGTTTTCTGTTCTGGCGGCAGTTTTTCCAGGTCAAGTTTTAGTTCCTGCGCCGAGCAGAGCATGCCGTTGGAAGCAACGCCGCGCAGTTTGCCTTTGGAAATTTTCATGCCGTTCGGCAAATGAGCGCCGACCATAGCCACAGGCACAACCTGTCCTTCAGCTACGTTCTGCGCACCCGTAACGATGATGATGTTTTCCGGCAATCCGACATTCATTGTGCAGATTTGCAGATGGTCGGAGTTCTGGTGCGGTTCGAGTTTTTCAATGCGGCCCGTAACGACTTTTTCCAAGCCTTCACCCGGGTCAATAATATTTTCCACCGGTATACCCGCCATAGTCAGTTTATCGGCAAGCTGTGCCGGAGTTTCTGTAAAATCTATATAATCTTTAAGCCATTTGATTGAAACTTGCATTAAAAGTGCCTCCCTGAATTAAAATTGACGCAAGAAACGGACATCGTTGTCGTAGAACAGACGCAAATCGTCAATACCGTAAGCGAGCATAGCGATACGTTCCACGCCCATGCCGAAAGCAAAACCGCTGACTTTGTTCGGGTCGTAGCCGCTCATTTCCAGTACATGCGGATGAACCATGCCGGCACCGAGAATTTCCAGCCAGCCTGTTCCTTTGCATACGCGGCAGCCTTTGCCCTTGCACATTACGCAGGAGATATCGACTTCGGCGCTCGGTTCAGTGAATGGGAAGAAGCTCGGGCGGAAACGTACTTTTACATCGTCGCCGAACATCTGCTGCAAGAATGTGATGAGCGTTCCTTTCAGGTCGGCAAAACTGATATTTTTATCAATGCAGAGCCCTTCCACCTGCGTAAACATCGGCGAATGAGTTGCGTCGTAATCGTCGCGGCGGTAAACGTGACCCGGAGCGATGATGCGTATCGGACTGTTCGGTTCATGCGCCTGCATGGTGCGCGCCTGTACCGGAGAAGTCTGACTGCGCAGCAGAATATCCTCCGTAATGTAGAAGGAGTCCTGCATATCGCGTGCCGGATGGTCTTTCGGCAGATTTAACGCTTCGAAGTTGAAATAATCGGATTCAATCTGCGGACCTTCGGCGATGGAATAACCCATGCTGGTGAAAATATTTTTTATATTGTTAAGCGTAACGGTAAGCGGATGCAGATGACCGAGACTTTGGCGGCGGCCCGGCAGGGTAACGTCGATTTTTTCCGTTACCAGACGGTTTGCAAGTTCCGCCTGTTTCAATTCCGCCTGTTTTGCGGCGATGGCTTCTTCAATTTCCTTGCGCGCCGTATTTACCATTTGGCCTACACGCGGTCTTTCTTCCGGGCTTAATTTGCCCATGCCGCGCAGAATGCTGGTCAAAGAGCCTTTTTTACCGAGATATTTTACACGTACATCATTCAGTGCATTAAGGTCGGAAGCGACACAGATTGCACCGAGTGCTTCCTGCTGTAAACTTTTAAGTTCCTGTTCCATGTTTTCACTCCTAAATAAATTTACACAAAAATAAAAGCCTCCGCCCCGGCAAAGGGGCGAAAGCTGTGTTTCGCGGTACCACCCTAATTGATACTCTGAAGCGTTAACGCCGCCAACGCTGTAACTACTTTATTTCACTACAGAAGCTCCAAAGTGAACTTCAATTAAATTTTCTGTTATTGCTCTCAGCCTAAGGCAATATTTTCTGTAAAAGAAAAAATAATCTACTCTCTTTTTCATCGCTTGATTATATTACAATTTTACACAAAAGTATAGCATAAATAAAGCTTAAAGACAAGATTTTCCCATATTAGGACTTTAGTGATAAAAATTTATTATTATTTCATAAAGAAATTTTATTCAAACCGGATGATTTCGACCGATTTTTGTTGTTTTTGGCATTTTACAGATACTTTTTTGCCGTATTTTTTGAATTAAGGTATTTGAAATCAGTCATTAATGGAAAAAACAGAAAAAATCCGAACAGATTTTGAAGCATAAAAACGGACCGATATATAATAAAGCCAGGATGAAAAATGATTAATGGGTATAGATAAATTTTTATGAATGGAGTGTAGGAAAATGTTTGATGAAGGAAAAATCGTGATTGTCGGTGCAAGTAATGTCGGTACTGCCGTATTGAATAAAATCGTTGATTTCGGTCTGGCATCGGAAGTGGTATTAATAGATATTAATGAGAAAAAATGTCTGGGTGAGGCATTGGATACAAATCATGCTACAGCCTGCATTACAGCTCATAATATGTATGTGCATAAAGGTGATTACAGCGATTGCAAAGATGCTAGTATGGTTATAATTACAGCCGGTCCTAGTGTAAGACCGGGTGAAAAACCGGACAGATTATCCTTGACGAGAACAAATTGTAAAATTATGGACAGTGTAATGTCCCAGATTGTACGTTATACAAAGGATGCAATCATTCTCGTTATAACAAATCCGTTGGATGTAGCTACATGGTATGTTTCCACGCAATTTGATTATCCGCGGGAAAAAATTATCGGTACGGGAACTCTGCTGGAAACATTCAGACTGCGCCGTCTGTTGGCAAATTATTATCATCTGGACCCTAAACTGGTGCATGGATACGTGCTGGGTGAACATGGTAATTCGGGTTTTGTAGCATGGAGCACGGTGGATATTGCCAATCTCGGTCTGGACAATATCGATAAATGGCTCGGTCATAAAGATGAAAAATTGAATAAGAGTTTGATTGAGAAAGAACTTTTACAGTTGGTATTTGATGTAATAAATCTGAAAGGCTGGACCAATACCGGTATAGGTATGGTAACAGCAAGATTTATAAAAGCGATAAAGTACAATGAATATACTATTTTGCCGATGTCGACAGTGCTGACGGGAGAATTCGGTATTGAAGATGTGGCTTTAAGTTTGCCGTGCATGTTAAATAATAACGGTATTGTAAGAAAATTTGTGCCGGAATTGACAGAAGAAGAAATTGCCAAAATGATAAATTCTGCCAACAGTGTAAAAGCAGCAATGAAAAGTATAGAACTGAAAAAAGAATTTGTTGCATGATATCATAATGTTTTCTATGGCAACTAACAGGCGATTATTCTGATTTAACATTGGAATAATCGCTTTTTTAGAAAGGAGATAAAAAATGACGGCGGAAAAAAATACGATAAAAGGAATAATAATGTTTACTTTGTTATTGTTGTCATATATTATTTTTGCCTCTAACTGGGTGGCAGGTTCTAATCTGTCTGCTCAGATAATACATTATTATTTTGAAGGCGAAAGTGTTTCTCCGATGGTGGCGGAAATAATCAATTATACGATAACGATAGCCAGAATTTTTGCAAATCTGCTGGCTGCATATGTTTTATTAAAATTAAATCCGAAAAAGGCAAGTATTGTCGCGCTTGTACTTTTATGTTTTGCTGTAATTGCCGTACTGGCAACAAACTACTGGTTGTATACTGTATCTAGAATGGTGATGGCACTGGGCGGTTCAATGATAATGGTATATATGAATACAATAATTGCTGAATTCATAAAAAATGATAAAAAAATCATAGCAAATGCACTTGTAACTGCTTCATATAATATAGGGGCCGGTTTTGTAGCTGTAGTTTTTTTCCTATATAAAGATATTGTTATGCAGGATTGGCAACAAACGATGTATTTATTCAGTGCGGCAAGTATTTTTCTGCTGGTTTTGTGGGTAATTCTTTCGGAGGATTTTTCGCCTGCCGGCAGCGGTGCCACGCAAAGCGAGTATAAATACAGTGATGCTTTAAAAGATAAATTCGTATATTTTTTCTCATTTGGCCTTGGCGGATTTCTGTTTCTGTATGTAATGTCATTGGTTTCCATTCCTGTACGGCTGGGTATGCAGGCCGGTCAGCAATTCAGTTCAGAATTTATGATTTTATCAATTACTTTAGGTGGTATTTTAGGAACAGTATTCAGTATTATCATCAGCAGATATTATTTCAACCGTAAATATTTTTTGTTTTTGCACGGTGTATTGATGATTGCATCAATGGGAGCGGGAATTTATCTGGCAGCGTTTAATCCTGTTTTAGCATATATTTCATTCGGTATTTGCGGTTTTATTATGTTTTCGCAATATACGGTATATCTTAATTTTCCGTATGAGCTTGCCGATATGACTCCGCAGCGATTAACGATTATGTTCGGTATATTCTGGGCATTCGGTTACAGTGTATATACAATTTTAAATTTTGTATGGAGTTTGATTTTGTCATATTATGGCTGGGAAAGTGCTACCATTTTTTATATTGCATGCAGTTGTTTATATATTATTTTTGTTTTGACTTTCCCGAAAACGGAAATGCAGTTAAAAAAGGCAACAGTGTTATAAAAAATAAATGAATTTTCTTATATAATGTAGAAATATCATATTGAATATATTTAGTTTTTATGAAGTTTTTATGAATAGGAAGATTGAGCATGGATAAATATGATATTGAAACATATAAAAAAGAAAATCCGTTTATCATCCTTGCTGATGTAATTTATCAGAAATTCAGGGAAGATATTATGAAGGGAAAATTATTGCCGGGAGATAGAATAGTAGAATCGCGTTATGCTAAGGAACTTAAAGTCAGCAGAACTCCCGTCAATATAGCTATAAGCAGAGGTTTGAAGGATGGTTGGCTGGAACGCAGAAGCAAGAGGTTCTTGACTGTTCGGAAAATCAGTTCGCAGGAATGTTTTTATCTATATGAAGCACGTAAATTTATTGAAGGTCATGCAGCTTATGCTGCGGCGAAAAGAATAACGAAAGCTGAATTGATAGAACTGAAAAATATTTTAATGAATTTTCGTAAGGGAAATGATGAACCGATTGACGACGAGTCCTTTTGCAAATATGATGAGAAATTTCATGACCTTGTAGTGAAATCAGCGCATAATGATTATCTCTGGTCAATGTATAAGCAAATAAAGCCGGATTTGCAGCGGTACCGTTATCACTATAAACAGCTGATTATTGAAAGAAATACGAATGAAAATGTTTATATGTATCACTATGCTATATTTTTAGCACTGAAAAGCAGACTGGCTGTTGTAGCAAAAGATGAAATTGAGTCGGATATAAGCAGTATGCACGGTATGGTTTTTGCCGGAAATATTTTAGCTAGATTTAACTTGTGAAAAATTGTATAAGAAACTGCACCCTGAAAATTTTTGTTCAACTTCCGGGGTGCAGTTTCTTATTTGAGAAATTTTTCTTTTAATTTATCTAAAAATAGTTGTGCGGCGGGAGAGAAAATCTGGTATTTCTTCCAGACGATATCAAGCCCCGACTCTAATTTCGGCGCCAGCGGACGAAAACACAACGGACTCGTCTCGGACGTATCCGCCAGTTTGTCCAGCGATACAACATAGCCTATGCCTTGTTTGGCCATGATAGCGGCATTATAAACGAGATTGAACGTCGTAACGATATTCAAATGCTTCCACTCATCGCCGAACCATTTAGCAAGCTCATTCGTTTCCTGCTTGTTCTGCCATACCTGGCGCGAGAAAATCAGCGGCTGATTGTGTAAATCATGAGCGTGAATTTCTTCTTTTTGGGCAAGCGGACTGTTTTTCAGCATGATGACGCCCCACGTGTCTTTGGCGGGAATGTTCAAATAATTGTATTTTGTAATATCAGTAGGCTGAATTAAAATGCCGAAATCCAAAAGCCCTTTATCGAGCCGCTCCGTTACGTCTTCTGCGTTACCGCTGTAAAGGTGGTAGCGGATATCAGGATAATCTTTCTGGATTTCCCGGCAAATAGAGGCAATGTAGTTCATGGCTTCCGTCTCCCCGCCGCCTATATAGATATCGCCGCTGAGATTGCCTTTCAATGAAAAAAATTCCTGCTGCGTTTTATCCACCATAGCGACTATTTCCTCAGCCCGTTTGCGCAGCAGCATACCTTCCGCCGTCAGTGTTATGCGGTGAGCACCGCGCACGAATAGTTTCTGTCCCAGTTCATTTTCCAAATCCTTAATCTGGCGCGACAGGGTCGGCTGGGTTATATGCAGAGAGTTGGCAGCGCCGGTAATAGACTCTTCACGGGCAATGGCCAGAAAGTAACGGAGAACACGTATCTCCATATAATCATCTCTTTTCTTCAAAAATATTTTTATGTATACCTGCCAGGCATGGCATAAGATGAAAACAAAGTATTTGTTATTTATAAATAAGCGATATACACTTTTATTATAATACGTTTCGGTATGCTATAGCAAAGGATGTGAGCAGAATGAATACGGAGGAAAAAAACGAACGGTTATTACTACGCAATTTAAAAGATGCCGGCTGCAATGCGGAGATGATTGCGCGGTTTTTCGAGTTGCAGAGTACGGGCAATCGGCATGAACAGCTGAAACTTTTATTTTCGCATCGCGAGGATTTACTGCAAAAGCTGCATAAAAGTCAAAACCGATTGGACTGTCTGGATTATCTTATATACGATATAAAAAAACACAAATAAAAAAAGCTGAATGATGATGTATTAAAATATCATCATTCAGCTTTTTACTAAATGTTTTTACCCAGAGCATAGGCTTCATCCAATTTGACATTGCCTTTGATGTCGCCGACGTTCAGCACGCCGCCACAAAGAACTTTACCCAAACTTTTCCAGTGGAGATAATTCATCAGATGGTCATACCAGTAAACCGTTTCGCCGAAATCATTTCCTTCCGCCGCCATCAGCAGGATGCTTTCCTTTTGCGGATTGGCATAATTTTCATTACATTCGGCAACGGCAAATAATCTGTCTATAGCACATTTTAGCTGTCCGCTTATTGTCCAGTAGTACAGCGGCGAAGCAAAAACGACGATATCGGCTTCGCGGTACAGCGGATAAATCTTATCCATATCATCTTTCTGTACGCATGGACTAGTAAAATCCCTGCCGCCCTTGCAACAGCCAAGACACGGATGGATATTTATCTGTTGCAAATTAACGCAGTTTACAATATGACCGTTTTCCGCAGCACCTGCCGTAAAAGATTTGATAAGCTCTGCTGTATTACCGTTTAAGCGGGGACTGCCGTTTAAAATTAAAATTTTCTTACTCATAAAAATCACTCTCCAAAAAAATACTTTTCCTTCAGTTGATTTTATTATAATATTTATATGTAAATAAACAAGTACTGAAAATTTTTTCATATACTATAAAAAAGGAAAGTGTATCATGATAAAAAAATATTTGGATAACGCCAATTTTGCCGATACGGGATTTTCCTACACCGTATCTTTAATCAGCGGTAAATATAAGATGGTTATTTTATATTGTCTTATGGAATTTGAACCGGTCAGATATAATCAGTTGAAACGGTATTTGCAAAGCGCTTCCGACAGGACGCTCAGCAATGCACTGAAAGAACTGGAAAAAGACGAACTGATTGTACGCAGAGTATATCCGCAAATTCCGCCGAAAGTCGAATACCGCTTAAGTGAACGTGGTAAAAGTCTTATGCAAATTCTTGATGAACTATGCATTTGGGGCGAGCATAACCGTTTGCCAAGATGAAAAATTATAAAAAAATTTATTGGTAGGTTACAAAAAAGTGCCTACTTTACAGCGCAATTTCAAAAGTATATGATAATTTTATAAACATAAATTGCCTTTTGAAAGGACGTTGAAAATTATGACAAAGGAAATACTTGATTTTGTAACAGAAAAAACACATGAACTGATAGCTGCACCGTCTTGCAGTGCAGAAGCAAAAGCAGCGGCTGAAAGCTGGCTTGCCGCTGTCGGCACGGACGGCGAAAAAGAACAGACACAGAAATATATTGCTGAGCTGGAAGCCGATATCATGCCGGTTGACGGTTTAATCGCCTTTGCCAATTCGGAAATGGGTGCAAAAATTTTCGGCGATAAAGCCAAAGACGTTGCCGCTCACGGCGAAGCAATCAAAGCTCAGGGCGCAAAATACTGCGACTGCCCTGCCTGCACTGCTGTTGCCGCTATTTTGACGAAAAAAGCTGAAATGCTCAAATAAAATACGGTGAATAAAAAAACTGATTGACTGCTACATAATGCAATCAATCAGTTTTTTGTTTTATTTGAAGTCGTTTACCGGCATATCCTTGCGGTAAAATTTCTTGTCGTATTCGCCGATTTCACGGATTACGCGGCACGGGGAGCCGTAAGCCAGCACATTTGCCGGAATATCTTTCGTAACGATAGAACCGGCACCGATTACGCTGTTGTCGCCGATGGTAACGCCCGGCATAATCATTGCACCTGCACCAATCCAGACGCGGTTGCCTATATGAATAGGCAGGGAAAACTGCGTGCCGCCGAGACGGTATTCATGGTAAAGCGGATGACCTGTCACGCAAATTAAAACGTTCGGTCCAATCATAACATCATCGCCAATATGCACTTCGCCGTCGTCCACAACCTGAAAGTTGAAGTTCGCATAAAAGTTTTTGCCGATAAAAGTGTTGCAACCGTAAGCAAAATGAGCCGGCGGTTCGAGATAGATACCGTCGCCTGCCGCACCTAACAATTCTTTGAGAATTTTCGTCCGCTTTTCCATTTCGCTCGGGCGCGACTGATTGAAATCGTACATCATTTCCTTAGCATGGACGCGCTGCGCTTCAATGATTTTCTCATATTCCTGGTCAACGGGGTCTTTATGTCCGTATTCGCGGTACAATAGACCTGTTTTCATTTGTTCTTCTAAAGTCATAAAATCATCTCTTTTCTATATTATCTACTCTTTAATGTATTCTCTATCGATTTTATTTTACCTGCAATATCTTCTGCACCGACAATTTCCGAAACGATAGCAAAAGTTGTCGCGCCGTGTGCTGCCACGTCGCAGATATTGTGCTCCTTAATGCCGCCGATAGCCACAAACGGATGCTGGGAATTTTTAGCAGCATATTCCACATAGGAGAAACCAACCGGTTTTGCCGTTTTTTTCGTCTGTGTAGCATAAACGGGACCGACACCGATATAGTCAATGATATCGCCGAGTGTATTGGCTTTTAAAAGCTGTTCTTCTCCATGCGTCGACAGTCCGATGATTTTATCGTCGCCAATTAACTGACGCACTACCTGCGGCGGCAAGTCAGTCTGACCGATATGCACCCCGTCAGCATCAACAGCCATAGCCAAATCGACAAAATCGTCAATGATGAATACAGCACCGGCATGGCGCGTCATTTCCCTGAGCTTTAAGCATTCATTATAACGGTCCAGCCCCGGTTTTTCCTTTTCGCGGTACTGAATAAATTTAATACCCGCTTCCAACATCTTGCCGACGACTTCGATATTATCACGCCCGTTGGACATTGCCTCAGCGGTGATAGTGTAAATGGGATTGTTGATGAATTGTTCCATTCCTTTACGCATATGTTTTACCTCTTAATTAAATTGTAATAAATACATCTTCTGCCAATATATCGGCTGTTATTTCAATCTGCCATTTGTTTTCCGTGTTTTCTTTTTGCAAATAATCGGCGAGAGTCTGTGCTATCGGCATTTCCGTGCCAAAGTGACCGGCGTCAATTAAATTTATGCCGAGTTCCTGTGCATGCTGGGCTTCGTGGTATTTGACATCACCCGTTACGTACGTATCTGCTCCCTGCATGGCGGCTTTGTCGAGAAATTCCACACCGGCGCCGGAACACAGTGCGACTTTCTGCACCGGTTTGTCATTGCTTTTTACCAGACGGAAAGTATCACCCGGCAGGTTTTGTTTTGCCATTTTGGCAAAATCCATGATATCCATCGGCATCTGCAATTTACCGATACGTCCCAGACCGTTTTCATTATAAACATTTTGCGTCGGAATTATATCGTAAGCGGGAACTTCATACGGATGAGCTTTGAGCATAGCGCGGATTACGCGGTTTTTTATTTTGACCGGCATAATCGTTTCGATGCGGACTTCGTTTACCGTTTCATTTTTATCCTGCTTGCCGATAAACGGCGCAGCTCCCTCCAGCGGTGTAAATCGTCCTTGTCCGCTGAATTGAAATGAGCATTCTTTGTAATTGCCAATAGCACCAGCTCCCGCTCTGCCGATTGCTTCGCGTACTTTGTCGGCAAATTCCGCCGGTACGTTTACGCCGAGCTTCACGATTTCCTCGCGATAACTTATCGTCAACGGCTTTAAGTCCGTAAGGTTTAATTTTTCCGCCAAAATATCATTTACACCGCCGAACGTCGTATCGAGATTAGTGTGCGCGGCGAAAACGGCGATATTGTGGCTTAATAATTTTTGCAGCATTCGGCCGAGCGGTTTATCCGTCGCAATGCGTTTTATTCCTCTGAATAAAAATGGATGATGCGAGATAATCATATCGTAATTCTGCGCAATCGCTGTATCTATAATATTTTCCGTTACATCAAGACAGGTCAGGATTTTGTGAATGTCCTGCGCAGGGCTGCCGATTAAAAGACCGACATTGTCCCAGTCCTCCGCCAAACAGCGCGGTGCGAGCCTATCCATAGCGTCCATTACAACCTGGCATTTTATCATAATAATTCCTCCAATTTGCGCACATATTTCTGCATTTGTAGGTAATGCGGCGAATTTTTCGCTGTTGCGGATTTTTCCATACCGTTTAAAGAGCGGCGGGCTTTAGCAATAAATTCGCCAATCATTTCTGCAAACAGCGGCGGCCGCGCCGCATTCAACACAGGACCGATTTCCAGTTCGATTTCACTTGGCAACGGAGCACTGCCCGGCACGGCGTAGATTACCTGATAAATTCGACCATCCTCTTTAGCGATGGCTTCATCTTCAATATGCCAGCCTATTTCGTAAAGATAGCGGCGCAGTGCGCTGTATCCCTGCTGCGGCTGGAGAATAAGTCCTTTCAGCGAATTTACAACGGCAGGACTGTCTATTAATAATTGGCGAATAAGATTTCCGCCCATGCCGCAGAAAATAGCGATATCGACTTCACCTGTCTGCAAAACGGCAAGGCCGCTGCCCAGTCGGATATCTATCTGAGCGCAAAGTCCGGCGGCGCGCACGGAACGTTTGGCGGCAAAAAGCGGACCTTCGTTTACATCAGCGGCGACAGCTTTTGTGCATTTGCCGGATTTTATGAGTTCTATCGGTAAATAGCCGTGGTCAGTACCGATATCGGCTATAACGCTGCCCCGCGGTACGAAATCGGCTACGGTTTGAAGGCGTGAACCAAGCAAAAAATCAGCTCCTTAAATAAAAAATAAGTTATAATAATTATAACAAAAAATATAAATTTGAAAAAGAAAGGACAAATAATGAAGCATTATGATTTACCGCATAATCATGGGCAGAATATAAATCTTATTCTGGAAAAAATGCCGGAAGAAACCGATTTTAAAACAGTAGCGCAGATATTTTCCCAGCTGGGCGACGGAACAAGATTGAGGATTTTATGGCTATTGTGCCACTCGACGGAATGTGTTTCCAATATCGGAGCGGCAATCGGCATGAGCACAGCGGCCGTATCACACCATTTGCAGGTACTGAAAAAACAGGGATTGATTATCAGCCATCGCGAAGGAAAAGAAATCCACTATACGCTGGCGGATACAAAAACGGCAAACTTGCTGCATAAAGCGATTGATGATTTATTTGAAATCAATTGTCCTGCTCCGAAACATAAATAAAAAAGACGCTTAAGCAGATTTTCTGCTTAAGCGTTTTGATATATATTTACAAAACAGTTGCCTTATATTGTTTTACAGCTCAAATTTTCAGCATAGTCGATTTTTGCAGAAGCAGCTGCGGGTTTAACATCGTATTTTTTCACATTTAAAGCGCGGATGGCATTTAAAATAGCGATTACGGAAACACCTACGTCGGCAAAGACAGCTGCCCACATGGAGGCAAAGCCGAGTGCGCCGAGTGCCAGAACGATTAATTTAATGCCGATGGCAAATACGATATTTTCATAGGCAATAGCAAGCGTCTTGCGGGCGATTTTTTTAGCTGTAGCGATTTTGGACGGTTCATCCGTCATGAGTACGACATCGGCAGCTTCGATGGCAGCATCGGAGCCGAGACCGCCCATAGCGATACCGACATCGGCGCGGGCAAGAACAGGCGCGTCATTGATACCGTCGCCGACGAAGGCAAGTTTGCCTTTAGAACTTGTTTGGTGCAGTGATTGAAGCAGTTCCTCCACATGCACCACTTTATCAGCCGGAAGCAGCTGAGTATACACTTTGTCCAATCCGAGTTTTGCGGCAACTTTTCTGCCGACTGCATCGTTGTCGCCGGTGAGCATTACGGTCTGTTTAATGCCGCTCGCTTTAAGCTGTTTAATAGCAAACGGAGCGTCTTCCTTGATTTCATCTTCAATCAGGATAAAGCCTGCAAATTTATTATCGACTGCTACATAGATAACGGTACCGGCTTCATTGCACGGTTCATATGCAATATGCTCGCGGTTCATGAGTTTCGCGTTGCCGGCAAGAACTTTTCTGCCGTCGATAACGGCCGACACGCCGTGTCCGGCTATTTCCTGCACGTCCTGTACGCGGGAATTATTTATTTCTTTGCCGTAAGCACGCTTTATGGATTGAGAAATCGGGTGAGTGGAATAGTCTTCTGCATAAGCTGCAATTTCAAGCAAAGCGTCATTACTCATACCATTTGCCTTAATTTGGGAAACGACGAAAGAGCCTTTAGTCAAAGTACCGGTCTTGTCAAATACGATAACTTCCGTATCGGCGAGAGCTTCCAGATAATTGCTGCCTTTTACGAGCACGCCGCATTTTGACGCACCGCCCAGCCCGCCGAAAAAGCTGAGCGGAATGGAGATGACGAGTGCGCAAGGGCAGGAGATAACAAGGAATGTAAGCGCGCGGTAAACCCATTCACTGAAATTGTCGCCCGTTACAAGCGGCGGGATAACGGCAAGTGCCAGCGCCGCAAAAACGACAATCGGCGTGTAGTATTTGGCAAAACGGGTAATGAAATTTTCCGTGCGGGCTTTCTTTTCGCTGGAGTTTTCTACTAAATCAAGAATTTTGGCAACAGTAGATTCGCCGAATTCCTTCGTGGTTTTTATTTTCAAGATACCGGACTGATTGATACAACCGCTGATTACGTCCATACCTTCTTCCACTTCACGCGGCAGGGATTCGCCAGTCAGTGCTGAAGTATCGAGCATGGAAATACCGCTTACGACTGTACCGTCGATAGGAATTTTTTCGCCCGGCTTAACGGTAATGATTTCACCGATTTGCACTTCGTCCGGGTCAACCTGTTCGAGCTTGCCGCCGCGTTCCACATTGGCATAATCGGGACGGATATCCATTAAACTGCTAATGGATTTACGGGATTTGGCAACGGCATATGACTGAAACCATTCGCCAACCTGATAAAAAAGCATAACAGCAACGCCTTCAGAATGTTCGCCGAGAATGAATGCGCCGACTGTGGCAATCATCATCAGAAAGTTTTCGTCAAAAACCTGACCTTCGCGGATATTGCAGATTGCCTTCCAGATAATATCCCAGCCGATAATGGCATAACTTGCCAGAAATACGGCAAATTCAATATAACCTGTTATCTGATTTTCCGGCAGTACATGCGGGCTTACCATGCCGGCTATGAATAAAATCGCCGCGATGATAATGCGGTTTAATAATTTTCTCTGTTTTTTAGTCATGATGCAAAACTCCTTTAAAAATACCGACTGCCAAATCAGCAATCGGTATTTTTAAATTCATTCATAAAATATTCTATTGCTGATTTTGAAGCAAAGGTCTAATCTTAATATTTCAAATTAAAATCTTTAACGCCTAATTGTTTTAAAATATCAAATCTATCATATTTAGCACGTTTTTCAACGATTTTTCCGTCTTTGAAACGGAGCATTGTCATAAAATCAATATATACATGTTTATCATTTACTTTTACGCCGTGCCAAGTGTCGGTTTTAATATCGCCTTCAAAAGTAAGGTAAACGGCGACTCTGTCGTTTTCGGCAATGATGAATTTCGTTTCCATTTTGAAATCGCCGGCCGGTTCCATATTGCTTTTTTCAAGGTCGATGAATTTGTCGACGCCGTTAAGACGTGTGCTTACCTGCGGATAATATACGAAATCGTCGGAGCATAATTTTGCGGCTTCATCGTATTTTCTGGCGGCAATCAGTTCATAAAACTTTCTGGCGATTTCTTTATTTTTCATTGTTTCTTCTTCATTAATCATAATTTCTGTCTCTTTCTATGTGATTATTTCTGTATTGGTTTGCCATCTTTATCAAGGCTGATGATTTCGCCGTCTTCCGGAATTAGAAAATCATCTGCAATGTTGTTGGCGGTAATGAATTCTTTTAATCCTTTGCGGTCAAGTGTTGCATGGCCTACGGCGTCCATATGGCTGGCGATTACGGTCAAATCCGGCGCATAGCGGCGAAGAGCTGCCACGTCATCCGTTCCCATTATAATAGGGCCGCTGTGTTTGAGCTGAGCTGCTGCGGCGTTGATGATTATTGCTTTCGGTGCAAATTCATCAATGGAGTTTTTGACGAAATCGCACCATATAGTGTCGCCTGCCAGATACAAGACGGGTTCATCTTTCTGTTTGAAGACAATGCCCATAGCATCCGGTCTGAAACCGAACATTTTGTAATACGGCATTGCTTTTTCCATGACGCCGTGCAGGCACGGTGTTTTGTAAAGTGTGATATCGCCGAATGTGCTGCCCTTTTCCGTTAGAATTTCAACATTGTTGAAACCGTATTTTTGCAGGAAGTCTTTATCGTATTCATTCTGAACGTAGGATTTTAAAGCTTTCGGCAGAGCTTTTGCGGCAAAATCATCAAAATGGTCGATATGGGAGTGAGTTAAAATCATAGCGTCGATATTTTGGGTGATTTTATCCGCTTCAAATGGTAAATCCACCATCGGCCAGCGTCTGTTCGGTATCAGACTTTCGGGAATTGGGTCGAAGAAATTTTTCGGTGCAAACAGCGGGTCGATTAAAAATCTTTTATCTGCAAAAGTTATAATTGATGTAGCGTTTCGTATCTGCTGAAATTTCATGATGTATTCCTTCTTGATTTTTATTTAATGGTGATATCCGGTTCCAGTTTGTGAATGAGTGTTTTAGCTTCTTCCAGAACCTGAGCGAATTTGTCATCCGGTGCTTCCAGTGTCATTTTTTGAGCCATGAAGCTTACGGAAGCATTTGTAACGCCTTCAATTTTTTTTACGGCGTTTTCAATTTTTGCAGCGCAGTTGGCGCAATCCAAATCAATTAATTTAATAGTTTTTTTCATAGTAAAATCAACCTTTCGTTTTAAAATATTTTATTTTAATTTAAGTTTCATTCAAATTATTGTTTGAATATTTACAAGTACAGTATAGCAAAGATAGAAATAAGGTCAATGGATTTGCGGTAAAGACTTCCGAATGGATTGAAAGATTTTCTAAATGGAGTTATTTTTATTGCCGAAAATAAATTTTTTGTATAAGCTGATTACAATGGAAAGAAATGAGGAATTTTTATGATACGAAGCGATACAGAAAAAACAATAATGGATAAATTGGATTTAACACGAATTACCGATAAAAAAACAGACGGCACAATATGTAGAATGCGCGATTATCATTTGTTTTCCGGCGTTGATTTTGTAATAAATGAATATACAGGCAATGAAATCAAATGCGAGCATCAGCCTTTGGAAAACATAATCCAGATAAATTACTGTTTGCAGGGCAGAATGGGCTGGAAGCTGCATAACGGTGATTATATTTATCTGGCGGAAAACGATATATCACTGCATATGGTGAATAACTGTGCCATGTCGCTCATAACGTTGCCGCTGAAATATTATAAAGGCGTAAGTATTTTTATTGATTTGACGGAATTTGACGATAATCAGTCAGATATGTTAAAACAGCTGAATTTAAATTTCCGGCAGTTAAAGCAGAAATATTGTTACGGCGGACAGACAACCGTTCTGCCGTCGACTGATAATATAAAAAATCTGTTTGCTATGCTGGCAATTGTGCCGGAGGAGTACAAACCAGCATATTTTAAATTGAAATTGGAAGAACTGCTGCTGTTTTTAGGAATTTTAGATATAGCCAAAATAAAGACGAAGGAAAGATATCCATCATGCACAGTAGATACAATAAAACGTATTCATGCAAAACTCGTGAGCAATTTAAAACAGCGACCGACGATTGAAACTCTATCAAAGGAATTTCTAATCAACACTTCTACGCTCAAGCAGGCATTTAAAACCATTTACGGTAAACCAGTGGCGCAGTATATGAAAGAGTACCGTATGCACGAAGCTGCGAACATGCTTTGCCGGACGAATATGACGGTGCGGGAAGTGGCAGATGCGCTCGGTTATGAAAATCAGAGCAAGTTTGCCACGGCATTCAAAGAAATTATGCAGATACCGCCGAGCCGGTACCGCTCGTATTACAAGATGAAAAAAGCGTGATTTTTTTCCGAATGGATTAAATTTTTTTCTGCCGGGAGTATACAGCAAATGATAATTATTCTATAATAGAGGTACCTAAAAAGAAAGGAAGGTACGAAATGCGCAAAGAACAGTATGATATTACCGGCATGACCTGTGCGACATGTTCGGCACGAATAGAAAAAAGCGTCGGCAAACTTTCGGGAATGAACGAAGTGGCTGTCAATCTGCTGAAAAACAGCATGACGGTTACGTATGACGATAGCGTGCTGTCGACGCGCACCATCATTGATACGGTCGTCAAAGCCGGTTACGGAGCTTCGCTGAAAGATGAAGCAAAAGGGAAGACCGCAGCGAAAAAGGAAACGGTGAATATAGCCAAAGAGCAGTATGAGCAGATAAAAAAACGGCTGATACTGTCGATTGTTTTCACCGTTCCCCTGTCATTTATTTCCATGGGACATATGTTCGCCTGGCCGTTTCTGTCCGTATTTTCGGGCGATGAAAATGCTATGGTACTTGCACTGACATTGTTTTTATTGGTGATACCGGTTGTGTTCATCAATTTCAAATTTTTCCGCGTCGGATACAGGACGCTTCTGCACGGCTCGCCGAACATGGATACGCTGATTGCACTGGGCTCGAGTGCTGCTGTGGTCTACGGCATTTATGCCATGTACAAAATTGCCGCCGCTTTAGGTGCTGGCGACTGGCAGACGGTGCATCAATTTGCCGGAGATTTGTATTTTGAGTCGGCGGGCATGATTTTAACGCTGATTACGTTCGGCAAATTTCTGGAAGCCAGAGCAAAAGGCAAAACATCCGATGCCATCACGAAACTGATGAATTTAGCGCCGAAAACGGCTGTCGTGGAAAGAGACGGCAGAGAAGAAGAAATCGCTGTAGAAGATTTGGCAGTCGGTGATATTGTAATCATCAGAGCAGGCCAGTCCGTACCGACAGACGGTACAATTACAGAAGGAACGGCAGCGGTGGACGAGTCGGCGATAACGGGCGAAAGCATTCCGGCGGAAAAATCAGTAAACGATAAATTAATCGGCGCTACCGTATTAAAATCGGGTTTTGTCAAAATGCAGGTGCAATCGGTCGGTGAAGATACGGCACTTGCCCAGATAATTCATCTGGTGGATGAAGCAACAAGCTCCAAAGCGCCGATTGCCCAGATGGCGGATAAAGTCAGCGGCGTTTTCGTGCCGATTGTCATAGCGGTTGCTGTTTTAACCATGCTGGTATGGCTTTTTATCGGTGAAAGTTTTGAATTTGCCTTGACAACGGCTATTGCCGTACTCGTCATCTCCTGTCCGTGTGCGCTTGGCCTTGCCACGCCGACGGCTATCATGGTCGGTACAGGCAGAGGGGCGACGAACGGCATTCTGATAAAATCAGCGCAGGCACTGGAAACACTGCACAGTATAAAAACGGTTGTTCTGGATAAAACAGGTACGGTTACGCAGGGAACACCGAGTGTAACGGATATAATTCACAGCGATAAAATTTCGGCAGAAGACTTTCTGCAATTAGCAGCTTCGCTGGAAAATTACTCCGAACACCCGCTGGCCAAAGCGATTGTGGCGAAAGCGCAGGCAGAAAACATTCCCCTTTTACCGGCGCAGGATTTTTCAGCTACGGCAGGCAGCGGCGTACAGGGCACGATTAACGGCAAAAAATACAGTGCCGGCAACAGAAAAGTATTATCCAAATACAATCTGTATAATGACCCCTTACAGAAATGGGAGAAAAAATTGGCGCAGGAAGGAAAAACGCCGCTGTTTTTCGTACAGGACGGCGAATTTATCGGCATTATAGCTCTCGCCGATACGATAAAGCCGACCAGCTATGCGGCGATTGCTGAACTGAAACAGATGGGCATTGATACCGTCATGCTCACAGGCGACAATGCACAGACGGCGCAGGCGGTGCAAAAAGCCGTTAAAGTGGATAAAGTAATTGCGGAAGTACTGCCGCAGGACAAAGCCGGTGAAGTGCAGAAACTGCAACAAAGCGGCAAAACCGCCATGGTGGGTGACGGCATAAACGACGCTCCGGCACTAGCGCAGGCTGATGTCGGCATCGCTATCGGAGCAGGTACGGATATCGCAATCGAAGCGGCCGATTTAGTCCTGATGAAAAATAAACTGACGGATGTAGTCGGCGCAATCCAGCTCAGTAAAGCCGTCATCACGAATATCAAGGAGAATTTATTCTGGGCGCTGTTTTACAATGTTATCTGTATACCGATTGCGGCAGGCGTTTTCTATCCGGCGTTCGGATTGAAACTAAGTCCCGTAATCGGGGCACTTGCCATGAGTTTCAGTTCCGTATTCGTCGTTTCCAATGCCCTGCGTCTGCGTTTTTTCCGTCCGAAATACGCTGAAAATATTAACCATGCTCAAAACAATGACTCACAGCAGCAAAACTGTCATACAGAAGCTGTGAGCATTGTACAAAATATAAATCAAAAATCAAACAATAAAAAGGATGATGTTAAAATGAAGAAAAAATTAACAATCGAAGGTATGATGTGCCAGAACTGCGTTAAACACGTAACGAAAGCCCTGCAAAAACTGGACGGTGTCGCTGAAGTTGAAGTCAGTCTGGAACAGAAATCGGCTGTTGTAACAATGAATAATGAAATTGCTGATGACGTACTGAGCAAGGCGATTACTGATATGGATTATGAAGTGGTAAAAATAGAAACAATCTAAAAAATAAGGCACTATTCATTAATTTGATGAATAGTGCCTTTTATTTAATTGAGATAATATAAAACGCTGCCGGTGATGATACCAAGGATGGCACCGCTTATAACCTGAAAATACGTATGACCTTCTTTTTCATGCAGTTCACGCCTGCCCATCATGCTGTTTAAGATAGAAGCATGTTTGCCGATGGAACGACGCAGATGCGTTGCGTCTATCATCACGATAAAAGACAGCGTTACGGCCAATATGAACAGCGTGGAATTAATTCCGTCATGGAAACCGATATAAGTCGTAGTGGTAATTATCGTGGCGGTATGCACACTGGGAAAACCGCCGTTACTGAGCGCCAGTTTTATATCCATACTGGAATGAAGGATAGCATTCGTTATAAATTTAATAGTTACAGCAACGAGCCAGCCAATAAACGGGACTAAAATCATACAAGACTGCATAAAATCACCTTTAGTTTAAATTTAGATATTTTAATTATAACAAAATGGAGACTTTGAAAAAAGCGAGTTTATGTAAAATAAAAAGGACGGCATCAGAGGTGAGAAATGTTGCCGTCCTTATTTTATATAAACTACCGCACGTTGGGACATAGATATGGGAAAGTGTTTTGTGGAAAATGAACGTGCGATAAATTATTTTAAATTTGAATTAAATCGTAGTTTCTATTGCCCATGCCGAGCTCTGCCATATACTCGAGCTGGTGCAGACCGTCGCGCGACTCGATACGCTCAATTAAATCGTGATTTTCTTCCGGCGGCAGTTTGTAGACCAAATCAATTGAAGCCTGGTCGATGGCTAAAATATCAGTCGAAGCCAAAATGCCGATATCACTGCATACAGGTGCAGCGCCATGAGCATCACAATCGCAGTCAACGGACATGTTTTTCAGCACATTGATATAAACTATCTGACTGCCGAAATGATTGGTGATGGCATAACCTGATTCCACCATGCGCTCGAGAAATTCCTTGCCGGTCGGCCAGCCTCTGCCGTGCACCACTTCTTTACCATGACGAGAAGCAACGCCGATACCGATATTTTTCAGCGAACCGCCGAAGCCGCCCATGGCGTGCCCTTTAAAATGCGTATATACGAGCATGGAATCATAATTTGCCAGATGAGCACCGACAGGAACTTCCGTGATATGCGCGCCGGGATTTTTGATAATACCGCTGTCAATGCGTTCCTGAATGGAAGGAACAGGCAGATTGATATCGCCATCGGCATCCATGATATCGACAGGGCAGAATGTGAAGCCGTTCGTTTCGATAGCCTGGCGATGCGTATCCGTATTGCGGCGCGGGCTGGAATATGCTACATTGCATTCGACAATGGTGCTGCTCGGTATATTGGACTGCAAACTTTGAATTAGCTCAATCGGCAGAAGGTTCGGTCCGTGCGGCTCGCCCGTATGCAGTTTTATGGCGATATTGCCTTTTAAATTGCTTTTTATCTGGTCATAGACATTTAACAATCCCTGCGGGCTGATATCGCTGGTGAAAAATACTTTTGCACTGTTGCCAGAAGCGGTTGCTGTTTCATTAGCAGTATTGGCGGCTGTTTCACCGTTGCCATTATTGCCGCACCCCATAAGCGAAAAAGCCGACATGGAAATAACGGCTCCGCTTGCCAGACGAATGAATTTACGCCGCGATAAATGCTGATAAAAATCCATAATAAAACCTCCTTTATTTTTTCTAATAGCTGTTGAACTAATTGTATCATTTAGAGTCCGGTCCAAGTCAAAACAAAATGCAAAAAGAGGCATAACGCCTCTTTTTTAATAATTTTCGCTATTCATATATACTTTTATTTTTCTAAGCAATTGCCGTTTATTTGATGACCATCTGTAAGATAAATTATAGTGAACAAGTTAACACCTGTCTAATACTTAATTTGAAAAAACAAATATGCTTTAAAAGCATAAAATTATAATTATAATGAAACTAAATACACAAAAACAGTGGATTATGCTATTATAAATATAATTTGAGAAATATTAAATAAACAACTGTTTTATGATAAAGGAAGTGCGTATAATGTATGTGGAATTTCGCCTGTTGAAATATTTCTTAGCGGTAGCCAGAGAAGAAAATATCACGAAAGCCGCCAACGTCTTACATATCACGCAGCCAACGCTGAGCCGTCAGCTTGCTCAGCTGGAAGAGGACTTGAATGTCAAATTGTTCATCAGAGGAAAACGCAGTATCGTTTTGACGAATGAAGGAATGCTGCTGCGCCGGCGTGCGGAAGAAATTATCGACCTGGTGGACAAGACGCAGAAAGAACTGCTGGAGCAGGAAGCGAATATCGACGGCACTATCACCATCGGTTACGGCGAATTGTACGCTGTAGATATTCTGGCGCGGATAATCAAAGAGTTCAAGAAAAAACATCCGCTCGTTAAATTCAATTTGTATACGGCAAGCGGTGAACTGGTGAAAGAACGGCTCGACAGAGGTTTAATTGATATCGGGATATTCTTAGAGTCGATAAATAAGGAAAAATTTGAAGTAATCCCCATACCGATAAAGGAACGCTGGGTTGTCGTCATGCGAAACGATGCGCCGCTGGCGGCAAAATCCGCTGTAAGCGTAGCGGATTTGAAGAATGTGCCGCTCATTCTGCCGGAACATGCCGACCGCAGTGAACTGGTGAATTATTTCGGCGATGATTTCGCCGATTTGCAGGTGGATTTTATGAGCAATCTGACGACAAATTCCTCTATCATGGTAAAATACGGGCTGGGTTATTCGCTTGTAATAGAAGGTTCTTTACCGTTCGTCGACAATAAAAACAACACCGGCGGTATTTGTTACCGTCCCTTGTCGCCGGATTTTACCACTTCATCCTTTATTGCCTGGAAACGGCAGCAACCATCCAGTCTGGCGGTGGAAAAATTTATCGAACACACAAAATGCTTCCTGAGCATGATGAAATGATAAGACTTAAGTATTAGACATGAAAAATAATCCTTTTTATAATATGAGTGTAGATGAAACAAAAACATTTACACTCATATTTTTATTAAGGAGGAATTTATATGGTGGCAAAAAATCATAATGTACTTATCTTAATTTTAGCAATCGGTATATTCAGCATCTTAAATACAGAAGTCGGCATAATCGGCATCCTGCCGCTCATAGCGGAAAAATTCGGCGTGGATATTACGCAGGCAGGTTTGCTCGTAAGTCTGTTTGCCCTGATAATCGCCGTTGCCGGGATAATAATGCCGCTCGTTTTTTCCGGTTTCAACCGCAAAAAAGTAATGCTCACCGTTCTGACAATATTTGCCGTGTGCAATCTGGTTGCGGCATTTGCACCGAATTTTACGGTCGTATTAATCGCCCGTCTGATACCGGCGTTTGCTCATCCTGTTTACTGCTCATTGGCGTTCGTCGTAGCGGCTTCACTCGTTGAGCCCAAAGACGTGCCGAAAGCGATTTCCAAAGTAATGATGGGTGTATCAGCCGGTATTGTAATCGGCATTCCGGTAACGAGTTTTATCGCCAATACTTTTTCCTATCAGACGGCCATGCTCTTTTTCACCTTGATGAATATTATTGCCTTGATTTTAACAACGGTAATGATACCGTCCATGCCGGTTAAAGAAAGAGTATCCTACGGCAGTCAGTTATCCGTGCTGAAAGACTCGATAACATGGATGTCATTATTTACGGTCAGCGCTATCGGTGCTTCGCTGTTCGCCGCTTATGCTTATATAGCGCAGTATCTCGAAGAAATCAGCCATATAACAGGGGATAATTTAAGTCTGGCGTTATTTTTATTCGGCTACACCAGTATTCTGGGCAACTTCATTGCGGGCAGATTATTGAGCAGTAGCCCGATTAAAACAGCTGTCATGTATCCGATAATTTTCAGCATAGTGTATCTTTTGATATTCGTATTTGGCGAATACAGTATCGTCATGGTGCCGATTATATTCTTCTGGGGAATGCTCAACGGTATCGGCAACAATATTCAGCAATACTGGATAATGTCGGCAATACCGAAAGCACCGGATTTTGCCAATGGTTTATTCATATCTTTCGGCAATCTCGGTACAACAATCGGCACATTTGCCGGCGGAATGATTTTGGCCGGTATGGGAACGCATTATACCGTATTCGGCGGAATTTTCTTCCTCGTGCTGACATGGATATCCGTCCTGCTGCACAATATAATTTATGCTAAACCGCAAAAAGCCGAAGAAGGTCAGGTCGGCGCTTGACTTTATTAACAAATACAAAAAGGCCGCTTTAAAACGGCTTTGTATATAAAATGCTTTTTCAGCATAGTTTATTTTACAGTATAAGTATTAGACATGAAAAATGATATTTTTTATAATAAAAACATACCAATTAGTTATTGTGCTAGTAAAACATTGAGCCTGTAGCCAGCAGTATAACACTTTATATTCGCTGCCTGTTGTCACTTAACCTCACTAAATATANNTATAAAGTATTATACTGCTTTAGAAAATCAATTAGCACTATAGGTTAACAATTACAAAATATCATGGAATGTAACGATAAATTGAATTTTTGCTTGCGAGGTGTAACAAATGACAATTAAGGAAGTAGCAAAAAAAACAGGTGTTTCCGCCGATACTTTAAGATATTACGAACGGATTGGTCTTTTACCGGCAGTGCCGCGCAAACCGAACGGTATCCGCGATTATGACGAATTTTTTATTGATTGGATTGCCTTCATTCAGGATTTGAAAAGCGTGGGCATGTCGCTGGAAGCCATTCTGGATTATATCAGTCTGGCAAAACTGGGAGAGGCTTCCCGCAAAGAAAGAAAACAGCTGCTCGTGGAAGTTCAGCATATTCTGCTGAACAAAATCAAAATGCTGCACACAATGGTGGAAAAAAATAATTATCATCTGGAACATTATGATAATGTACTGTTGCCGAAAACGAATAAATTGATGTACCGATTTAAATAAACATTATGAAAAAGTACATACTAAAAAAACAAAAAGCAGAACGATAACTTAAATTGTCATCGTTCTGCTTTTTTATTTCTTACTGATTTTCAATCGGTTTCATTGTCGGGAAGAGAAGAACGTCGCGGATAGACGGGCTGTCTGTCAGGAACATTACAAGACGGTCGATACCGATACCGAGTCCGCCTGTCGGCGGGAGACCGTATTCGAGCGCCGTGATGTAGTCATGGTCCATCATATGAGCTTCGTCGTCGCCGTTTTCACGTGCTTTCTGCTGGTCGATAAAACGCTGTTCCTGGTCAATCGGGTCATTGAGTTCGGAGAAGCCGTTTGCCAGTTCGCGTCCGTAAACGAATGCTTCAAAACGGTCGGTGAATGCCGGATTTTCCTTGTTGCGTTTAGCCAGCGGCGAAACTTCCGTCGGATACTGCGTTACAAATGTCGGCTGAATTAAAGTGGATTCTACTTTTTCGTCGAACACTTCGTACATGATTTCGCCGATGGAGTTTTTGCCATCCGTCGGTACGCCGAGTTCATCCGCCATAGCGCGCGCTTCTTCTACGGACTGCGCCTTGCTGAAATCTTTGCCTGTAACTTCGGCTACAGCGTCATTCATCGTTACGCGGCGGAAAGAGGAAAGGTCGATTTCCGTACCTTCATAAGTGATTTTCGTGCTGCCGCAAGCATCGATTGCCGCCTGACGCACGATGCCTTCCGTTACGTCCATTAAATCATTGTAATCGGCATATGCCTGATAAATTTCAATGGAAGTAAATTCCGGATTGTGTCTGATGTCGATACCTTCATTGCGGAATACGCGGCCGAGTTCATAAACGCGTTCCAGACCGCCCACTACGAGGCGTTTCAAATACAGTTCCGTAGCAATGCGCAGATACATATCGATATCAAGGGCATTGTGATGCGTGATGAACGGACGGGCATTGGCACCGCCGGCAATCGGACTGAGCACCGGTGTTTCCACTTCCAGGAAGCCGCGTTCATCAAGATAGCTGCGAATGGATTTGATAATTTTCGTACGCGCGATAAATGTCTGGCGCACGTCCGGATTTACGATAAGGTCGAGATAACGCTGACGGTAGCGTGTTTCCACATCTTTAAGACCGTGGAATTTTTCCGGCAGCGGACGCAGCGATTTTGCCAAAATGGAAAAATCCGTTACTTTAATGGTGATTTCACCGCGGTGCGTTTTAAAGAGCGTACCTTCCACGCCTACGATATCACCGATATCGAGTAATTTAAATTCAGCGTATTTTTCTTCGCCGAGATTATCAAGACGGAAATATGCCTGAATTTTGCCGCTGAGGTCTTCAACGACTGTGAAACTTGCTTTGCCGTGACCGCGGACAGCCATTAAACGGCCTGCCATGCGTACGACTTTTTCTTCGCCCAGTGTTTCAAACTGGTCTAAAAGTTCCTGCGCATGATGTGTTACATCGTATCTGCGGCCGAACGGTTCAATGCCTTTATCGATAAAGGACTGCATTTTATTGCGGCGAACCTGCATAAGTTCGTTTACGTCCTGCTGTTTTTCTTCTACATGTTGTTTTGCCAACGTGTTTCCTCCTGTTCTTTCGCTTATTTTTTAATTTCCATGATTTTATATTCCAGAACGCCTGCCGGTACTTTTACCTGCACGATTGTTCCGACTGTTTTGCCTAAAATCGCAGCGCCTACAGGAGATTCGTTGGAAATTTTGCCTTCCGTCGTATCCGCTTCGGTAGAACCTACGATAGTGTACGTTTCATCTTCATCGTATTCCATATCTTTGATTACTACGGTATTACCGAGATGAACCACGTTTTTATTTGCATCGGAAACATCAGCTTTGATGATTTCACTGTTTCTGATTTGTTTTTCTAATGTAAGAATTTCACCTTCGATGAAAGCCTGTTCATTTTTTGCATCGTCATATTCGGAGTTTTCGCTCAAGTCCCCGAGAGCAATCGCTGCTTTTAAACGTTCAGCAACTTCCAGACGGCGGACGCTTTTTAAGTATTCCAGTTTTTCTTCCAGCTTTTTCAAGCCTTCTTCGGTCAAAACTACACGTTTATCTGCCATTTTTCTGCTTCCTTTCCATTTTCAAAATTCCAGTTTATACTCTGTTTTTTCAAATTTAACCTGTTGTTTATAATAGAAGAAGTGCCAAGCAAATGCCTGACACTACCGCTTTACAATCAGCAAATATTATATATTTTTTAAGGCTTTTTGTCAATTTTTGACAGTACAAATCAAGTTTTCTATACTATAGATATAAATACGGATTTCACTCAAATTTTACAAGAAAAGAGGTCTTTTTATGAAAACGCGTCTATTTGGTCTGCTTTCCTGTCTTTTGCTCTCCGTCTTCTCGCTCGGCATGACGTATGCTCCCACGGCGCAGGAATTTTCCTACAACGGTCTGGCGCTCGGCGATGATTACGCCAAAATGATTGAACGCTTCGGCACGCCCCGCTATGACCAGCAGGATTATCTCTGGGGCAACAAGGTAACGTATTATGTTTATAAAAATGAAAATAAAATCGGCATAAACACTGATACAGGAAAAATCGTCGATATCATCATCGTTGATGATACGTATAACAGCGGCGATGAATTAAAAGACGGCACAACTTCGTTTAAAATCGAAAAGCTGTTCGGCAAGGCGGAGCGTCAATTCATCAACGGCGAAGTATGCTACGCCTATAAAAACGACAGTAATGAACGCCTGCTGCTGCAGGTTGAACCGACTGACCGCTATCTGGAAAGCTTCCGCATAACGAGTCTGCCGATTGAACTGCCCGAGGACACGACGCAGTATCTGCCGGATGATGCCACCAGCGAAGAAGAAAATCCGCTGTTCGGCGATAAACAAATCGACACTTCCGCCGTTACGGGCAACAAAGTGGAAAGCGGCGGTTTTAAAATAAACTACCGTTATTCCGTTACAAAATAATCTTTCGCTTTCTGCACATCTTTTTTCATCTGGCTGAGCAGAGCATCCACTGAAGTGAATTTTATTTCCCGGCGGATTGCCGCCAAAAAGTCGACACGGATAATCTTGCCGTAAATATCTTTATGAAAATCGAAAATATTTACTTCGACGCGGCGGCTGATGTCTTTAAAAGTCGGATTGGTGCCGATACTTGCTACGGCGTTGTATCTTTGTCCGTCAACATATGCGGAAACAATATACACACCGTTCGGCAGCATGATGCGATTGTCTTTTATCGCCAGATTGGCCGTCGGAAATCCCAGCATGCGGCCACGTTTTTTGCCGTGAATTACTTCTTCGTCAATACTGAACGGTTTGCCGAGCATTTTATTGGCTTTGGCTAAATCGCCGTCCAAAATGGCTTTGCGAATTGTCGTACTGCTGACCATGCTGTTCTGGCAATAGACAAAATGGTGCATATAGGCCTTAAAACCGTATTTTTCACCTTCACTTTGCAGAAGCTGCGGCGTACCTGCGCCTTTTGCGCCGAAAGTATAGTTCGGCCCCGTTACGATAAATTTCGGCGCAAAACAATCCTTGAGCATCTGCATGAATTCTTCCGGCTGCATACTGCTCATCTGTTTCGTAAATTCCACATTGAACAGAAAATCCACACCGAGCGCTTCGATATCTCTGATTTTAGCCAGCGTATCATTGATGATGAGCATTTGCCGCTCCGGGAAAATCACCGAACGCGGATGGTTACTGAAAGTGAATACGGCACTGAGACCCTGATTTTTTTTTGCCAAATTGACAGCTTCACAGATGACGTTCTGATGACCGATATGCACGCCGTCAAATGTCCCCAGCGCCACTGCCAGATTTTTATCCTTAAAATTCATTTTCTGTATATCTGAAAGCGAAGAAAAAATTTTCATTTATCTTAACCTCTTTAAATTAATAGTATTACCTAAAAGGATATCACATATTTTCAAAAAAATAAATTAATGCAAAGGAGCTTTTATTCATGGGAAAAATTGTTTTGATTACAGGCGGAGCGCGCTCGGGCAAAAGCCGCTTTGCCGAAAACTACGTGGCGCGCTGCGGTAAAAGTATCGCCTATATCGCCACTTCGCAGATTTACGATGAGGAGATGGCTTACCGCGTCAAACTGCATCGCCAGCGCCGCCCGTCTTCCTGGCAGACATTTGAAGCTCCTTTCGAGGCTCACAATGCTCTGAAAGAAGCTTTCGCCGAACATGATACGGTATTGTTTGACTGCCTGACGCTATATCTGAGCAACTATCTGTGTCAGGAAAAAAATCAGTCATTGTCCTTAGATGATTTATACGCTGAAACGTCGCTGCTCATGCAGGAATTAATTAACGCTGTGCGCTCCGTTACGAATAAAACATGCGTTTTCGTCACCAACGAAGTCGGCGCGGGCATTGTTCCCGAAAATGAACTTGCCCGCAAATACAGAGACCTTGCCGGTCTTTGCAATCAGCAGATAGCCAAAACGGCGGATGAAGTTTACCTCGTCGTATCCGGTATTCCGCTGCAAATAAAATAACAGGAGCACATTTTCATGAACAATTTTCTCGTAGGGCTGCAATTTTTAACGCGCATTACCGTAAAAAAAAATCTCGACTGGTCGGAAAAAGCCTGCGGCGGCAGTGTTAAATTCTTTCCGCTTATCGGAGCTGTTTTGGGTATAGTCTACGTTATAGCCGGTTATATTATTTATTTTCTGCTGCCGCAGTACGATTTGCATCCTTCCGCGCATTTAACGGGATTTATCCTGCTTGCACTGAATATCTTCCTGACGGGAGCACTGCACTGCGACGGCTTTGTCGACACAATGGACGGCATTCTGTCCGGCCGGACGCGCGAGCGCATTCTGGAAATCATGAAGGACAGCCGCGTCGGCGCGCACGGGGCAACGGCTCTTATACTGCTCATCATCGGCAAATTCTGTATGTTTTCCGACCTTGAGGCGCAACTGGCTCTGACGGCTCTGTTTTTAATGCCGATTATTCCGCGCTGCTGCATGAGCAGTGCCGTCATCAATTTTCCTTACGCCCGCAAAGAGGGGCTCGGCAAGGCGTTTCATGAGTATTCCGGTAGCCGCGACATGCTGCTTGCCAGCTTTTTTACTTGCCTTGTTTCCGTTCTTTTAGGTACAATAGCTATCATCGCCTACATTTTAACTACGCTTATAATGTACGGCTTCAACCGCTACGTATCCCGCCTTCTGGGCGGACTCACAGGCGACGTTTACGGCGCTACGACCGAACTGGGTGAATTTGTAGTGCTGTTTATTTTCGCCATCGCTCAGATTTTCATTTAAGATTTTATAAGGAGGATTTATTTTTGCTGAAAGTCATTTTTATCCGTCATGGAAAAACACTCTGGAACAGCTCCGGCCGTTTTCAGGGTCAGTCCAATACAAAATTGGCCGCAGAAGGCATTGCTCAGGCTGAAAAACTGGCGGAAAATTTTCCCGTTGAACATATCGACACCGTATATTCCAGCCCTTTGGAACGTGCTTTCATCACCGGTAAAATCATCGCTGACAAATTCCATGTGCCGATAACGGCAGACGAAAGACTGTGCGAAATCAGTTTCGGTGCCTGGGAAGGTTTAACATATGATGAAATTCACGCCAAATGGCCTGCTGAAATCGAAATGCTTTTCTCCCGTCCCGATGAAACCATAATCCCGCAGGGAGAAAAATTCAGCGCAGTGCAAAAGCGTGCCGTAGAGGCTTTAAATGATATAATCGCGCAAAATACGTTTCCCGACAAGGATAGAACCGTCGTCATCACGGCGCACGGCGGTATTTTGCGCGCACTTTTGAGCCATATTCTGCATATGCCGCTCCGATATATCTGGTCGCTGCGCCAGGACAACACGGCCGTAAGTATCATCACCTACTACGGTGAAAAATACAATATCGAACTCATCAACAGCACGGCTCATCTCGGTCTTATCAAACAGAGCAAACAGACCCGTTTTTAGTATAGAGGACCAACATGAACAAGAAATTTTATATTTTACCGCAAAACGGCGGCGAAAAATTCCGCCGGATTTTGCAGTCCGTTCCCGCTACTCCTGCAGAAAAGCAGATTTTACAGGAAGCTTCCATTAAACATGTGGAAATTGACCTGGGCAACAATTCCTGGGAAATTCTCATGGAAACGTACAACGGCATTCCCGATGAATTACTGACAAGAGCCGCTTCTTATATATCAAGCCGCTGCAACATTCCCAGCGTAATTTTTTATCAGAATATAATCGATTTGCCGCAGGAAGTAGACCGCCACTGGCCGACTATTATTCAGAACGCTTCCGGCAGCAATCCCACGCTTTACAGCATTTTATTGCAGGCAGCGCACAGCGTCGACGGCAACCGCATTTTGATTGATTTCAAAGGAGCGCATATCGAAGAGATTTTACGCTCGCACAACGTTGAAGAAACAATGAGCCAAGCCGTTCAGGCTATGGTGCACTGTCCCTGCAAGGTCATCTGCCGTATAGACAGTTCTGCGCCTGCCGCTGCCGCTTTAAATCCGTTTAATAATTTTAATAATAACGAGCAGGACAACGAGGCATATCTGCGCAAACTGCAGCAGCAGTCGCAAAGCCAGCACGGTGCGCCGAAAGCTCCGTCTGCTGCGCCGGCTGCTGAAAACGGCTTCAACAATCAGGCTAAATTCCGCCGCTCCCGCGCCGAACGCAAACTGATGACGGAAACAATCCCTGATGAACCGATTGAAATCACCAGTATCGATGGAGAAATGAAGAATATCACGCTGCGCGGCCGCATTTTCAACATTAACAACCGCGAATTCAACACGGGAACAATCCTTTTAACATTCGACCTTGCCGACGACTCCGACGGCATTTCCTGCAAAGTGTTCCTGAAAACGAAAGAGGAGTTCAATAATGTAAACGCCGCTCTGCAAAAAGCCGATACGGTTAAAATAAAAGGCGCTATCCGTTTCGACTCGTACCTGAACGATTATGTAATGATGCCGAACAATATCGCTCTGTCCGAACTGCCGAAGCGTGAAGACCGCGCCGGTGAAAAACGTGTCGAGCTCCACGCCCATACGCATATGAGCAACATGGACGCCGTCGTTTCAGCGACCGATTTAATCAATACGGCAGTACGCTGGGGCTGGCCCGCTATTGCCATCACCGACCACGGCGTCGTGCAGGCTTTCCCGGAAGCGATGAAAGCCGCTAAAGGCAAAGACATAAAAATCATCTACGGCATTGAAGGTTATCTGACCGGCGACGATTACCAGCAGCGCCGCGCCAATCACATCATCATGCTGGCAAAAAATTCCATCGGACTGCACAATATTTACCGCATGGTTTCCCTGTCGCATCTGAAATATCTGTATAAATCGCGTCCGCGCCTGCCGAAAAAAATCATCTCCGAACTCAGAGAAGGCGTAATTATCGGCTCAGCCTGCGAAGCGGGCGAACTCATCCGCGCCATCGTTGCCGGAACGGATGACGAAAAACTGCTGGAAATCGCTTCATTCTACGATTATCTGGAAATCCAGCCAATCGGCAACAACGCCTTTTTAATCCGCGATAATGAAAACTTCCCGAATATCCAGACGGAACAGGATTTAATCAATATCAATCTGAAAGTTGCAGAGCTGGCTGAAAAACTCGGCAAAATGCTCGTTGCCACCTGCGACGTGCATTTTCTCAACGCCAAAGACAGCATTTACCGCGCTATTTTAATGAAAGGCAAAGGTTTTGCCGACGCCGAAAAACAGCCGCCGCTGTATCTGCGCACGACGGAGGAAATGCTCAAGGAATTTGCTTATCTCGGCGAAGCGAAAGCATACGAAGCCGTCGTTACCAATCCGCGCAAAATCGCGGAAATGGTCGAAGTCTTCAAGCCGATACCGGATGAACTGTATTCGCCGATGATACCGGGTGCAGACGAGCAAATCCATGATATGTCATACGCCAAAGCGCGCGAATTGTACGGCGAAAATCTGCCGAAAGTCGTGCAGGACCGTCTGGAGCTGGAGCTCAACTCCATTATCGGGCACGGCTTCGCCGTATTGTATCTGATTGCGCATAAGCTCGTAAAAAAATCGCTCGACGACGGTTATCTTGTAGGCTCGCGAGGTTCTGTCGGCTCTTCCTTCGTTGCCACCATGACAAGCATTACGGAAGTAAATCCGCTGCCGCCGCATTGGCGCTGTCCGCACTGCAAGCACAGCGAATTTATCGAAGACGGCACTTACGGCTGCGGTTTCGACATGCCGGATAAAAACTGTCCGTACTGCGGCACGAAAATGATAAAAGACGGCCACGATATTCCTTTTGCCGTATTCATGGGCTTTGACGGCGACAAAGTTCCCGATATCGACCTGAACTTTTCCGGCGATTATCAGCCTGTCGCTCACAAATACACGGAAGAACTGTTCGGCAAGGACAATGTATTCCGCGCCGGAACGATTGCCACCGTCGCCGACAAAACGGCTTACGGCTACGTAAAAAAATTCTTCGACGAAAAAGGCATCAAAAAACGTGATGCCTATATAAACAGCCTCGTCAACGGCTGCACCGGCGTAAAACGCACCACCGGCCAGCACCCGGGCGGCATCATGGTTATCCCGCGCAATATGGACGTACACCATTTCACGCCGATACAGCGCCCGGCCGACGACAATGACACCAATACGATAACGACGCATTTCGATTACCATTCCATCAGCAGCCGTCTTGTTAAACTCGACATACTCGGCCATGATGACCCGACCGTAATCAAAATGCTGGAAAATATCACGCACCGCGACCCGCGCAGCATTCCATTCGACGACCCGGCGACAATGAGCATATTCTCCTCAACAGAAGCGCTCGGCGTTACACCGGAGGAACTCGGCGCTACATCCGGCACATTCGGCATTCCGGAATTCCGCACGCCATTCACTCGCCAGATGCTCGACGATACGAAACCAAAAAAATTCAGCGACCTCGTCCGTATCAGCGGATTTTCGCACGGCACGAACGTTTGGCTCGACAATGCGCAGGATTTAATCACGAACGGCACCTGCACCGTTTCCGATGCCATCTCCTGCCGCGACGACATCATGATGCACCTGATACACAGCGGCATCGAGCCGCTCTTTTCCTTCAAGACGATGGAAAAAGTCCGTAAGGGCAAGGGGCTCAGCGAAGACGACATCAAAATCATGAAAGACGGCGGCATACCGCAGTGGTATATCGACTCGTGCATGAAAATAAAATACCTCTTCCCGCGTGCTCATGCCACAGCGTACGTTATGATGGCATACCGCATCGCTTTCTGCAAAGTGCACTATCCGCTCGCCTTCTACGCCGCATACTTCTCCATACGCGCCGCCGAATTCGACGCCAATATCATCTCGCGCGGCAAACAGGCAGTGCGCGATAAACTCGACGAAATCATCGCCATGGAAAAACAAAAAAAACTGTCCGTTAAGGATAAGAGTTTCCAGGTCATTCTCGAGCTTGCCTGGGAAATGTATCTGCGCGGCTTCTCCGTGGAAAAAGTCGATTTGTACAAATCAAGCGCCAATAAATTCATCCTGCATGAAAAATCGCTCCTGCCGCCGTTTACGGCACTGACCGGCATCAGCACCATGGCGGCGGGCAACATCATTCAGGCGCGCAAAGACGGTGAATTCACCTCCGTTGACGACCTGAAAAAACGAGCAAGTCTTACCACCACCGTAATCGAAAGTCTGCGCGAACACGGTTGCCTTGACAATCTGCAGGAAAACGACCAAATCGCGCTCTTCAGTTAAAAATTACAATCAATCAAACAATTAAGGAAAACAATTCATGAAACAAACATTATCTCTATCTCAGTATATTCTCGTCGGTTCCATGCTGTTCGGCATGTTCTTCGGTGCGGGCAATTTGATTTTTCCTGTCCATCTCGGGCAGGAAGCCGGCGCCAACGTAGTGCCTGCCAACATCGGCTTCATGCTCACGGCAATCGGTTTGCCGTTTCTCGGCATCATCGCCATGGGCGTCTCCCGCAGCAAGGGTCTGTTCGATTTGGCCGGACGCATAAATACGACGTACGCTCATTTCATCACGATACTGCTCTATCTCTCTATCGGACCGGCGTTCGCCCTGCCGCGAACGGCCGCCGTATCCTTTGAAATCGGTTTCGCCAGTCATCTGGACAGCTCACTGCAAACAGTATGTCTTGCCGCATTCACGGTGATATTCTTTCTGCTGGCGCTGTTTTTCGCCTTAAAGCCCGGAAAAATAATTATCTGGATTGGCAAATTTCTCAATCCGCTGTTTTTAATCTTTCTCGCCGTTTTAATCATAGCGGCATTCATAAATCCTATGGGCGCGCCTTCTGCTATGCCCGTCCAAAGTGCATATCAGCAAGAAGCACTGACAAAAGGCATCATTGAAGGCTATAACACCATGGACGCGCTTGCTTCGCTCGCTTTCGGCATTATCGTAATCCATACGCTTTCCGATTTAGGGCTAAAAAATCCGAAAGATATCGCTCTAGGTACACTCAAAGCCGGTATCGTCGTACTCGTTTTAATGGGCATCATCTACAGCTCGCTGTCATATATCGGTGCGGCCAGCCTCGGTCAGCTCGCCCTGTCCGCTAACGGCGGTATCGCTCTTGCCGATATCTCCACTTATTATTTCGGCTCATTCGGTCATATCCTGCTCGCTGGTACGGTCACCGTGGCCTGCCTCAAAACGGCCATCGGTCTTATCACCGCCTGCTCCACTACTTTCAGTGAACTGTATCCGCATACGCTGTCGTATAAGTCGTATGTATATCTGATTACATTCGTCTCGTTTTTAATCAGCAACGTCGGTCTTACAAGCATTATCTACCTTGCCATTCCGATTTTAATGCTGCTGTACCCGCTTGCCATCACTTTGATTTTACTGGCATTCATCGACGCCGTTTGCGGTTATCACCGCTATATTTATCTTTGCACGACGGTATTTACACTGCTTGCCGCCATCGGCGACATGCTGGGTGCTCTGCCGTTCGGTCTGAATGAAATAGCCGCTATAAGTAGTATCATAGAAATCTACCGCAATACCCTGCCGTTTTTTGACATCGGCATGGGCTGGATTGTCCCTGCCGTTATCGGTATAGCATTGGGTACTGTTCTTACTTTTATAACAAGAAAATAATACACTTAAACGCATAATTAAGAGATTTTCACTTTAAAAATAAAAAAGGAACTATCATCTGCATTATACATGTATGATAGTTCCTTTTTATTTTTTAATTCCTTATGAGAGACGGGAAAAATGCTCAATGGCTTTGGCAAATTCCTCAACCGTCTTTTCAGCGTCGCCGTGCTGAATACCGTCGATAACGCAGTGTTTCAGATGACCTTCCAAAATCACCTTGCCGACACTGTGCATAGCGGATTTGGCGGCATTGACCTGCATGAGCACATCCTCACACGGAATATTTTCATCATCTATCATTCTGTCAATGGCATTAAGCTGTCCTATAATACGCTTTATACGGCGATGGAGTTTTTGTGTTTCCATACATTGTTTCATGAATAAATCATACCTTTCTTAGATATTTAGATTATATTTATATTATATCAGATTACAAAACTAAAATTTTAATTGATTAGATTAGTGTTTTTGTTATAATTTTATTGAAAATAATTTTCAATAAAATTCGAGGTGAAAATATGAATTTAAATGAATACAGCAAGCGCCATTCCACAAGCGAAAGAGCAAGAGAGCTTCTTCGTTACATTGGTCCAGGCCTTTTGATTACAGTCGGTTTCATCGACCCGGGCAACTGGGCTTCCAATCTGGCAGCCGGTGCCGATTACGGCTATTTATTATTATGGATGGTTACGCTTTCAACGATAATGCTCATTTTGCTTCAGCATAATGCAGCACATCTGGGAATTGTTACAGGCCTTTGCTTATCGGAAGCAGCTACAAAATTTCTGCCGCAGTGGATTTCCCGTCCTGTACTGGCTTCAGCAATGATAGCTTCAATCGCTACTGCTCTGGCGGAAATTTTAGGTGGGGCAATAGCCCTGAATTTACTGTTTAATATTCCTATTACTATCGGAAGTATTTTTACTGCCGTATTTTGCGCTGTCCTGCTAAAAACGAATTCATATCCTAAGATGGAGAAAATAATCATTGCATTTGTGTCGATTATCGGATTTTCCTTTTTAATCGAATTGCAGATGGTACCGGTTGAATGGTCATCAGCCGCTTCGGGATGGACCGTACCGAATATGCCAGAAGGTTCAATCGTAATCATAATGAGTGTACTCGGTGCAGTCGTTATGCCTCATAACCTTTTTTTACATTCAGAAGTTATACAGTCGCGCCAATGGAATTTACAGGATGAAAAAATTATTCAAAAACAGCTCCGTTATGAATTCCTTGATACGATTTTTTCTATGGGAATAGGCTGGGCAATCAACAGCTCTATGATAATCATTGCAGCAGCCATATTTTTCACAAATGGTATTCAGGTGGATGATTTGGCACAGGCAACGGAACTTTTACGCCCGATATTGGGAGAAAATGCCGCGATTATATTTGCTGTAGCACTGTTATTTGCCGGCATTTCATCGACTTCAACCTGTGGAATAGCCGGCGGCAGTATTTTTGCCGGTATATTCGGCGAAGATTACGATATAAAAGACTATCATTCCTGGCACGGTGTATTATTAACATATGGTTTGGCTGTACTGGTGATTGTTTTCATATCCGACCCATTTCAGGGACTTATCTATTCACAGATGCTTCTCAGTATACAGCTTCCGATAACGGTTGCACTTTTAATATACCTTACATCTTCACGTAAAGTCATGGGCAAATTCGTAAACAGTTTACGGCTGAAAATAGTCTTAGGCATTATCGGTGCGGTTGTTATAGGTTTGAATATTGTTTTACTGTATCAGATGATTATAAACTAAAATTCAATTATAGAACGATAATGAATACATTTATTTTTTAGAGGAATACACAGGATTTTGACATGGTTTTTTAGAATAGTATTTGATAAAATAGAGATAACGTTCACGTTAGATATTGGAGTGATTTTTATGACAGGAAATAAAGAAGTAATTACAGGAAATGACTATAAACGAATGATAGCCGGTGCTTACAGCGCTTTTTTGCTGGAGTATGAAAATATTAATGCGTTAAACGGAGATTCGCTGCTGGATAAAAAAGCCGGTACGCATATCCTTCGCACTATCGGGGCGGCAGCTATGTCACTGCGTGATTTGCAGGCAGTGGAAAGTATCGGCGGCGTATCCAAACGTGTAGGCAGTGCTGCTGTTTTGGGCGCACGCGGCAACGCCGGCGTACTGATTTCGCAAATTCTGCGCGGTATTGCCAAAGGATTGGCGGGAAAATACGAGGCTTCCTCCTCTGTTTTCGGCAAATCCTTCCAATACGGTGTTTTATATGCTCAGCGCGCCGTGAATGACGAAGTGGAACGTCCGATTATCATAACGGCGAAAGCCGTAGCCAAAGGTGCATATAACGCCGTCCGCGCCAATCTGCCGATTGCGGAAATACTGACGGAAGCGATTAAAGCCGGCGGTATTGCTCTGAGCCATGCAGAACACAAATGCGGATTCGTCGATGCCGGAGCGAAAGCTTTGATGGTATTTTTGCAGGGCTGCCGCAACGGTCTGGACGGTTACTACGTTTCACCGGTAATGCTGTTCTCCTCCGGCTTTAAAACGTCGCATGATGTGCCTAATCCGCGCTACGATATGGTTTATCCGTATGCCGTATCATGCCGAATGGAACGCTGCCGCGCCAGCAAGGCTGATTTGGCGAAAATGCTCAAGCCGATGGGCAAGGTAATCGTCATAAAAAGCGAAGGCCGCGATATTTTACTGTACCTGCATACGGATTATCCGGGCAACATGCTGGAACAGGCTGTCGACTGGGGAACGATTAAGGATGTAACGATACAGAATTTGGCAATGCCGCACAATCTGAAATCCGTGGACAAAACCATGCTGGATGTGGCAATGCTGGCAATAGCCGATGATGAGGCAAGCGCACAGCAGCTGGAGGAATTGGGCGCGATTGCCGTAATCACCGACGATAAAGTAAGCGGACCGTCCGTCGGCGATTTAATAAATCTAATTCACAGCGATATTGCGAAAAACTATATCATAATAGCCAATAATGTCGATAATTCGCTCGTAATGGCGCAGGCAAAACGCCTTTTAAACAATAATATCGAAATTCTCTATACGACAAATCTGGCCGAACAGCTGAAAGTCATAAAATGCTTCAATCCGGAACTGGAATTGAAGGACAATATCAAAAATATGAACGCGGCATTGAACGGTTGATTGACTGAACAGAAATGAGAGAAGGTGAGTTCAGTGGATTTTTTAAGAAATACAATGATTTTTGCCGCTGTATGTCTGTTTTTCAGCAGTACGGCTCTTGCCGCGCCGATTTTAAAATTGAATTCGCACGGCCATGACGTAATGGTTCTGCAGCAAAATCTCATGCGGCTCAATTACAGCGTCAGCAAGGTAAGCGGCAATTATGACAAGGAAACACAGGAAGCTGTAAAGGCATTCCAAAAAGATAATAAATTAAGTGTTACAGGTATCGTGAACCGGGAAACATGGTGGGCGATAAAAGGCGGCAGACCAACCATAAGCGGCATAGGCACTGCCGTTTCCACCGCCAAACCGACAACGTCGCCTATTTGGGACAATATTTCTTCCGTGCCGTACGGCAGAACTTTTCTGTCCAAAAAAGAAGTTCCGTCCATTATATCCACAGCGAAAAATTATCTGGGCGTGCCGTACGTTTTCGGCGGAGCTTCACCGGAGGAAGGATTTGACTGCTCCGGTTTTCTGGAATACGTTTTTGCCCGCAACGGCATAGAAATTCCGCGTACAGCCGATGAACAGTACCGCTTGGGGAAACTCGTCAGACAATCGCAGCTCGTAGCCGGTGATTTGGTCTTTTTCACGACGTATGAACCGGGAGCTTCGCACTGCGGCATTTATCTGGGCAATGATAAATTCATTCATGCTTCCAGCAGTAAAGGCATACGAGTGGACGATATAAACGACTCCTACTGGGCGAGCAGATATTACGGCGGTAAACATATCGTAAAATAAGAAACAGATAGAAAACAGCAGGCAATCCTGCTGTTTTTCTAATATTTTTTCTACACAGGAAGGCAGTATATGAAACGAATAGAAAAGGTTTATGAGTATCTACAGGATTTTGCAGCCAAAAACAATGCCGTACAGGACGCTTCAGCCGGTTTGACAGCTACGGAAATCGCCGATAATCTCGGTTTCCTGCGCAGCAATGTGAGCCGAGAGCTGAACAGACTGTACCGCATGGGAAAAATCGTCAAGATTTCCGGTCGGCCGGTGCTGTATAATGTCGCGGCAACAGCCGGCAATGCCGAACCGATATCAGATAAAATAAATATGCAAACGGAGGAAAAATCGGCGTTCAGTGATTTAATCGGGGCGGACGACAGCCTTAAGACACAGGTCGAACAGGCCAAAGCCGCCATCATCTATCCGCCGAACGGACTGCACACGCTGATTGTCGGTCAGACAGGCGTGGGAAAAACACTCCTGGCGCATATGATGTTTGAATACGGCAAGGAAGCAGGACGATTTTCTGCCAACGCACCGTTCGTCACCTTCAACTGCGCCGATTACTACAGCAATCCGCAACTTTTAATCTCCCATATTTTCGGTCATATAAAAGGTGCATTCACGGGAGCAGATAAAGCTGTACCGGGTCTTATCGAAACGGCAGACGAGGGAATTTTATTTTTAGACGAAATTCACCGCCTGCCGCCGGAAGGTCAGGAAATGATTTTCTATTTTATGGATACAGGTACGTTCAACCGTCTGGGCGAAACGAAACGGGAACGCACGGCCAATGTCCTGATTATCGGCGCAACGACGGAAAATCCTGATTCCGTACTCACGAAAACATTCAAGCGCCGCATACCGAACATCATCTCCATTCCGCCGCTTGCCGAACGGCCGCTCAAGGAAAAACTGGAAATAATGACAGTGCTGTTCACGGAAGAAGCGCGCAGCATCAAACGGCCGGTAAAAATATCCTCCGATGCCGTAAAGGCGATTGTCGGCAGTATCGGCACCGGCAACGTCGGTCAGTTGAAATCCAATATCCGCCTACTGTGTGCACAGGCATTTTTAAACGGCATACGCACAGACGGTCATATCGAGATAACGTATCAAATGCTGCCGCCGAAAATAAAATCGGGCATACTGTCCATGAGCCGGGCCAGAGAAGATACGGCGCTCATCAGCCGCTACATTGAAAAAGATTTGTACGTGACGCCGACCAATCGCGGCAAACTGCCGAAAGAGGATGAGGACGAACCGTTCAATCTGTACCAGATGGTAGAAAACAAAGTCAATATGCTTAAACGGGAAGGCATTGCGGAAGATTTAATCCAGCAGATTGTCGTTGCCGATGTAAATATGTACGTAAAATCATTTTACAACCAAAATGATGACGTATCTTTATCCGTATATGACCGCCTGCTCAAGATAATCGACATTGACATGGTGAATTTCGCTCAGCAGGTTGTGGATTTAGTGGAGCGATACATGAAGCTCGTTTCGTATGAACGCTTTTTATATGCGTTCGGTCTGCATTTAAGCTCCATGTTCAACCGTCTAAAGGATGAACAGCCCATTCACAATGTGCTGGAAGGAACGGTCGATATGAATTCGGTCGAGTTTAAACTGGCAACGAAAATAAAATTGATGATAGAAGAAAAATACGATATTTCCGTGTCAAAATCGGAAACGGAATATTTTGCCATGCTGCTTCAATCGCTAAAACAGGAGGACAAATCGCAGCGAGTCGTAATCGCCGTAGCCATGCACGGAGAATACACGGCAAGTTCAATGGTCAACGTCGCGCGCAAACTGTACAGTGCCAACAAAACGACGCTTCTGGCCTTCGATATGCCGCTGGAATGCCGCCCGGACGATATGCTCAACAAAATTGTCGACCAGCTGCAAAACACCGACTGCCGCGAAGGCGTGCTCCTGCTTGCCGACATGGGCTCGCTGTGCAGTTTCGGACCGATACTGGAAGAGCGGCTCGGCGTACCGGTCAAAACACTCGGCATGGTTACGACACCGTTTGTACTGGAAGCCATGCGCAAAGTAGATATCGCCGGCATCAGCTTATCGGCAGTGTACGACTCGCTCAAAACTTTCACGGGATACGGATACACGAGCATGGTCGACAGTCAGAACGAAACGAAAGAAAAAGCCATTGTAACGATTTGCAGCACGGGCAAAGGAACAGCGGAAAAATTGCAGAACATTGTTATCGACATTCTCGTCGATGCTTCAATGAACCATATAAAAGTAATTCCGATAGGGCTCATTGATATGCACGAAAAACTGACACAGATAGAGCGCAAATACCATATCATGGCCATAATCGGCGTGAAAAATCCGCATATCGACGCTCCGTTCATACCGATTGAGCAGATTATCAGCGGCGAGGGCGATATTATCCTGCGGGAAATAATCGGCGCCGACATACCGATGAAAAAGACGGAAAAAAACGTTGTTCTGCGCCGGTTTTGCGAAGACGGGCTGCAGGATATGCTGTTGTACTTAAATCCAAGCAAAATCGTCGGCACTCTGCTGAAATTTATCGACACACTGGAAGAGGAGCTGAAAATAAAATGGGACAATCCGCATAAGCTCCGCCTTGTAATTCATATCGGGTGCGCACTGGAACGCATGGTAACGCACAGCGGTCTGACGTACGACGAAAACAGTACAGGCGAAATTGATACAGAAAAATTTAATATGGTAAAAAAAGCGGCGGAAATATTCACCACTACATTTCAACTGAAGCTGACTGACGATGAATTATGCTACATTTTGAAAATGTTTTAACGAAATTATAAAAAATAGTGTGTTTTTTTTCGTAGCATATTTTCTTTTTTTACAGAACAAATAGTCTGTGTTGACACACAAAACACATTTTGTGTTAATTTTATGTCGACACAGATTATTTTTTTATCATAAGCGTGTCGTTTTTTAGTGTGTTATTTTCCATAAGCATAAAATCGGAACGAAAAAGCCTTAAAATAAAGAATTTTATTTTGACACAGAAAGTTGGCACGCGATTTGCATATAATATAAAGCAGGAGATGTTCTTATAAAGGAGGTTATATATATGTTAGGTATTATAGTAGGTACACACGGTCATTTGGCCGAAGAACTGGTGAACACCTGCGCCATGATTTGCGGCCAGCCGGATAATTTAAAGACGGTGACACTCGTTCCAGGTGAAGGACCGGATGATTTAATAGCCAAATACAACGAAGCCATTAAAGAAATGGATACGACAAACGGCGTAATCATTTTAAACGATTTATTCGGCGGCAGCCCTTACAATGCAGCATGCCGCATCGCCATCAACGATGAAAACTGCGGTATCGTTACGGGCGTAAGTCTGCCGATGCTCGTTGAAGTGATTAACTACCGTTTATGCAACGGCGAAAACGCCAATGTTAAAGATGCTATGGAAAAAGCTGTCGAAGCCAGCACTGCCGGCGCGCAGATGTTCCATAAGAGCCAGGTTGAAGAAAGTACAGATGATGAAGGAGACGATTTATAATGAAAATTGTATTAGCAAGAATTGACGACCGTTTAATTCATGGTCAGGTAGCCACTGTCTGGGCCAAAGTTACAGGCTGTCAGCGTATTATCGTATGCGACGACGATGTAGCGGCAGATACTATCCGCGCTACGCTTTTGAAACAGGTAGCTCCTCCGGGCATCAAATCGAGCGTTGTCAATGTGGATAAAGCCATCCGCGTTTACAACAATCCGAAATACGCTGAAGACAAATGCCTATTGCTGTTCACCAATCCGACAAGCGTGCTCCGTATGGTAGAAGGCGGCGTTGACATTAAATCCGTCAATGTCGGCGGCATGAGCTTTAAAGAAGGCAAACGCCAGATAACAAACGCCGTATCCGTTGATGATACCGATGTAGCCGCATTCAAAAAACTGAGCGAAAAAGGCATTGAAATCGAATTTAGAAAAGTTGATACGGATAAGCGCGTAAACTTAATGGAATTGCTCAAATAATTAAATAGAAGATTGACAGCTGTTTTTTGGCAGCTGTTAATCTTTGTCTAAGAGGAGGTTTTACTTATGGAACTTAGTGGTGTACAACTTATAGCTATTTTTATCGTTTCGGCAATCGCCGGCATGGGAAGCGTTCTGGACGAATTTCAGACGCACCGTCCGCTCATTGCTTGTACATTGGTAGGCGCAATTTTAGGTGATATAACAACAGGTATTATAATCGGCGGTACATTGGAAATGATTGCACTGGGCTGGATGAATATCGGCGCGGCTATGGCGCCGGATGCTGCTCTTGCTTCCGTTATTTCCACCATTCTCGTTATTGCAGGTCATCAAAGTATCGGTGCCGGCATTGCTATTGCCATGCCGCTTGCTGCAGCAGGTCAGGTGCTCACAATCATCTGCCGTACAATTACAGTGTTCTTCCAGCATAAAGCCGACGGCTTTGCACAGGAAGGCAATCTTCGCGGTATCGATATCTGTCATTTAGGTGCGTTGTGTTTGCAGGCACTTCGCGTGGCTATTCCTTCCCTTCTCGTTGCTATGTACATCGGCACGGATGCCGTTCAGGGCTTACTTGATGCCATCCCGGCCGTAGTTACAGGTGGTCTCCAGGTTGCAGGCGGCTTCATCGTTGTAGTAGGTTATGCTATGGTTATCAACATGATGGGCGCAAACTACCTCATGCCGTTCTTCTTCCTCGGTTTCGTTACGGCAGCATTCACTGACTTCAACCTCGTTGCATTCGGTGTAATCGGTCTTGTATGCGCAATCGTATACATTCAGCTCAATCCGAAATATCATCAGACAGCAGCAGCACCGGCGGCAGCTTCAGCAGGAGCCAGCAATGCAGATGATGACCTTGACGATGAATTAGACTAAGAGGAGGTAGGAAACTATGAAAAAATTAACTTCAGGCGATTTATTCTGGACTTTTGTCCGTTCCAATTTTCTGCAGGGTTCATGGAACATGGAACGTATGCAGGCGCTCGGCTTCTGCTTCGGCATGATACCTATCATTAAAAAATTATATGAAGGCGATGAACGCAAAGCTGCGCTCAAAAGACACCTTGAATTCTACAATACGCAGCCGTTCGTAACAGCTCCGATTATCGGCGTTGTTGCCGCAATGGAAGAACAGAAAGCCAACGGTAAAGACATTCAAGACGGTGTTATCAACGGTATCAAAGTCGGCATGATGGGTCCTCTCGCCGGTGTCGGCGACCCGATTTTCTGGGGCACACTCCGTCCTATCTGCGCAGCGCTCGGCGCTTCGCTTGCCATGGGCGGCAGCCTGTTCGGTCCTGTTTTATTCTTCGTACTGTTTAATGTTGTCCGCCTGCTCGTTCGCTGGTACGGCATTAAATACGGTTATACAAAAGGTACGGGCATCGTATCCGATGTTGCCGGCAACACGCTCCAAAAACTGACGGAAGGCGCATCCATTCTCGGTCTGTTCGTCATGGGGGCTCTCGTAAACAAATGGACAACGGTCAACATTCCGCTCGTCATTTCAGAAGTAACAATGCAAGACGGCACTGTCGTAACGACGACTGTTCAGTCCATTTTAGACCAGTTAATGCCAGGTCTTGTTCCGCTGCTTCTCACATTTGCCTGCATGAAGCTCATGAAGAAAAAAGTCAATGCCATCTGGATTATCTTCGGTTTATTCGCTATCGGCATTCTCGGCTTCTGGCTCGGCATTTTGAAATAAGACATCCTTAATCCCTAAACCCTAATAAAAATAAAAGACTGTAACAGATGATTTAGATGATTTCATCCGTTACAGTCTCTTTTTTTAGGCAAAAATATTTATCTGCGGCATTTTTTCGATTAAATGCAGTTCGTAAGCATACTGATAAAACAGCGATAAAGCCTGTATCTGCTCGCTGTCGAGCTTCCATTTGATTACGTGCATATATTCGTACAGCTGTTCATGCGTAAACGGTTTATCGGCCGTCAGTTTCGTAATGGCATCATCAATATGGGCAAAGCCGTTTTTAAATCCGTCCGTTATGAACTGCTGAATTTTTGCCGTATCATCATGATGATTTTGCGCAAAATCGCGTCTCACCACCCATACGGCATACACCATGCACAGACCGGTCAGTTTTTTCCACTCTCTGCCCAAATCGTAATAATAAAAGCCCTCTTGCTGATGATGTTTCAAATAAAGCGCATCATCGCCGATAAACAGCGCGGCGCAGGCATCTGTACCGGAAAAAACATCATGCGGCGACAACGCTTTGATTTCATATTCCGGCTGTATATGATACGACTTATTCATGATGATTTTCAGCAGGCGGTGCGAGGTGGCCGATTGCGCCGTGAGCAGAATTTTTTCTTTGTAAAGATTTTCAATCGGCTTTTTGCTTACGAGAATAATACTCTGCACATCACCATCAGCCATGATGCTAACATTCGGCAGAATAAAGAATTTCTCAAAATTCTGGGCATAAATAATGGAGGAAACGGGGCTTACGTTTAACTCGCCACGCAGAATGGCATCGTTCAATTTTGCCGGAACATCGCGGACAATGGCAAAATCGTGCTGCGTTTTCTGCGAGAATGTATAGGTAAGCGGCAGACAGTTTAAATAATTTATATGACCAATACGCATAATAATATCCTTTCATTTTATAATCTATTGTGCCAGTAAAAATCGAGCCAATACCAGCAGTATAATATTTTATATTTGTTCGATGCTGTCATTTAACCTCACTGAATACAAATTATTATACTGCTTTAGAATATCAATTAGCACAACAGACACAATATAATAAAAATCATAAATTTATTATAGACTTTTGCATTTGAAAAGACAAATGTATTAATATTTTTTATCGCTGTTTTGCAGTTTCGGCAAAATACATAAGAAAACGTTGTTTTGTTTTAATAATTTTTGATGTTTGACTATACACAGTATTGATAATATATGATAGAATAAATCTGTATGTGTAGATTAATTAAGGCTGTTTTATCAATAGCTTTAATTTATAGAAAATTTTCGGGAGGATTTTTTTGTATGACAAGAATAAAAGATACTGTAGAACATATTGCAAAAGCCATAATCTCACAAAAGGATTATTTAAATATGTTGGATAAAGCTATTGGTGACGGTGACCATGGAAATAACATGGCTATCGGTTTTACGGCAGCTTTGGAAAATATTGAAAACATGAACGACGACGGCAATCCTGCCAAAGTCTTAAAAGCTATAGGAACGGCTTTTTCCGAAAACGTGGGCGGAGCGGCAGGTCCGTTATACGCAGCGGCATTCAACCGTGCTGCCAAAGCCTGCGATGAAAATACATCGTTTACCGTCGACTCCGTAATCAAAGTTTTAGGTGAAGCGATTGAAGCGATAAAAAAACGCGGCCGCGTTAAACCGGGCGAAAAAACCATGCTCGATGTACTCGTACCGGTTCATGAAGTATTCGTAAAAGGCAAAGAAAAAGATATGACGTTGTTTCAGTGCCTCGGCGAAGCATCAAGAGCAGCCAAAGAAGGTGCGGATTATACACGTACCATCTCAGCCAGCAAAGGACGCGCAAGCTATCTCGGCATCCGCAGCATCGGCCATCAGGACCCGGGCGCAACGTCATCGCTCATCATGGTCAGAGAACTGTACAACTTTTTTCAGCGTTGATACAAAGCGCATCGTGCAGAAGTGTCTACTATAAAATCTTAGTAGGCACTTTTATTTTTTTATCTGCTGTGCTAATAAAATAGCGAGCTTATAGCCAGCAGGATAATAATTTATATTTGTTCAATGTTGTCACTTAACCTCACTAAATATAAATTATTATCCTGCTTCAGAAAATCAACCGGCATAGCCAATATTTTCTCCAAAAATTACAAATAAAAAAATTATCAGATTATTGCAATCAGCCTAAATATATGCTATAATAAAAATGCAAAGGGAAAATGCACAAAGGTTGCTACAAGAATGATTTCCAGGGAGAATGAGCAATGAATATTGTACAGAGGAACCCGAAACAAATTATTCTTCAGCACATTCGAAAGGATGTGGCAGATTATAGAAAAAGTTACAGAAAGCCTTAGTGTGAACTGTACTTAGGTATGTCAAGCTGTTGAAGAAAGCAAGCCTGCAGGAAAAGGCATAGATTGGAAACATAGTAAGACAGTGAGCATTAATAGCAACACCAAATTTTCATTCTTATGCGCATTAGTAAAAAGTAACGTTACAAAATTAAATTCTGTGGTAACAGAGAAACATCAAATATGGTTTGGATATATGTCTTGTATCTGAAAAATAACGATGTTTAAATGTATGATATATATTCGGATGAATATATATTAGGTATTTGAAGTTAGTTGGAGATTTTTAGATTTAAATTTATTCTAAGATATCTTATATTGAAACTGGATGCATATTGCACACGTTAGCTGACTGAAGAATACAGCAAGGACTTCTAACTTAAGGGAAGAAATTGCAACAAAAAAACTGAATAAAGAGGGATTCGATTGTATACACAGTATACTAAATAAAAAGCGATTAGCATGAAGATATGTTAATCGCTTTTTATTTTGCAAAAAAATCCTGCCCATTGCGAGCAGGAAAGAAATTTATCTGTTTTTACTATATCTTCCGGTTCGAGAGGAAACAGGCTGCGCGGAAGCGCTTTTTCTATTGTGGCGGTCAACACTGATGACAAGCCCCATACAGGTCATATTCAAGATAAGCGATGTACCGCCGTAGCTTATGAACGGCAACGGAAAGCCGATTACCGGCAACAGCCCGATGACCATAGCGATATTGCCGGCAGCCTGGCCGACAATGAGCAGCATGATGCCGCAGACCAGCATTTTGCCGAAGTTATCCTGTGTACGCAGAGCTATTTTTATAAAATAAAACGCCATAGCAATCAACAGCAAAAATATAACCAAAGCACCGATAAAGCCCATTTCCTGACAGAAAACGGCAAAGGCAAAGTCAGTGTGCGACTCCGGTAGATAGGAATATTTACTGAAGCCGTGCCCCAGTCCCATGCCGGAAAACTCACCGGAACCGATGGCAAGTATCGACTGAACTATCTGATAGCCGTCGTCCTGCGAACGCGACCACGGGTCGAACCAGCTCCTGATACGGTCAAGTCGGTACGGCTGAAATGTCGCCAGAAACGCCAGCACTATAGCGCCCAGTCCGCAAATTATGCCAATCCACTTTTTGTCAAGCCCAGCAATAAAATACAGCATAGTCGGTATGCCGAGAATAATCATAGCCGTCCCCATATCCGGCTGCAGTTCGACAAGACCGGCAATGGCTATACAGATGAGAAAAATTATGTTTTTGCGCGGGTCTACTGTGATAGGCAGCTTTTTATCAAGGCATTTGCCGAGATATGACGAACTGATTACTATCGTTACTATCTTGGCAAGCTCGGAAGGCTGAAACTGCATGAAGCCGAGCGGCAGCCAGCGCCTGGAGCCGTTGACCGTTATGCCCACCAGCAGAACAAGCCCCAAAAGCACGAGCGTGATAACAATGAGAAATATTTCCCAACGCGCCGAAGACAGTCTTTTGTAGTTGAAGCGGCTCGACAGGAAAAAGGCGATAAAACCGACGACGATACTAATGATATGTCTTGTTAAAAAATAATAGGGATTTTCAAAATCGGTATAAGCTGTAATAAGGCTGGCGCTGCATATATTTATCGTACCGATGATGATAAGGATAAACATGATATAGGTCAGTGCCTCCATATCGTTTATCCAGAATTTGCGTTGTATTTTCATTTGAGCATAACCTTAATCTTTTTTGGTAAAAGTTACTTCACAGCGGTTGATTTTTTCGCCGAAACCGCTGAATTTGCGTTCATACTCCGTCATGATATTTTCGGCCTGATACGGGCTGTTGTGCAGGTCGAATGTCACGGCATCAACTTTTAAATTTGCCAATGCGAACTGTTCCAGTGAAAAATCGAACAGCGGTCTGTTGTCCGTTTTGAAAAAGAGTTCTCCATTGTTTTTCAAAAGGCGGCGGTATTTTTCCAAAAAGCCGATATATGTTAAACGTCTTTTAGCATGGCGCGCTTTCGGCCACGGGTCGCAGAAATTGATATAAAAGCGGTCAACTTCGTCTTCGGCAAAAATATTTTCAATCTGTTCGATGTTAAATACCATTAAACGGACATTCGTAAGCTCCAGCTCTTTTACCTTCTTTGCAGCATAATAGAGCACATCCTGCTGCAGTTCAATACCGATAAAGTTTACATCAGGATTTTTCTGCGCTGTCTGGCTGATGAAATCGCCCTTGCCTGTGCCGAGTTCGACATGAAGCGGTGCAGTGCGGCCGAATACTTCCTGCCAATGGCCTTTAATTTCTTCCGACGGGCTTTTGCCTTTCGTATATACAAAATCACTGAAATCAAGAATAGCTTCATCTATCCAAGGTTTTCTTCTTAATCGCAAAATGAATTCTCCTTTATATATAAATTTATAAATTTCAAATGTTATTGTATCACAAATGCTTTATGAATACATAGTTTTTGTTGCAAGTTGGTAGCTTTTCCCCAAAGAATTTCCGCAATAAAAAGGCTGTTACACTAAAACTTTTAATGTAACAGCCTTTCTTTATTTTTTCTTGTAGACGCCGATTGTCAGCTGATTGATAAGCGGATATTTTGCTTCACTGAATTTGCGGATAATAATGGCGGCTATAAGCGTAAAAACTACAACGGCCAGATAAAAAATCATGGAATGAACAGCCGTCATCACTATATTAAACTTTGCCATGAACAGCGCCAGATACGTTATAGCCACAGGATGCGCCAGATAAACAAAATACGAATGTCTGCCCAAAAGCGAAAATACCTTCGTCCCCAGCCGCGACAAAATACCGTACTGGAATTCCGCAAACAGAAATATCGTAGCTCCGAGCGTATAGACAAGACCGGCAGGCGACAGCTGATGCGCCGTATTTATCGCCGCTTCCGGTGAGCAATCGTTTATATAGATACAATAATAATAATAACCGACCATGCCGACAAGACTGATTAAGCCGAATAAACGGATGGCATTAAGTTTTTCTTGCATAAACAGCTTAAATCTGTCATAATGAACTGCTATATAGCCGCCCAATACGAAAATAAAGACATAATGCACTACCCAGTAATTTAACCGGTACATGAAAATCGCCTTGATAAACTCATTTTGAATACCGTACGGGTTCAAAATAAAGCTGGAATAATAGTCAAATGCCATCTGCAGCATGAATAAAACGATGAACCAATACAAATTCATCCGCCGTACCATAAATATCCACAGCGGCATCAAAGCATAAAACCAGATAAGCAAAATCATAAAATATAATTGGTAACACGCCATGCCGAAAAACAGAATACCGACTAAATTCAGCGGATGCAGCAAAATCAGCGTGTGATGCGTCAGTGTATAATGTGCAATGTAAAATGCCGACCAGATAAGATACGGTATGAGCACCGTTTTAAACCGGCGCTGCATAAAAGATTTATAGGAAAATTTCTCTTGCAAATCCAAATTATAAAATAAACCGAATGCTGAAATAAAGAAAAAAATCGGTACAGCAAAACGGGTTATAATTTCATACACAGCCAACATCTGCAAATTAGGCGTCGGATTGTTCACCAGATACTGCGACCCGACATGAATGCCGACTACACCGAGCATGGATATGCCGCGCATATATTCTATAGCTGGAATACGTTCCTTTCTCACTTTCACGAAAATCCCTCATTTTTAGATTTATTTCATTCATCATAGCAAATCCGCACTAAAAATACAACAACTGGTACAAACTACTGCGAAAATGCAGGATATTTAACGCTAAATATGGAATATATAGTTATAAAATCGCATTTTTGTAAATCTATAAAAAAATTTCATCATATATAAAAAAAAAGAAGGATTTTTGTTAAACCTAGTAGAATATATGTATGTTATGCCGTAAATAAACTAATAAATTAGTAGCTTTTTATTGAAAGGTGAGTTATATGAGCACAACCAGTGTGCATGACGATTTTGTTGAGCGGGTACGTTCTTCTTCGGATATCCTGGCTGTTATCTCAAGTTACGTTCATCTGAAGAAAAAAGGTAATCGCTATTGGGGCTGCTGTCCGTTTCACAATGAAAAAACACCTTCCTTTTCTGTAGTTCCGCATCAGGGATTTTTTTATTGCTTTGGCTGCCATGCAGGTGGTAATGTATTTAAATTTCTATCATTAATTGAAAATGTATCTTATTACGAGGCCATCAAATTGCAGGCGCAAAGATTAAATATTCCCATTCCCACGTATCGCAAAAATGCGCGCGAGGTGGCGGAAGAGCAAGAACGCAATGATTTGCTTAAAATACACGAATTGGCAGGTTCTTTTTTTCATAACTGTTTAACGAAAACAGGACTCGGCGCTCCCGGCCGCGATTATTTTTCTACTCGCCAGATAAATTCAAACATCATCGAACAATTCAAATTAGGCTATGCTCCTAATCTTTGGGATAAATTATACACCTCTTTTCGCAAAAGAGGTATCTCGAGCGAGCTTCTGGCTCGTTCCGGTCTGGTCACGATAAAAGATACAGGCAAGGCATACGACCGTTTCCGCAATCGCGTAATAATTCCTATTGCCGATGAACACGGTCACATCGTAGGGTTCGGCGGACGCATTATCAACAATAGCGACTCGCCCAAATACCTAAATTCGCCTGAAACGGTTATTTTCAATAAACGCTATCTGCTTTTCGGCTTGAATTTGGCGCAAAAAGCCATTAAAGAAAAAGATTTTGCCATTGTTGTCGAAGGATATATGGATGCGATTTCGCTTCACAGCTACGGCATCACCAATGCTGTCGCTTCACTCGGTACAGCCTTTACGCTTCAGCAATGCCGCAAAATCATGCGCTTTACGCCCAATATTTATTTCTGCTATGACAGCGACAGTGCCGGGCAGGCTGCTACAATGCGGGCACTTGCCATTGCCTCAAGCAACGGCGCCAATGTCCGCGTCATCTCCATTCCGGACGGCAAAGACCCGGATGAATTTGTCAAAAAACACGGCGCAGAAGCTTTTTACGCTTTAATTGACAAAGCACTGCCGCTCATGGAGTTTCAGCTGCGGTATGTCCTGAAAAATGTCGATGCCAATACACTGGAAGGCAAATTATCCGCCGTAAATCAGTTGATGCCGCTTTTGGCGAATATCTCCAACGCTGTGGAACGCAATGAATATATTATTCGCATATCCAACGTACTGGGCGTAGATGAAGGCGTTATCCGCAGCGATTTGCAGCGGCAGAATTCGGCAAAAGCATATACAGATACAAATCACGCCAATCTGAATAATCCGCGGAAAATCGTACCAGATAAACAAGATGCACTTACACGCGCCGGACGCTGTCTAATAAAAAAAGCATGGTATGAAAACGGGGTTTTGGATTATATACTGAGCGTCGTTCCCGCGCAGGAATTTCCTAATAAACTGCACTGCGAAATTCTTACGTATATGGCGCAAAATCATCAAGCCAATCGCGCCTGCACCGATATCGACGCGGCTGAAAAACTGAGCGAGGCGGCTTACAGCGAATTATCGCACTGCCTGGTGGAAGAAACTCCCGCCGACAATGATATACAGTTCACTGCCGATTGCCTGAAACTTCTGCGCCGCCATTATCTCAACACCGATTATGAAAAACACCGTCTTTTGGCCGACCAGTTGCAGCGCAGCGGTGACAGACGATTTATTGATGAACTGAAAATCACCCAGCAATTGCGAACTCAATTGGATAATCTATAGAAAAATCTTATATTTGTTCTATAAAAAATAAGCAGAACTTCAAATATGAGGAACTGTATAGAGGGCTATTGGCAAACCCTTTAAGAATAAAAATCAACTGATATTCTGGTTGAACTTCTTAAAAATCCCCTGTCTTTAGACATGGGGAGTGTCAAGTGATTACTACTTTGAAGGAGGCATGCAAATAATGGCTCAAACAAAAAAAACCGTCAAAGCCGTTAAAGATACAAACACAGCTAGTGCTGCTGCTAGTTTGGATGCAATAAGTAAATTATTGGATAAAGGTAAAAAAACCGGCGTTTTAACGTATAATGAAATCATGGAATCTCTGCAATCAGTTGATATGAGCCCGGATGAAATCGACGAATTATATGATACATTCACCAAACGCGGTATTGACATTATCGACAATGGCAGCGATATTGGGCCGGAAGACGATACTTCCGATATCAAGGATGAAGACGATATCGACATCGACCTCAGTATTCCGGAAGGCATTAATATTGATGACCCTGTAAGAATGTATCTCAAAGAAATCGGTCGCGTGCCTTTACTATCCGCAGACGAAGAAATCAAACTCGCCAAACGCATGGAGGAAGGCGACGTGGAAGCGCAAAAGCGTCTTGCCGAAGCCAATCTTCGTCTTGTAGTCAGCATTGCCAAACGTTACGTAGGACGCGGCATGCTGTTTCTGGACCTCATCCAGGAAGGCAATCTCGGTCTTATCAAAGCCGTAGAAAAATTCGATTATAACAAAGGATATAAATTCAGTACGTATGCCACCTGGTGGATACGTCAGGCGATAACGCGCGCCATTGCGGACCAGGCCCGTACAATCCGTATTCCGGTGCATATGGTGGAAACCATCAATAAATTAATCCGCGTTTCCCGTCAGCTGCTGCAATCGCTCGGTCGCGAACCAACCCCGGAAGAAATCGCCAAAGAGATGAATGTCAGCGTGGACAGAGTCCGCGAAATCATGAAAATCGCTCAGGAACCGGTATCTTTGGAAACGCCAATCGGCGAAGAAGAAGACTCCCATCTCGGCGATTTCATCGAAGACCACGATGCTCCGGCACCGGCAGAAGCCGCATCATTCGTTCTATTGAAGGAACAACTGGAAGACGTCCTGGACACGCTCACGGAACGTGAGGAAAAAGTCCTGCGCCTGCGTTTCGGTCTTGACGACGGCCGTGCCCGCACTTTGGAAGAAGTCGGCCAGAATTTCGGCGTAACACGCGAACGTATCCGTCAGATTGAAGCCAAAGCGCTTCGCAAACTGCGTCATCCGAGCCGCAGCAAAAAACTCAAGGATTTCTTAGAATAATTAATACCGTCTATGCTATTTATCACATAGACGGTTTCTTCCCTCAAAAAAGAAATCATAAATTTTTTTCAAAAAAATAAAAAAAACTGTTGACAATAAACTCTATATTGTATTATAATAATTTCCGTTGGCGATGACATTCCTCGATAGCTCAGTTGGTAGAGCAATCGGCTGTTAACCGATCGGTCGTAGGTTCGAGTCCTACTCGAGGAGCCATTTTCTAACATAGCAAATTCCTTGATAGCTCAGTTGGTAGAGCAATCGGCTGTTAACCGATCGGTCGTAGGTTCGAGTCCTACTCAAGGAGCCATTTTTATTTTTGGGCCTATAGCTCAGCGGTAGAGCCCCCGGCTCATAACCGGTTGGTCCCTGGTTCGAATCCAGGTGGGCCCACCACTTAATAAAGATAATTTAAGCCTTCATTATTAATTTAATGAAGGCTTTTTATTTTACTTTCATATAAAAAGTACCCAATGCAAAGTATTACCTGTTGTACTAGTTGATTTTCCAAAGCAGTATAATAGTTTATATTTAGTGAGGTTAAGTGACAACAGGCAGCGAATATAAACTATTATACTGCTGGCTACAGACTCGATGTTCTACTAGCACAACGAATAAGTATTTGCATTGGGTACTTTTTTTGTTTAGCCTATTATTTCTTTCAGTTTTGCCATATCGAGATTTTGGCGAACCGTTTCCGCCAGGCGGTTGTATGCCTGCTGTTTAGCCGCCGCATAATTTACGGATATCGGCAGCGGCTGTAAATTCCTGCGCTTGCGCAGTATATTGATTAAACCGCGGCGGTATGCGTCATTGTCGAAAATGCCGTGAATATACGCTCCCATTACGTTGCCGTTTATCAGCCCTTCAGCGATTTCTACAGATTTACCGGCTCTTTGCGTTATCATGAACGGATGAGCACATTCTCTTGTAAACCGCGTTTCACCCATATGGATTTCATAGCCGAACAAATCGTCAACCGACAGTGTTTCTCCCATAAACTGCCACTCAAAACATTTTGCCTTTACCTGAGAAGTGAGCTTTTCTTCGGCAAAAATCGTTTCCATCGGCAAAAAGCCCAGACCTTCCACGCTGTCATTGTCCGACTCCGTATGATGCGGGTCGCTGATTTTCTCGCCGAGCATCTGGTAGCCGCCGCAAATGCCGATAATCGGCGTGCCGTTTTCACGCGCCTGTCTTATCGCTTTTTCCATACCGCTGCGGCGCAGATAGAGCATATCCTCCGTCGTATTTTTGCTGCCCGGAAGCAAAATCAAATCGGCTTCACCGATTGCTTCACCCTCTTTTACATAGTAAAGATTAACGTCATCTTCCCGACTCAGCGCGTCGAAATCGGTGAAATTGGAAATTTTCGGCGTCTGGATTACAGCGATTTTTATCGGTGCAGCCGTTTTGTCTTTCTTTGGCGCTTTATCATCAAGCGAAACGGAGTCCTCATCGTCAATGCCTAAATCCGGCAGATACGGAATTACGCCGAGAACGGGTTTTCCCGTTTTTTCTTCGAGGAAATCCAGCGCCGGCTGTAAAATCGTCACGTCGCCACGGAATTTGTTGATGACTAGCCCCTTGACCAAATCGCGTTCTTCCGGCTCTAACAGCTCCAATGTACCGACGAGCGAAGCGAGCGCACCGCCGCGGTCGATATCGGCGATTAACAGCACCGGCGCATTTAAATATTTGGCAATGCGCATATTTACGATATCGTTGGCCTTAAGATTTACCTCTGCCGGACTGCCCGCTCCTTCGATTACCATCATATCGAAACGTTTTTCCAGACGGCTGATAGCCTCTTTTACCGTATCGAACGCTTTGAGCGAATAACCTTTGTGATATTCACGCGCCGACATATTGCCGACGGGTTTTCCCATTAAAATCACCTGCGAACAGGAATTGCCCGTCGGTTTTAACAGCACCGGGTTCATTTCCACGAACGGTTCCAGCCCTGCCGCTTCCGCCTGCGCCACCTGCGCACGCCCCATTTCGTCGCCGTCTTTCGTCACGTACGAATTGAGAGCCATGTTCTGCGCCTTAAATGGAACGACGCTCATTCCTTCCTGATAAAAAATACGGCACAGAGCAGTTGTAAGTATACTTTTGCCTACATGGGAAGAAGTTCCCTGTAACATTATGTGTTTCATATTGATTACCCTTTTAGTTTATTTTTATGATATTCTCTTGCTTTTTCTAGCAGACACGCTGTTGCTTCTGGCGCGCCGAGAAAATGCAGATGCAGATACGAGCCCAAAATATTATCCTTGGCGTAACCGGCTTTATATCGGGCATTGTTGCGCATTTTCGTAAACTCAAACGCCCACGGAAAATCCTGCGCCTGCTCGCTCTGGGTAGAAAAATGAAATTCATGGCCATGATATGTTTCGTCTTTTTCACCCAGAATATTATCCTGCAAATTTTTCGCCTGCACATAGCCGACCGTCTGCAATTTCTTGTTCATTTTCGCCGTCGCCGGAATTATTCCCGCCATTGCATGAAAGTTGCCGTCAAAATCGAAAATTCCCTGCATTAAATACATATATCCGCCGCATTCAGCATAAATCGGCATTTTATTTTCATTGGCGCGGCGAATAGAATTGAGCATGGATTTATTGGCTGCCAGTGTGTCGGCAAAAACTTCCGGAAAACCACCGCCGAAAATCAGCGCACAAGCATTAGACGGCACCGCTTCATCTTCCAGCGGGCTGAAAAATTCGATTTTCGCACCGCAGGCAGAAAGCTGCTTTAAACTTGCCGGATAATAAAAGGAAAACGCCTTGTCTTGAGCCACAGCGATTACTACATCTTCAGCCGCTTTCACCCTTTTATCTTCCTGCACATAAAGCAGCGGCGCCGTATGGGCCAGTTCTACAATTTTATCGAGATAGACCTCTTTGGCGATTTTAGCGGAAATAATCTCGATTACTTCCTTAGCATTATTTTCCTGCGCCGGTGTAAGCCCCAGATGACGCTCCGGCATATGCACGCTGTCATCGCGGTAAATTGCCCCGAATACCGGCACATTTATTTTCGCCATCGCTTCTTCAATCAAAGCCTTATGCGACGGTGAACCAAGCCGGTTTAAAATTACGCCGGCCAAATTGACATCTTCATCATACAGCTTAAATCCGAGTGCAATGGCAGCTGCTGAATCGCCCATTGACTGAACGTTAATTACGAGAATTACCGGTGCCTGCAGTTTTTTGGCCAGCTGAGCAGTGGAGCTGATGCCGTTTTTGCCGCCGTCGTAAAGCCCCATAACGCCCTCGATAACGGCAATATCCGCCCCGCCCGCCTCTTCGGCGAACAAATCATTTATCCTGCTTTCATCCACCAGCCACGTATCAAGATTGTGCCCCGCTCTGCCGGATGCCATGCCGTGATAGGACGGGTCGATATAATCCGGCCCGACTTTAAACGGCTGAACTTTCATACCTTTATTTTTTAACGCCCGCAAAATTCCCGTAACAACCGTCGTCTTGCCCGAACTGCTCTGCGTCGCCGCAATCACTACGCGCGGAATATTCACTTTCTTCATGCCTGTCACCTTAAATGCGCGTATTATCAATGAGATACATCACTGCATTGATACAGGAAGCCGCAATCGGGCTGCCGCCTTTCGTTCCCGTTACAGTGATATACGGCACTTTCGATTCTTTAATCAGCAAATCCTTCGATTCCGCCGCGCCGACAAAACCGACTGGCGTACCGACGATTGCCGCCGGACGGATATTTTCCTCATTCATCAGGCGGATTACTTCAAACAGTGCCGTCGGCGCATTGCCGATTGCCACGATTGCTCCGTTTAGGTCCTTACCAAAATGGCGCATAGCCGCAATGGAGCGTGTAACGCCGTTTTCTTTAGCGTATTTAGCGATTTCAGCGTCGGCGATTTTACATTCCACACTACCGCCCCACGTTGCCAATTTGCGTTTATTAATACCGGTCCGCACCATTTCCACGTCCGTATATATCTTGCAACCGGAAAGCAGTGCTTTCTTCATAGCTTCTACAGCGTCTTTATGGATATGGATGAGCGGCGCATAATCCACATCGCCGGAAGCATGGATAATGCGCGAATAAATCCTCGTCTGCGCTTCATCCAAATTCAGTTTTTCAATATACGGTTTTATTATTTCAAAACTGCGAACTTCAATCGCCATCGGGTCTTTAATGTAATTCATTTATTTTCACCTCATTTTTCATACTGTCTGACAAAATCTATCACACTTTTATAATCGTGCACCATATTTACATAATCAATGCGCGGCCGGTCAATCAGCACTATCGGCAAATTCATTTTTATCGCCGCCGTCAGCTTCGTTTCCGTACCGCCGAGTGTGCCGCTGTTTTTCATGACGACGACATCCGCCTTATATTTAGCATACAGCGCCATATTAAGCTCTTCGGAGAAAGGCCCCTGCAATGCCACTATATCGCGCGGCAGTATGCCCGCTTTGGCGCAGATTTCCAGCGAAGCCACAGCCGGCAGTACACGTGCTACAATACGGCAATTTTTCTTTTTAGCTTCATCAGCAAATAATTCCAGCCTGTTGCTGCCCGTCGTCAGAAAAATATTCTTGCCCAGCTGCACGGAAAGTGCCGCCGCTTCTTCATACGTTTTTACCAAATATAATTTCGCGTAATCCGGCAGCGGCGTAACTTTCCGCTCATAACGGATATACGGTATGCTAAGTTCGTTACAAACCTGCATGGCCGTCTGCGATACATTTACGGCATACGGATGCGTTGCGTCCACAAATACCGTGATTTTATTTTCCTCTAAGCATCTGCGCATTGCCGCCGCATCAAGCTTATGGTCGTTGACTGTCAGATTTTCATGCTGCGGCAATAGATTTTTGCCGTAATCGGTTACGACGGAAGCCATTACCTTATAATTTTCCTGCAGCAGACATTCAATCAAGCCTCTGCCGTCCTGCGTTCCTGAAGCTGTGAAAATCATACTTCATATCCTCGCGGCGTTACCATGAAGCCGTCTTTGGCGAACGTTTTGCTATTGCCGATTATCACGAGAGAAAACATATTGATTTCCTCCTGCGTGAAATGTTCCAAATCGGAAATAACATACGTTTCATTTTCACGGCTGGCGCTGTTTACAATGCCGACCGGCGTTTTCGGGTCTTTGTATTTAAGCATGATTTCGCGGATTTCCTCAATATGATGAACGCGCTTATGGCTTTTCGGATTGTACAGACCGATTACAAAATCACCCCGCGCGGCAAGCTCGGCACGTTTTTTGATTAAATCCCACGGTGTGAGCAAATCGCTCAGGCTGATTACGGCAAAATCGTGCATAAGCGGTGCACCGAGCACTGCCGCCGCCGCATTGACCGCACTGAGTCCTGCCACGATTTCCACCTGCGGGCGCTCCTGCCGCGGCATTTTAAGCAAAAGTTCCAAAATAAGTCCCGCCATGCCGTAAACGCCGGAGTCGCCGCTGGATACTACCGCCACATTATGACCTTTCACCGCTTCGGCCAGCGCCATTTTGCAGCGGTCGATTTCCTGCATCATACCCGTGCCGATAACATTTTTCCCTTCTAAAAGGTAATTTACTAATTTTATATACGTATTGTAGCCTGCTACCGTATCAGCCTGCTCAATCGCTTTCAAGGCACGCGGCGTCATATCGTCTTTGCCGCCCGGGCCAATACCTACAACTTTAATTATTCCCATGCTAAAGATACCGTCACTTTCTCAAATTTTGTTTTCGGCAAAATTATCTTTGCCTTCTCATTGTACGACAATATCGCTGCTTCGCAGACATTGCCGATACCGATTTGGTTTCGTACGAACGGCGATTGCTGCAAATTGTACTTTTCAATCATTTTCTGCATGATTTCATTAGCGAAAAAATGCGTCCGTACTTTATTTTCTTTTGCCCAGTCAATCAGTCCCGCTTCGTCTTTCTTCACTATAGTGGATACAAGATTTTTTACCGCCAGCCGTTCGCAATCTGCCATTTTTTTCGCCTGCGCAACGGCTTTTTCTATCAGCTTTTTATCAACACCCTTGCGGCAGCCGACACCGGCAATCAAACGGCGCGGCGCCAGCGTCAAAACGTTCGTCATAACGCGCCGCTGCGGCGAAATAAATACACACGGCGTAAAACTCAAATTCAGTTTTCGCGCCGTTATTTTTTTTGCTTCTATATTATATTGCCGTAAAAGATTTACATATTCATCGGCTTTCTGCCAGTTTTCTTCTATATAATAAGGAAGATTTCTACCGGCAACGAGAGCTGCATTCACAATCTTTATATGCGTCAGCGGAAACACCGCAAGCTGCAGCTTTTGCGCAATCACATCGGGTGCTATCATATTGTTCGCGTCCGTTGCCGTCGTGATAACAGGTATCGCCTGCAATATAGCGGCAATTTGGCGCGTCAGCTCATTTGCTCCGCCCAGATGACCGGACAGCAGGCTTACGGCAAAATGCGCCTGCTCATCCACGACGACAATGGCGGGGTCTTTCGCCTTATGCACGATATACGGAGCAATCATGCGCACGGCAATTCCCGTCGACGTAAAAAAAACAATTGCATCGTACCGATAAAAAATATCAGCTACTAAATCGCGCATTTTAGCAAACTCCGCCGCGAAGAACGACAGATTATGTCGTCCTTCTTTTACGTAAATATCACCGCTTTGTAAATTCTGCCGTAATTTTTCCGCTAATTTTGCACCGTTTTTCGTTACGGCAATAAGTGCATATTTCATTATTTATCCGTGCCTTGGCGGTACATATGGCTAAATTCCGGCGCGTACAGACGCGATTTTGCATATTCTGTATCCAGACATTTGCCGACAACAATCATCGCCGTGCGGGAAATATTATTTTCCTTCACGATATCAGCTATCGTTTCCAGCGTGCCGCGCACGATTTTCTGTTCCGGCCACGAAGCCTTCTGCACGATAGCAATCGGCGTTGTTTTATCATAGCCGCCTTCTATCAGCTGCGCTACTACTTCAGAAATCATATGCACGCTGAGGAAAATGCACATCGTCGCCTGATGAGCTGCCAGCGATTTCAATTTTTCCTTCTCCGGCACAGGCGTTCTGCCTTCATTGCGCGTGATGATTACCGTCTGCGAAATTTCCGGCAGAGTGTATTCCTGCTTCAAAGCCGCCGCCGTCGCCAAAAACGAACTTACACCCGGCACAACGGTATATTCAATACCGCGGCGGGAAAGCTCATCCATCTGTTCCTGAATAGCGCCGTAAATTGCCGGGTCACCCGTGTGCAGACGAACTACCATTTTGCCTTCCTGCACGGCGGATGTAATCGTTTCAATCACATCGCCGAGCGTCATGGAAGCGCTGTTGTAAATCTGACAATCAGCTTTAGCATAATCGAGCAGTGCCGGATTGACGAGCGAACCGGCATAAATAATCACGTCAGCTTCTTTCAGCAGCCGCTGTCCTTTAACCGTAATCAGTTCCGGGTCGCCCGGGCCTGCACCAACAATATAAACCATTATTTTTTATCCCCTTTCACGCAGGTAACAATATATACAGGATTTTGCGCATTAAACATATCGTAAGCACCTACTTTGCGCAAACGGTTTACCTGTACCTGCACTGCTTCATACGTATAGTTTTCCTTTTGCGTCATATATTCGGTAATCTGTGCTATCGTCTGCACCGTTACGGCATTGACGACAATTCTGCCGCCTGTTTGCAGTTTTGTATCAATTTCATCCAGAATGGCAAACATATTACTGCCGCTGCCGCCGATAAAAACCACATCACAGTCTGGCAAATTCTCTAATCCCTGCGGCGCATTCGCCTGTATTACCTCTATTTTGTCCTGCAAAGCAAATTTAGCTATGTTTTTCTGCAAAAGCTCCACTGCCAAATCTTTTTTCTCCACGGCGTAAACCCTGCCTTGCGGCGCGAGCATTGCCGCTTCAATCGACAGTGAGCCCGTTCCCGCGCCGATATCCCAGATTATACTATCAGGACGAATTTTCGCCTTGCACATAGTCAATATGCGGATTTCTTCCTTCGTCATCGGCACTTTGTCGCGGATGAACAAATCATCACTTATTCCCGGTAAATTCAATATTTCACCTTCTCTATCCTTCCACTATCATCACGCAATGCGACGCAATTTCTTTCGTCTGTGCTTCTTGCAATGATAAGCAGATAATTTTTTCATCAGGATAAGACAATCTCGAGCAGATATACGCTTTTGCCTGTTTATCCCAGCCGCGCTCTATTAAATACTGAGCAATGCGTCCGGAGTTGAATTTATTATCCGTAAGCATACCGATAATGCGTCCCTTATGATAGATTAAATCTTCATCGCGCGGCACTCTGCCGTGAAAACTGAGCAGACTTGCTTCCTGCCACGGCAGGGCAATTTTAGCAAACGCCACCTGCATGGAGCTGAGCCCCGGTATAACTTCTATCTTTTCTGCCGGGAAATTGCGCCGCAATGAACTAAGCAGTGAATAATATCCCGGGTCGCCCGATACCATGACGACTACATCGTTTTGCTTCAATTCCGCTCTGATAAAATCCATCACTGCGCTGATATCGGCTTTTATCGCCAAAGTTTTTTGTCCAGCGCGGGCAAAATCATTCAAAGCCCGGCTGCCGCCGACGAGCACTTTCGCCTGTTCAATAGCCGCCAAAGCTTTCGGCACAACGTATTCTTTTGCCCCCGGCCCGATACCGGCTACGATTATTTTAAATTCCAACCTAATCTACCACCTATTTTTCTGGCATTATCATCCATGCCCAGTATTTCGCCTTTCAAGGTCACGATGACCGTTCCCACCGTCAGAGCGTTGAAAACATGCTGTTCGGCGCGCAGGCTGGCTCTTTGCGCCAATAAATCATAATAACCTTTTTGCACCAGATTATATTTTGCAATAATCGGCATAGCCGCCTCTGTCGTCTTAACCTTAAAAATTTCCTTTACGCCGTCGCTGTCCATGCCAAGCATTGCCGCATAGGACGCAAGTATTTCCAGCCGCGCGTCAGCGATTTTACTGTGCGTATAGAAAATCCCGCCGGCAACTTTGACAAGTTTACCCAAATGGCCAAGCAGCAGCACTGATTTTATCCCTTCATCAGCGGCAAATTCCAGCATATGACCGATAAAATTGCTCGTCTGAATTAATGCTTTTTGCGGCAGAGCCAAATTTTTTGCAATATTTTCACCGATTTTACCCGGCACAAACACAATATCATCATAACCGTTGGCTTTCGCTACGGAAATCTGCGGCGTAAGCGAATTTTTAAAACCTTCCTCCGACATCGGACGCACAATCCCTGTCGTGCCGATGACGGATATTCCGCCTTCAATGCCCAAAATCGGATTTAAAGTTTTTTTCGCCAGCTCCACGCCTTTCGGAATGGAAACCGTAATATCACAGCCGTATCCTTGCGGCAATAGTTCCCGCACAACCTGCGCCATCATGCGGCGCGGTCCCGGATTTATCGCCGGCTGTCCCGGTTCTACGGAAAGACCGGGCTCCGTTACCGTTCCGATGCCGAGCCCTGCATGAAAATTCACTGCTTCATTTTGCGGATTTATAACCACCTCCGTGAATACGGATGCACCGTGCGTAATATCCGGGTCATCGCCGCCATTTTTAACCACTTCGGCTTTTGCGCCATTTGCCGTTAATTCTACGCTTTCAATAGGAATATGCATCAGTTCGCCGCTTAAAGCGTACAGTTCAACTTCCTTCACGACATTGCCCTGCAAAGCGAGAATTGCCGCTTTCGTTCCTGCCGCCGCACATGAACCGGTCGTATAACCGCTTTTCATTTCTTTGCGCATAAAAAAATCTCCCTTATGCAGGAAGATACACTATTTCCACATCAATTTACATCAATGTAAAAATATTTCTCCACCTGCCCATCTCTCGTGAGTCTGAAAATTTATCAAAAATCTTCACGGTGTTTTTCCAACAGGCAATTCTCCTGACTTAGGTTCATCGCTATGCTTCGCCTTCCCAGACAAAATCCAGTGACATAATTGAAGCACTCTCCCCATACAGTGGCGGGACCGTACCGGCTCTCCGGTTTCCTTATTAAGCTTGCGCACCTGTCTTTATGAAATTAACCTAACTTGTCGTACTAGTTGCTTTCCTAAAGCAGTATAATAGTTTATATTTAGTGAGGTTAAGTGGCAACATCGAACAAATATAAACTATTATACTGCTGGCTCCATGCTCGATGACCAGCACAACGAATTAACATAATAATATTATAGGCATTATGCTTCAATCCTGCAACCGGTTAATCAACTTACGCTTCATTATATTTACTGAACACATTATCTATCTTTTCCTGCGGCAAATTTGCCATGTAGATGATTTCCTTCGCCGGAAGCACATGCTTGTTTATAATTTTTTCCAGAAAAATCATATCGAGCCACGCCCCTCTTTTATAACCGCATCTGTTGAAATGAGCTATCTTTACATAACCTAATTTTTCATGAAATTTCATGCTTTTAAGATTAGGATAGGTGATGCTCACATACAGATTGGTTATGTTCTGCAATTTCAGCAAGTCTTCCAGAATTTTATACAGTTTCCTGCCGATACCGTGCCGATGAAAATTCTTTTTAATATAAATCGTCGTTTCCAAACTCCTGTCATACGCCGCTTTCGTTCTAAAAGTCGACGCATACGCATAACCGACGATTTCACCATTTACCAGCGCAACGATATACGGGAATTTTGCACTTATCTTTTCAATGCGCTGCCTGAACTCTTCCTCCGTCGGCACTTCGTATTCAAAAGAAATATTGGTGTTTTCCACATACGGAGCATAAACGTCTAATAATTTTTCCGCATCATCTGCATGAGCCAAACGAAATCTGATTTTATCCATTATAATCACCTCTGTTTTTATTTTAGCGCAAATCATTTTGCGACGACAAGTTCTCACTCTATTTAAATCTCGAAAAAATTTTTAAAAATCCAACATATAATTGATATTCATTATTGACTTATAATACCCCATAGGGTATACTGAAGGCAGAAAGATAAATACCCTAGCAGGTATATAAAATACGTAATACCAAATAAGAAATGAGGGCTACTTATGAATACTTCCAACAGCTTCCCGATTGATAAATCCCACGACCATGCTCATCATCATGATTGCTCTGAACATCATCACCCGCACGACCATCATCACGAACACGGTGAAACTCAGCACCGCCATGAATTTTCCGGCAAAATTCCCGCCGGATTTCAACAGAAAATCTATCTCGTCGACAATATCGACTGCGCCAACTGCGCCGCAAAAATCGAACATAAGCTGAATGAAATGGCGGAAATTTATGAAGCTACACTGACTTTTGCCACAAAACAGCTGAAAATCACAGCGAAAAATCCTGACGCGCTTTTACCTGCCATGCGCCAAATCGCCGACAGCATCGAACCGGGTACGACCATCATGCCGCGTCCGGAAGGAAAAACTGCGGCGGTCAAACAAGACGCGCGCCTTATCCGTGAAAAAACATTTGCCATCGCCGAAATAGTCATCGGTGCTCTTTTATTCATTATCGGCGAATTTACCAATCTCGTTCCCGATAATTATTCTCTGTACCTTTTTATCGCCGCATATCTAATTCTCGGCTGGAAAATACTCAAAACGGCCGCTACCAATCTTTTCCGCGGCAATGTCTTTGATGAAAACTTCCTGATGAGCATCGCCACGCTCGGTGCTTTCGCCATCAAAGAATATCCGGAAGCCGTCGGTGTCATGCTATTTTACCGTATCGGCGAATATTTCGAAGAACGCGCCACGGAAAGAAGCCGCAACCAGATTATGGCGGCAGTCGACCTGCGGCCGGAAACGGTAAATCTCATAAAAAATAATACTGTAGAAACAATCTCGGCGGAAAATGCCAAAACTGGCGATATAATTCTCGTTCGCGCCGGCGACAGAATTCCGGTGGACGGAACGGTCATTGAAGGTGAAAGCCGCCTTGATACCTCACCTGTTACGGGCGAGCCGGTGCCGGTAAAAATCGCGCCGAACAGTGCTGTAACCTCCGGCTGTCTGAATATTTCCGGCGTAATTAAAATGCGCGTCGATAAACCGCTTTCCGAATCAATGGTCTCCCGTATTTTGCAATCGGTGGAAAACGCCGCCGCCAGCAAGCCGAAAATCGACCGCTTCATCACACGCTTTGCCCGCGTATACACGCCGATTGTCGTAGCCGTCGCTGCTCTTACTGCCATCATTCCGTCGCTTGTAACAGGCAATTGGGATTACTGGGTATATACAGCCCTTACATTTCTTGTCATCAGCTGTCCGTGCGCTCTCGTCCTCAGCGTGCCGCTCGCCTTTTTCTCCGGCATCGGCAACGCTTCCCGCCAGGGCATACTGTTTAAAGGCGGTCTTGCCATAGAAGCACTGAAAAACATCAAAACGATTGTCATGGATAAGACAGGCACAATCACCGAAGGAAGCTTCAAAGTAAAAGAAATTCAGCCGACTGAAAAATATTCAGCGGAAGAACTGCTCGCCTACTGCGCCGGTGCAGAAAAATTCTCCACTCATCCCATTGCCAACAGCATTGTAAATGAAGCTGAATATCGTCAGATTGAACTGCCAAAAGCAGCGGAAAATCAGGAAATAGCCGGTGAAGGTCTTGTTTGCAAAATAAACAATAAAACAATCATCTGCGGCAATATGCGCTTAATGAACCGTTTTAATATCACACTGCCCGATAATCTGCCGACTTATGCCGGTACGGAAATCTTCGTCGCCGTCGACAATGAATATGCCGGATTTTTAATCATCGGCGATACAGTCAAAAATGATGCCAAAACAACCGTACGGCAATTAAAATCACTCGGCTTGACAACAGCCATGCTGACCGGTGATAACGAACATACAGCTTATGCCGTAGCCAATGAAATCGGCATTGACAAAGTCCACGCCCGTCTTTTGCCGGAAGGCAAGCTGGAAAAACTGTCCGAACTCCGCCGCGAACACGGCAATGTATTTTTTGTCGGCGACGGCATCAATGACGCTCCGATACTTGCCGGAGCCGATGTCGGAGCCGCTATGGGAACGGGAGCCGATGCCGCCATCGAAGCGGCCGATGTCGTGTTCATGAATTCCAAAGTCCGTTCCATATTGCAGGCGATAAACATCTCCCGCGATACGCTCAAAATCGCCTGGCAGAACGTCGTATTCGCCATCACCGTAAAAGTTTTCATCATGCTGCTCGGTCTTATGGGCTACGCCTCCATGTGGGCAGCCGTCTTTGCCGATACGGGCGTTGCCATGATTTGCATTTTAAACTCAATCAGAATTCTCTATAAAAAATACTGAACAATTTTTTGAACTTCAGTCTTTTCGACTGAGGTTCTTTTTTTATTTTGACAATGGATATCTGTAGTATATATAATAAATACGTTGCTACCCTCCAAACCGCAACGGAAAGGAGGTGTTCCGGGTGGGAGATTTATTGTTATCTTTCGCGGTGTCTGTTATGGCGGGCGTAGTTGCGAACTACCTTTGCAAATGGATTGACGGGCAGCATAAATAGCAACAATCCTAACCGCTTTGGCGTTGGCGGTATATAAAATCTTCGCAAGAGGCCTGTGATGTTGCCGCATCATGGAGCCTCGTTTTTTTATAAAAAAAATACCGTGAAGTTGCCGCTTCACGATATTTTTGTTCCGAATGGAAATATATTTATTGTTATCTTTTGTACTTATATTATATATTATTTTATAATGGTTTGCAAGTTTAACCTATATAAATCTTTACAAAATCGATTAACGGAATGCTCCATTATGCGCCTGAATTCGGAATTTAAGCGAAAAACTATGTTATAATGAAAATACAATATTAATATAGACAGGAGAAATGAACTATGTTTGGACTCGGTATTCCGGAACTCGTTTTAATTTTAGTAATCGCACTCGTTATTTTCGGCCCGAAAAAACTGCCGGAAATAAGCCGTTCCATCGGTAAAAGCATTAACGAATTCAGAAATTCAACATCAGACATCACCGAAACGGCAAAAACGATTAAAGATGTATCCGATGTTGCCAAAAAACTGAAATAAATCGAGGTATGTATTTTATTCATGAATTTTACACATTTTAATCATTTCAATAGTGAAGGAAACGCTGTCATGGTCGATGTGGGCGACAAAGAAATTACGACCCGCATTGCTGTTGCCGAAGGCTCTATCAAAGTCAACAGCGAAGTTTTCTACGCCGTAAAGAACAATACGGCTAAAAAAGGCGATGTCCTCGCCGTTGCCCGCATCGCCGGTATTATGGCGGCAAAAAAGACAAGCGATATCATTCCGCTGTGTCATCCGCTTTTTATCACTAAGGCCGCCGTTGATTTCACGCTTAACGAAACGGATTTAACGATTACAGCCACCGCCCAGGTAAAAGTAAACGGCAAAACGGGCGTGGAAATGGAAGCCCTGCACGCTGTCAGCGCCGCTCTTTTAACAATCTATGACATGTGCAAGGCGCTCGACCGCTCTATGGAAATTCAAAACATTCATCTTCTACACAAAGAAGGCGGTAAATCGGGAATTTACGACAGAAAGGCATGATTATGGGAAAAATTTTAGCTGTATGTATCAGCGAAAAAAAGGGAACATTGAAAAAAGCCGTACCTTTCGGCACGATGATAAAAGATTTCGGACTGGAAAACGACGCTCACGCCGGTAAATGGCACCGCCAGATAAGCCTGCTTGCCGTCGAAGCAGTACAGCGCTTTTCCGCCAAATACAAAATAGACGTACCCGCCGGTGCATTCGGCGAAAATCTGCTCGTTGAAGGCATTGACTTAAAAAATCTGCCGATAGGCACCAGACTAAAATGCAATGACATTATACTGGAAATCACGCAAATCGGCAAAAAATGCCACCTCGGCTGCAATATTCAAAAACAGACCGGCGAATGTATCATGCCGAATGAAGGCGTTTTCGCCGTTGTCTTAAACGGCGGTACTGTAAAAGTGAACGATACGATTACGATAGAAGGTGATTAAATGTTCAAAGCAGCTGTTATAACAGCCAGTGATAAGGGGGCACAGGAACTGCGGGAAGATTTAAGCGGACCGTGTATAAAAAAAATTCTGGAAAAAGCAAGTTACGAAGTTGTATCTATAGATATTCTGCCTGATGACAGAAATCTAATTGCAGATAAACTAATCGAGCTGTCCGATAGAAAAATTCCGCTTATCCTTACGACAGGCGGAACGGGTTTTGCGCCGCGCGACAATACGCCGGAAGCCACCCGCGACGTTATCGAAAAAGAAACGCCGGGTATCAGCGAAGCTATCCGTGCTGAAAGTTTAAAAATAACACCGCGCGCCATGCTCAGCCGCGCCGTCTCCGGTATCAGGAAACAGTCTTTAATCATCAATCTGCCGGGCAGCCCGAAAGCCGTCAGAGAATGTCTCGACTTTATCCTGCCGACACTGGAGCACGGTCTTAATATCATGCTCAGTCTCGACAGTGAATGTGCCCGAAAATAGAAAAGAAGCCTTTTGCTCTTTGCAAAGGGCTTCTTTTTCTATATTAAATCATTATACTAAGCCGAAATATTTTTCAAAAAATGCCTGCAATCTGCCGATTATCGTTTTTTTCTTTTTATTGCGACCGCCGCCGAAACGCGATACAGGCGGCATAAATTTATCAATATCCGTGCCTGTTGTTTTCAAAAATCCGTCTCTAAATGAATTATCGACAAATTTATGTGCTTCCTCCGACTTTAATTTTTCTTCTTTAATAATGACTGCCAGTTCTTCATCTTTAGCCTTATTTACAAAAATTTTCCAATCATCTTCCACATGCGAAGCTGTATTTATACTGGAAACAAAATCATGTATCAGTTTTTTCTTACTGCGAAGATGAATACTGCTGTCTATCGCCCTGTCAATCGTTGCTAAAACAGTTTTATCCTTGCAGTTTCCTTCATGATATTTAGCTACAAGCATCAAAATGTAATCAATATTGACTTCCACCTGTTTTATAAGTTCAATTTCAAATACTACATCTTCATTAATATTTTCTTTCTCTACATCATTCTGCTTTTTCATATCCTGATATATATCTATATACATACTTTGATAATCTTGAAACATTCTATCTGACATCTGCTTATCATCTTTGAACCGGTCAAATGAAGTTAAAATATTTCGCAAACGCAAAATCGAACCGAATAATTTCACAAATTCTTTCTTCTCATTTTCGCTTACAATCATTTCACCTAAAGGAAATTCATTCGTCAACTCCGCCACCAAGTCAACATAACCTTTATGATATCCGCCGTTTTCCTCAAAACCGTAATAATAATCATCAAAGCTCTTTAAAAGTACAATTCCCCGGGCTTTTTTATCACCAAATAAAGTCAAAGCTTCATTAGTTTCTTGTTCTAAATTTCTAAAGCAGACAATATTTCCATACGTTTTCACAGAATTTAAAATACGGTTCGTTCTTGAAAAAGCCTGTATAAGTCCGTGATATTTTAAATTTTTATCTACCCAAAGCGTATTTAATGTCGTCGCATCAAAACCGGTTAAAAACATATTTACTACTATCAGTAAATCAACTTCACGATTTTTTACCCGCTGTGATAAGTCCTTATAGTAGTTCTGAAATTTATCCGCTGATGTATCGAAATCCGTTTTAAATTCAGCATTATACTCAGCAATAGCTCTTTCTAAAAAATCACGTGAAGATATATCCAGCCTATCCGCTTCAAAACCTTCTTCCGGCAAAACATCATCCGGTGTTTCCTCATTGGCACAAAAGCTGAAAATAGTTGCTATAGTTAATTTTTTCGCCGAATTATTGAGCTGTCGTTTAAATTCGTTATAATATTTTATCGCCATGGAAATATTGTCTACCGCCAGTATCGAATTAAAACCTGCCACACGTTTTCCCTTCAAAGCATAGAAACTATTGCGTTTCGTCTTCTGGTCAAAATGTTCCAGAATATATTCTACGATTTTACTGATACGCTCCTGTGCCTGTAATGCTTTTTCCTTATCAATACCGCTTATATTTTCATCATGAATATTATCCTTTTCCTTAATCGTATTTATATAATCAATCCGAAACGGCAGTACATTTCCGTCATTAATCGCATCAACGATTGTATACATATGCAGTCTATTACCGAACGCCTGTTCAGTTGTTCTAAGCAAAGGATTTTTGCCGCCTGCGGAATTTTTGGCAAATATCGGCGTTCCCGTAAAACCGAATAAATGGTATTTTTTAAAACTTTTCGTGATTTTCTGGTGCATTTGTCCGAACTGGCTGCGATGACATTCATCAAAAATAATTACAATATGCTTCTTATAAACAGGATGACTTTTATGCTTCTGCATAAATACATTCAATTTTTGAATTGTCGTGATGATAATCCTCACATTATCATCTTCAAGCTGCTTTTGTAAAATTTTCGTACTCGTATTGCTGTTAGCTGCACCTTTAGCAAATTTATCATACTCTTTCATTGTCTGATAATCCAAATCGCTTCTATCCACAACAAAAAGAACTTTATCTATATACGGCAACTTTGTAGCCAACTGCGCCGTTTTGAACGAAGTCAACGTTTTACCGCTTCCCGTCGTATGCCATATATAACCGCCCGCCTGAATACTGCCCATTAAATTATAATTGTTGGCAACTTCTATACGATTTAAAATCCTTTCCGTTGCCGCTATCTGATACGGTCGCATGACAAGCAACAGATTTTCACTCGTAAATACACAATATTTCGTTAAAATATTTAAAAGCGTATGTTTGGCAAAAAATGTCTTGGTAAAATCGACTAAATCATTTATAATTCTGTTATTTCCGTCTGCCCAATAAGACGTAAATTCAAAACTATTGCTTGTTTTCTTAGAACTTTTTCCACTTGCATTACTTATCTCATTTATATGACTGATACGTGTTGTATTAGAATAATATTTCGTATTCGTGCCGTTGGAAATAACGAAAATCTGCACAAAATTATACAGCCCGCAACCTGCCCAAAAACTGTCTTTCTGATAACGGTTAATCTGATTGAACGCCTCTCTTATCGCTACGCCGCGCCGCTTTAATTCAACATGCACAAGCGGCAGACCATTAACCAGAATTGTAACATCATAACGAGTTGCATGATTGCCTTTTTTCTCTGTATACTGATTAATTACCTGCAAACGGTTGTTATGAATATCTTCCTTATCCAGCAGATAAATATTTTTGTTGGAATTATCATCACGCTGCAAAACCTGAATATAATCATGCTGAATTTTATATGTCTTTTCAACTATTCCGTCCTGCCCGTTGGCAATAACCTCGCTAAAAAATCTTTTCCATTCATTATCCGTAAAAGCATAATTGTTCAAAAGCTCCAGCTGTCGCCGTAGATTTGCAATCAAATCCGCCTCTTTGTGAATTTGCAGATATTCATAGCCCTGCTTTGTCAATCTGTCAATAAACGCTCTTTCCAAATCCGCTTCCGTCTGATAATTTTCCGCATGATAACCTTCTTTTTCATATTCCGCTACTACAGTATAATTATTATTTTCCGCCACAAGATTATATGATACCGCCATAATATTTCACCTTTATTTTCTTGATAATTTCATTCTATATGGACAAAAAGCCACGGAGATGCCGCTCCATGGCTTTTTCATATTTGTTGTTTACATTTTCCTATAATGCTATAATAAAAAAGGCAAGTATTTATATAGTTTGCTGATTACCTGTCATTCACATGATGGGAGGTGATAGCATGAGTATAAATGATTTAATCATTCTAGTGCTTGATATCGCTATTAACAATAGCTTATCAATTGCCGTGGCTTTTACTGCTATGCTTATCGTTATTGCTTTTGCATTTAATGACCGCTAATCATTAATGCTTTAATCAGCCGTATTGGCGGGACTACACTTATGCACCACTATTATGTCTGATAGGTGGTCAGTTGCCGGCAAGCGTAAAAAAACTGTATAAATACTTGTCATTTTATTTGCTTTTAACAGCTACATTATAACGCATAACTATTTGATTTGCAATTCCTTAAACGATAGCAGTTTATCGCGATAATATTCATACTGCTGCTGCTGAAGTTTTATCTCCGCCGGTAGACCGCAGATTATATCATTGCATAACTTATCAAAACGGTCTAGGATATTAACTATTCTCTGCTGTTCTTCCAATGAAGGCACAGGAATTTTTATTTTATTCAAGATTGTTTGCGTTAAACTCGGCACACCACCTGCTTTATTTAAAGTTTCCAATCGTAAAGTTTTTAAGTAGTAATAAAAAAACTTCGGCAAAATTATTTTAGTGTTTATCTTCGTATAAAAAATAGTATCTACCGTCCAAAACGGTTTATCCACATAATAAAGATTATTCAATGAACCTTTTCGAGGAATTAGTACGGAAGGTTTATCATAAGCAAAACTATTTATATACGTCATAATTCCACCGCTTCCATAAACAGGGAATTTACCTTCACCGAAATTTTTATAATCTTTACCATTGCAGATTTTAGCTACTTCATTTAATTTCAGCCATAAAACTATTCTGCTTGCTTGCTTGCTTGCTTGCTTGCTTGCTTGCTTGCTTGCTTGCTTGCTTGCTTGCTTGCTTGCTTATGAAATTATCTGTTTCGATATCATCAAATGTCAATAGCAAATCACGAAAATATTCATACCGTTTTTTCTGCAATTCAATTTCTGCCGGTAACCCGCAGATTATATCATTAGCCAATGTATTAAATCTATCCAGAATTTCTACAATTTTATTTTGTACCTCTAATGGCGGCAACGGAATTTTTATAGATTTTACAATATCTGCATTTAAATTTTGGACAGTTCCTGCAACAGCTCGTTGATTTAGCATTTTTTGTATACAAGTTGAACTTAAAAGATAATATAAGAAATCTGGCACATAACTCTTTTCAAAATTGCTGATTAAAAGCCAACCATCGTGTATACATCCATAGATTTTAGATATATATGGTCTACCAAAACTCATTGAATTTGATAATAAAAAATCTCCCGGTTTAACTAATCTGGATTTTTTTGCACCTTCTTCTGTAATTTTTTCTTTTGTTTTTATTATAAATTTATTATCTTGCTCTACATCACCTATTTTTATCCAATTTATTCCAGTTTCTTCATTTGTAATAAACTTTGAAATAGGTCGTGGTGAAGCTCCTCTGACGATATCTGCTATTTCTCCTAAGGTTTTATATTCTACACCATTAGAACAAAATTTTTTTATTAACTGCTTTATGCTGGATTTATCGGAGATATTTATATCATTATCAAAGTTCAATAACAAATCCCTATAATATTCATACTGCTGTTTTCTTTTTAGAAGCTCTGCTGTAAGCTCTGCTGTAAGCTCTGTAAAATTGTCCAGTAAACGGACAATTTCATTTTGTATCTCCAAAGGTGGTAATGGTATTTTTATTTCTTTAATTGCTGGCACATTTGAATGTACTACTTTGCTTTTTATTTTTCCTTTACTTTTTTGTATTCTAGCGTTTGTAGTTTCTAAAGCATATGCAATATACTTAGGATTTTGTATATGCTTCATTACAACTATATCACCACCAGCAATACATTTTTCATTCCCAATATAAGCACATGATTTTGCGATATCTTCTACACGTTCTCCTGTTATTGCAAATAAAATATCTCCATACTCGAAATATTTTTTATTAACTATTTCCTGTTCATTTACATATGAAACACATTTATCAAAATAAACATTGTATGTGGTATAGATTTCACCATACCGTACACATGGCGTTCCTTTATCCTTTATTTGTTCTCTTGTAATACCAACACCACGATAAAAATCTGTTCCTATCTCTCCTAAAGTTCTATACTCTACACCATTAGGACAAAGTTCATCTATCAGCTGTTTTAATCTACTCATTATCATCACCTTCTATTTCAGCAATGATTTTGTCTATTTCCGCCCGCAGTATCTGTTCTCTTGCCACGATTTTTTTCAACTCTGCATTAAGGGCTTTTATATCTATCTTCTCTCTTGTATCTTCTTTTTCAACATAGGTGCTAACGGATAAATTATAATCTTCTTTGGCAATATCGCTGTTTGTTACCAGCTTGCTGATATATTCTTTATCTTTGCGGTCTGCATAAATTTCTACGATATGATTTATATTTTCCTGCGTCAGTTTATTGCTATTCGTTACCTTGATAAATTCTTTGGCGGCGTCAATAAATAAAGTAGCATTATCTGTTTTTGATTTTTTCAGTACCATAATGCAGGTAGCAATACTCGTACCATAGAAAAGATTGTCCGGTAGCTGAATAATCGTGTCGATATAGTTGTTATCGATTAAATATTTGCGGATTTTCTGCTCCGCCCCGCCGCGGTACATCACCCCCGGAAAGCAGACAATCGCCGCCACTCCGTCCGTTGCCAGCCATGCAAGGGAGTGCATGATAAATGCCAAATCGGCTTTTGATTTCGGCGCAAGCACGCCCGCCGGTGCAAAGCGCGGGTCATTTATCAAAAGCGTATTATCCTTACCTTCCCATTTTATAGAATATGGCGGATTGGATACAATGACTTCAAACGGTTCATCATCCCAGTGCTTCGGATTTATAAGCGTATCGCCATGCGCAATATCGAATTTATCATAGACGATATCATGCAAAAACATATTAATACGGCAAAGATTGTACGTGGTAATATTGATTTCCTGTCCGAAAAATCCCTGCCGTACATTGTCCTTGCCCAGAATTTTCGCTGCCTTTAAAAGCAGTGAACCGCTGCCGCACGCCGGGTCGTATACCTTATTTACTTCCGTCTTGCCAAGTGTAGCAATGCGCGTCAAAAGTTCCGAAACTTCCTGTGGTGTGTAATATTCACCGCCGCTTTTGCCTGCACTCGACGCATACATACCCATTAAAAATTCATACGCATCACCGAAAGCATCAATTGTATTATCCTGATAATCGCCCAGCTTCATATCAGCTACACCGTTTAACAGTTTTAACAACTTTTCATTGCGCTGATTGACTGTCGCTCCCAGCTTGTTGCTGTTTACATCAATATCGGCAAAAAGTCCAGCTAAATCCTTTTCACTGCCAGTCCCCATCGCTGAACTCTCGATATGCTTGAAAATATTTTCCAGTGTTTCATTCAAATTTTTGTCATTTTTAGCTCGTTTACATACATTTTGAAATAATTCACTTGGCAAAATGAAAAAGCCTTTTTCTTCTACTAAGCCTTCCTTTGCCGTCTGTGCTTCTTCATCACTTAAATCAGCATAATTGAAATCACTGTTGCCCGCTTCATGTTCCCATTTATTGACATAGGCATTAAGATTTTCCGATATGTACCGATAAAACAGCATACCGAGTACATACTGCTTGAAATCCCAACCGTCCACGCTGCCTCTAAGGTCATTTGCTATATTCCATATTGTACGGTGAAGCTCTGCTCGTTCCTGTTCCTTTTTATTATCCGCCATAAAAACCCTCCTTATATTTCACTGTGCTCGTTTCTCAATCAGCTGTGCCGCAATGCTTATCGCTATTTCCGCCGGTGTCTGCGCTTTAATATCCAGCCCAATCGGCATTACAATACTTTTTATCTCCGCTTCGCTGTAGCCGTGCTCGCGCAGGAAATTTTCCACAAAAGCTTTTTTGTGCCTGCTGCCGATTGCGCCGATATATGCCGGTTTTATCTTCAACAGCTCATTTAAAACAACAGTGTCTTTTTCATGACCGCTCGTGATAACCACGGCAAAATCCGTATTTTTCATCTGCACTTTAGCTGCAAATTCCTCATACGGCGTTATAATTATATCGCTCGCCTGCGGGAAATAATTTCTATTGGCAAATTCACTGCGCTCTTCTATCACTACATACTCAAATTCCAGATTCGGCAGAAGTTTTGCCACCTCCTGCGCCACATAGCCGCCGCCGAACAGATATACGGTCGGGTTCTGCCGCAATACTTCCATATAACAGCCGCCCGTTTCATCTATTTGCAACAACGATTTATGCTTCAGTTGCATTTTTTCCGTATACGGCAAAACAATAAAGGAAAACTGCGCCGGCTCTTTCTGCCAGGTGATTTTTACTACGGCTTTCTGCCCGCTGCCCAGTAAATTTATCGCCGTTTCAATCTGCGGCAAGTCGTTTTTATCCAGATATTTAAGCAGCACTTTTATCTGCCCGCCGCATACCATACCGATTTGCGCCGCCGTTTTATTGTTAAGCGAAAAATCTTTTATCGCTGATTTTTTTTCCGCCAAATTTGCTTTCGCTTGCTCTACTGCCAAATATTCCAGAATACCGCCGCCGATTGTATCGATGGTCTCCCCGCTTTGCAAAATAAGCATATGCGCACCGGTGCCGCGCGGCGCTGAGCCTTTCTTTTCCGCAATCATCGCCAGCACCAGCGGTCTGTCTGCCAAGAGTTCGCTTTTTATCTTCACCAGAAAATCTTTTAAGCCAATCACTCTATCTCGCCTGCTTTCAATAAAGCGTGCATAACGGCTTCAAGCGCACCGCCGCCGATTGCCCGCGATTTATCGGAAATCGTGAAGCAATGCGATTTTTCCGCCCGCGGGTCGATATCGCCGCATTTCATCTTGTCCGTTACTATAACGCCGTCATGCAGCATGCCGCGCACAATACCGTCAATCTGCGCGTAAATTGGATTGTCTTCCGTATATGCTACGATATCGCCTTTTTTTACACTGTCGCCGATTTTAACCGCCGATTTAAACTTACCTGCACCGTTTGAACGGATAATACGCTCTGTCGTATAACCGCCGATATTCCCCGGCACGCCCGTATTTTTTATCGCTTCGCCATTTTCAATAACTCTGCCGAGAAAATGACCGCGTTTCGTTTCTATTACATAGTCGCAATCCTTTCCGACGCAAAAGCCCGGTCCTACAGCAATCACAATCGGTGCGTCATCAATATCTGTATTGATATTTTTCTTAGCCATAATCGCATCGATAATCACGTTCGGCTTAAACTCATCCTTAATATTTGCATCTTCATCCACAATTACGGCAATATCGCCTTTTTTCATGACTTCCTGCGCTTCGCTGTAATCATGCACCAAAATTCCCTTAATGCCTTCTATTTCCGTCTGCCCTTCATAAACGGCATTGGAATACGCAACAGTAAGGCGCACCGTCAACGGCTGCGCAATTTCCGTCATCAATACATTAAATCCAGCGCGTCTAAGTCTCCATGCAATACCGCTTGCCAAATCGCCCGCACCTTTAATCAAAACTTTCTGCATACAATCACACTCTTTCTTTTTTAATAACCTATCGTACTAGTTGATTTCTTAAAGCAGTATAATACTTTTTTATATTCGCTGCCTGTTATCACTTAACCTCACTGAATATAAAGTATTATACTGCTGATTACAGGCTCGATGTCTTACCAGCACAACGTATTTTAATAATGTCTGCTTACGGCTGTTTTTATGCCGCTTTTATCAAGTTCAGCCGCTATTTGCACAGCCGAGCGCAAATTTTTTTCATCATCCGCCTGATTTAAAATAACATAAAAATCTCTATGCTGCACATCTTTTTTTGCGCCCTGCTCACTTTGCAGTATCTTCACCATATCCTCCGCCGTCAATTTCTCGACCGGCTGTTTGTGCAGAAAATCCGCCATAATGTCGCTGCGCGATAAATCTTCGATTTTTTGACCCAAAGCCATCATTCCGGCGAGATAAACAATTTTCGTCGTACACGGCAAATACACCGGCTCATAAGAGCGCGGCATTTTAAACAGTCTGCGCTGTGCTCCGTCTGCTTCTATCAATGTTATATCGCTCAGCAGTATTATCCTTTGCAGAAAATCCATCGCAAAACAGCCCATTTTTCTGCCCAAATCCGTGCCTGCTATCACCAGCCGTTTTGTTTGCAGCTGCTCTTTTATAAACGCCTCATCTTCAACGGTGATTGCTTCTTTTTCCCGCATCATCTTCGTTGTCGTCGTTACTAAAATTTTATAATCCGCAGTATCTTTCAGTTCCTGCGCCAGTGCAAAAATCGTCGTCGTCTTGCCGCCCGCTCCGGCAAACGAAATCACATCATTTTTTTTTACCTGCAAAAACTCTGTCAATCTGCTCCGTTTTAATTTATCATTAATATATTGATATAATTCATACAAAAATCATTCTCCCCTTTATTTCACGAGGTTCACTACCATGAAAACAGCGAAAACAATAAAAAAATCTCTCTGCGCAATTATCCTTGCCGCCGGCAGCAGTAGCCGCTTCGGGCAGAACAAACTGCTCTACCCGGTCGGCAATATTCCCATGTACGAACACACCGTAAAACTCATACAGAAATTACAGCTCGACTGCATTATTCTCATTACCAAATATCCGCAAATCATACAAAAAATTGACCGAAACATTCTCGTCGTAGAAAACAACGAAACTAATCTCGGTCAATCCCATTCCATGCAGCTGGGCATTCGTGCCGCTTTAAAGCAAGGCCGTCATTTCGACGGCTATCTGTTCACCGTCTGCGACCAGCCTTATTTGACTTTTAAGAGCCTGCAAAAACTATGCGCTGCCTGGCAAAGCAAAGGCGGTATCTGCGCTCTGTCTTATAAACAAAAGCGCGGCAATCCCGTTATATTCGCGGCAAAGTATCTGCCGGAACTTTTGCAGATAACGGGCGACACAGGAGGACGCGCCGTCATCAAAAATCATGCGGACGATTTGACGCTCGTTGAAGTCGCAAACATTGCCGAACTTACCGACATTGATACGCCGGACAGTCTTAAATGAATTACGGCCGCAGAATTTTTTCCGCTTTCAGCTGTATTTGCACAATATCCGCCATACCGGCCGGTTTTCCCGTTGCCAATTTATCTTTTAGCCCGTAATATTCCAGGCTCGTACTGCTGACGAATATCTCTGCACCGCCGTTTTGCAGCCGTTTCAAATCGGCCAGAACTTCCGAGCCTTTTGCTGCCAGTTTGACACCGCTATTATATAAAACGATTTTCGTCGGCATCTCTTCCAGAGTTGCCAGCGTATAAATAAAACTCTTCATCAGAACGGCTCCCAGCTTTTCATCGCCGTTTCCCATCAAATTACTGTCTATGAGTACAATAAACGAATTTTTTAATTTCAGCGGTTCTGCCTTTTTTATCTCATCCTGCTGCGGCACGAAAAATGATTTTTTTACAAATAAAGATACGACATAATCTGTTCCCTGCTGAATTTTCTGCGACGGCAAATTCATTTCATCCGCCATCATCTCCAAATTCTGTGCCGACGTGATATCATCCACCACGACATTCAGTTTATCATCAACGGACAGCGTCTTTAAAACATTCTGCGCTAGCACTAGCTGATTTACAGAAGTCTGTCCTCTTGCATCGATTGTTTTTTCCATAAAATCACCTTTTTGTAAAAAAGCTCCTTTAATACTAAAGGAGCTTGATTTTTTATTTTTTTATGTGTACAGTTCTTGCTTCATTTAAAATAGCATTTAAAATAATCGCTGTCAAACTGCCGATTGTTATGCCGCTGTGGAAAATAATGCTCCAGATACCGGTAAAATGCTTGAATATTTCCGGCACGGCCATGGATAAAAGACCCATTGCCAGACTTATGCCGACAATCAGCAGATTGAAGTTTTTGTCGCCGTCATACTGTACGCGGGACAGTACGCGGATACCATTTGCCGCAACCATACCGAACATCGCAATCCCTGCGCCGCCCAAAACAGGAGCAGGAATGCAGGCAATAACGGCCGCCATTTTCGGGAACAGACCGAGCAGAATTAAGATGACACCGGAACCTGCCACTACAAAACGGCTTTTTACATTGGTGAGCGTGATAAGACCGATATTCTGCGCAAATGCCGTATACGGGAACGTATTTAAAAATCCGCCCAGCATAGTGGAAAAACCGTCGGCACGCAGACCGCGCGTAATCGTCTTTTCATCGGCAGGACGGCCGACAATAGCGCCGATAGCGATGATATCGCCCGTTGTTTCCGTCATAACGACGAGAATTACCAAAATCATAACGATAATAGCCGGAATATCAAACGTCGGCAGACCGAAATGAAGCGGCGTAACAAGTCCAACCCAGTCAGCTCTGCCGATAGCGCTGAAATCGGTGAAACCGAAGAACGATGCAACGACCGTACCGATGAGCAGTGCCAGCAATACAGAAATATTTTTCCAAAAACCTTTAAAGAAACGATAAAAAATAATTACAAGCAATAAAACGAAGGCGGATAAAGCCAAAGTGGAAAGACTGCCAAAATCTTCCGCCGCCGGATTTCCGCCGCCTGCCCATCTTACGGCAACCGGCAATAAGGATAAACCGATAATCGTAACGACAGAACCTGTTACGACCGGAGGGAAAAATCTGACCAGCTTGCTGAAAAACGGCGAAGCTAAAAACATGAATATACCGCTGACTATAACAGCCCCGTATATCGCCGTCAGTCCGTCCGCCTGGCCAATCATAATCATCGGCGACACAGCGGCAAAAGTAACCCCCTGAATGAGCGGCAGTTTGCTGCCTATCCTGCAAGGTCCCAATGTCTGGATTAACGTGGCAATACCGGCTGTAAACAAGTCAGCATTGATTAAATAAATCAAGTCCTCTGTACTCAGTCCAATAGCAGAAGCTACAATCAGCGGCACGGCTACGGCACCGGCATACATAGCTAATACGTGTTGAAGTCCATAGAGAAAAGTCTGTCCTAACGGTAATCTTTCATCAACCGGATGTACAGAATTATTCATTCCAAAAAACCTCCTACTGTTTTTTATAAAAAATAATATTTATAATTAAGTGCAAAGCACCGAATTATCCGCCTATTAAAGACATTGACTGTGTTTCCCGCTGCGCAAACGAAGCTTCAGTCAAATGGTGACTGCACGGTTTTTGGTAAACCGTTTCGCGTATCGCCTGCACGATTTGTTCATCACTGGCACCTTCACTCAGCAGTATTTTTAAATCTCTGCCGCCTCTGTCATGCAGACATGGTTTCAGAAACCCCGCCGCCGTCAGCCTAATTCTATTGCATCTTGCACAGAATTTATGCGACAGAGCGGAAATAAAGCCGATTGGCATCTGCGCTGCGGCAAATTTATAATAATGGGCCGGTGAACTATTTTCCGCCATTAGACTTTTTTCACCGAAAACCGCTGTTAACCTTTGTAAAACGGCAGCTTCCTCCAGTCCCTGATATTTCTGCGCCACATTTATCGGCATGAGCTCAATAAATCGCAGTAAAACACCCGCGCGCTGGGCAAAATCCGCCAACGGAATTATTTCCTGCTCATTAATACCCCGCAGGATAACACTGTTTATTTTCAGTTTCATACCGGCTTTTCTCGCTTTATCCATGCCGCTCAAGACACGTCCAACATCACCGCCGCGCGTTATCCGCGCAAACAGCGCTTCATCCAGACAATCCAAACTGACGTTTATACTGTCAAGACCGGCTTTTTTCAGCTGCTCCGCTTTTTGTTCCAGCAAAATGCCGTTCGTCGTCAGAGCAATCTCATCCACCTGCGTTGATGTTTTTATCTTTCGTATTAAATCGGCTAAATTCGGATAAAGCAACGGCTCACCGCCTGTCAGCCGGATTTTTTTTATACCTAAAGTACAGATTAACTTTATTAAACGCCAAAATTCCGCCTGCGTCAATGATTTATTTTTCCAGCCGCAGCCGTTTTCCGGCATGCAGTATATACAGCGCAGATTGCAATCAGGCGTAAGCGATACGCGCAAATATTCAATAGTACGATTAAAACTGTCCCGCATTAAAAATCCTCATTAAATTTATAATTTATTCTAAAGGAATGTCCTTCCTGTTTACAATCAGTTCCGCCGTAAATTTCTGTCCTTTAACTATACAGCAGCCTTTCGGCAGATATATAAAGCCGTTGTATTCATGCAGCAGTGTCGAACGGGTAACAGCTTTCGGATTGATATACAACGCATGATATTCTCCCGCCCGCTCAAAAATATGCACCTGCAAGCAGAAATCAGCATTACCCGGCGCCGTAAAATCAAAATCAGCTGTAACATTCACCGTATCCGTAACGCTTTCCGTCTGATTATAATATTCCTCCACAATCGACTTCAGATAAAAACGCATGGCTAGCTCCGCACCGTTCGGCGGACCGGCAATTCCCAATACGGGCTTATCATTGAATACGGAAAAACTGGAATGCTTGCCCGGCCGGCAGCCCAGTTCATAAACGAGCACCTCGCCTTCCGTTTCCAGCAAATCGAGCGTAAAATCCTTCGTGCCTTTGGAAGAACCGGCATTGATTAAAATAATATCCGCTTCTTCGCTTGCCTTTATCAAAGCTTCCTTAATCGCTTTTTTATCATCCGGCACAATGGGATATATCACCAAATCCGCCTGATACATCTCAGCAAAACCATGCAGCATCATGCTGTTGGACTCCACATTCTTATCTGCCGGATAATCATCACTTCGCCACGAAACAAGCTCATCTCCCGTCGGCAAAAATATGATTTTCGGTCTGGCAATAACCTTGACAGCCTTCACTCCGCCCGAAGCAAGCAATCCCAGCAGCGGCGGCGTTATTACCTCGTTTTTATGTACCAGAACTTCATTTTCGCCAATCAGACTGCCTACCAGGTCGATAAGCTGCCCTTTTTTTGCCGGCTTTTGCAAAATCTGCAGCTGTCCGTCCTGAAAACGCACATCCTCAATCAGAATAACTGTGTCGTAACCGGCAGGCACCACGCAGCCTGTATTGGCAAAAACATATTCTCGGCCTTCCATCCATGCCGTCGTATCTGGCATACCGCCTGCAAAATCGGCAAAACGCACGCCGATACCGTCCATTTTACTCACCGGCTGTTTCGGCAGTACCGTCTTTGCTTTTATATCCTCCGCTGCCACCTTTCCCGCCGCCTGGTACAAATCAACCATTTCATACCGTCGGGAAAAACTTATCTTACAGCGCAGAAAATTTTTCATATCATCACGCGACGGCATCGGACCCTTTTCAACATATTCACGATAACCCATAATCTCACCTCATCAAACTCATATTAAAATAGTACGGTACTTTCTTTCTTAAGTCAAAAAATATTGACCGTCATTTTATTTTTCCCGCAAAGAAATAGATAAGCACCGTCAGAATTATTCCCGCCAATCCATACAGCGGACCTTTTTCAACGAACGCATATATCGTCATCGCGATGCAGACTACCAAAGCGATGGCTATCTGCTTGGCATTCTCCTTGCGATAAGCGAACGTGCCGTAATCCACTCCGGCTTCTTGCTGAAAACATTCCTGACAGATAATCCGCTTTTCTCCGTTCTGCGTCGTATTTACCAAAGCTTTCTTTTCATCTATTTTTTTATGACAAATGCTGCATTCTACCATAACAATCCTCTTTCGTTTCATAAAATATTAAAACAAAAAAGACCTGCCAAAAAGCAGGTCTGTAATGCCAACTTCTATCTTTTTTTTATTCTATTCTCTCAGCCTTATTATACCTTATCTCAAATCCATAATACAATAAAAATATATAAAAATGCTGATAGCACCTGTTTTGTAGAATTCATGTTGCAGACATTATATGACATGCTGATACAAGTAAGTCAAAGCGACTATGATACCGACCATGTTAGCGACCAAGAAAACGACTATGTTAAACGCCTTTTAACGATTTTAAATGACAAAGAACTTAGCATAACAGAAATAATGCTGCAGTTGGGATTAAAACATAAGCCTACATTTAGAAAAAATTATTTAAATCCGGCATTGGAGAAAGGTTTAATTGAACGAACCATTCCAGACAAACCAAGAAGCAAAAATCAAAAATACAGAATAAAAAAATCTGAAAAAATCAGTAAGTAGAACCAAAATGGAACCAAAACACAAAATCCGGCTGAAAACAGCACTAAAAAAGGCTTTGCGAAAATCTCGCAAAGCCTTGAATTTTCTCTGGCAGAGAGGGTGGGATTCGAACCCACGGTACCTTGCGGTACAATTGATTTCGAGTCAATCACCTTCGACCACTCGGACACCTCTCCATTGTTCTATTAGTAGAACACAAAAGATTATATCATTGTTGGAAATAAAAAACAAGCTTTATTTCACTATACCGCGTACCATTTTTTCAAATTTAGCACGCGGCATCATCACAAAATGACCGCAACCAGTGCATTTTATGCCAAAATCCATACCAGTACGGATAATCGTCCATGTGTCGCTGCCGCATGGATGTTTCTTCTTCATGCGGACGATGTCATTAACATTGTATTGCACTTTTTCCAAATACTGCACCATCCTTTTTGTATTAATTCACTTCAGCGTAGTTTTTTTTTATAACTGCGCCGTTTTTATCGACCGGTTCCGGATGAATAGTAACATCGAATTTGCCCATCTTCTGTCTAATTTTATATTCTATGTCATCGCACGTTTCATGTACTTTATACAGCGGCATATCCTTTTCAAAAGTTACATGCACATCAAGCAGTTTTTCCGAACCCGATTTGCGTGTGCGCAGATGATGATAGCCAATTAAATCCTTATGTTCCATGATTATCTCACCGATAATCTTTTCTTCTTCCGGTGATAAACTGCTGTCGGTAAGTTCTCTGGCGCTTTCCATTACCATTTTATAGCCGGCGCGGAAAATTATCAATGCCACTACAATGGCGATAACCGGGTCGAGCCATAAAAAGCCGAATACCTTCATACCTACAAGACCGAGCATTACGCCGACAGACGTCCATACATCGGACTGAAGATGCAGCCCGTCAGCCTCCAACGCCTGCGAATCCGTTTTTTTCGCTACAGCAATTAAGCGGCGCGAAACGAAAAAATTAACAATAATGGATATAATCATAATGTATATGCCGTACTGCAGAAATTCCGGGTCAAGCGGCGTATTGAATTTATGCACTGCTTCGTAAATGATAAACAGCGCCGTTCCTACAATCAGCAGAGCTTCCACCGCTGACGACAGATTTTCAAATTTGCCGTGACCATAATCGTGTTCACTATCCGGCGGCGCAACTGATTTTCGCACAGCCCAAAAAGCTATAAATGCAGCTATCAAATCGACTCCGGAGTGAATAGCTTCGGAAATCAGGCTCAATGCTCCCACATATAAGCCGACTGCCAATTTCAATATAACGAGCAGCGTATTGGAAACAATAGACAGCCATGCCGTCTGTTTTTTCAACGCATCCATTTCCGTCATTATATTACCTCCAAAAATAAAATAAATGTCAATAATTATCATTTGAAAAACTGTTGCAATAGAAAAAATCTGCACAACTAATAGATAGCGTGCAGAAACTGTTTTCCAGATTTTCTCTATATTAACACATTCAATTTAAAGTGTAAAGCTGTATGGATATTTTTGAACGCATTTTCTCTAGACAAAAATAAAATTAATGATAATATAGATATCAGTATCATTAATGAAGGACGTGAATAAATGCTTTATCCTCTAAAACTCAAAGCCGCTTTTAAAGATTATCTCTGGGGCGGCACTCGTCTGCGCGATGAATTCAACAAGCAGACCGATATCAATCCTGTTGCTGAAAGCTGGGAGCTGTCCTGCCACCATGACGGGCAAAGTATAATCGAAAATGGCAGCTATGCAGGCAAAACGTTAAATGATTATATCGAAACGGAAAGCAAATCTGTAATCGGCACTAAAGCTGCAAATAAGAAGGATTTCCCTATCCTGATAAAATTCATAGATGCCAAACAAAGCCTATCTGTACAGGTTCATCCTGATGATAATTACGCTCTCTTAAATGAAGGCGAGTCCGGCAAGACGGAAATGTGGTACGTAATGGATGCTGAACCTAACTCCACGCTGATTTACGGTTTTACGAAAAATATCTCTCATCAGGAATTTGCTAAGCGCATTCATGACAATACTCTGCTGGAAGTCTGCAATCAGGTTCCGATAAAAAAAGGCGACGTATTTTTTATCGAAGCCGGTACGCTCCATGCAATCGGCGCTGGCGCATTGATTGCCGAAATTCAGCAAAGCTCCAACTCCACCTACCGAGTTTACGATTACGGCCGTATCGGCAAAGATGGCAAACCGCGCCAGCTGCATATTGAAAAGGCACTTGCCGTAACGAAACTGCAGCCGCCGACAAGAAAACCGGAAGCCATTGCCAAATTAAGCTGTTTTACCGATTATGATTTGACGATTTTGGCACAGTGCGACCTGTTCAACGTCAGCCATTTTCATCTGCACGGCAACTGCAATTTAAACGCGGCCAAAGACAGCTTTCATTCCATTCTAGTTCTGGACGGAGAAATGGCTCTGACCTGCAATGCCGACAGTTTCACCGTAAAAAAAGGCGACAGTCTCTTTATCCCGGCAAATATGGGCGAATACATCCTAAACGGCACAGGCGAATTTATTTTAACTACTTTATAATACAAACAAATAAAAAAGGCATTGAACATCTATCAAATGTTCAATGCCTTTTTGTTTATAAGTTTATAGATTTTGGTATTTTAAGGATAACTTCACTGGTGTAATATACACAAGAACAATGCTTACTACCAATAACGCCGTTGTAAGTCCCAAAGCTGCCGAAAGCCCTATCCATTCAGCAAGACTGCTGGTAAGCATTGTGCCTACTCCGCCCAGACCGAAGGACAGACCGAGCATCATGCCCGATGCCATGCCTGGATTGTCCGGCAGAAAGTTCTGTCCCCAGACGATTGCGCCGGGATTGGCCGCCATTGACAATGCCCCTGACAGGAATAATGCAATGTAAATTAAAAATCCCGTTTGCGAAATGAGCAGAAAATACATTGTCGGAAATATCGCCAGTATAAGTGCCCATAAAATAACTTTCTTGTAACCGATTTTATCATTAAGCGCGCCGCCGGCAAGACCGCCGATAACACTGCCGCACAGATAAACGGTAAGTATCCAGCCGCCTGAAGTGCTGTCGTAGCCCTGCTGCATCGCCCATAACGGCAGAAACGTTACGAGTGCTGTAAACACCCATGCGCGTATGCCCATGGATATGTTCAGCAGCATAAGCGGCTTATGCTTAAACAGACGGCTGAAACTGAAGTGCATATTTTTAGCGACCTGCTCATTGACGAAACGCCGCCGCGACAGACCGGAGCTGTACATGAAAAATCCCAGAACAAATGCCGGAAGTATCAGCACCGGCAAATATTTCAAATCGAAAGCTTCCATAAAATAAACGAGCAAAATCGGCGAAAAAGCAAAACCGAGACTGCCTCCGGCGACGAAGATGGATATCGACGAGGACAGTTTTCCTTCCGGTGCGACTTTGCTGATAAGACCTGCTCCCATCGGATGAAAAGTGGATACTGCCAAACCGCTCAAGGCGATAAGCACGGCCAGCAGCCAAAATTCGTTCACCCAGCTAGTCATGCAGATGAACACCGCGCCGAACTGTATCAAAAACGGCATCAGCTTGTTGAAATTGTATTTATCCATCATATAGCCGAAAACGGGCTGCAATACGTTCGCTGTAAACGACATCACCATTACCAAAACGCCGCTCAGCGTAAGCGACAGTCCCAGTTTGGGAATTAATATCGGCAGCAGTATCGGCAGAAAGTTGCAGTAAAAATCATTAAAAAAATGTCCCATGGACAGCAATAATACCTGCAAATACGATTTTTTCCCTGATTTGCTTTGCAATGCTATTTCCGTCATCATATACCTCTCTTGCAAAAATTTTATTTTAAACACAAAAAAAGGAAGCTTTCGCTTCCTTGATGTTTCAATGGTCGGAGCAACAGGATTCGAACCTACGACCTCTTGGTCCCGAACCAAGCGCTCTACCAAACTGAGCTATGCCCCGTTCAAATTGAATGTCCCTACGAAAAATTTCGATGGTCGGAGCAGCAGGATTCGAACCTGCGACCCCCTGGTCCCAAGCCAGGTGCTCTACCAAACTGAGCCATGCCCCGTCTTCACTCTTTCCGTGAGAACATGTATTATTATATGACCTGCGATTAAAAATGTCAACACTTTTTTACGATTTTCCGCAAAAAATTTTTATCAATTCTATGTTTACATTTTTATATGAATTAGCAGGGTATTTTTACAAATTTATAGAATATATTAACTATCTGGACGCATATAAAATATTACAGAAATTGGAGATGATGCAAATGCATTTTTACTGTGAAAAATGTAAAAAAGAATATCCATTGAATTCCACTTCTTATCAATGCTCTTGCGGAGGGTTGTTCAGATTATATAAAGATGATAAAGACACTATTCCTCAAGAAGTTTCCATCGGTGAAGTTGTAACGCCTCTTCTTCCTATACATTTCGGCAAACAGGAAATGTTCTTCAAAATGGAACATTTAAATCCTACCGGCTCTTTCAAAGCGCGCGGTGCTAAAGCAATGGTAAACGTGCTCAAACATCTCGGCGTGGAAGATATCGTGGAAGATTCCTCTGGTAACGGCGCTTCCGCTCTTGCCGCATATGCCGCTGCTGCCAATATTGACTGCACCGTTTACGTTCCGGAAAGCATTCCTGCCGGCAAACTGCATCAGATTGAAACGTACGGCGCGCATGTCCGTCTCGTTATCGGCAATCGCGAAGCTACAGCCGAAGCTGCCAAAAAAGCCGTAGCGCAGGATGAGTCTTATTATGCTTCCCACGTTTACAACCCGTTATTCTTTGAAGGCATTAAATCCATGGCTTATGAAATTTACAAACAGCTCGGCAATAAAGTACCGGAATATATTTTCCTGCCGGTGGGCAACGGTACAATGCTTTTAGGCCTGTATTACGGATTTGAAGAAATCGGCCGTCTGCCTGCTTTCGTTGCTGTACAGAGTGAAAACTGCTGCCCGCTTTATAATGCGTTCAAAAAGAAACGCAAAGTTGCTCCGCCGTCTTTCACCATTGCCGATGCCATCCGTGTAGAAAAACCTATGCGTCTTAAAGAAATGCTCATGGCTATAAACCGCAGCAAAGGTGAAGTAATCACCGTCAGCGATGAAGAAATCGAAGAAGCACAGCATCAGACAGGCCGCAAAGGCATTTACGTTGAAGCTACCGCCGCTGTTCCTATTGCCGGAGCGCTCAAATATTTCCGCAAGGGTAAACCGGACAATTACCGCGTAGTTATCCCGATTACCGGCGCCGGACTCAATGGACCGAATAAAAAAAGAAATAAATAACTTTCTAAGTCAGTGAGCTAAGTGTTCACTGACTTTTTCATTTACAAAAGCGGCAAAATGATTAATAATAAGCTGTACTCTATTTTTCCAGAAAGGAACGTTTTATGGACGATATTAATCTTTACATGCTCTTATTTCTAATCGTTACCGGTTTTATCGCCGCTTTTATCGATACGGTTGTCGGCGGCGGCGGTCTTATATCGCTTCCGGCGCTTTTATTCACCGGAATGCCGCCCGTCACGGCGATTGCCACGAATAAAGTCGCCGCTTCCATGGGCGCCACTATCGGTTTTGCCTCTTTTGTCCGCTCCGGCCGCGTCGATTTTTCCACTATCAAATTTCTGCTGCCTTTATCCTTCATCGGTTCCGTTTGCGGCGCCAGTATCCTAAAACTGATACCGTCCGATTTTCTGCGTCCGCTGATTATCGCCCTGCTCGTCGCCGTTACCGTTTATACTCTAACGAAGAAAAATTTCGGTCAGATTGCTACCTTTCACGGCATGAGCCGGAAAATGTGGCTTTTGAGTGCCGTGGCCGCATTTACGTTCGGCTTTTACGACGGCTTTTTCGGTCCCGGCACCGGTACATTTCTGCTGTTCGCTTTTTTATGGATCGGTTTTGATTTTATCGGTGCTGCCGCCAATGCCCGCGGACTGAATTTTGCCAGCAATATCGCCGGCGCACTGTTTTTCATCTCCGCCGGCATCGTCGATTTTGCCTACGCTTTGCCAATGGGTTTTGCCATGATGGTCGGTGCATTCTGCGGTGCCCGCATGGCTATTGCCAAAGGCGCAACGTACGTAAAAACGCTGTTCATCATCATGTCTGTCGTCTTAATCGGCAAGCAGGTCATCGACTTATTTAAATAATTCTCAGGAGGTTTTATTATGTTATACGCTGTCATTGATATCGGTTCAACCACAATGCGCATGGCTATCTATCAGATTTCCCCCGACAAGCTGGAGCTCGTTCACAAACGCAAATACACGGTCGGTCTTGCCGCTTATGTCCAGAACGGCCGGATGACTACGGCGGGAATTGATAAAGCCTGTGAAATTCTCGCTAAGTTCCAATCATTTTTAATATCATTCAATATAAAAAACGTAGCAGCTTTCACTACGGCGGCTCTGCGCAATGCCGAAAACAGCAAAGAAGCCGTAAGCGAAATTAAAAAGCGCACCGGCATCGACCTGCATATCGTCTCCGGTGATGAAGAAGCAACGTACGATTTTATTGCGGCGACGCATGACCTCGACTACGATGAAGGATTTATCGTTGATATCGGCGGTGCCAGCACGGAGTTAATCCGCTTTGCCGACGGTAAAATCCTGCACAAAATCAGTCTGCCTATCGGCTCATTGTCGCTTCACACCAAATACTGCACCGATTTTCTGCCAACTGAAGCAGAAATCGCTCAAATGGCAGACGAAGCCCACAAAATCATCAATACGGCAAATGAATTTAAAAACATCTCCCATGCGGAAATCTGCGGCATCGGCGGCACATGCAAAGGCGCCCGCCTGCTTTACAACGAGATGTACCGCCTGCCGGATACGAACGATGCCGTTCCCGCTGACAAAATTCCGGAGATAATCTCCCATTTTACACGCGGCCATGAATTTTCCGACGAGGACATCACCATCCTGCTCAAGAGCGTACCGGACCGCCTGCATACGATTATACCCGGTCTTGTAATCGCCAACGAGCTCGCCAAAATCGTGAACGCACACAGCATAACGTACAAAGACGCCGGTATGCGCGAAGGATTTTTGTACACTCACGTAATCAAAAACTGATTATAAATAAAAAGCCGTCTGAGCATTTGTTTTCAGGCGGCTTTTATCGCTCCGAAAGCCGTATTTCATGGACTTTTTCGGCTAAAAATGATAAAATATATTAGTTAAGAACATTTAATTTTAATAGTATTTCGGTCATATTTTGACCGTAGATTGAAAATTGAGGTGAGAATGTGACACAAGATATTTCTGCAGGAAAAGTTCTTCCTGTAAATCTTGAAGATGAAATGAAAAATTCGTATATCGACTATGCCATGAGCGTAATCGTTATGCGTGCACTGCCTGATGTTCGAGACGGTTTGAAACCGGTTCACCGCCGTATTCTGTACGCTATGCAGGAAGCCGGCATGGGTTCTAATAAACCGTATAAAAAATCCGCTCGTATCGTCGGGGAAGTATTAGGTAAATACCATCCGCATGGAGACAGCTCCGTCTACGACGCTATCGTGCGCATGGCGCAGGATTTTTCCTGCCGCTACGTACTGGCCGACGGACACGGCAACTTCGGTTCCATCGACGGCGACTCCGCCGCCGCAATGCGTTATACGGAAGTCCGCATGTCCAAAATCGCTGAACTCATGCTCCAGGATATTGATAAACAGACTGTAGATTTTGCACCGAACTATGATGAATCCTTAAAAGAACCGACCGTTCTGCCGTCCAAAATTCCGAACCTTCTCGTAAATGGTTCCTCCGGTATTGCTGTCGGCATGGCGACCAATATTCCGCCGCACAATCTGACGGAAGTCATTGACGGCGTATTACAGATGATTGACAATCCCGATATTACTATCGAAGAATTGATGCAGACAATAAAAGGCCCAGATTTCCCGACCGGCGCGATGATTATGGGACGCGACGGTATCATTTCCGCCTATAAGACAGGCCGCGGCGCTGTAAAAATGCGCGCCTGCACGCAGATAAGCACTCTGCCGAACGGCAAGCCGCGCATTACTATTACAGAACTGCCGTATCAGGTAAACAAAGCCCGCCTGGTGGAACGCATCGCTGAGCTCGTCCGCGATAAAACCATTGACGGCATAACCGACCTGAACGACGAATCGGACCGCAACGGCATGAGCATCGTCATCGACCTGCGCCGCGACGCTAACGCTGAAGTCATCTTAAATCAGCTCTATCAGCACACGCAGCTGCAGGAAACGTTCGGCGTAATCATGCTGGCGCTCGTAAACGGCCGTCCGCGCATTTTAAATCTGAAACAGGTACTGCACTATTACATCAAACATCAGGAAGATGTAATCCGCCGCCGTACCCAGTATGAACTCAAAAAAGCACAGGCACGCGCCCATATTCTGGAAGGTCTCACTATCGCGCTCGACCACCTCGACCCGATTATCGAAACCATCCGCAAATCAGCCAACGGCGACGCTGCCAAAGAAGTCCTCATGAATGATTATACGCTCACGGAAAAACAGGCACAGGCTATTTTGGATTTGCGCCTGCAGCGCTTAACGGGACTTGAACGCGAAAAAATCGAAACGGAATATCTCGAAGTGCTCGATTATATCAGCAACTTAAACGAAATTCTCGCTGATGAACATAAAATCCTGAATATCGTCAAAGAGGAACTTTCCGCTGTCAAAGCCAAATTCGGCGACGCGCGCCGCACGCAGATAACGGATGACACGTCCGACGTTGACCTTGCCGACCTCATCGCCGAAGAAACAGTCGTTATCACGCTGACGCACAACAATTACATCAAACGCATTCCTCTGACTACGTACCGCAACCAGAAACGCGGCGGACGCGGCGTAACGGGCATGGGCACGAAAGAGGAAGATTACGTGGAAAACATGATTATAACCTCCACGCATAATACGATTTTATTCTTTACCAACAAAGGGCTCGTTTACCAGCTGAAAGGATATGAAATTCCAGAATCCGGCCGAACGGCCAAAGGCACCGCTATCGTAAACCTGCTGCCGCTGGCTAAGGAAGAAAGCATCACTGCCATCATTCCAATTGAAAAATTCGCTGACGACAAATATCTGTTCATGGCCACCCGTCAGGGCATTGTCAAAAAGACGGTGCTCAGCGACTACGATACGAACCGCAAGAAAACAGGTCTTATCGCCATCTCGCTGAAAGATGACGACGAACTTATCAGCGTAAAACTGACTGACGGCAACCGCTACATCATCATCGGCACGCGCGACGGCATGTCCATCAGCTTCAATGAGCAGGATGTCCGTCCAATGGGCAGAAACGCCCGCGGCGTCATCGGCATAAAATTAAAAGGCGATGACAGAGTTATCGACATGGATAACCTGCGCAAAGGCTGCGAAGTGCTGACCGTCACGGAAAACGGCTACGGCAAACGTACGCACACGGAAGAATACCGCGCTCAAAGCCGCGGCGGTATCGGCCTCATCAACATTAAAGTTACGGAAAAAACCGGTTTCGTTGTCGGCGTCAAAGTCGTAAATGAAAACCAGGAATTTATGCTCATCTCCAATGAAGGCATCGTCATTCGCTCCAACATCAACGAAGTTTCCGTCATTAACCGCAATACACAGGGCGTAAAAGTGATGAATATGGACAATAATGACAAAGTTGCTGCCGTTGCCGTCTTTGAAGATGAAGAACGTAGCTGAAGGAAAACAGGAAAACAACATGTCTGATATCGGAAAAATTATGATATATGCCGGCATTGCCTTAATCGCGGCGGGACTTTTGTTCCATTTCGGTTCCAAAATCCTGCTGCTCGGCAAACTGCCGTTCGACTTCAAATGGGAAAGCGGTAACTTCGGTGTCTATTTCCCGATGGGCTCATGTATTGTAATCAGTATTATCCTGACCATAATTTTAAACATCTTATTCCGCTGAATAAAAAAATACCGCCGGACAGAATATTAGTCCGACGGTATTTTTTATTATGCTTTAATTTTTCCCTTCACTATGCGTGTTCATATCAGGAACTTCCACATTTTGCGACGCACGCGGCTGCACCGGTTCTGCCGTTTGTCTTGACGGTGTCTCTGTCTGATTATCCGCGCTACCGCGCTCTATTTCCTGCAACTCCTGCATGCGCTGCTGACGGCCGCGTTCATATTCCTGTTCATAATCATCAGCCGGGCGTCGTTCCGTACGTTCCTGTCTTTCCTCACGCTCGCGTCTGATTTGTTCGCGCCGTTCTTCCCGTTCCTGCTCCAACTGCTGTTTTATGCGCTGAGCATCCGGAATTTCCACCGCATTGTCCGGCATAGACGCTTCATACTCCTGCGCATCATATTCAATGGAATTCGTTATCGTACTGTTCATCTTCACGCCGAGCGTGCTGGCAAGTATCTGTCTTGTCTTGCTGATATCCGGTATCCAGTAACTGATATCATCGATATAAACAGGCTTGCCCGGCAGCATTTCCGATTTTAAGCCGTTGTCCTTCGCTTCCTGCAATGTTCCCATGAACGACAGCAGCTCGCTGATGGACATATCCGTTTCCACTGCATCGTACATAGCCGATACCATGGACGGCAGGCGCGGAATAATAGCCGGTGAAACAAGTTTATCCATTACGGCTTTCATGAATTTTTGCTGGCGGCGAATTCTACCGATATCGCCTTCTTCATCGCGGTAGCGCACATACGTAACGGCCGTTTTTCCGTCCATATGCTGCATTCCCGGCTGAAGGTCGATATACAGTCCGCCGTCATCATCCCACGGGTCTTCATAGTACATGCGTTTTTCCACGTCTATGTCCACCCCGCCCAAAGCGTCAATGATTTTTGTAAAACCGTGTATATCTATCACAATATAATGGTCGATTTTTATGCCGAGCAGCCCTTCCACCGTCTGCTGCGACAGTTTTCTATCACCGTAAGCGTACGCCGCATTGATTTTGTCATAACCGTGTCCTTTTATTTTCACGCGCGTATCCCGCGGTATCGACAAGAGCGCTGCCTGATTTTTATCCGGGTCGAGCGTCGCCACCATCAAAGTATCACTTCGCCCCACATCATCATTGCGTTTATCCACGCCCATAATCATTACCGTCGCTTTATCCTTCGTCACAAGCAGCCCGTCCTGCACATCCTGTGTATACTCCGGTTTGTTGTCAATCAAGGCATTGGCAAAAAATGCTCCGCCAATTCCCGACAGTACAAAAACGAAAATCAGCACGATAAAATATTTCCAGTAACTCGTCTTTTTTTTCTTCTTCACGTCTTCTCTGCGATACACTGACTAATCCCTCACAATATGCTATTTACTCTTACTATTCTAAACTCAAATCCGTATTGCGCCGAAATCCTGAAAAAATTCTTTCATTGGCACAATACGTATATTATAAGATTTTATGCTTTATTGCGCAATTATTATTTAACCTAATGTGCTAGAAGTCCTCCACTTCTATTAGTGGGGGATGAATAGCACGTCC
>DCFC01000012.1:0-31195 GCA_002314325.1 Megamonas hypermegale
TTTTTAAACGTTAGAGATAAAAAACTGTTTTCTTAAAGTGAAAATCTCTTAGCAGTGCACGAACCAAAAGGTTTCTTTTTCGGCAACTTTTCTTTGCCATCAAAGAAAAATTGCCCGCGCAATATAAGAATAAATTAAGAAATAATTCTCTTAGCCATATATTGCGCTGAACAGTACTTTTCCTAACAAAAAAAGAGCTACCGTATATAATTCATACGGTAGCTCTTTTTCTTTTTATTTTATTTGTGTCATTAAAATTCTATCCACGCGGGCTTTATCCATGCTGATAATTTCAAAGCGGTAGCCGTCCCAAATGCGGACTTCGGCAACTTTGGGGATATAGCCGAAATAGGAAGTGATGAAACCGCCCATTGTCTTGAAATGGCCGTTTTCCTCATTCGGCAGTTTTTCAATATCAAAGCGTTCTTTGAAATCGTCAATATCGTACAGACCGTCGATATACCACGAGTTTTCATCGCGTTGAATAATCTGCGGCGTATTCTGCACCGGTTTGCCGGTGATATCGCCGAGTACTTCGTTGATGATATCGAAGATAGTGACGAAACCGACGACACCGCCGTATTCGTCGAGAACGATGGCTTCATTAACTTCGCTCTGGCGGAATTTTTCCAGCAGGCGGAATGTTTCCATAGCGCGCGGTACGAACATCGGTTTGCGGACGAGTTTTTCCAGATTGAGCTCCTGCTTATCAAGCAGTGTGTTCAGAACGTCTTTGGCGTAGATAATGCCGACGAAATCGTCCAAATCATCCTTGCCGACGAGAAAGACATTGGCAGTCGTTTCCTTAATTAATTTCAGGTTGGTTGCCAAATCGTCCTCAAGGTCGAGCCAGAGCATCTGGGTGCGCGGCGTCATCAAGTCGTATGCCGCCTGGTCGCTCATATGGAATATGCGGTCTACAATATCCTGTTCGGCTTTTTCAAATGTGCCTTCTTCCGTGCCGCGTTCAATCAGGTCTTTGACTTCATCTTCTGTAACGTTGTCGTTATTTTGCGGATTAATGCCGAAGATAAGCAAAATCGTATTGGCAATGCCGGTGAAGGCGGAGATGAGCGGCGAGAGGATTATCTGCCAGAATTTTAAAAAGCCGATGATTTTAAGCAGGCAAAGTTCCGGGTTGTTGAGCGCAATTTTGCGCGGCAGTGTTGTGCTGAGTACAAGACAGAGCAAAATGATGATGAATGTGCTGAATACGAGGGAGATAGGCTCGATGTAGTCAACAATCGGCGCGATGGCGATGCTTTGCAGCTGTGTCGTCAGAAACGGCGCAATGGCAATCCCCGTAAACAGGCCGATTAGAATGTTGGAACTGACGTTGCCGACCTGCACCGTGATGAGATATGTGCTCGGGTCATCAACGATTTTCAGAGCTTTTGCCGCTTTTTTGTAGCCGTCGTCAATTAATTTCTCTATTTGATTTTTATGTGAATTGGTAACAGCTATTTCTGCAAAAATGAAAAAAGCGTTTAAAATGATTAAGATAAACGTTAAAATAATGAAAATATTTGTCTCGGGACTATCCAAGAAAAACCACTTCCTTTAAAATTTTTATATCCATTATATCACTTCTGCCAGGCAAATACCATTTAGGGAAAAGAAATTTTGTCTTTTTCACAAAAAATTTACAAATAAGTGTTGACAAACAGCTGAAAGATAATATATAATAATCAACGTTGCTGATAGCAATAACAAATGCGGAAGTAGCTCAGTGGTAGAGCACCACCTTGCCAAGGTGGGGGTCGCGAGTTCGAGCCTCGTTTTCCGCTCCATAACTCAATGCGGAAGTAGCTCAGTGGTAGAGCATCACCTTGCCAAGGTGGGGGTCGCGAGTTCGAGCCTCGTTTTCCGCTCCATTTGCAAATCTCCCAGTAATTTTTACTGGGTTTTTTTGTATCCAAAATTAAATAGAAAAATAGAGGTGAATGGTATTGAAACCGTTTGTGCAGGAAATCGCGGCAGGCATAGTGCTTATTATGCTGCTGGCTGCATTCACGACGGGACAGTTCAGTGATTTGCACGATGCGCAGGAAATTGTGGCAGGTATTATTTTATTAGTAACTTTAATCGTGTTTACGCTGGGGAAAAGCCCGATATTCCGTGTGGACAGAGCGGGCATGGCGATAGTCGGCGCGTCGCTCATGACGGGGTTCGGCATAATGACAATCGGTGAAGCGGTAGAAGCCATCGATGCCGAAACGATTGTTGTACTGTTTTCGCTGATGGTCGTTGTGGGCAATTTAAAGCTTGCCGGTTTTTTCATGTATTTGGGCAGGCTCGTATTCACGCACATTCATTCATGCAGGACGCTGCTGTTGGCGGTGATTTTCCTGGCGGGAATATTATCTTCCGTCGTCATCAATGATATCGTATGTCTTTTGTTCACGCCGGTCGTCATTATGATTTGCCTTAAAGTCAAAGTAAATCCCGTGCCGTATCTTCTGGGCGTGGCGATGGCTTCTAATATCGGCAGTGCCTGCACGTTTATCGGCAATCCGCAGAACGTTTTAATCGGCAGTCTGTCGGGAATACCGGCACTCGATTATTTTGCGATAGCCGCACCGCTGTCTTTGATAGGTCTTATCCTGCTGTATCTGTTTATCCGTTATACATACAGACAGGATATGGAAAAAACATTTACGATAGAAACGAATGAAACGAGCAGTCTCGTTATACATAAGTATTTGATAACGAAAACGCTGCTTGTGCTGGCGTTTGTTATAATTTTCTATCTGCTCGGTCTGAACCTGACACTAACGGCAAGTTTCGGCGCAGCTTTTCTGCTGATTAATACGCGCATAAAACCGGAGCGCATTTATGAAAATATTGATTTCAATTTGTTGATTATTTTCATCGGTCTGTTCGTCATCATTGCCGGTGTGGAAAAAAGCGGTCTTTTGAGCCTTATTTATAACTTTCTGCCGCCGCAGTACATGGAGGAAATACCGCTGTTCGGCATAATGGCGATTGTCCTGTCCAATATCGTGAGCAATGTGCCGGCCGTTTTGCTTTTGCGCTATTATATACCGGCAGACGAACAGGTTTTGTGGCAGGCGCTTGCGCTGCTTTCAACCATTGCGGGCAATCTGACCGTATTCGGCTCCATTGCCAACTTAATCGTACTGGAAATAGCAAAAAAACAGGGTATAAAAATCACATCGAAACAGTATCTGAAAATCGGTTTTCCGCTGACTGTCCTGCTGTCGGTAATCAGTATCGTATGGTTTGAGTGGATGCGATGAATTTTTATGAGAAAAACAGTTGACATTTTATCTTTTATTGAGTATAATAAATTCAGTCGTTAAGGCAACTGCGGAAGTAGCTCAGTGGTAGAGCACCACCTTGCCAAGGTGGGGGTCGCGAGTTCGAGCCTCGTTTTCCGCTCCATATGAAATCAGTCCCCAGTCGGTAAAGGCTGGGGTATTTTTGTATAAAAGCTTGTCATTATTGAAGTATTGTGATATCATTCATTTAGTATAGTAGGTGTACTGTGCTATTTTATATATGACAGTAACATATACACTAAGAAAAATGTTTAATCGTCAAACAACAGGAGGTTTTTTTTCACAATGAACGTTACTACAGAAAAGATTGAAAATCATAAGGTGGTACTTACAATCGAAGTACCAGCTGAAGAACTTGATAAAGGTATTAAGGCTGCTTGCAAATCCCTTGCAAACCGTGTAAATATCCCTGGCTTCAGAAAAGGCCATGCACCGCGCCGCATTCTCGAAATGCACATCGGCAAAGAAGCTATCATGGATGAAGCATTCGACCGTGTAGCACAGAAAGCATTCGACGCTGCTTTGAAACAGGAAAATCTTGACCCGGTAGACCGTCCGCAGGTTGATATCGTAACTTTGGAAGAAGGCAAAGACGTAGTATTCAAAGCTACAATCACTCCGGTGCCGGAAGTTACGCTCGGTGAATACAAAGGCTTGAAAGTTGCTAAAGATGCCGTTGTAGTTACAGACGAACAGATTGACGAACAGGTACAAAACATTTTAAATCATCATGCAAAAATGATTGACGCTGAAGAAGGCGCAGCAGTTGCAAACGATGATTTCGTTACTTTAGACTTCAAAGGTGAAGTTGACGGCGTAGCATTCCCGGGCGGCGAAGGCAAAGATTATCCGCTCCAGATTGGTTCCCATTCCTTTATTGATACTTTCGAAGACCAGCTTGTAGGCCTCAAAGTCGGTGAAGAAAAAGACGTTAACGTAACATTCCCGGAAGAATATCATGCAAAAGATTTAGCTGGCAAAGCTGCTGTATTCCACTGCAAAATCAACAGCATTAAACATAAACAGATGCCGGAACTTACGGATGAATTCGTAAAAGAACATACTTCCTATGAAAATGTTGAAGATATGAAAGCTAAACTGCGTGAAAACACGGAAAAACGCATGGAACGCGAAGCTGATACGAAACGCCGCAACGAAATCTTAAAACAGGCTACTGACAATATCACTGTGGAAATTCCGGACGTTATGGTGGAAAACCGCGTAAGCAATATGGTTCAGGAACTGGCTGTAAATCTGGAAAATCAGGGCATGAACCTCGATGCTTATCTCAAATACACGAATATGGATATGGACAAACTGCGTGAACAGTACAAAGAAAGCGCTGCTATCGCTGTTAAAACTGACCTCATGCTGGACGCTGTAGCTAAAGCTGAAAACATCAAAGTTGAAAATGCTGATATCAATGCTGAAATCGCTCTGCTGGCTGCAACATACGGCACAACTCCGCAGGAAGTAAGCAAAATCATCAAAAAGAACGGCAGCATCGGCAATCTCGTAGCAACTGTTCTGCACAAAAAAGCTGCTAATTTCGTAATTGACAGCGCTGTAGAAGCTTAATTTTTATTAGTTTAATTTTTAATTTAGAATGTTTTAGTCGGGGTGAATAACATGAACTATGTACCAATGGTAGTTGAACAGTCGGGACGGGGCGAACGCGCCTACGATATATATTCCCGCCTTTTGAAAGACCGTATCATTTTTCTGGGCGGTCCTATTGATGATAATGTAGCCAATGTGGTAATAGCACAACTGCTCTTTTTGGAGTCAGAAGACCCGGATAAAGATATTCACCTGTATATTAACAGTCCCGGCGGTGTGGTTACTGCCGGACTGGCTATTTATGATACTATGCAGTATATCAAGCCGGACGTATCGACGATTTGCATCGGTCAGGCTGCCAGCATGGGTTCCGTGCTGCTTGCCGCAGGTGCAAAAGGCAAACGGTATGCACTGCCGTATTCGCGCATTATGATACACCAGCCGCTGGGCGGAGCTCAGGGTCAGTCGACCGATATCCAAATTCAGGCGCGTGAAATCCTGCGCATACGCGATATTCTGACGGAAATACTGAAAGAACATACGGGTCAGTCGATAGAAACGCTCATGGCCGATACGGAAAGAGATAATTTCATGTCGGCAGTGGAAGCGAAAAACTACGGTCTGATTGATGAAGTTATCGTTCGTACTGCTGCAAAAAAGAGTAAATAAATAGTTTTGTGTGTAAGAGTGGCGAGACTATTTGCAATATGCGTAAATCGCCACTTTTTATAAATAAAAGGGTTGGGCATAAAAAGAGGTGAATATTGGTTGAAATTCGGTGAAGACAAAGGACAAATGAAATGTTCATTCTGTGGAAAAACTCAGGAACAGGTGCGCAAGCTTGTAGCCGGTCCCGGAGTGTATATTTGTGATGAATGTGTGCGACTTTGCAACGAAATTGTCGAAGAGGAAGTCAGCGACGGCGAACATATCGAATTGAGAGATTTGCCGAAGCCGAAAGAAATATACGATGTTTTAAATCAATATGTAATCGGGCAGGACGAAGCGAAGAAATCGCTTGCGGTAGCAGTTTATAATCATTATAAACGCATCAACAGAACGCCTCGACAAGATGATGTTGAACTGCAGAAATCCAATATTTTAATGCTGGGGCCGACCGGTAGCGGCAAAACGCTTCTTGCTCAGACTTTAGCAAAAATATTGAATGTTCCTTTTGCTATAGCCGATGCAACGTCGCTCACGGAAGCAGGATATGTCGGTGAAGACGTGGAAAATATTCTGCTCAAGCTGATACAGGCGACGGATTACGATATCGAAAAAGCGCAAAAGGGCATTATCTACATCGACGAAATCGATAAGATTGCCCGCAAATCGGAAAATCCGTCCATAACGAGGGACGTCTCCGGTGAAGGCGTTCAGCAGGCTCTTTTAAAAATTCTGGAAGGAACAGTTGCCAATGTGCCGCCGCAAGGAGGCAGAAAGCATCCGCATCAGGAACTGATACAGATAGATACGACGAATATCTTATTTATCTGCGGCGGTGCTTTTGACGGCATTGAAAAAATAATCGACGCCCGCCTCGGCCATAAGAATATCGGCTTTGGCGCAGACGTGAAAAGCAAAGTAAAACAGAATACAGGCGATTTATTAAAGCATGTTTTGCCGGAGGATTTGTTAAAAAGCGGGTTCATTCCGGAATTTATCGGACGTGTTCCTGTTGTTGTAACATTGGAATCTCTGGATGAAAAAGCTTTAGTGGATATTTTGGTTAAGCCTAGAAATGCTTTAGTAAAACAATACGTTAAACTTTTGGAAATGGACGGAGTAAAACTCCATTTCGACGATGAAGCATTGCATCTGATTGCCAGAGAAGCACTGGAACGCAAAACCGGCGCCAGAGGGCTTCGGGCAATTTTGGAGCGGATTATGCGCGATGTAATGTTTGAAGTACCTTCGAAAAAAGGTGCGGTTTCTTGTGAAATAACGAAAGACACTATTAAGAAGAAAAAAGCTCCTGTAATAACTTACGCTGAGAAGAAAGCTTGAAAATCGGCTAAGTAGCAGGTCTATCAATACGACAAGAGTAAAGAGTTGTTGCAAAGTCAATCAGGTGGCAGCAACTCTTTTTTCTATAAATAATCTATACTCATTGGGAGGATAATTTTCGTGGGGAAGAAAAGTACACTGAGTTTTTTACCGCTGCGAGGGATGGTGCTGTTTCCGAATAACGGCGCTCATATTGATATCGGCCGCGACAAATCCATAGCGGCGCTAGAGGAAAGTCTGGCGCATGACAGACTTATCATGCTCTGTGCGCAGAAGGATATCGAAACGGAAGACCCGAAAATAGACGACGTTTACGAAGTTGGCACGGTATGCCAGGTTCAGCATGTATCGAAACTGAATAACGGTATTATGCGTGCTCAGATTGAAGGCTTATATAGAGCTAAAATTCTTGATTACCGCGACGACGGCTTGTTCATTGAAGTCGATGTCGAAGAAATTGAGGATGATAAACCAGAAGATAAGGAAATTCAGGCTTTAATCAGAGCATGTATTTCCAAATTTGAAGACTGGGTGAAACTCAGCCATAAAATACCGCCGGAAGTGATGATAGCCGTGAATGTGGCTATGGACGACGGTCATATTTTGTGCAATGTAATCACCAATCATCTTAACTGTAAGTTTGAAGACAAGCAGGAAATTCTGCAGGCTGTAAAGCTCAAGGAACGGTTGGAAGGACTGTATAAACTGCTCCAGAAAGAAATCGAGATTATGGAGCTGGAAAATAAAATCGTCATGAGCGTAAATCAGCAGATGACAAAGACGCAGAAGGATTATTATTTGCGCGAACAGATTAAGGCTATTAATAAAGAACTGGGCGAAGATGATGACATTACGATGGCGATTGATGAATACCGCAGCCGTATGGAAGAAAATGATTACCCTGATTACGTAGTCGAAGCGCTGGAAAAGGAACTGAAACATCTGGAACGCACCAATCCGTCCTCGCCGGAAATGGGTGTCGCGCAAAATTATATTGAATGGCTGCTCGATTTGCCGTGGAACAAGGAAAGCAATGAGCAGATTGACGTAGCCGAAGCCAGAAAAATTCTGGATGAAAATCACTACGGTCTGGAAAAAGTCAAAGAACGCATTATCGAGTATCTGTCCATAAAGACACTGGCACCGGACATCAAAGCGCCGATTATCTGCCTTGTAGGGCCGCCGGGTGTCGGCAAGACGTCCATTGCCACATCCATCGCCAAAGCGCTGAAACGCAAATTCGTGCGTGCCTCGCTCGGCGGCGTGCGCGATGAAGCGGAAATACGCGGTCATCGCCGTACTTATGTCGGAGCTATGCCGGGGCGCGTCATTGAAGGTATAAAAAATGCCGGCAGCAAAGACCCGCTGTTCTTGCTGGATGAAGTGGATAAAATGGCTTCCGATTACCGCGGCGACCCGGTATCGGCGCTCCTCGAAGTGCTCGACCCGGAACAGAACAATACTTTTTCCGACCATTATATCGGTCTGCCGTTCGACTTGTCCAAAGTTATGTGGATTATAACGGCCAACGACCTTGGCAATATTCCGCGTCCGCTGCGCGACCGTATGGAAATAATCACGCTGCCGAGTTATACGGATGTAGAAAAACTGCATATCGCCAAAAAACATCTCGTGGCAAAAGTGAAAAAAGCCAACGGCCTTAAAGCGTCGCAGGTCAATATCACGGACGAGGTTATCAAACTGGTCATTGAAAATTATACGCGCGAAGCCGGTGTGCGTGAACTGGAACGCCAGCTGGCTAAAGTGTGCCGCAAGGCAGCGTATAAAATCGTCAGCGAGCAGAAAAAATCGGTTCGCGTAACGAAAAAGAATTTGACCGATTTTCTCGGCAAGGCGAAATATACGGAAACGAAAGCGGAAAAAGAAGCGCAGGTCGGTCTGTGCACCGGTCTTGCCTGGACGGAAGTCGGCGGCGTTATCCTGCCGGTGGAAGTAGCCGTACTCAAGGGCAAGGGCAATGTTATTTTGACCGGTCAGCTCGGCGACGTGATGAAAGAGTCGGCAAGAGCAGCGCTCACGTATATCAGAAGCAGAGCGGATGAATTCAATCTGTCGGAAAAATTCTATGAAGAAAACGATATCCATATCCATTTTCCGGAAGGAGCCGTGCCGAAAGACGGTCCGTCAGCCGGTATTACTATGGCGACGGCAATCGTTTCCGCGCTTACGGGCAGGAAAGTCAAAGCCGATATCGCCATGACGGGCGAAGTTACACTGCGCGGCAGAGTGCTGCCAATCGGCGGACTTAAGGAAAAATCGCTGGCAGCTTACCGCGAAGGCATTTATACGGTGATAATGCCGAAGGAAAATGAACGTGATATTGATGAAATTTCCAAAGAAGTAAAAGATAAGATGACATTTGTTCCGGTAAAAACAATGGATGAAGTTTTAAAAATTGCATTGGTGGATTAAATGACAGAAACGAAAGATAAAATAAATATAATAAGAGCCAAATATACAGCGTCCGCCGTAAAAAAAGCGCAGTATCCGGCAGAAAGACTGAAGGAAATCGCGTTTATCGGCCGTTCCAATGTGGGTAAGTCCTCGCTTATCAACTCGCTGACACGTGTGCATAATCTGGCACGTGTCAGCGGACAGCCGGGCAAGACGCAGACGATTAATTTCTTTGAGCTTACGGCACGCATAATCGAAACGGGCGAAGACAAGTTGTTTCATCTGGTGGATTTGCCGGGCTACGGCTATGCAAAAACAGCGCAGACGAACCGCAAGCAGTGGGCAAAATTCATTGAGGAATATTTTCTGAACTCGGAGCAGTTGCAGTTTGTCTGCCAGCTTATCGACATTCGCCACGCGCCGATGAAATCGGATATCGAAATGTTCAACTGGCTGGTGAAAAACAATGTGCCGGTGCTGATTATCGCGACGAAAGCCGATAAAATCAGCCGCGGCGCAGTGGCAAAACAGGTGGCGCAGATAAAAAAGATGCTCGGCGTGAAGGAAATAGACATTCTGCCGTATTCCTCCGTGAAGAATGCGGGCAGAAGCGAACTTTTGGAAGTAATTTATCAGATGCTGACGGACTGAATACAAAACTCCTGACTTTTAAAGTCGGGAGTTTTTTTGTCCGCGTTTATTCTTCATTGGAGAAGGAATAATGTTTTTAATAGAAAAAATTTTTTCATATTTGTATTTACTATAAAGAAATTCTGTATTATAATTGTCATAAATAGTTAAATGTAATAGCGATATATAATATTTATAATAATATACAAATATATAATAAAGAGAGGATTTTTTCAATGATTGAAAGAAAAGAATGGGAAGGTTTCAGCGGACGCCTTTGGAAGGAAGAAATCAATGTTCGTCAGTTTATTCAGGACAACTACACTCCGTATGACGGCGACGAGGCGTTTTTGGCTGATGCGACGGAAGCAACGCAGAAATTATGGTCGGTAGTACAGAATTTGCAGAAAGAGGAACGGAAGAAAAACGGCGTTCTCGATATGGAAACGGAAATCGCCTCCGATATCACCGCATACGGAGCGGCTTATATTGATAATTCGCTGAAGGATTTGGAACAGATAGTCGGCCTTCAGACAGACAAACCGCTGAAACGCGCCTTCATGCCAAACGGCGGCATAAAAATGGCAGTGCAGGCGTGTGAAACGTACGGCTATAAAGTAAATCCGAAGCTGAAGGAAATTTTCACGAAATATCGCAAGACGCACAATGCAGCCGTATTTGATGCGTATACGCCGGAAATGATGAAAGTTCGTCATAATAAAATTTTAACGGGTCTGCCGGATACTTACGGGCGCGGACGCATTGTGGGCGATTACCGCCGCGTGGCACTGTACGGTATTGATTACTTAATTGAAGAAAAAATAAACGACAAAAATCATTGCGGCGACGGTACGATGACGGATGACGTTATTCGTTTGCGTGAAGAAATTGCTGAACAGATTAAATGCTTGAAACAGATGAAGGAAATGGCGCAAAGCTACGGCTACGATATTTCCCAGCCGGCAAAAAATGCCAAAGAAGCAGTACAGTGGCTGTATTTCGGTTATCTGGCGGCAATCAAAACGCAAAACGGTGCGGCAATGTCCATCGGCCGTGTGAGCACTTTCCTCGATATTTACATTGAAAGAGATTTGCAAAACGGCGTTTTAACGGAAAAAGAAGCGCAGGAAATAATCGACCATTTTACGATGAAACTGCGCATGGTGAAGTTCGCCCGTATTCCTTCGTATAATCAGCTGTTCTCCGGCGACCCGGTGTGGGCGACGCTGGATGTTGCAGGCACAGGCGTGGACGGCCGTTCCTTCGTAACAAAGACGGATTTCCGCTTCCTGCATACGCTGGAAAATATGGGGCCTTCTCCTGAACCGAATTTGACGGTATTGTATTCTTCCAGACTGCCGGAAGCTTTTAAAGACTACGCGGCAAGAATTTCCATAAAGACGAGCTCCGTTCAGTATGAAAACGACGATGTAATGAAGCCTATCTGGGGCGACGATTATGCTATTTGCTGCTGTGTATCGGCAACGCAGACCGGTAAGGAAATGCAGTTCTTCGGCGCGCGTGCCAATCTTGCCAAATGTCTGCTCTACGCTATAAACGGTGGCGTTGATGAAAGAACAGGCGAGCAGGTAGGGCCGGCGTACAGACCGATTACGTCCGAATATCTGGACTATGATGAAGTCGTGGACAAATACGATAAAATGATGGACTGGCTTGTTGGTATATACGTAAATACATTGAATTTAATCCAGTATATGCACGATAAATATTATTATGAAGCTTCGCAGCTTTCTCTGATGGATACGGATTTAAAGAGAACATTTGCAACGGGCATTGCCGGTTTCTCGCATGTTGTCGATTCTCTGAGTGCTATTAAATATGCCAAAGTCAAGGTAATCCGCGATGAAAACGGCATAAGCAAGGATTTTGAAATCAAAGGCGATTTTCCTCGTTATGGCAATGATGACGACCGCGCCGACGAAATTGCTGTAGGTCTTTTGAAAACATTTATGACAAAATTGAAAACGCACCATACGTACCGCAATTCCGAACCGACGACCTCTATTTTGACAATCACATCAAATGTCGTATACGGTAAGGTAACGGGTACGATGCCGGATGGACGCAAGGCGGGCGAACCGCTCTCGCCGGGGGCAAATCCGAGCTACGGTGCAGAACAGAACGGACTGCTCGCGTCGCTCAACTCTCTTACAAAACTGCCGTATGAATGGGCACTGGACGGTATTTCCAATACGCAGACTATCAATCCGGGGGCACTGGGCAATAATGAAGATGAACGCGTGAAAAATCTCGTTCAGGTTATGGACGGATATTTCGACCAGGGTGCACATCATCTGAATGTCAATGTATTCGGCAAGGAAAAATTGATTGACGCCATGGAACATCCGGAAAAAGAAGAATATGCAAACTTTACCATTCGCGTATCCGGCTATGCCGTTAAATTTATCGACCTGACGAGAGAACAGCAGCTTGACGTAATTGCAAGAACGTGTCATGAACATCTTTAATTGAATTTTTGCAGATAAAAAAGGAGCGTAACAGCTCCTTTTTGTTTTAAGGAGAGATTTTGATGGAAAAAGTAATGGGAAGAATACATTCCGTAGAAAGTTTCGGCTCAGCCGACGGCCCGGGCGTGCGCTATATAATATTTTTGCAGGGGTGCAATATGCGCTGTCAGTACTGCCATAATCCCGATACATGGAAAACTGACGGCGGTCAGTTTTTATCGGCGCAGGAGGTTTTGCAAAAGGCGTTGCGTTATAAAGCTTATTGGAAAAATAACGGCGGAATTACTGTGAGCGGCGGCGAAGCGCTGTTGCAGATTGATTTTGTAACGGAACTGTTCAGGCTTGCCAAACAGAAGGGCGTTAATACGTGTCTTGATACATCGGGCAGTGTTTTTACGAGAGATGAGCCGTTTTATGCAAAGTTTGCGGAACTTATGAAGGTTACGGATGTTTTCATGCTGGATATAAAACACATTGATGATGAGGAACATAAAAAACTGACGGGCAGGACGAATAAAAATATTCTCGACATGGCAAAATGTCTGTCTGAAAACGGTAAGGCGATGTGGATACGTCATGTACTGGTGCCGCAGATTACGGATAAGGATGAATATCTGCAAGAGTTGCGCGCGTTTATTGATACGCTCAGTACGGTACAGCGCGTGGAAGTATTGCCGTATCATACGCTGGGCGTGTTCAAATGGCAAAATCTCCATATATCGTATGCGCTGGAAAATATAAATCCGCCGACAAAAGAACGTATTGAAAATGCTAAAAATATATTAGGGGCTGTTTAACAGAGATTTATCATAAAAAAGTGAAGCGCGTTCATATTTGCTTGACTGTATAATTGATAATTTGATACAATTAAAATCAGATATTTTGATAAATGAGGATTATACTATGCTTACAGATTTTGATAAATCGTTGCTGAATTTAATTCAGCGCAATCTGCCGATTGCCGAGCGTCCGTTTCTGGAATTGGCAAATATACTGGGAACTACAGAAGACCACGTGATTGAACGGCTGAGGTATTTGAAGGAAAACGGCTATATCAGACGTATCGGACCGTTTTTCGATTCGGGCAAACTGGAATATAAAGGAACGCTCGTAGCGCTAAAAGTAAAGGACGGCTATATGCAGCAGGTGGCTGAGTTCATCAATAAATATCCGGGCGCAACGCATAACTATCAGCGCGAAGGAGAATACAATCTGTGGTTTACGCTGCTCACGCACAGCGAAGAAAAACGCACGCAGATTTTAGACGAAATAAAAGCGCAGGACGGCGTGGAAAAACTGATGAACCTTGTATCGAATAAAAAATATAAAATCAATGTACAGTTTAAATTGAAATGATATCTATTGTGCGAGTAAAACATCAAGCCTATAACCAGCAGTATAATACTTTATATNNTATATTTAGTGAGGTTAAGTGACAACATCGAACGAATATAAAGTATTATACTGCTTTAGAAAATTAATTGGCACAATGGGTAAATAATGTAAATGGAGCGGAATATGGACTTATTGGATAAACAGATTATCAGGATTATGCAGGATGAATTTCCATTGGTGAAAGAGCCGTATAAGGAATTTGCCAAAAAACTGAATATTTCCGAGCAGGAATTATTAAATCGCCTGCGAATTTATAAACAGGAAGGCAAAATCCGCAAGATGGGCGCAGTGCTTCGCCATGTGGAAGCCGGTTTTCGAGCGAATGCGCTTTGCGCCTGGGTCGTGCCTGCCGATAAAATTGACGAGATAGCGCAGAAACTGGCGGCATGCCCGTCGATTTCGCATTGCTACGACAGAAACACTACGCCGGACTGGCCGTACAATGTGTATACGATGATACATGCGCATACCCGCGAAGAATGTGAGGTTATTGCGCGCAAATTGGCGGCCGAGAATAATCTTTCGCAGTATACGATGCTTTATTCCGTGAAGGAATGGAAAAAGACGAGTATGCGCTATTTTGACGAAGCGGAAGATGAATAATATTTTTAGAAGGTGAATAGAATGATTTCAGAAAAAATGTATGAACTGGGCACGAAAAAGTCTACAATTCGTACTATTTTTGAATACGGGCGCAAACGCGCTCTGGAAGTTGGCGAAGAAAATATCTATGATTACAGTTTGGGCAATCCGAATGTTCCGGCACCGGATTTTATCAAACAAGCAATCATTGATATTTTAAATGAAATGGACCCGTGCGATGTACACGGCTATACCGTAGCACCGGGTAATCCGCAGGTCAGAGAAATTCTGGCTAAAGATATAAACCGCCGTTTCGGCACGCATTTTACGGGTAAAAATCTGTTTGTCACGGGCGGTGCGGCAGGTGCTATCACGATTGTATTCAAGGCACTGGCGGAAAAAGATGATGAGTTCATTACCTTTGCGCCGTATTTTCCGGAATACAAATGCTTCGTGGAGTCAGTAGGAGCACAGCTGAAAGTCGTTCCGGCGAAAATCGACGATTTCCAGATACAGTTTGATGAATTTGAAAAAATGATTAATGAGCATACGAAAGCCGTTATCATCAATTCGCCGAACAATCCGAGCGGTGTCGTTTACAGCGAAGCGACGATTAAACAGCTGGCGGAAATTCTGACTGTGAAATCGAATGAATACGGTCATCCGATATTCCTGATTTCCGACGAGCCGTACCGCGAAATCGTGTACGACGGCGCAACCGTTCCGTACATACCGAACTATTATGCAAATTCTATTGTATGCTATTCATACAGCAAATCGTTCTCTCTGCCGGGCGAACGTATCGGCTATATCGTAGTGCCGGACGAAGTGGCGGATTTCGGCAGAATTTACGGAGCCGTTGCCGGAGCGGCGCGCGTGCTTACTCATGTAAACGCACCGTCGCTTTTCCAGCTCGTCATCGCGCGCTGTGCGGGCAAGCCATCCAATATCGCGCCGTATGAGGAAAATAGAAATCTGCTCTATAACGGTTTAATCGAAGCCGGTTTCAAATGCGTAAAACCGCAGGGAGCCTTCTATCTGTTCCCGCAGTCGCTTGAACCGGATGATTACGCTTTCTGTAAAAAGGCGCAGGAATATGACCTGCTGCTTGTACCGGGAACGGATTTCGGCTGTCCTGGTCATTTCCGCGCTTCTTACTGCATAAAACGCGAAACGATCGAAAAATCTCTGCCGGTATTCAAGAAACTGGCACAGGAATATAAAAAATAAATCAATCTTCATCAGCTTATCTGGCAAATAAAATCGGGGGATTTTTATTAGATGAGGTGATTGAAATGTCATTTATGGATAATTTTTATCTGACAGGCAAAACGGCAATCGTAACGGGCGGAGCAAAAGGGCTGGGGCTCGGCATGGCGCAGGCTCTCTGTGAAGCGGGGGCGCAAGTGGTGATAATATCGTCAAGCGACAGTGCCAAAGCGAAAGCGCAGGAGCTTTGCGGGCAGGGCTTTGACGTTTACGGCATTAAAGCCGACCTGTCCAAGCGTGGGAGCGTACAGGCGGCATTTGATGAAGCGTTAAATCATTTTGGCGGCAAGCTGGATATACTCGTGAATAATTCCGGCATGATACGCCGTCATAAATCGGAAGAGTATCCGCTCGAAGATTGGGATATGGTAATAAATTTAAATCTCAACACTGTGTTTCAGCTCTGCCAGCTTGCCGGAAAAGTCATGCTGAAGCAGGGCAGCGGCAAGATTATAAACATTGCCTCCATGCTTAGCTTTTTCGGCGGTTATACCGTGCCAGCCTATTCCGCCAGCAAAGGCGGCGTGGCACAGCTCACAAAAGCACTCGCTAATGAATGGTCGGGCAAAAACGTGCAGGTCAATGCCATAGCGCCGGGCTATATGGCAACGGATATCAATCAGGCGCTCATGGACGACGCTGGCAGAAGCCAGGAAATTTTAAGCCGTATACCGGCGGGCCGCTGGGGAACGCCGGAGGATATGAAGGGAATTGTCGTATTTTTGGCGTCCGCCGCTTCCGATTATGTAAACGGAGCTATCATACCAGTGGACGGTGCATATCTGGCAAGATAAAAATAAAAAAGGAATGTAACAGATTATATTAAGAGTATAGTCAAGTACATTCCTTTTTGTTTTGCGGCAGCACATAGCTATTAAATAAAAGTAATATTTAATTTTTTGGCGATATCGATATATACAGAGTATGTTCGTTTATCAAAACAGGAAAATATTACCTCAATATCATAATCAGCATTGGCTTTAAGCCAGTTATCAATAGTAGTTAGAGCAATGCGCGTTGCTTCTTCCAGCGGATAGTGATAAACGCCGGTGGAGATTGCCGGAAAGGCGATGGAGTGAATATCATATTTTTTGGCTAAATCGAGTGAATTTTTATAGCAGTTGGCAAGGTCTGTTGCATCGCTGTCTTTGCCGGAATAAATCGGGCCGACCGTATGGATGACGTATTTTGCTTTGAGCTTATAGCCTTTGGTGATTTTCGCTTCACCAGTATTACAGCCGCCAAGCGTGCGGCACTCAGCCAGAAGTTCGCGCCCTGCCACGCGGTGAATTGCTCCGTCCACACCGCCTCCGCCGAGCAGCGTTTTATTAGCGGCATTGACGATTGCATCGCAGTCGAGTTTGGTGATATCGCCTAAATCAAAGAGAATTTTTTGCATAGAAACACCTTCTTAATTAAATTATCTGATAGGAATTTTAGAGATGGTAATTTTCGTTTTATTCAAGCCGTAGGCTTTGAGAAAATGGGCAAGTTCCTGCTTATTCTGGCGGCACATTGCACCGAGCGTTATTTCAGGAATGAGTTCGCTGTCCCAGACATGCGCCAGACACAATTTGTGAAAGCTGCGGATTTCGTTTTTGAATACGGAAAAATGCGTTTGCTCTATCGCTGTATTTTTCAGTGATGCCTGAAACTTATCGTGCAGCGGTTTGAACGTTTCCGGAACAATGATATCGCGGCTCATGCTCAGAAAATCCTTTTTCATCATCAGCGTTTTCGGATAAAACAGCAGGCGGAATTCGTGTTCATCGGCAAAATAGCTGTTTTTGGCAAAATTCATCAGCTTATTGTAGGCAATAACCAGCACGATAAAACCATATTGTTCGATATATTTTTGAAACGGCTCGTTGTAAGTGCGTACCTGCTCTTCAAACAAGGTATAAAAACGCGAGCAGATTTGCACCAGTTTATCCAGAATTTCCGTGTCGCTGTAGAGTATTTTTTCCAGCTCTGTTATGGAAAAATGCGAATAATCCTTAAAGTTCACATTCAGCTTATCCATGTTGATACCGATACATACACCGCTGTAACCGGCGGCATACCGTTCCCAGTGCGACAGATTGTCTTTTTTGTCCGTCAGGCTCAGCGAATAGCCGTCCGTTTTCTTGAGATATTTTTTCAGCTCCGGCCGGTGAGCAGAGAAGCTCTTTGTCAGTAAAGTCAGATACTGCCGGAAATTATCATCTGTTGTGCTGGCGATGATTTCCTCCATGTCCTTGAGCATATGGTTCACCGTGTAGTATCGCTCGGATTTATCGTTGGAGGATTTCAGATTGGTCAGCCAAAGTTCGCGGCTGACGATGATATTGTAAAGTGAATTAATTGATGTATAGTGATAGAAAATATTGCGCCCGTCCATAATCGTACCTCGTGAAATGCTTTTAACTTCATTATGCGAGCAAAACACAAGAAAAGCAATAGTTTTCAGCAAAAAGAAAAGACTGCTTCATAGTGAAACAGTCTTTTCGGCATTCGTTTTAGTTATCGCTTTATTTAGCTTTAGAAAATAAACTAATAAAGTAAAAAGCCAAACTCTCTACAGTTTGGCTTTTTCTATGATTTTATAAGAGGAAGCTAACGCTGCGAAACGTTAATAATTGCTTTGCTCTTTTTCTATCTATGGTCATTATACTACAAAAAATAAAGAAATGCAAAATCAACTTTATTGTTGATATTAGCGTTATAATGTAGAAAACCTCGAGAAGCCGTCAAACTTTACTCGAGGTTTTTCTGTTATTTACATTACTTTTATCATTGATATTATATCATATTTGTTGTGAGTTTCAAGATTGGTATGAAATAGCTACTGATAAAGCGAAAATGTTAAACTTTCCATTTATGTTTATGAAATTTTATTTTGTTATTGTATCGCAAAGAAATCGTTTTGCTAAATGTTCAAATCTAATATTAGGTTGAACATCATTAGCTGGAATAAATAGATGTTTCCATGTTTTATAATTATTAGCTTTTGCCCAATTTGAAGCAACTTCACAATACGTTACAGCTCTATTTCTTTTAGCAATAACGTCTGGATTATTAATTTTATCTTCACCTTTTATTTCTACTAAATAGCATAGTTCAGTTGTTTCAACTACAAAATCTGGAATATATCTTTTACCATTATTATAAGTTATGTTAAACTCTTTATTTGCAGGTCTTAACCAGTTTTTCACGGTAGCATCGTTTTCTATTATTCTTGCAAAGAGCAATTCAGGATAGCTATCAAATTTTGCAGTTGAGAAAACACCTTTGTTTATTCCGTTAAATAATATGGATTTAATATTTTCTTTGTAATTATCATATAAATCATGTGTATATGAATAAACATAGGTTTGTTTTAAGTTATAATTACTAACATACGATACAGCTTCCTCGATAAAGCCTGTATTGCAAGAAAAATGTTTCATCATTTGATTATAAATTTTATCAGCAATATCTCGTTTATACATCATGATTATATTTTTAGTGTTTAATTCACCATAGTTATTTGTATAGTGCTGATAAACTTGAGTGATTAATTTAAATAATAAATCACTAACTGTTTCATAATCAATTTCCGGTTTTTCTCTAAGTAAAGAAACGAGCTCTTTTTTAGGATTGTAACCTTCAAAATTTATAGATTGTCCAGATATATAACTTGTATCTTTGGCATCTTTTAAATTTTGTATCAAAATGGTATTTTCAATAGGAGTATGATTAAATTCATCTAAATTTAAGTCAAAATCAGTGAATTTATAATCCTGAACACCGTTTTCAGCTACTTTTATATGTGGAATAGGTATATATTTTTCAACAGTTTCTTTATAAACTTTATCAATCACGTTATTAGCAAATGCCATTAGTGGTTCTTTGTTTTCAAAAAAAGTTTCTCCTAAATCTTTCTTTTCTACATTTGTAATTACATTTTGAACTAGAGAGTTTTTTTCTTGTTTGGATAGTGGTTTGGCATTGTATTTTTCTATATGGTCATTTATTTTATCTCGAATATTATTATACATATTTTCAACAGATTTATTAGATTTATCAAAGCCAAGAGATTTCTTTAATTTGTCAACATCGTTTTTGAAGTTTAAATTAGGTTGTGTTATCTGCTCTTTTGGTTTATTTAAGTCTTCTGCTTTTATAATATTTTTAGCATTAAAAATGGAATCTCCTTTTTGGGCTTCTTCTAAAATATCTTTGAATTTATCATGTGCAGTTAAAACTACAGCATCTATTTCTTTATCACCGGTTCGTTCTCCATATGGAAGGCGTAAACCTCTACCGATCATTTGTTCCCGTAATATTTTAGAAGTGGCTGTTCTCAATGGAATAATTGTATATAAGTTATTTACATCCCAACCTTCCTTTAAAGAATTTACATGAATGACAATTTCTATTGGATTGTCTGTTTTTTCTACGTCTAATAGTTTTTTTAAATTCTCATCAGTCTCGATTTTTGTATTTTTAGAATGAATAGTAATTACTTTGTTTACATAGTATCCATTTTTAAAATCACTAGAGGTTATATACTTTTCTATCCATTGAGCGTGTTCTATATTTTTACAAACAATTAATACAAATGGTTTAACTATTCTTTTGTTATTGTTTTTAGCATAGATTAATAGTTTTTGCTTTATATATTCATGATGAGCAATTCCATCAGAAATCATTAATTTATCTAGCTGTTCATCACCAAAATTGTAAAAATCAATATCTGCTCTGGTTAAAGCATACGGTGTTCGTACGTAGCCATCTTCGATTGCTTGAGCTAGTGAGTATTCATATACTACATTTTTAAATGGAATTTGTTTAGAACCGCTTTTTACAAAAGGAGTAGCTGTTAATTCTAAACCTAATAATGGATTTAAATCATTTAGTGCTTCCCAGCCTTTTTTAGCACGATAATTATGTGATTCGTCCATAATCAAAACTAAATCATCTAATTTGGATAGTTCTTGATAAAAAGATTGTCCCCAATATTCACTTACACTTTTCATTTTTGTATTTTCTTTATCAAATTTAGAAATGTTGTAAATGTAAATATTTATGTCGGACAAATATAAATTGATGGCTTTATTTCTATAATCATCATCTGTTATAACGTTAGGTAATTGAGAAAAGCAACCTAAGCCTTTAAATACATATTTGGGATTGCTGGGATAACTTAAATCTAGTTTTAGTTTTTCATATATTGTTGTATTAGGTGCTACAACAAAGAAATTTCGTATATTGTAATTTGTATATAGATAAGCAATAAAAGCTCCCATTAATCGGGTTTTTCCTACGCCTGTAGCTAAAGCAAAAGTTAATGAAGCAAAATCTCTTTCAAAATCAGTGCAAGTAGGATAGAGCTTGTTTATCTTCAATAATGTTTCCTGCAAATTCATTTGTTTAGTAAAATCTATATTATTGATAATATTTTCCAAGCGGTTTAAAGATTCTTTTTGCGGTGTTCTTAAAGACATTACACCGCTTATATATTCTGTCGTATAAAAAGAATAATTATTCATCACATTCACCATTTTCTTCATAATCATAAACAGGCGGATGTATAATATTTAAATTATAGTCATCTTTGTTGAATTCGCATTTGTTTAATAACATCTGAGGGATTTTCTTTACTTTTATATTTTTAAATGACTTATCACAATCTTTATCAAAAGATTTGCAGGCAATAATAAGATATTCGTTATCTTGCATACTTATTGCTATATTTTCAATGTAGGATTTTGTTACATACTTGGTGGTTACGAATAGGTAGGAATTCTCATTGCCTTTGGATTGTTTCCAAAAGATTTCTTTTGATGGCTGATATTCAAAACCTTCATGGAGAGCCACTGCACTTGCCAGCATTTCCGGATTATATTCCTTATTGATTATCGGTTCACCGAAAGCATCTTCTTTGATTAAAGTTGGAGCTAGTTCATAAAATTTATAACCGCCGCCGCCGCGCCAATTAACTTTTTTTGATATACCATTAACATCTTTTCCATCTATAACTCTATCTAATCTTGTTTTACAATGTGTATAGCAATGATTACCTAGTTCTATTCCAATCCATTTTCGTTTCATTTTGTGTGCAACAGCAGCTGTAGTGCCACTGCCTAGAAAACTATCTAATACCAAATCATTTTCTTCAGTAAAGAGATCAAGTATTCTTCTGATAAGAGCTTCTGGTTTTTTGTTACTTGGAAAAGATACACCGCCTTCATTTTGGGTGTTTTGAAAGTCTATATCTGTCCATAAATCTCCTAACAATTGAGCAAATATTTCTTCATCATCAATTTTTATAATAGAAGCTTCTAATAAAGAAATACGACTTCCATTGTATGCAAATCGTATTATTCCGTTATCATCTTTATATTTTATGATAGTGTTTGGATTTGCTTTACTTTGGCGTTTAGCACTATCTGATATAGAATTAACAAAACGAAAAATATTCTTTTTATGAGAAATTATAAAATCATAGAAAATTGGATTGCGTAGAAAGCTTTTTTTGATAGTTTCTCCTTTTTTTAGTATTTGAGAGTTGATTAAGACATCTTTTAATTTTAAAATGTTTATTGGATTATTATTAGAATCATATTCTAAAAAATAATTGTAATGTGTATCCCAATCTTCTTTTTTTATATATTGGGGATGAACAACGATATTATTACTTTTTTTGTATAAAATAATATTATCTTTATTTCGTAATATTGTTTTATTTTTATGTGCAGTTTTAGCACCAGAAATACTATTCGAACGAACATTTATTTGCGCTATAAATTTATTTCTTCCAAATAATTCGTCTAAAATAATTCTAAGATATGGCATTTCGGTATCATCAATTTCAATTGCAATAATACCATCTTCTGATAATAAATTTTTTAATGATTGTAATCTTTTATACATTAAATTTAACCATATACTATGTTCTAAGTTATCATCATAATGTTCAAAAGCTGCTCCTGTATTATATGGTGGGTCTATATAAATACATTTTACTTTTCCTGTAAATTTATTTTCCAGTGCTTTTAATGCTAATAGATTATCACCATGTATAAGCATATTTTCGCAATTCTCATCATTGCAATTTGAAAGTTCTTTGTTCTCAATCAAAAGTCGTGGTTCTACTTTGATTTCTTCATCTTTCCCATACCATGTTAATTCTAGTTTATTTGGCATATATAACTCCTTAAATTTTTGAATTTTTACATATAGCATAAAATTTTTCTTCAAAATCTTGTTCTGATGTTGTAAAGTGATATGGTTCATATTCGCCATATGCAGACGGTCGGTTGATTGTTACAAGTTGTATGTTATTATAGCCGTTCTTTAAATCTACTAACTGTTGACCGTATTTAGTTTGTAGGGTATATGAACTTATTTTATTAAAATCTTTGGCTATTAAGTAGCACATTATTTAAAACCTCCTTGTTAAAAATAATGAGCTTTTATTTTCTATATCATACTATAGAAGAAATGGAAAAGTAAAGTAAGGACTTAATAAGTTTGTATACAGCAATTTTTTACAAGAAAAAGAGCTTGATTTTTGGTAAGATGACAGGTAAAACAATTACTGGCAGGTGATTTTACAAAGATGAATAGGCGACAACGGCATATCTATTATGATACGGATTTGCAGATTGAAATTTATGAGTTTAAAGGTATCGGGCAGAAGTTCGTCAGTCATTTTCATGCGAATTATGTAATCGGTCTAATGGAAAAGGGCAGTAGGAATTTTGTCTGCGGCGGGCGAAAATATGTGATTGCCGCAGGTGATATTCTGTTGATTAATCCGCGGCAGGCTCACGGTTGCGAACAGATTGGCGGGGAAAATCTGCATTTGTGTTTCGCGCTTTAATCGGGCTTACGCCGAGGGTTTATAAAAATATAATGAAGGAAGTGGACAAGTAAATGGGTCATTTGATTGCATTATTGACGGTTTTAATCTGGGGGACGACGTTTATTTCGACGAAGATACTGCTGGAGGATTTTTCGCCGGTGGAGATTTTGCTGATACGGTTTGTGCTGGGATTTTTGGTATTGACGGCGATTTATCCGCGCTGGCTGCCGTTTAAGGAGAAAAGGCAGGAGATATTATTTATGCTGGCGGGGCTTTGCGGTATATGTCTGTATTATCTGCTGGAAAATATCGCGCTTGTCTATACGCAGGCTTCCAATGTCGGCGTTATCATATCGGCGGCTCCGTTTTTCACGGCGATTGCAGCGCGTTTTATTATCGGCGATGAACGGCTGAACTGGAATTTTTTTGTCGGTTTCGTGCTTGCCATGATAGGTATCTGCTGTATAAGTTTCAGCGGGCAGGCGGCTTTGCAGTTAAATCCGCTCGGCGATATTCTGGCGCTTTTGGCAGCGATAGTGTGGGCGCTGTATTCGATACTCGTCCGTCTGCTCAATCAGTATGACTGCAATATGGTGCAGGCGACACAGCGGATTTTTGCCTACGGTATAATTTTCATGCTGCCGATTGCCTGTTATGACGGATTTGACGTGAGTACTGATTTATGCCTGAAGCCGGTTAATCTGTTTAATCTGCTGTATCTTGGCATCGGTGCGTCGGCGCTTTGTTTCGTGCTGTGGAACTGGGCGGTAAAATTGCTCGGTGCGGTGAAGTCGAGCGTATATATTTATCTTACGCCGGTAATAACGGTGGCTACAGCGTATATCGTGCTGGATGAACAGCTGGCGCCGGTCGCACTTTGCGGTGTGTTTCTGACTTTGGCGGGGCTTATTGTATCGCAGTACAGGGAGCTGAAAAAGTAGGGAGGAATTATCTGTGTGTTTACAAAATTACATAAAATTTCAGCGAAGAGTTGGCTTAATCTTGAAATTTAAAGTCATTTATGCTATATTAGAGAACAATACTACAATATTTTATGATATTGTAGTTTTTATTTTGTGTTAAAGAGGTTAGATAATGGTAGATATTTGGGATATTACTATACCGGAATTTACAGGCGAAGAAACGCGCAAACTGTATATCTATCTGCCGACGTCGTATGACAGCGAGCAGGACAGACGGTATCCGGTACTGTATATGTTTGACGGACAGAATGTTTTTTTTGACAGCGAAGCGACCTATGGTAAATCATGGGGCATGAAAGACTACATGGATTATACCAATACGGAAATGATTATCGTGGCACCGGCGTGCAATCAGCATCCGGACAACGGCAGACTTAGAGAATATTCGCCGTTTACATTTAAAGACCCTGAATTCGGTACTATTAAAGGCTACGGCAAAATCACGATGAACTGGATAATCAATGAGCTCAAACCGGAAATCGACAAGGATTTCCGCACGTTGCCGGACAGGGAGCATACGTTCATTGCCGGCAGTTCTATGGGCGGGCTCATGAGTCTGTATGCGATAACGAAATACAATCACGTTTTCTCCCGCGCCGGTATTTTCTCACCGTCTGTCTGGGTGGGCGCGAACAGATTGGCAAAGATGATAAAAAATGCCGATATTGCGCCGGACACGGTGATTTATATGGATTACGGCGAATTGGAGCTCAGCAATCATAAGGACATGCTGCGTCAGTTTGTTAAAATTTCTTCTATATTAATGAAGAAAAATGTGCGGGTGAATACCCGTATTGTGCCAAACGGTACGCACAGTGAAGCCAGTTGGGAAAAACAGGTGCCGTTTTTCTTGAATACGATTTTGTATGAACTGGAATAACACAGAGTATAAGCTTATCGAGCTGCAAAGCAGTCTGTATATTTAAATACGGGCTGTTTTGCGGCGATGGGCTTGATATAAATAGTTGAATAATTTGAAAAACTTTTTGCAAAGGACAGTGATGAAGTGGATACACAGTATTTTAAATGGTACAGCCCGCATTTGAACCGCGATATGGAGATTAAGGTATACGGCTGGGGCGGCCGACCGGTGCTTTTCATTCCGTGTCAGGACGGCAGATTTTTCGATTTTGAGAATTTTCATATGGCGGATGTCTGGGCGCGCTGGATTTACGAAGGACAAGTAATGGTTTTCTCTATTGATACGATGGATAAGGAAACCTGGTCAAATAAAAACGGCGACCCGCGCTGGAGAGCCGAACGCCATGAACAGTGGATGAATTATATTACGGATGAAGTCGTGCCGTTTATGCGCGACGTGGTGAACAGACATAACGGCTGGACGGGATATCCGGGCGTAATGGTGTTCGGCTGCAGTCTCGGGGCGACACATGCGGTCAATCTGTTTTACCGCCGACCGGATTTGTTCGACAGACTGTTGGCGCTGAGCGGTATTTATACAGCGGAATACGGCTTTGACGGTTATATGGACGATATCGTCTACAACAATTCGCCGGTGCATTATCTTGCCAATATGCCGAATGACCATCCGTACATTCCTTTGTACAATTTGAAAAAATCCGTTATTTGCGTAGGGCTGGGACCGTGGGAAGTCCCGGATTCTACAAGAGCGCTGCACGGGATTTTGCAGGCGAAAGGCATTAATACATGGGTTGATTACTGGGGCTTTGACTGCAGCCATGACTGGTATTGGTGGTATCGCCAGGTGGAATATTTCGTGCCGTATTTATTAAGTTAAAATATTAAAAGCATGAGAGAAAAGGGGACATAGTATGAAGAATTTTATTTTTATCTCGCCGAACTTTCCGGAGAACTACTGGCATTTCTGCCGTGAGCTGAAAAATAACGGGCTTAATGTACTGGGCATTGGGGATGCGCCGTATGACCATCTGACGCAGGATTTAAAAGACAGCCTCAATGAATATTATAAAGTCGGCAGTCTAGAAAATTACGACGAAGTGGCTGGCGCAGTCCAGTTTTTTATCAATAAGTACGGTAAAATCGACTGGCTCGAATCGAACAACGAATACTGGCTGGAACGCGATGCTCGCCTTCGCACTGATTTTGGCATTGACAGCGGTTTTAAAAACGAAGACATGCCGCGCATTAAGTATAAATCGAACATGAAGGCATATTATGCCAATGTCGGCATTCCGACGGCACGCTATCATCTGGTGGATACATGGAGAGGCTGCGTTGATTTTGCCAATACGGTCGGCTATCCTGTAATCGTAAAACCGGATAACGGCGTGGGCGCAAGCAGCACGTATAAACTTAACGACGAAAGCGAATTGAGCTATTTCTTTGCGACGAAAAATTCCTGCGTGCAGTACATAATGGAAGAATATATCTACGCGGAAGTAAATTCGTATGATGCCATTATCGACTCGCACGGAAATCCGATATTCGAAATCGGCAACGTGACGCCGATGTCCATCATGGATATCGTGAACAATGCCGATAACAGTATTTTCTATATCGTGAAGGAACTGCCGGAGGATACGCGCCGATTGGGCAGAGCTACGGTGAAGAGCTTCGGCGTAAGAAGCCGTTTCGTGCATTTTGAATTTTTCCGCCTGCTCAAGGATTATGAAGGTCTCGGCAGACAGGGCGAGTTGATCGGTCTGGAAGTAAATATGCGTCCGTGCGGCGGCATCAGTCCGGATATGATGAATTTCTCGCAGAGCACGGATGTGTATAAAATCTGGGCGGATATGATTGCGTACGACTCTTCGCTCAAAGGCATCGGTGAAACGGCTTACTGTGCGTTTGCCGGCCGCCGCGACGGTAAGAATTTCGTCATGAGCAATGAACAGATAATGGAAAAATACGCTGCCAATATGAAGATGTCCGGCCGCGTAGCTGATGTACTTTCCGGTGCTATGGGCAATCAGATGTTTATCGCCACCTTCCCGACGAAAGAGGATATGGACAGATTTTATAATGATGTGCTTGCCTGCTGGTAAAATTTTTTATCTGTAAGTTAGAGTTGGCTGGAATTACAAAAGCCGGAGCTTTGCGCTTCGGCTTTTTGTCTGGCGAAAATATTTTTGTGTTATAATATAAACAAATTGTTTTTAATGGGGTAGTTTTAATGGATAATCAGACAATGCTTGACCGGATATTTGCGGGGTATGACGGTTTTTTCGCTTCGGAAAAGAAAATTGCCGGTTATATTATGGAAAATCATAAAAAAGTAATCAATATGACGATTAAGGAACTGGCGAAAGAATGCGGCGTGAGTGAAGCGTCTATTTCCCGCTTTTGCAAAAAATGCGGCGCGCAGAGTTTTCATCATTTGAAAATTGAATTGGCGCGCGAACGTATGGCAACGGATAAAAACGTGAAAGTTTCCAACGATATAGCGCGGGATAATATACCGCAGTCGCTGCGAAATATTTTGGCGAATAAAATTGAGGAACTGACGGCGACGATAAATATGATTAACCCGGCAGAGCTGAATGAGATTTTAAATAGAATACAAAATGCGCGTACGGTTCAGGTGGTGGCTGTCGGCAATACAATTCCGGTGGCGATGGACTGTGCTTTTAAATTCAACGAGATAGGCATACCGACCGTTACGGGCTCAATCTGGGAGACGCAAGCGGCGTACAGTCTGAGCCTTAGAGAAGATGATGTGCTGATTGCCATATCCAATTCGGGCGAAGCTAGCAAGATTTTCACTTTAGTGCAGTTGGCGAATGAGCGCAATGTGACGACTGTCGGCATTACGAACAATAAAAATTCGGCAATCGGCCGAGCCGTTAAATATCATATACAGACGGCGACGCGCGAAAAATTGTTTTTGAATGAATTCTGTTTTTCGCGTATATCCGCCGCGACAATAATAGAAATTTTATATCTGTTTTTGACCATAGGGCAGAAAGATGCCTATGCAAGACTTAGTAAATGCGAAGAGCTGTTTGCTGCTGAGAAATTATAAGAGCGGCCAGCTCTTTTTTTATTGACAATAATAAATTATTATGGTAAGTTAAATGCGTAAATGAATTTCATATAAAAAAATTACAAGAAAATAATTTTATTAAAGGCTGTGTTACAATGAAAAAACAATGTGCCAAAGAAGCTTTAAAGCTGATTGCGGACAATATGACCGTTGGTCTCGGCGGTGGCAGTACGATTGGTTATCTGATTGAGTATATTAAAGAAACCAATCTGCATGTAAAAGCCGTTACGCCTTCATATAATACGGCGGTTTTGTGCAAGGCGGCGGGGATTAGCGTTGTGCCGACGTATTTGGCAAGTCATCTTGATATAGCATTTGACGGCTGTGATGAAGTGGATTTAAATCTGAATGCGCTGAAGAGCGGCGGCGCTATTCATACAAAAGAAAAAATTATTGCCTCGATGGCGGCTAAATACGTTCTGCTTGTAGATGAGACGAAAGTGACGGAACGACTTTCGTTTAAATATCCGGTGGCGATTGAAGTGATACCGGAAGCGGTAAGTTATGTAAAGGAAAAACTTCAGTGCACGGCGGAAAAAGTGCAGCTGCGGCAAAGCGGAGCGAAAGACGGCGTGACTGTCAGCGACAACGGCAATATGATAATCGATGCGTATTTTGGCGATGTAAAAAATGTGAAGGAACTTAATCGGATGCTGCTGATGACGGCGGGCATTGTAGATACATCGCTGTTTTACCAGATTGCGGACATGGCGATAGTGGCGGGAAAAGACGGTATACATATAATAAGAAAGGATTGAAGAAAATGAAGTATAACTGGGGAATTGTCGGAACGGGCTGGATTGCGCATGAAATGGGACAGGCGCTGAAGAACGTGAACGGCACAATTTACGGCGTATGCAGCGGCAAAATCGCTAATGCGCAGAAATTCGCCGACGAGTTTAATGGTGAACATGTTTACGCTGATACAAAGGCGATGTTTGCCGATGAAAATATCGATATAGTCTATATTGCCACGCCGCATAATTCGCATTATAAAATCATGAAAGAAGCGCTTTTGCAGGGCAAGCATGTTTTTTGTGAAAAAGCGATTACCGTTAATGAAAAACAGCTGGAAGAGTGCTATACTATTGCTGAAGAAAAAAATCTCGTTATCTGTGACGGTACGACCATACTGCATATGCCCCTGTATAAAAAATTAAGAAAAATCGTAGCAGACGGTGTATTGGGAAAAGTCAAAATGGTGCAGGTCAATTTCGGCAGCTGCAAAGAATATGACGTGAATAACAGATTTTTTTCTAAAGAATTAGCCGGCGGAGCGCTACTTGATATCGGCGTATATGCCGTTTCCTTTGCCCGCTTTTTTATGCGCAGTAAGGCTAATGTCGTGTTGACTACGGCGAATTATTTTGAAACAGGCGTGGATGAAACTTCTGGCATTATCCTGAAAAATCCGGAAGGGGAGATGGCAGTAATCGCGCTCACCATGCGTGCCAAACAGCCGAAGCGCGGTATTGTCGCCTGTGAACACGGGTATATCGAAATAAACGAATATCCGCGCGCCGCTGAAGCTGAGATTGTTTATACGGCGGACGGCCGCAGGGAAAAAATAAGCGCAGGCGAAAGCAAAAAAGCGCTGGAGTATGAAATAACGGATATGGAAAATTATGTAGATACAAAAGGCGGCAGAGAAAACTTGCAGATAGTGCGCGATGTTATGGCGACACTAACGGCAATACGCAATCAATGGGGGATGAAGTATGAATTTGAGTAGAAAATATTTCTTTTTTGATATTGACGGTACACTGACGGATGAAGCAACGAAAAAAATTGTACCGAGTGCTTTGGCGGCATTGCAGAAACTGCAGCAGGCAGGCCATTTCGTAGCGATTGCGACAGGACGCGCTCACTATAAAGCGAGAACGTTCATGGACGAAGTGGGACTGCACAATATGGTATGTTGCGGCGGCGGTGCGCTGGTGGTGAACGACAAGTTGGTACATAATAAACCGTTTGATTTAGAGATGGCGAAAGCTTTGATAAAACAGGCGGATGAACTGGGCTACGGCGTGCTTTTAATGCTGGACGATTCGATTGACGTTTATGCGAAAAATGATAAATTCCGCGAGCAGGTAGGACCGCGTCAGGAACCGACCAATTATATAATCGACCCTAATCTCGATTACGATAAACTGACGAAGGTCATGAAGATATATGTATCAATCAGCGCTGAAGAGGAATACAAACTGACGCTCAGGGACACGCTGGGTCATCTGCGCTATGTAAAAGATTATCTGATGTTCCAGTACGATGAAAAACATCAGGGCATTTTGGATATGCTCGACGTAGTGCACGGCGATAAGAAAGATGTCGTCGTGTTCGGTGATGATTACAACGATTTGGTAATGTTCGACAAAGAATGGACGAGCATCGCTATGGGCAACGCCTGCGATGCGCTCAAAGCCAAAGCCGATTTCGTAACGAAGAAAAACGTCGATGACGGCATCTATTACGCCTGCGAAAAATTCCGCTGGTTCGAAAAAATATGAATTGTTCATTTTTCTTTTGAAAGGTCAAAAGAAAAACGAACCAAAAAGGAAAAACCTTTTTAACGTTTCGCTTACGCTGCACTGGGCGAGCCTTCGTAGCACTTGTAAGAATATAGTCGAAACAATGGCTCGAAATATTGGAATTTGGCTCGTGCCTGCGAATATTCAGCAAGAACTTAATTTGAGCTGTTGACACTGCAATTTGCTAGTCATGCTGAATTTTAGTCTGCGTTGGAGATT
>DCFC01000012.1:31273-42615 GCA_002314325.1 Megamonas hypermegale
CAAAGAAAAATTGCCCGGCGCAATATGAAGATAAATTAAGAAATATAACTTTTAATCATATATTGCGCCGAACGGCACGTTGAACAATAAATACTATAAATATAAAGGCTGTTGCAAAAAAATAGTGCAACAGCCTTTTTGTTTCTATAGTAAACGCTGGCATTGACTTAAAAAATTTGCTATAATGTATCATTAGATTAAATTCAGATTTAATCTGAATAATAGTAAAGCAGGTGATTATTATTTTATTCCAGGAACTTAAGATAGAAGATAAAAATATATTAGACCCATATTTTAGACTAAATTACCATGAAAATGCCCATCTGAATTTTACGAATTTATTCATGTGGCGCAAGCCGTTCAACATCATGTGGTGTATTGAGGATGACATTCTGTTTTTCACAGCGCAGTACGAAAACGAAACTTTTGCGCTTGAACCGCTCTGTACTGAAGAAAAACTGTTTGCGGCTATGGATAAATTGAGAGAGCATTTTAAAAATCTCGGTCTGCCGCTCGTTTTATCGGGTTTGGAGGAAAACGTAGTCGAACAGCTGAAAAATTATCCGGGCGGCACGTTTGAATTTGAAACGAACCGCGATGAATACGATTATGTCTACAATGCCTCCGACCTCATAAAGCTGTCGGGCCGAAAATTTCATTCCAAGAAAAATCATTTGAACAGTTTTCGGAAAAATTATCCGGAAGCCGAGTATTTGCCGATTAATAATGATATAATTACATTATGTAAGATTACCATCAACGGCTGGTACAAAAAAAGACTGGCGCTCATGCCGGACGACCCGTTCATCAAGGCGGAACGCGACGCGATAATCGAAGTGCTGAATAATTTTGATGAGTTGAAGCTCAAAGGCGGCGCTATCTTTATGGTGAATAAAGTCATGGCGTTCACTTTCGGCGAGGCGCTCAACAGCGATACGGCTGTAATCCATGTGGAAAAAGCTGACCCGGATGTAAACGGCGCTTATACGGCCATCAATCAGGCGTTTGTCGAACATGAATGGGCGGACATGACGTACATCAACCGCGAAGAGGACATGGGGCTGGAAGGACTGCGCAAAGCCAAAGAGTCGTATCGTCCGGTGAAGATGATTAAAAAATTTAGTGCGAAATTTCAAGGATAAGCTGTAAATACGGTTGGCAAGGTATAAAGATTAAGTTATAATAGTGCATAGTGTATTTATAGGGAGATTTGCATGAACAAGGTTATTGTTAAAATTAACAGTAAACAAAAAGGCAGCGAGGAAAATACCGTACAGACGAAGGCACTTGCCAATCATCACGTGCGAGGCGGTATTTCCTATGTCATATACAAAGAGAATGATTTGGTCGATAAACAGGAAACTTCTACAATGCTGAAAATTGGAGAAGATTTTTTGACGTTGACGCGCAGCGGCGGTGTAAAACAGCAGCAGCATTTCGCTACAGGGCAGGTAAGTAGCAGCGATTATGAAACGCCTTACGGCAGATTGCAGATGACGGCAAAGACGCACCGCTTTAAGATGATTTCTGATGCCAAAGGCCGCATCATTGAGATAGATTATGCTTTATATATAAACGGCAGCTGGCAGAGTGATAATGAGCTGGTCATAAAAATTCAGCCTGCCAACTGAAACTGAATAAGAAATTTGCTACAACTACAATATGTTTTAATAATTTATTATGGGAGGATTTTAATTGGATACTAAAGATTTGCTTATACAGGCTATTAAAGATGCAGCCCAGAAAGCCATTGCGGAAAATGCTCTTCCGGCAGGAGAGCTGCCGCCGGTTGTGCTGGAAGTTCCGCCGAAAAAGGAGCTGGGGGATTTCGCATCTAATATTGCTATGCAATCGGCGAGAGTTTTTCATGCTGCACCGCGCAAAATCGCTGAGGAAATTGTAAATCGTTTAGATGCTCCATTTTTAGAAAGAACGGCCATTGCCGGTCCGGGATTTATTAATTTTTATCTGAAATCCGACGTTATTTATGCGTCGCTGGCGGATTTATTAAAACAGGGAACAAATTTCGGCAATCTGCCGAAACGCGATGTGCCGCGCATTCAGATTGAATACGTCAGTGCCAATCCGACCGGTCCTCTGCATGTAGGACACGGACGCGGCGCGGCGTTCGGCAGTGCGCTCGTAAATCTCATGCGTGCGGCCGGCTACAATGTTGCCAGCGAATATTACATCAATGATGCCGGCAATCAGATTGACAATCTCGCCGCTTCCGTCAATGCGCGCTATCTAGAACTTCTCGGTCAGGAATGCGAATTCCCGGAAAACGGCTACCACGGTCATGATATCATTGATACAGCGCAGCGCATTATCAACAAAGACGGCGACAAATACCTGCACATGAGTGCACAGGAGCGTCTCGGCATTTTTAAAGAATTGGCGCTTAAAGAAAAATTGGCGGCGTTAAAAGAAGATTTGGCCGATTTCAACGTGCATTTTGATGTATGGTTCAGCGAAAGAACGCTTCATCCCGATGCGATAAATGCCGTATGCCAAAAACTCATGGACAACGGCAACATGTATGAAAAAGACGGCGCAAAATGGCTCAAATCCACAGCTTACGGCGACGATAAAGACCGCGTAGTCATCCGTGATAACGGCGTTCCTACATATCTGGCAGCCGATATCGCTTATCACAGCAATAAATTTGAACGTAAATTTGACAAACTCATCAACATCTGGGGCGCGGACCATCACGGCTACGTCTGCCGCGTAAAAGCAGCTATGGCGGCTCTCGGCTACAATCCGGACAATCTGGAAGTGCTTCTGCTTCAAATGGTGAGCCTGTACCGCAACGGCGAGCTCGTTAAGATGTCCAAACGTACCGGTCAGAGCGTAACGCTCGCCGAACTGATTGAGGAAGTAGGCGCCGATGCTGCCCGTTTCTTCTTCATCATGCGCTCGCTCGACAGTCAGCTCGATTTTGATTTGGATTTGGCAAAATCGCAGTCCAATGAAAATCCGGTTTATTACGTACAGTATGCTCATGCGCGTATTTGCAGCATTTTCCGTCAGATGAAAGAGGCCGGTATAGAAATAAAGGAAAATCCGGATTTATCCCTCTTGACAGATGAAGCAGAAATTGCTTTAATTAAAAAGTTATTATCTTATCCTGATGAAATCGCGCTTGCCGCTAAAAACAAAGCACCGCACCGTATTGCCGGTTATGTGCATGATTTGGCGTCGACGTTCCACAGTTTCTACAATAAATGCCGTATTCTCGGCGTTGATGACAAACTGGCGCAGGCACGTCTGGCACTGTGCATGGCGACAAAATACGTGCTGGCGCATGGTCTCGGCATTTTGGGCGTAAGCGCACCGGAAAAAATGTAATGTTTTGCAGGGAAATTTTGCAGGAATAAAATGCAAGGAGGAATTTTCGATGGATTTTATGCACAGTTCGGAAACAGATGTGGCATATTATATTTTAACTTTAGCCAATAAACCTATTTTTTATAAAGACCTCATAATGGAAGTAATTGAAAAAAAATGCAAACCGGTGCAGTCCCTGTCGGCGGCTATTTCGGAAGTATATACGCTCATCAACATGGACAGCCGTTTTCAGTACACGGGCGACGGTATGTGGGGACTGACGGAATGGAACCCGCCGGAAACGAAACGCAGCACGGTTGTATCCACTTCGAGCGGTTCGAGCAAGAGCAAGGCATTATCCAGCAGACGCCGTACTAAATTATTAGAAGGCATTCAGGAAGATATTGATAAGGAATAAACGTTTATATTTTTAGAGGAGGATTTTTTAATGGCAAAATATATTTTTGTTACTGGCGGTGTAGTTTCTTCTTTAGGTAAAGGCATCACGGCGGCATCTCTGGGCCGATTGCTGAAAAGCCGCGGTATCAAAGTAACTATTCAGAAATTTGACCCGTACATCAATATTGACCCGGGAACAATGAGCCCGTATCAGCACGGGGAAGTTTTCGTAACGGAGGACGGTGCGGAAACGGACCTCGACCTTGGACATTATGAACGTTTTATTGATATCAACCTTACAAGAAATTCCAACGTAACAACTGGTAAAATTTACTGGTCCGTATTAAATAAAGAACGCCGCGGCGATTATCTCGGCAAAACGGTGCAGGTAATCCCGCATATCACCAACGAAATCAAACAGCGCGTATATGCTGTCGGCGCACACGATGACGCCGATGTTGTCATCACGGAAATCGGCGGCACGGTCGGCGATATTGAAAGCCTGCCGTTCCTCGAAGCTATCCGTCAGGTAAAAAAAGAAGTAAGCAAAAACGACGTTTTATACATTCATGTAACGTTAATTCCGTACATTTCCGCAGCGGGCGAACTGAAAACGAAACCGACGCAGCACAGCGTAAAAGAACTGCGCAGTATCGGTATTCAGCCGGATATCCTCGTTTGCCGTACGGAACAGAAACTGTCGGAAGACATGAAAGAAAAACTGGCGCTGTTCTGCGACGTTGACGCTAACGCCGTTATTCAGAATATGACGGCTTCCACGATTTATGAAGTGCCTTTGATGATGCAAAAAGAAGGCCTTGATAAAATCGTTCTGGAAAAACTGCAGCTTGACTACCGTCCGGCGCATATGGAAGATTGGGAACGCATGGTTCACCGCATTAAAAATCCGGAAACAAAAGTTAAAATCGCCGTTGTCGGCAAATACGTGGAACTGCCGGATGCGTACATCTCCGTAACGGAAGCTCTGCACCATGCAGGCATTGCCAACTCCACTGAAGTGAAAATCAAATGGGTCAACTCCGAACAGCTCGAAGGCGACGATGTGGATTTAGCCGATGTTTTCGCCGGTTGCAAAGGTATCCTCGTTCCGGGCGGCTTCGGCGACCGCGGTGTGGAAGGCAAAATCTCCGCGATAAGATATGCCCGTGAAAACAACATTCCGTTCCTCGGTCTGTGCCTCGGCATGCAGTGCGCCGTAATCGAATTTGCCCGCCACGTATGCGGCATGGAAGATGCGCACAGCACGGAATTCAGCTCCGATACGACTCATCCGGTAATCGCGCTGATGTCTTCGCAGCTTGAAGTTGTGGACAAAGGCGGCACGATGCGTCTCGGTTCTTATCCTTGCCAGGTTACGCCGGGCACGAAAACGTATGAAGCATACGGCAGCGAACTCATTCACGAACGTCATCGCCACCGTTTCGAATTCAACAACGAATTCAAACAGGCACTCACTGATGCCGGTCTTGTTGTTGCAGGTGTATGCCCGGATAACGGCCTCGTGGAAATCGTGGAAGTGCCGAACCATCCTTGGTTTGTAGCTTCGCAGTTCCATCCGGAGCTCAAATCCCGTCCGAACAGACCGCAGCCGCTGTTCCGTGAATTCGTGAAAGCTGCTTTAAGTCTGGGCAAATAATCATAAATTAAAATCTGTTGTGCCGGTAAGGCATTAAGCCTGCAGCCGGCAGTATAATAGTTTATATTCGTTCGATGTGGGCACTTAACCTTACTAAATATAAACTATTATACTGCCGGAGGAAATCAATCGGCTCAACAGATAAACTAAAATAAAAAATCAGGGACTGTACTCATTTTGTGCAGTCCCCTTTTTGACATACAGTGAGAGGTTTAGGAGAGGTTTTGTAAATATGAATATACTTTTTCCCGCATTAGCGAAAGAGCCTATTTTAAGTGATATTTATGAATATTTCGGGCAAAAGGACGGACAGAACTATATTTACGGCGTGTCCGGCTCGCAAAAGCATGCCATTGTGGCGGCGTGTTACAAAAATGACCCGAAAACGACGATAATCATCACGCACGGCAGAGAAAATATCGAGGACTGGACGAGCGATTTGTCGTCGCTGCTCGATGATACGGAAATTCTGGAACTGCCGGCGCTTGACGTGGTGAATGTGGCGGCAAGTGCCAAAAGCATGGAGCTGAAGGCGCGCCGTATGCAGGTACTGGGACAGCTGGCGCGGCAGGAGAAAAACATCATTCTCGTTTCGGCGCAGGCGGCGATGCAGAAGGACATGTCGCGTCAGGATTTTGAAAATTCCAGCATTCAGCTGGAAATTACGAAAGAATATAATTATGGCAAACTTTTAGAAGAATTGGTATCGCTCGGCTACGAACACACGGACAAAGTGGAGCAGCTCGGTCAGTTCAGCGCGCGCGGCGGCATTGTCGACGTTTATCCCATCAATCTGGAACTGCCGCTGCGCATAGAGTTTTTCGACAATGAAGTGGAATCCATCCGCGAATTTGATATAAATACGCAGCGTTCCGTTAAAAATATCGCTAAATGCGACATTTTGCCGCTCATGCGTACGGATTCTTCCGGCACACCGGCGCTGTTTTTGTCTTATCTGCGCGAAAACTGCACGGTAATTCTGGATGAGCCACTGCATTTAAAAGAAGCCGTAATGGCCAATATCAAGGAAAATCCGGAAATCAAGGATTTGGTATACGACTGGAACGATATTTTAAACGCCGCGAAAAAGCATAATTTGCTGTTCATATCGCTCATGATGCAGCGCATACCGGATACACAGCCGCAAAATCTTGTCAGCGTGGCGGTGAAATCGACGGCGCCGTTTCAGCGGCAGATGCACCTTCTGTGCGAGGAGCTGAAAAACTGGCTGGAGCAGAAAAGCCGCATTTTAATCTGTCTGGGCGATAGAGAGAAAATAAATTACTTGCAGGATATTCTGCAGCAAAATAACATTCCTGTATCGCGCAGCGAAAATCCGACGCAGCTGTCGGACAAAATGGTAACATTTGTTGTCGGCTCGGTGCTCAACGGTTTTGAATTTCCGCAGTCGCATCTCGTCGTTATTTCCGAAAAGGATATCCTCGGCCGGCAGAAGAAAAAACTGAAACCGCGTCAGTCGGCAAAAAGCGCTGAAGGTAAAATAGCCCATTTTCGCGATATTAATATCGGCGATTACGTCGTTCACGTAAATCACGGCATCGGTAAATATCTCGGCGTGGAAACGCTTACTATCGGCAATGTGCACCGGGATTATTTACATATAAAATACAGCGGCACGGATAAACTGTTCGTACCGACTGACCAGGTGCATCTAATTCAGAAATACATCGGTTCAGAAGGAGAAGTGCCGCATCTTTCCAAGATGAACAGTACGGCATGGAAAAAAGCCAAAGCGAAAGCGAAGGCTTCCGTGGAAAATATCGCCAAAGACCTGATAAATCTGTATGCGCAGCGCAAAAACGGCAAAGGTTTCGCCTTCGCGCCCGATACGCCGTGGCAGAAGGAGTTTGAAGATGCGTTCCCGTATGAAGAGACACCTGACCAGCTGAGAGCCATTCGGGAGATAAAGGCTGACATGGAAAAGCCCGTACCAATGGACAGACTGCTCTGCGGCGATGTAGGCTTCGGCAAGACGGAAGTCGCCATCCGCGCCGCGTTCAAAGCCGTGATGAGCGGCAAACAGGTCGCCGTACTCGTGCCGACGACGGTGCTCGTGCAGCAGCACTATAAGACGTTCACAAACCGCTTTAAAGGCTTCGGACCGAATGTGGGCATTATCTGCCGCTTCAACAGCCCGAAAGAGCAGAAAAAGACGCTGGAGGATTTGGCCATGGGGCAGGTTGACGTATTAATCGGTACGCATGCCATTCTCAATGATAAAAAGGTGAAATTTAAGGATTTAGGTCTTTTGATTGTCGATGAAGAACAACGCTTCGGCGTAAAACAGAAAGAAAAGATTAAACGTATCAGCAAAAATATCGACGTACTGTCCCTGAGCGCTACGCCGATACCGCGCACACTGCATATGTCGCTGGTCGGCGCGCGCGATATGAGCATAATCGAGACGCCGCCGCAGGAGCGCTTCCCGGTGCAGACGTACGTAATCGAAAACAATGACGTGATTATCCGCGATGCCATAAAACGCGAAGTGCGCCGCGGCGGGCAGGTGTATTTCATCTACAACCGCATTGAAAGTATCGGCAAGATGTATCTGCACCTATCCTCCATGCTGCCGGATATAAGAATAGGCGTAGCGCACGGGCAGATGACGGAAGAGGAATTAGAGCGCGCCATGCTCAATTTCTACGAAGGCAAATACGATATGCTTATCGCCACGAGTATTATCGAAAACGGGCTCGATGTGCCGAATGCCAATACGATAATCATTTTTAACGCGGATAATTTCGGTCTGTCGCAGCTGTATCAGATGCGCGGGCGCGTCGGCCGTTCCAAACAGATGGCATTTGCCTATTTCATCTACCAGAAAGATAAAATTCTGTCCGAAACGGCGGAAAAAAGACTGCAGGCGATAAAAGAATTCGCCGAACTCGGCTCTGGTTTCAAAATTGCCATGCGCGACCTGGAAATCCGCGGCGCAGGCGACCTTCTCGGCGCACAGCAGCACGGCCATATATCGAGCGTCGGCTTTGAAATGTATTGCCGCCTGTTGGAAGAAGCTGTCGAAACGATTAAAACGGGTCAGCCGCCGAAAGAAATTGTCGAACCGGTCATTGAGCTCAAAACGGATGCGTATCTCGACGGCGGCTATATCAGCGACGCGACGAACAAAATCGAGGTATATCAGCGCATTGCCGCAATCCGCAACGAAGAACACGCCGTTCATCTGGAAGAGGAACTTGTCGACCGTTTCGGCGAGATGACCGAGCCGGTGAAAAAACTCATGCAGATTGCCCGCATCAAAAATTATGCGCGTGAACTGGGCATAAAATCCGTTACGGAAAAAACGGATTTCGTGGAATTCACCATGACGGACGAGCCGAACATTAAGCCGGAAAATATAATTAAGCTGAAAGCGCAGTTCGGCGTACTGATGAAAATGCTGCCGGGATTAAACAGCATTCAGATAAAAATCACGAAGCTCAACAAACCGCGACTGTTGCAGGTTGTAACGAAAGCGTTGAAAATACTGGCGGAAAAACCGCTTGATGATAAGACGAAAAAGGCGAAGGAGGATTGATTATGAAGAAGTACGAAGCGATTTATCAGGATTTGCTCAATATGATTGAAACGCACAAGATAAAAGCGGGTGAACTGCTGCCGAGCGAATTTTATCTCAGAGATTATTACAAAGCTTCGCGCGATACGGTCCGAAAAGCGCTGCTCATGCTGTCGCAGAACGGCTATATTCAAAAATCGCAGGGCAAAGGCTCGATTGTGCTCGATATAACGCGGTTCAACTTCCCCGTATCGGGGCTTATCAGCTTCAAGGAACTGGCGGACACGATGCCGGGCGAAGTGGAAACGATTGTGAACTGCTGTGAATGTATTGAGCCGGACGAGGAGATGAAGAAATTGCTTTTGTTGGAAAGCAGCTCTACGAAAGTCTGGTATATCGAGCGCGTCCGCAAAATCAACGGTGAAGCCGTTATTTTCGATACGGATATATTAAATGCCGATATTGTACCGCATATGGACAAAGCGATAGCGCAAAATTCGCTCTACGAATATATTGAAAACGACATGCAGTTGAAAATCGGCTATGCCAAAAAAGAGATAACGTGTCAGTCGATATCCGTTAAAGACAGACAGCTGCTCGATTTGAAAAATTATGATATGGTGGTGAATATAGCGTCGTTCGTATTTCTGGAAGATACGACACTGTTTCAGTACACCATCTCACGCCACCGGCCGGACAAATTCCGCTTCAGCGACTTTGCCCGCCGCACGCATGTATGAGATACGAAAAGCCCTTGTAGATATGAAATCTGCGAGGGCTTTTTTTGCGCGCTGAAAAAAATTTTATGCTTACAGACTGTAAGAATAGCTCTATCGACCCCCCTAGATTTAGCGTAAAAATATTTGCATTATTAAAATTTTTTATATATAATGAGTGCATATAAAGCATGATAGGCTTGTGATTGAGGATAAGGGGGTCAATAAGAAATGTAATATAAACGTAGTTTACTTTCTTTATTTCGGGGTGGGTAAACTATTGTTTAGAAAATAAAATACATGAAATTATTTTCACAAGCTGAGAAAAAAGGAATTTTACATACGTTTATAACTTAGGTAATTTTTGTTTGGTTGAAACATGAATTTGAAAAGAACTTAGTTGTAATCATATGGAATATAAAGCAGCAAAAGTGGTAGCAGTTATATACAGTTTATACATAGAATTGATTTATAATAGATGATTAATAAGATATTGCATATGGATAACACTCCTAAGTTAGAACGATATAAATTCTTACTTATAAGGAGGATTAGACATGAACCGAATTTACAAGGTTATATGGAGTAAAGTTAAAAATCAGTATGTTGTTGTATCCGAATTAGCACATAGTAACGGCAAACAGAGCAGTAAATCGGAACACATCTCAGTGGGAGGTTCACTGCGGACTTTGGCTGCCGCTCTTATGATTGGCGGTTCATTGCTATTTATGCCGTATACAGCATCAGCGGCAGACAGCTATCAACTGCAAAATGGTGAAGGTGTGATAACTGTTGATGGTAATAATTTAAATGATTTTTTTATGGAAGCCGTACAGAATGAAGACGGAAGCTATACGATTATATTTGAAGACGGCACTTCGGCGACTGTAGCGGAAGAAAATCTGTATAATGTCGGTGACAAACTCGGTGCTTTCGTTACTACAAATGAAGACGGAACAAAGGCAGTATATACTGATGATGTACTGGATGAAAACAGTACAAAAGTTGTTCCGGCAAAAAATCATGTTGTAACGAATGAAGAAGGTTTTTATGTAAATAACGGTAAAGGTACTTATAATACACTGAATAAAGACGGATTGTGGGTAGGCGGCACGAATGACGAGGAAGGTCTGCATGTAGATGATAAAGGTAATATCGAAACTACAGGCAATGCCGAAATTGACGGAGCAGTAACAGCCGGTTCAGTAACAACAGGTAATGTTAAAATTAATACAGACAGAAATAATACCATTACGGGATTATCTAATACAACATGGACACCGGAAAATCCTGACAGTATTGTTGCAAACCGTGCAGCAACAGAAGGTCAATTAAAGACTGTATTTGATGAAGCAGAAAAACATACGACAATTAAAGAAACCGGTAAGAATATTAATGTAATAAAGACAGAAACAGATGGTCAGTTAGATTATACTGTTAACTTAAATGATGATGTAACATTGGGCAGTGCTGACGGTGCTAATGTTCATTTAGACGGAAATAATGGTAATGTAACTGCAACTGGATATGTTCAAGCCGGAACTGTAACAGTTAATACAAATGGAACTGGAACAATTAATAGCTTGACAAACAAAGAATGGAATGGAACAGAGTATGTTTCTGGACAGGCAGCTACTGAAGACCAGTTGAAAACTGTATCAGATGTGGCAAATAATGCTGCAACTGAAGCAGGAAAACATAC
>DCFC01000013.1:0-70601 GCA_002314325.1 Megamonas hypermegale
CAAAGAAAAATTGCCCGGCGCAATATAAGAATAAATTAAGAAATTAATTCTCTTTATCGTATATTGTGCCGAACGGCACTTTTTTAATTCATTTTCTTTTGCTTTTCAAAAGAAAAATGAACATATTAGAAAGGAGTAATTTTATGAATTATATAAGCACCCGCGGCGGCGGCTGTCCGGTAAGTGCAGCGCGCGCCATCATCAAAGGTCTGGCGACAGACGGCGGTCTTTTCGTGCCACAGGCTATTCCGTCCATAGATAAAGATTTTATTCAATCTCTGCTCAATTTATCATATCAGGAACGGGCAAAAAAAATTCTTTCATTATATTTAATCGATTTTACGGCGCAGGAAATAGACAGCTGCGTGGAAAACGCCTACGGTCATAATAAATTCGACACGGACAAAGTCGTGCCTACCGTTCAGATTGAAGGCAATAATTACCTGCTGGAACTGTGGCACGGACCGACGAGCGCTTTCAAAGATATGGCGCTGCAGCTTCTGCCGCAGTTTATTTCCACTTCGCTCAAAAAACTCGGCGACAAAAACGAACTTGTCATCCTTGTAGCGACTTCCGGCGACACGGGCAAAGCGGCGCTCGACGGCTTTAAGGACGTACCGCAGACAAAAATCATCGTATTTTATCCGCAGGAAGGCGTAAGCAAAATCCAGCGTCTGCAAATGCTCACACAGGAAGGAAACAACGTTGCCGTCGTTGCCGTAAAGGGCAATTTCGACGATGCGCAAAGCGGCGTAAAACAGATTTTCAACGATACATCGTATAACCAGCTGCTCGCGCAAAAAGGCTTCCAGCTTTCTTCCGCCAATTCGATTAACTGGGGACGCCTTCTGCCGCAGATTGTATATTATTTCAGCTCTTATGCCGATTTAATCAATATGGGCAAAATCGCTTTAGGCGATAAAGTCAATTTCACCGTGCCGACCGGCAACTTCGGCGATATTCTCGCCGGTTTCTATGCTAAATGTATGGGTCTGCCGGTAAACCGTCTAATCTGCGCTTCCAATGCCAACAACGTATTGACCGACTTTTTAACGACAGGCACTTACGATAAAAACCGCGAATTTTTCAAAACGATTTCCCCTTCCATGGATATTCTGATTTCCAGCAATCTGGAACGACTGCTCTATCACATGACGAACGATACGGAAAAAGTAAGCGGCTGGATGAAACAGCTGCAGCAGGAAGGAAAATACACTGTAGACGAAGCTACTCTGAAAGCCATTCAGGAAACATTCTCCGCTGGTTATCTGAGCGATACGGACACTATGGACTGCATTAAGGCCGTATATGAAAAAGACGGATATGTTGCCGATACGCATACGGCCGTAGCATGGCAGGTGGCGCAGGATTATACGGCAAAAACGGGCGAAACTCATCCTATGGTCGTTTTATCCACAGCAAGCCCATACAAATTCAACGACAGCGTATTGACTGCTCTCAGCAAAGATATCGCAGGCAAAGACGAATTTGCTCTGCTGAATGAACTGGCGCAAATCAACCGCGACCCAATTCCGCAGGGACTTGCCAAATTAAAAACGGCTGCCGTTTTGCACGACAAAGTCTGCGAAAAACAGAATATGCAGCGCAGCGTGAGCGATTTCTTGAATATTTAACATAGATTTTACAAATATTTCACATGATTAATAGGCGATAACATATCGCCTATTTTTTTTTATTATGCTATAATAATATTCAGCAGCTGCACTGACGACTTATCAGCTGTATATTTTTGTGTACATTTTGGGAATTAATGTAAAATTCATCTTCACAAAAAATTTACATAGATTTTATATATTGACAAGTCGATGGTGCCGTTATTTTTGATGAATATATAAGAAAGGATTTTAGTTACTGGTATTACTTTGATTTCAAGGTAATATGTACCGGAAAAGCCGGGATTTTAAGCTCTGGGAGTATTGCATCAAACATTAATAGCATTAAAAATTAATGGATACCATGAACAGAGAAATTGTTTTCGATTGAATTAATTAGGAAACAGATACAGTAACGCAAACGCATGCTCAGTTTTTTCAAAAAAAAGGATACGGAATTTTACGACTTGTTTCTGACAAGTGCCAATTATTTTCATGACAGCGCTCTTTTAATCCATAAGGTTATGTCGGGCAATAACGAAGCTGACGCCGGTTTTCTGGACATTACGAAAATCGAGCATAACGCGGACGATATCAATGACCAGATAATCGACAAATTGAACAAAACATTCATCACTCCTATCGACCGCGAAGATATCTACGCTCTTGCTACCGGACTTGATGACGGCGTTGATTTACTGCAGGGAACGCTTCAGCGCGCTATGATGTATCATTTAAAAGGTACGAGTAAAACGGCTGTAGCACTGGCAGATTTACTTATAAAATCCACAACGGAAATCGTAAAAGCCTTCTCCATGATGCATGAAGTAAGCAAACATGAACACGAGCTTTTGGAATGTACTTATAAAATCAGCAAATTTGAAAGCGAAGGCGACCGTATTTACCGCAATGAAATCGCTTACTTATTCGAAAATATCAAAGACCCAATCGAACTCATAAAATGGAAGGATGTACTCGGCGCTATGGAAGATACGCTCGACCATTGCGAAAAACTGTCCGATTTATTGAGAGGCGTGGTAATGAAGTATGCATGAGTTACAATTTCTCATTATAACGGTAATTATTCTGGCGCTGGTATTCGACTTTATAAACGGTTTCCACGATACGGCAAACGCCATCGCCACTTCCGTGTCGACCAGAGCCCTAAAACCGCGCACAGCCATCATCATGGCAGCTTTTCTGAATTTCTTCGGTGCCATGTACAGTACCGGCGTTGCTAAGACCATCGGCGGCGATATCGTAAAATCGGCCAGCCATATTGACGAACATATCATTATAGCCGCCCTTGTCGGCGCTATCGTCTGGAACCTGTTCACCTGGTGGATTGCCATGCCGAGCAGCTCCTCTCACGCGCTCGTCGGCGGCATTATCGGTGCTGTGCTCGTTTCCACCGGCGCTATCGGTCTCAATTTCTGGGGCATCGGCAAAATCGTGCTTTCACTCATCTTATCGCCGATAATCGCCATTGCCTTCGGTTTTATCGTGATGAATATTTTCTATTTCTTTTTCGGAAAATACCGGCCTTCATCGCTTAATAATAAATTCAAGCGTATGCAGATTATAACGGCTGCGACAATGGCATTCTCGCACGGTTCCAACGACGCACAGAAATCAATGGGTATCATCACGCTGGCACTTTTAAGCGGCGGCTACATCGACGTGTTTGAAGTTCCGTACTATGTAAAAATTCTGGCTGCAACGGCTATGGCGTGCGGTACGGCTATCGGCGGTTGGAAAATCATCAAGACAGTCGGCGGTAAAATCTTCAAATTGCAGCCAATCAGCGGTTTTGCGGCCGATTTCAACTCGTCCGTCGTTATTTTCTCCGCGACGCTTCTGTCTCTGCCGGTAAGTACGACGCATGTCGTATCCGGCTCCATCATGGGTGTCGGCAGTGCCAAACGTATCGGCGCGGTACGCTGGGGTACGGCGCAGCAGATGCTCATGGCGTGGGTGCTTACCATTCCGTGTACAGCTCTTGTGGGTGCTCTCGTTTATTACTTAATGTGTTTTGTTCTCGGATTGTAAAATAAATACAAAATTAAGCCGAATGATGTATCTCATTCGGCTTTTTATTTGCTATAATAAAATCATACATAACAATATTATTCCATTTAAGGAGGGATTTTTGTGTTCAGCCCTAAAAAATATCCACTGATAGAAATGGCGCAAAAAGAACAGCAAAACCGCACGTCATTAATAACGGCCGCCAAAATCGACAACCTTCTGCGCGACCTGCAAACGGACATAACACCGGCTTCACAGATTGAATTTATCGACATGACGCAAGAAGACGGCCGCCTTGCCTATCAGCGCAGCGTTTTATTCATCATGATGGCTTCCGTAAATCTGCTTTATCCCGACAAGGAAGTCGTCGTTGAACATTCCGTCAATAACGGCGTTTACTGCGAGCTTCTGCCGAAAGGCGATTTGACGGCGGAGGATGTTGTCCGCATAGAAGAGAAAATGCGTGAATTTATCGAAAAGAAAAAAGATATCTTCAAAGTTTCTCTACCGCGCGAAGACGCTGTCGCTCTATTTCGGGAATCGCAGCAGATTGAAAAATCAAAATTGATAGAGTCGCTCAAACAGGATATTGTAAGCCTGTACTATTGCTCAGGCTATTACGATTATCTGTACGGGCCTATGCTTTACAATACGGAACTGCTCGATAAATTCGCCCTCGATTTTTACAGTCCCGGTCTTATTTTGCGCACGCCGCTAAAAAGCAATCCGAATGAAGTCCCGCCAATGATGAAACAGCGCAAACTCTCCATGATTTTATCGGAAGCCGACCGCTGGGCGGATATTCTGAAATGCAATTACGTAACAAATTTGAACGACTATATCAAAGAAAATAAAAGCGGCGATATAATCCGCATATCCGAAGCGCTGCACGAAAAGAAAATCGCTCAGATTGCCGACCATATTGTAGAAGACACCCAGCATCTGCGCCTGATACTGATTGCCGGACCGTCATCTTCCGGCAAGACGACCTTCGCCCAAAGACTGCGCATTCAGCTGCTCGTCAACGGGCTTAATCCTACATCCATTTCTCTCGATGATTATTTTCTCGACCGTGAGCTGACACCGAAGAATGAGCATGGCGAATACGATTTTGAATCACTGTACGCGCTTGATTTGGATTTGTTCAACAAGCATATGCTCGCACTTTTAAACGGCGAAGCGGTGGAAATCCCCGTATACAACTTCACCACCGGCTACCGCGAATGGAAAAATCATATCGTGCAGGTGGAAAAGAACCAGCCGATTATCATTGAAGGCATTCACGGTCTCAACGATGAACTGACAAAAGACATCCCGAACAACATGAAATACAAAATATACATCAGTGCGCTCACGCAGCTGGCCATCGACGGACACAACCGCATACCGACGACCGCCGCCCGCCTTATCCGCCGCATTGTCCGCGACAATCAGTTCCGCGGCTCTCATCCTCTGAAGACAATCCGCCAGTGGAGCGAAGTGCGCGCCGGTGAAAATAAAAACATCTTCCCTTATCAGGAAAATGCCGACGTCATGTTCAATTCGGCGCTTATCTACGAACTGAGCGTTTTGAAAAAATACGCCAAACCGCTATTAACCAAAATCGACGCTACGCTTCCGGAATACAATGTTTCCAAACGATTGCTCGATTTTCTCGATTATTTTGACGACATTCAAAACGAAGACGATATCCCGAATAACTCTATCCTGCGCGAATTCATCGGCAAATCGTGCTTCTTTTAAAATATGCTTATTTATTAAGGTTTCTATAACATCAATATAATATTTGTTACCATTTTGTAACCATTTTTGCTGCCGCTTCTATTTTTGGATGTACTGTTCAAAAATCTGAGCGGCATCTTTTTTTGTTTTATCTGTTATATGCAGATAGATTTTTCTAGTTGTTTCATCATCACTATGTCCCAGTCGTTCCTGTATAACTTCTAACGGTACACCGACTTCAGCAAGCAGACTTACATGTGTGTGACGAAAAAGATGCGCATGTAAATGCTTTTTAAAAATTTTATGATTATCTATTACACGGAACACTGCGGATATTGCATTCGGAATTACAGGCAACTCATAATCTTTTGGTTTACAATACTTACTAAATACATAATCTTCTTTGTCTCTCTTGTTTTGTGTCCCGTATTTTATTCTTGTTTCCAACTGCACTTTTTTCCATTTCTTCAATATTGAAATAAGCGTATCTCCTACTATTATTTTTCGTATGCTACTTTCATTTTTCGGCGTTGACTGCCGTTTATAGTTATTATAGCTTTCCGCATACATACTAGAATTAATACTTATGGTTTTATTATCAAAATCAATATCTTGCCATATCAAAGCACATGCTTCACCGACACGCATTCCTGTATAAGCCAAAGTGGCACACATAGGATAAACATATGCCGTCTTATAACTCTTCTTGTAATATTCACTGTAATTTTTAACGTAATCCAAGAAATCCCGTAACTCTTCTTTTGTCAAATAAAGCTGTGATACTTCTTTTCTTTTTGGCGGTATAGAAGGTAATACAACTGATATTGTAGGATTTGAACGAATTACATTATATTTAACGGCATATGAAAATATTTTTCTTATTATTTGGTGCATATTCGTAACAGTTAAATATTGTTTATCTTTGGCATATTCATCTATAAACTGCTGATACTGATATAGCGTAATATCCTTCATTTTTTTGTAACGGAAAAATTTGTTAAACGTTCCGATAGTATATCGATATCGAACTTGTGTGGGTAACTTTATATTCAATTTATAACTGTCAAACCATTCTTCTACAAACTCGCCAAATGTAATATCGGATTGAATAATATTTTCACCTAAAAGCAACTTGTTCAAAATCGGCTGCGCGGCGGCACGTGCCTCTTTAGCGGATTTAAAACCACTTTTAGTAACCTGTTTTCGCTTTCCGGTAATCGGGTCACGACCGGCTTCGATACGATAGGTATATGTTACACCTTTTTTGGCTTCTCTTTTGTAAACTAAGATTTTCCCTTGTGTTGCCATAGTATCACCTGCAATCTTTAAATTTGTTCATAAAACATTCAAATACAACCAATGTTAAGGTTAAAGTAAAACTGAACTTATTTGGTGCTAATATATTTAGGATATTTCTGTTTAATACTTTAAAAGTTATTGACTTTTGATAACTTTTAGGTTATTATATAAATGTAATAACTTATAGGTTATTAAAAATAAAATATGGAGGCGAATAATGTGCCTGATGAAATAAAGTACAATGTTCTTTTTTATAGAAACGAACAAGGCGAAGAACCTGTCCGTGATTATTTAAACGAATTAGTGAAGAAAAAAGATAAAGATAGCAGAATAAAGCTAAATAAAATCAGAGATTATGTAAAGATTTTGCGTATCTATGGAACACGTGCCGGTGAACCATATGTTAAGCATATTGAAGGCGACATATGGGAGCTTAGACCTTTGAGGGACAGAATATTTTTTGTAGCTTGGATAAACAACAGCTTTGTTCTACTGCACCAATTTATGAAGAAAACTCAGAAAACGCCTAAGAGAGAAATAAAACAGGCACAAAAAGAATATGCCGACTTGCAGAAAAGAGGTTTGAATATAGATTAAATATTTTAAAATGAGGTAGTGTGCATTCAAGTAAGGAGATTATGAGATTATGAAAAGGGTAAATACAGCTATTGGAACAAGTTGGGACGATTTTGAAAAAGAAGTTTTCACACAGGATGAAATCAGGGCAAGCGATTTACGTGTTGCCCTGATAGGTGAAATGATTAAGGCAAGAGAGGAAAAAGGAATAAGCCAGAAGAAACTCGAAGAGCTGTCTGGAGTAAAACAACCGGTTATTGCAAGAATGGAAAAAGGAAAAACGATACCGCAAATTGAAACTGTTTTAAAAGTTTTGGGTGCCTTAGGTAAAACACTTGCTATTGTTCCACTCGAACCTGTAGAAACAAAAGTGAAATAATAAAATTTGAATTTGTTTCGGTTAAGTAATTTTTAAAGGACTAGATATTTTCTAGTCCTTTCTTTTTATTTTAACTCGGTTTATATGCCAAGCATGACACGATTAAAACAAATAAATTAAGTAGAAATGCCAATACAAAAGGTTGCTTCTTTTTCTTCTTTATAAAGGCAAACGGCAGTGCGATTAGTGAGCCTATCGTGCCGATGAACGAGCCTATTACGAAAATTGCATAGATTATATTAATCATGGACGACATACTTTACAAGGAATGTAACCTGCATTCAAAGCTTCATCTCTACTACTAAAGTAAATTTTGTTTTCATCATAGATCTGTCTTACATATCTACATCCAGGATAATGAAATTTATCTGATTTAGCAGAGCCAACATATGTGCTAGCTAAAACAGTTGACATAGTGATAAGTAAAGTAACTAAAGTTAATAAAATAACGGCAGTTTGTTTTCTTGTACTTTTAAACATATAAACATCTCCTTATAAAATTATGGATGACACACTTTGCATGGAATATATCCCGCATTAACAGCTTCTTCACGACTGCTAAAGGTTATTAAGTTGCCTTCATTTATTTTTTTCGCCATTCTGCAACCAGGATAATGAAATTTATTACTTTGTGCTGAGCCGACGTATGTTTCATCTCTTACCGCAGTACCGGTAGATTGCACAGTAGGCTTTACTTCTTGTTTTTGTATAGCTGTTTGTTGCCGAGACTGTTCTTCAGCTTTCTGTCTGCTTGCATCTATATCACTTATTGTATGCTCAACCGCATTTGTTTTACTGTTGTACAATACTTGTCCGTCATACGTAACATTTCCGATTGCGTTGCCAGCTAATGCCAAGGCTAGAATTTTGCCGTTTGTAGATATATCATAAGTTTCGTTGCTATTGCTGGATTTTGTAATTGTGAAATCATTTGCTCCGCATTGCTGTAAAATACTTACTATCTTTTCAGCTTCTGCTTCATCCACGTTTGTGCTATCCATTACAGATTGCACCTGCGGCGGAATTTCTTTCTTTTCTTCCTGTATTGGTGTTTGTTGTTCAACTTGCGTTATTTGCTGTTTCTGTTGTGTTTTTGTATCAGCTGGTTCAATTAGAATACAGCCAACAATAAAAATACCTATACAACAAATCAATGGTATTTTTCTTTGTGTAGTAATAGAACCTTTACCATAATTTAATCGTATAAATATCAAATAAATGAAACATCCTATAATACCAAAAAACGAAAAAAATGTTACCAAACCAATAAAAGTATTCATTTTTTTAATCCTTATTTATTTTATTTATGCCTTTTTTTACTAAGTCAACAGAAGCATTTGTTATTTTTTTATTTAAACTTGGTTCGTTTCCTTCTGGGCTATCCCATAATTTATAAGCTCCACAAATTGGGCATTGTTTTGACTTAAAAAAAGCATAATATATAGCATAAATAAAAGCCCACATAAATCCTGTTAAAAGGCATAAGACTATAAATGGTATCCATGCAACTTTCTTTGTAGGTTTCACCATTCTATTACAATATGGACAATATTTCATAATATAAAACCTCTTTTACAATAATGTGCTTAAAATTCTGTGAACTTCCCTGGGGTCAGGGTCTTTCTCCGAAATCACTTTAGTGATTAAATTTGCGTCTAAGTCGCTGGAATAAGCAAGCAAATGAATAGCAAACTGATTTGCTTCTTTTTCCCGGCGGCTTGGTACATAGTAACTCATATCTGCGTGTAGATAATATCCATATCCTTTATGTAAGATTGCGTGTCCCAATTCATGGCAGACGACAATCTTTTGTGCTTCGTATGGCAGATTGGCATTGAGTGCGATAAATTTTCTGCGTAACACTCTTACTAAAAAGCCGCGTATTTTATCCGGTAGTTTCAATCGTAGTACATCAATGTTCATATAACATGCTATTTCAAACGGATTACTTGTACCGCATTTTCTAACCAGATTTCTCGCCCGTACCTTGTAATTGTACATTTATACCGCCTACTCTTTGCGTTTATTTTTTTTTCTTGGCTTTATAAAATATAAACTCAAGCGCGTTTCGTATCTCTTGGCGGTCTTCTTCATCAAGTTTCATTACTTCACCATCGAACATAACTTCAGACTGATTCAGAAATTTTTCAAGGTCTGCGGGCTTCTTTTCTTCCACCTCTTTCTTGTCATTAGTAAAATCAATATCTTCTAACAAATCAGAAGCACTAACTGATAAAGCATTTGCTAAATTTTTTATATCATCTTGATTTATAGATGAAGTATATCCACGCTCCCAATTAGAAATAACCTGACTAGATTTATTAATTAGTTTTCCTAATTGACTTTGTGTTAAGCCTTTTGATTTTCTTAATGATTTTATTTTGTCTTTTAATGCCATAATTCACCAACTCTCTTATAGGTATGATAACATAAACTAACAATAATTGTTAGTTTAATAACGGAATTTGAGAATTTTTTATAAAAAACTGTTGACATTAACGCATTACGTTATTATAATATAAATATAACGTAAATCGTTACAGAAAAGAGGTGATAAGATGACTGTGTACGAAAACGTTGCACGCATCAGAGAAGCTAAAGGAGTTACTAAAACAGCAGTGGCTAAACATTTAGGCATGAGTTTACAGGGTTATAGATATTTAGAAAGCGGAGAGAGCCGTCTAGATGTTGAGAGATTGAAACGTATAGCAAAATATTTAAATGTTAAATGCTCTATTTTTTTTGATGACAAACTAACGGATTACGTTATAAAAGAGCAAAAAAAATAAAATAGGAGATGCATGTATATGTTAACAAAAAGTTTTAAATCCAATAAATACTACGAAGTTACAAGGTTCTATTTCAAATATGGTAACGAATGGGACGAAATGGAAAACACCGTAACAGTATGGGACACATACGAAAAGGCAATGGCTTATATCGAAAGATATGCCACTGGATTAAAATTTGCCAGTGCTCGAATTGAAGTGATTAATCTTGATAGAGAAATTACAGTGGATGATTACAAAAAAGGCGATTACAATATTGTTTCTTTTCAAGAGATATATGATATAACGCTAGAAGGCGTAGAAGATACTGAACCCAAAGAAATTATATACATGGGTGAAGAAAAATCTGATGACGCTGATGAACAGCCAATGAAGAAAGAGCAATCTACAGAGCCACCAACAAAATACTTTGCGATAAAAGATTATCCGGCACAGTTTAGCAACCTGCGGGCAGCGATAAATTTTGCCAAAGGCATAAAGGCAAATCGAGAACTTGTTATTTATGCGGTCAAGCAAGCTTCGAATGCGCCAATGGTTAGTTTAGAGCCGGTCAGCACGATTGAAGCCTATCGACCTAAAATTACTAAAGCAAATATTGTCGAGCAAAACAATAAGGTTTACGTCCATATCGAAGATGATGAAAAAATATGTTCTATTTTCTTTAATACCAGGCATGAAGCAGAACATTATCTAAGAGCCTTTTTAAAAATTAGAGATAAACCGAAAGCTGCCTGATTTTTAGTTTATTGTACTATGAAAAGGCAGGGTATGACATGCAGAATAACTTCTATATTATTGCTAAAAAAGGCAGAATTAAAGCCGGTCTATCAAAGATAGCAGCGGCAAGATTATTGAATGTGAGTGAACGTAGTTTATCGGCATATGAAAACGGCTCTACTGCTGTTGATGATGAAATGGCTGTTAGAATGGCAGAAATTTATAATTATCCAGCTATTATTTATTGTTGGACACGAGATAACGCCTGTGGAAGGTTATTCTTACCGGCTATTGATGAGCGAAGTTTATCAGAAAATATACTGGATAGCTTGGTAAATATCGAAAGTATGAAAAATGAAATGCCGAGTTTAATTATGATAGGTAGAGATAACAGAATTGACCATACTGAAATAGGTATATTCGACAAAATAAAAAATAACGGTCTAATACCGTTGATAAAAAGCAGTTTGGCAATAATTTTCTCTAATAAAAAGAAAAAGCTGACTGGCACAAAGCCAATCAGCTAGATGATGTATATGTTGTAATCATTATAACAGAAAAATTGTCTATTGAAAAGAGGTGAGATAGATGACGAGTGAAGAAAAGATTTTTGCCGATTTAGACAGCGAAACACTGAAAAAGCAGGGCATGAACGCTTTTGAAGCTATGTATGCACAGCTAAAAGCCAAAGACAAATATATCGCAGAGCTTGAAGCGATTATTGCAGACAAAAAAGATGGTGAAGTTTATTGGTCACCGGCAGGATTTATGCAGGCAAAGCAGGTCGGCAAGTATCTTGGTCTTAGATATGGGCAGGTTGTAGAAATGGGACATACCGGAAAGCTCAAAATGAAACGTGAAGGCAAAAAGTTGATTTTCTTCAAAGATGACGTTCTGAGATATGAACGGGAGTTGAAAGGTTTCAGTATAAGTCGTTAGGGTAGAGGTGTTGAGCATGAGGTGTTGGCGGTGCGGAAAACGTATAAAAGAATATGAAGCACAGAAATTATGTCTTATTTGCGGGCTGACGGTTCCCGTATGTGCCGATGACCGCACATGCTACGACAAAGGATTGTATCCGAAACCGAAAAAGAAGGGAAATAAAAATAATGCTTAGTTATATAGCTGCTTTTATATTCGGCGGTATGTGGGGTTTTATTGTATGCGCTTTCTTCGTAGGCTGTAATTCCAGACGCTGGAATGAAGATTGGGGAGAAGCTGAATATTGGAAAAAATATAATGAAAAAAAAGAAAAATGAAAGGTGATAAACATGATTAAATTACCAAACAAAAGAACGGCAATAGCGTTAATGGCAATGGGAAACTGGGTATATGTAAAGGACATCAACCCAAATGAAGCGGAAAACTGCGGCGGCGATTGGTTTCGGATGAATGATGACGGTGAAATAATCGACGAACGAGGCATAAGTTGCGTTTCAGAGGATTTTTCCGCATATATGGATGAGTATTTTGCATTAGAACCGGGCGAAGAAAGGAAGGCTTAATAATATGAAAATTTATTTAGTACCGACAAAACAAGGATATATTCAGCGAAAAGGCATATTTAAGCCGAATGAAATTGTACCGTTCTTGCAATCGGTGATTAAAAGACAGGCTGTTATTTTGGCAAACATAAAAAAAGCCGGCTGCCTCTAAGACAACCGGAATAAACAAAATTATTAAACTTGATTTGATTATAGAAAAGGAATACGCAATATGTCAATAGATTTACATCCTAAAATATGCAATTTATGCGGCGGAAAAGTTATTTATACGACCAACGACAATATATACGGCAAGCTCTATGGAAGCGGGTTCTGCTATTTATGTACTAATTGCGGTGCATATGTAGGCACACACAAACCTAGACCGCGTGAAGCATTTGGTATTTTATCAGACGGGAAAATGCGAAAGTTAAAGCATGAGTGCCATGACAGATTTGATAAATTTTGGAAAAACAAATCCAATAGAAGAAAAATACGGAAAAGAGCATATGCAAAACTAGCTGAACTGTTAAATATACCTGTTCAAGATTGCCATTTTGGATATTTTGATATGGTTATGCTGAAGAAAGCTAGTTTAAAAATAACAGTAATGGAAAACGAGGGATTTTAAATGGCAATAAAGACAATTATGACCGCCGCTCAGATGGCGAATGATGAAAAAGCGTGGCTTGCACTGAGAAATAAATATATCGGCGGTAGTGATGCAGGTTCGGTTGCAGGTTTTAGCAAGTGGAAAAGTCCGTATCAGCTCTATCTGGAAAAGACAGGTAAACAGCAGGCGGAAGATTTATCCGGTAATATGCGCGTTTGGTTCGGCAAGCGCGCAGAGCAGATTGTCGCCGACAGATTTACGCTTGATACCGGCAAGAAGCTCCGTAAAACGGGCGTATGGGTGAATGACAAATATCCGTGGGCGTGTGCAACGCTTGACCGGATGATTACGGGCGAAAATTCTTTCCTTGAATGCAAAACATCCAGCGGTTTTACCAAAGACCGCTGGCAGGAAGGACAGATACCGGACAATTATTACTGTCAGATACTGCATTATATGACCGTTATGGAAATGGATTACTGCTATATCGCCTGCCTTTTTGACAACTGCTCCGATTATGTAATCCGCAAAGTCGAGTTCAATGAAGAAGATGCTAAAGCGCTGATGAGTGCGGAACAGGCTTTCTTTGAAAATATGGCACTCGGCATTGAACCGCCGGTTGACGGCTCGGAGGCATGCGGCAAGGCACTGAGTGAAAAATTCAAAGGCGGCAAAATCGAGCCGGTGGAACTTGGTTCAGATGTACTCGATACGGTAACGAAACTTTTAACAGCACAGGCACAGGAAAAAGAAATAAAGCAAACCATACAAAGATACCAAAATGAATTAAAAACGGCTCTCGGCGACAATGAGCACGGTTATGCAGGAAATTATGAAGTGAATTGGACTACCGTAAAAGCGCGTCAAAGTATCGACAGCAAACTGCTTAAAAAGGAACAGCCGGAAATCTATGCAAAGTATCTGAAAGAAGGAGCACCTTCCCGCAGATTTTCGATAAAAAAATTAGGTTAATAAAAGGAGATTGATATTATGGCAAGTACAAAAGGCGGATTACTCGCAAAAACGAATAACGCAGTGACGGCGAAAAAACCGACAACGATAAAAGGCTGGATTGTGGCATATAAGGACCAGATTGCAAAGGCACTGCCGAGCGTGATGACACCGGAACGATTTACGCGCATTGCACTAACGGCGGTTTCTAATAATCCGCAGCTAGCGCATTGCACGCCGATGAGTTTTCTCGGGGCAATGATGCAGGCAGCACAACTCGGGCTTGAGCCGAATACGCCGCTCGGGCAGGCATATTTAATTCCGTATCGCAACAAAGGCACGCTTGAAGCACAGTTCCAGATTGGGTACAAAGGATTGATTGACCTTGCCTATAGAAGCGGAGAAATCACGGATATTGCGGCCCATGTCGTTTATGAAAATGATGTGTTTGAATTTGAATACGGACTTACGCCGAAACTGGTGCATAAACCGGTACTCAAAAACCGTGGTGATGCCATTTTATACTACGGCGTATATCACACTAAAAGCGGCGGCTACGGCTTCGAAGTTATGAGCGTTGAGGATATCGACGAGTATAAAAAGAAATTCAGCCAGTCGGCAAACAGTAAATATTCGCCGTGGACGACAAATTTTGACGCTATGGCGAAAAAGACGGTACTCAAGCAACTGCTCAAATATGCGCCGATTAAAACGGATTTTGTAAGAAATATAACGACTGATGAAACGATTAAGAGTAATCTCTCCGAACATATGACCGATATCGCCGATGAAACGACGATTGATATGGAAGATATTCAAGATGAACCGACAAACAGCGAAAATCCTAAAAATGTAGATATGGAAACGGGAGAAATCTTGGAAAAAGAAAATCAACCAACGGCAAATTGAAATGAGGTGGCAAAATGGGCGAACTGGAGCAAGGCGACAAGAAGGAATTTACAGGTGTATTTGTACCGGCAGATATATTAATGGCTCAAGATTTGACACCACTTCAAAAATTACTATACGCAGAAATATTGGCACTCTCCGGTAATGACGGTTGCTTTGCTTCCAGCTCTCATTTTGCCCAGCATCTTTGTATAACCGAACGCAGGATACGAAGTAATTTAGCTGATTTGGAAAAATTGGGATATATAACAAGAACAGTTACAAAGACCAATGTTAGAGTAATTCAGATAGCTAAATTATCTGATGAGGTAGGACGCAAACGTCCTAGGGGTAGGACACCAGCGTCCGGGGAGGTAGGACATGAGCGTCCTAGGGGTAGGACGGAAACGTCCGCCGAGGTAGGACGCAAACGTCCACATAAATATAATAATAAAAACAATATAAATACAAATGGAAATACAAAAGAAATAGTAGCACCTACAGCGGCGGAAAATCCTCTCGATAATATCTGCAAATTGTACCTGCGGGAGATAAGCAATAAATCCTGCTGTTCTCCGCTGGAAACGGATAAGCTATCGAAACTCATATCAGAGTACGGAGCAGATACAGTAAAAGAAGCAATCGAAATAGCCGTGATGCGTAATCGGCGCTCACTGGCTTATATCGAAGGAATATTGAAAAATACAGGCGGTGATGAAAACGGAAGCAGAACAGAAAAAGCCGCAGTGGTTCGACGCGGAAAACCAGCCGGACGTGGTGGCTTATATAAATCGCGTAAGGTCGAAACAATCGAAGATGTCGAAAGAAAGTTTGCTAACGAAACAAGTGGTTGGGATTAAAGATAAAGAGCTTTTGCAGGCTGGTATCTTTGAACGATTTAAAAACGTATCATTTCAGACAATAAGCGTAGATAATGATATTCGGGAAAATGCCGAGATGATATACCGCTATGCAAAAAATATAGATAAATACGTGGCAGAGGGCAAAGGGCTAATCCTTTCCGGAAGTTACGGCACTATGAAAACAACGCTTGCTGTATGTGTGCTAAGAAAATTTATCGAGCAGGGCGGCAGCGGATTGTTTATCCCGATGTGCTCCATTATGGACAATCTCTATAGTATGCGGGCACGAAGTCTGGAAGAGTGGGGCAGATTTGAAATGCGGCTGCGGGAAACAAAGCTGCTCGTGATTGATGATTTGGGCGGAGAAGATGTATCAGCGCCGTGGGTGCTGCCAAAGGTAAACAGCATAATTACAGAACGTTACAACCGCAAAAAGCCCGTAATAATCACCACGAACATGACGAAAGACGAACTACTGGACACATATTCCGGCAGGATTATCGACAGGCTCAAATCGACAAACTTTTATATAGTGTTTAATGCAAAATCCAAGCGTAAAGGTTTAAATCTTGATGAATTAAGGTGATTGTATGGCTGAACATTTTAAGCACTGCAAATACTGCGGGCGCGAGTTTATCACGACCAATCACAGAATAGGCTATTGCAGTGATGAGTGCAGAAAGAAAATGTATGTAATTAAAATCCGCAGAGCCGTAGAAAAACAAAACCGCAAACGTGCTAAAATTCCAATTCCTGTATTTGTACCGAAAGAACATCCGGAACGAGATAAACGGATAGAATTGGCGGAAATAACGGGTATTCATTACGGTACAATTACGGCGTACTGGGACGATAAACAGAAACTGAAAAAAGTGATTGAATACAAGCAGAGCATAGGCGAAGCAAAACCTGTAAATTTAGATAAATTATTTGAAACAGGAGAATAAATGATGAGTAAAAACCGAATTGTTATAAAAGATAATTTTTTTCAAAAAAGAACTATATTCACCTATAAAGGCAAGTATTACATGGTATCGACGGTATTTTTGCTGGATAAAATGTATGAAACGTTGATTTTCATAAGTGAAAAAGAAGATTATTTATTTTGCGGTACGGGAATATGGGGTGTTAAATATTTCACCGAAAAAGAGGCCCTGAAAGGTCATAACGAGATTATGCGGGATTTGAAAAAAGGAGAGGCTGATTATTTTTATGATGCCGTAGCTGCATATGAAAAAGAAAAATAAAACGCAGCTTTATAATGACGAGGTTGTGAAAATATATAAAAATCCTCTGCTTACGGTGGATGAAGCGGTAGAGAAATATTTTGAGTTCAAATCGGTGCAGAAATTTTTAAAACGACCGACTGATAAAACGGTACATTTCGTTATGGAAAAACTGCTGAACGATTTTTTGCGGATAAACAAAAAGCCGCCGTCGCTGATTGAATACAGGGCGTTTTTCAGATACAAAGTCGATTGTGAATTTGACCGGCTGAAGGAAAAAGGAACAATCGAGATAACGGAAAATGTATCGTACTGGTATTCACGATACGTCCGTAAACTTGACGACAGATTCGCCGCTCTTAATCCCGAAATGGTTGAGATTAACAGTTTGTACGTTGCGCTTATGAATATGGCGGACAGCATGAAGGGCGGCAGGATTTACGAGAGTATAAAAAGAGAATTGACAAAACTTGAATACAGGGCGGATTTTAAATGTTTTGATTTACTTGTAAGACTGCCGTTTTTTCAGGATATGTTTTATGAAAGGACGAAAATACTGATAGCAGTTTTACCGAAGTATGAAAAACACAATTCGCATTTTGAATTTAAATTAATTCCGACAGGAACACTTGAACAAAGAAAGCGGGCTGTGAATTTTTTACAAAAGGCGGGGATTGAAGTTGATAAAAATATGCGCCAATCCTGAATGTAAAAAAGAGTTTAAACCGAAAAACAACAGGCAGATGTACTGCTCGACAAAATGCAAAAAAAGAGTGAACAGGATAAACTACAGGAAAAATCCGCCGAAACATGAAGATGATGATAAAGGGTTGCCGATTAGAGAATTTTATTGCCGTGTCTGCGGAAAATTGGTGCAGGTTAAATCAATAAGTGATAAACGAACGGTGTTTTGTTGCGTGGAGCATGAACGAAAATACTGGAAGCATCCGGAAAAACATCACCGCGAAACGGCAAATCTCGGCATGAGCGGCGGAATGAGCCTTAATAGTTTAATTCTAAGAGAAAGACGGGATTTATTATGAAAGTAATAGCGGGAAAAACAGGCAAATACATGAACTACACGGACGGAAAATATATTTACTATGTATCGGGACTTTTAGGAGATAACCAATACGCCGTATGTAAAAAGGAAATCGGTTCAAAGAGTTTGGGCAATCATAAGTATAAAAGCAGTTCCAATAAGGTGAGAACAACGCCGGGTGAAGCGCAGGGCTATTTGGACAGATTGGCGCAGAAAAAGAAATGGGAGGCAGTATCATGAAAACAATTTCAAAATATAATCTCATAATAGTAAAACCGATTGCAGTAATTTCGGAAAATGATGACGGCTGGCGGAAAGAATTGAACGTTGTTTCGTGGCGAAACCAGATGCCGAAATACGATATCCGCAGCTATGCGCCGGATTACTCGAAAATTAGCAAGGGTGTAACATTGACGGCAGATGAAATGCAGGAACTAAAAGCTGTTTTAAACAGTATGGAAGAATTTTAAAGTATCTCCAAAGTATCAGCCAAAACATCATTTTGATACTTTGGCTGATACTTTGGAAAGTTTTAGAGATGTTTTAGGAAAGTGAAATCATGGCAATTACAAAAACAAGAAAATCTATGGCGAAACGACCGTTGTCTAAGATGGAAAAAGTATTTATGGCTGGCAAAGTGTTAATAGAAATACACACCAGAATGAAGCCTAAAAGAGGAAGAATGTTGAAAAAAAACATGGCTTATGAGGCTGTACGGAATGATAAAAGAAGCAAAGAAAAGGATTGATAAAAAATGAACGAATTACAGATTTTTAATAACGAACATTTCGGACAAGTTCGAACAGCGCTGATTAACGATGAACCGTATTTTATGTTGGCTGATGTATGTAGAGTTTTGGATATAAAAGATAATACTACAGCTAGAAGAAGATTATCTGAAAAGGGGGTGCATAGTATGCGTACCCTTACGAATGGTGGAGAACAGCAGGCGACTTTCATCAATGAAAGCAATATGTACAAGCTGGCATTTACCAGCAGAAAAAAGGAAGCAGAAAATTTCACGGACTGGGTAACGGGTGAAATCCTGCCGACGCTTCGCAAGACGGGCACCTACTCCATGCAAAAAACAAATCCATTGGAAGCACTTCAGCAAATCGGGCAAAGCATAAATAAAACGATTGAAGCATTAGTGGAACAGGATAAGCGCATGAAAAATATCGAAATGGTAACACGGGTACAAAATGACCGCATCGGCAATATGGAAAAGAAGATGCAGCTTGTTTATGACTGTGGGACGATAAACCACGACAACTGGCGGACACATGTAAGACCGCTTATCAATCAGATAGCCAAATACATTCCGGTACTCGACAGTACGGACCGTTTTAGTGCGGCATGGCAGGAAAGTTATAAAAGATTAGAACAGAAATTCAACTGTAATTTAACACTGCGGGTAAACAATAAAAAAGAACGTCTGCGCCTTGCCGGAGCTACGAAGAAAGTTATCGCTAAGATAAATAATCTTGATGTAATCGGCGAAGATAAACGTTTAATCGAATGTTATATTGCCATATTAAAACGCATGGTGCTTGAATATAAGAGGGCGGCATAATGGGGAAAATGCAACGGAGAAAAGGGGCAGCAGGTGAGCTTGAATTTGCTCATCTGTGCCAAGAACACGGATACATGAACGTTCATCGCACGGCACAACATTGCGGCAAAACGGGACAAGTGGGAGATGTTGAAGGACTACCGGGCATTCACATCGAGGTCAAACGGACGGAAAGTCTGCGGCTGTACGATGCGCTGAATCAGTCGAAAAGAGATTGCGCAGCGGCAGACAAAAATGAAATCCCGATTGTTGCTCATCGCAAAAATAAATCGGAATGGGTTGTAATTATGACTGCCGCAGATTTTTTCAAGATGTATAAAAAATATATGGAAAGTAGTGAAGATATTGAGCAGGAAAAGATTTAAATTCCGCCGTATGCCGGCGTGCCGGAAATTCGACAATGCAACACTGCAACAGCAGCACGCAAAAGTAGTGAGTGAATTTAGGGAATGGGCGGAGGCTTATGCAGATTGCTGTCGAAAAGCCGATAAAAGAATAATGGGCCGCGAGGATTTTGCTCATCTGATGTCAGAGAGTTTCGACCTCGTGCAAGTGGCACAGCAGTTTATTCATATTGCCATAAAAAATCACGGCGGCCATTACGCCATGACGGAAGATGATGTATACAACAGCGGCTTTAAGAAAAACAATGACCGCGGTTATTACGATGAAGAGCCGGTGAAAAGCCCATACAGCGGATATATAAAATACATTTATGAAAAGGTGGACTGAATATGAAAAATATTGAAGTGATAAAGAGAATGCCAACGCGGCACGAATTGGAAGAGTATAAAAAGCGCAAAAAGAAAGACGCTGAGATTATCGGCAGTGTATGTATGGTGATTATCGTTGTGGCGGCGGGACTGCTTTTAATCGGTTAGGAGCGGATAAAATGGCAAACTACAGAAATCTGAATACAAAGTATGCGAACAAATTGCGGGAAGATATAAAGGCGATGATGGACGAGAAAGGAATTTTGCTGACGGAGCTGGCGGATAGAGCTAATATCGAAAAGAGTGTATTGCGAAATTATATTAACGGGCGCAATGATATCAACAGCGGTAATCTGATTGCTGTTTTAAAAGTACTGGGATATAATTTACAAATTTGATTTTAAGGGCGGAAACTACCGCCCTTTTAGGCGTCTTTAAGCGAAAGGAGATTTATAATGCCAGAAAATAATACGGATATCAAAAAAGCCATTGAGTGGTTAAGACAAGTAGAAAATGCGAAACAAGCCATGTTGCAATGTGAATGTATGTTTCAGGATTTAAGAAATACGCAAAACATTACATCCGGATATGAACGTGGATATGAAAAAGTAAAAGATGAAAATGGGAAAGAAACTGGTGAAATAAAATCCTTCACCAGATTAAAAGGCGCTAGTAGTGGCGGTAAAGAGCATGATATAAGCGATTTTATTGCGGTTTTGGTAGCGGAAGAACAGGAACTGGAGAGATATAAGACGGATTGGCTTAATAAACGTATAGAGGTTAAGAAGTTCTTGATGAGCTTGAATATGAATGAAAAGATTAAAACAATACTTATTTTCCGCTATATCGGGTTATATGAATGGGATGAAATTGCTAAAAAATTGGGCATGAGTAATACATGGGTTCATAGCCTAAAAAAGCAGGGATTACAGATAGTAGCGAGAAATTTAAAAAAATACTTTGCGAAAGTGTACTAAAGTGTACGAAAGTTTATGGAAGTTTACTCGCATCCTGTGATATTATTAGACTTGTAAATAAAAAAACGAGCCGTAGGAATAACCTGCGGCTTTTCTATTGCAAAATCGAGTGAATGTGTTATACTATGTGTAGGCAAAACATCAAATTCATTGTTAAACACCTCCTCTCCGTTGCAGGATTGGAGACATGAGCAACGAAAATATTATAGCATGAAATTATGCCACTGTCAGTTTGATGGTGGCTTTTTTAGTACAAAAAAAGACCGCCATAAAAGCGGTCTTTCTTATATTGCTTGTTTTTTATACAGTTGCAGTAAAGCGTCTTGTAATACTTTAGAAATATTTAGATTGTTTTTTTCGGCGAGAGTATTGAGCCATGCAGGAATAGTTAAATTTTTCCGTACAGATTTTGTTCCATATTTTTGAATATAACTGTCCATATCTAAAACGAGCAGGCTTACAAATCCGCCGTCCTTAGGATGAATGTTTTCAATGTGGCTAGCTTTCGGAATAGGTTTATTATCTTCTATTTCATCCAGTACCCACCCCGAAGCGGCATCTGCTCCTATTGCTATAGCTTCAGCAATATCGCTGCCACATGATACGCATCCTGGCAAATCGGGAACTTCTACAGTATACCCTGATTGTTCTTCTTGCGGATAAAAAATTGCAGGATAAACAAGTTTCATATATAAAACTCCTTTCCAAGCAGGCTTATTTCAAGCCCGCTTGTCTAAGAATAGATTTTAGTGTTCTGGGGTCTATATCCCCCGGATGATTAGGAATGGTTATCTTACAACTTATAAAAATGAGGTGAATATCATGACAAATCGAGGTGGTAGGCCAAAAAAACAGATAAATCAATTACAGTTTGAAGCTATGTGCAGTATTCAGGCAACAGAGGAGGAAATTTGTCTTGTACTAGGCGTGTCGGATAAAACATTGAATAGATGGTGCAAAGACACGTATAAGCTCAGTTTCTCCGAAGTATTCAGACAAAAGCGGGCTTTAGGGAAAATATCGCTTAGAAGGGCGCAATTCCAATTAGCACAGAAAAACGCAAACATGGCAATCTGGCTGGGCAAACAGTGGCTCGGTCAGAAAGATAATATTGAGCCGGTAGACACTGTAGAACATAAGCAAATAATTCAGGTGTATATACCAGATAACGGCAGGGATAAAGATGATTATTAGACCGCAGCCGGGAAAACAGGAACAATTTTTATCATCTAATGCTGATATAGTTTTTTACGGCGGCGCGGCCGGAGGCGGCAAAACGTATGCCGCACTGATTGAGCCTTTAAGGCACATCAATAATAAAAATTTTTCCTGCATCATATTTCGTCGAACGTCTCCACAGATTACAACGCCGGGCGGATTGTGGGACACGGCTCTTGAAATGTATACAGCACTAGGAGCAAAGGATATACGAAGTCCAAACAGATATTTCAGATTTCCTAGCGGTGCAAAAATCGTGATGAACCATTTGCAGTATGATAAGACGGTCTACGATTACCAAGGAGCGCAGATACCTCTGATTGAATTTGAGGAACTGACGCATTTTTCCTGGAAACAGTTTACTTATATGCTTACCCGTAACCGTTCCGCTACGGCAGGCATAAAACCGTATATAAGGGCAACGTGCAACCCTGACCCGGATAGCTGGGTGGCGGATTTTATAAAGTGGTATATTGACCAAGACACGGGCTATGCAATTCAAGAGCGTGGCGGTATAATCCGCTGGTTTATCATCATGAATGATGAGCCGATTTGGGCGGATAATCCCGATGAACTTTTTGATAAATACGGTATTGAACCGAAATCTTTTACTTTCATTCCGTCCAGCGTCTACGATAATAAAATACTGCTTGAGAATAACTGCGAGTATCTGGCCAACTTAAAAGCGCAGGACGAAGTTACAAAAGAACAGCTGTTAAATGGCAACTGGAAGATAAGACCGGCAGGCGGCTTATACTTTAAAGCAAATCAAGCACCGATTGTCAATGTCGTACCGGATAAAATAATCGGCATATGCAGGGCGTGGGATTTGGCGGCAACAGAAGCAACGCCACAGAATAAAAGTCCCGATAAAACGGCTGGTGTACTTATGGCACGCCTTAGAAACGGGCAGTTTATCGTGCTGGACGTTTTTACTGGCTGTTTAAATGCTGCGGGCGTAAGACAGGCAGTTAGAAGCATAGCAATACAGGATAGAATAAATTACAGATGTAACAGTATTCACATTCCACAGGACCCTGGACAGGCAGGTAAAGAACAGGCGCAGTCTTATGTAGGTTTTCTGGCAGGCTTCAATGTTCAGACGGAACGGGTAAACGGCAGTAAGATAAACCGCGCCGAACCGTTTGCTTCGCAGTGGCAGCAGGGAAATGTTCTACTGCTTCGCGGCGACTGGAACAGGATTTATACAAATGAGCTATCCAGTTTCCCTGACGGTCTGCATGATGATTTGGTAGACGCAAGTTCAGATGCGTTCAATGCCTTGACGAAAATTAGAAACTTCGAAGTTCTTTTATAAGGTAGGTGGTGATAATTTGAACAGAACAGATGGTCTGCTTAACGTAGTAAACGGCTTAAATACGCTTCGTTACGACCCGAGCAGACATACCGGCATAGTAAGGACACAGTTCATAACGCCCAGAATGTCGGAAAATCTCTATATAGAAAATGGCATATTCCGAAAAATTGTAACCGTTCCCTGTGATGAAGCTCTAAGGAACGGATTTTTTATAAAAGAAGCTGATGAAAAGGCTAACAATGAACTGCAAAGCGTGCTGGAAGATTTGGAATATGAAACAAAATTTGCAACTGCCTTGTATTGGGACAGAGTTTACGGCGGTTCCGTACTGTTTCCGATATTTCAGGACGGTACTGAAGATTTAACCGAGCCGCTTAATGAAAACCGTATACAGTCCATTGATGAAATCCGCATATATTCCGCCAAAGAAGTTTTACCGATGACATGGAATAACGATATAAATAATATCCGCTACAGAAAGCCTGAAACGTACATCATAAATGATGAAACCAATGGAGCATGTTTTGAAATCCATACAAGCAGGCTGATTGTTTTTGACGGTCTGACCGTTCCGAATATAATAAGGAATGAGCGGGACGGCTGGGGCGGTATGATACTTGAACAGCTGTTTAACGACCTTGTTTTAAAGTATGATGTCGGCAATAAATACGCTATAGATATAATGGAACGCATGGCACAGGGTGTTATTTCCATAGACGGACTTGAAAGTAAACTGTCAATCGAAGGCGGCGAGGAACAGGTCCGAAAATATTTACAGATGATAGATATGGTTAGAAATATCTTAAATACTCTAGCCATAGACAGCCGGGACAGTTTCGATATAAAAAGCGTTTCTTTAAGTGGTGTAAGTGATATTCTGGACAGAGTGCAAACAATGCTTTCAGCTGTGTCTGAAATTCCCGTTACTATATTATTCGGGCGTTCTCCGGGCGGAGAAAATGCAACGGGTGAAGCGGATTTTCAGCAGTATTATGCAATGGTGCAGCGGCTTCAACGCCGAAAATTAAAATCTAAACTGAGCCGATTTATTTATTTGCTATCAAAATGCTATAATATCGCTCTGCCGGAAAGCTGGAATATACACTTTAAACCGCTATACATTCCAACTGAAAAGGAACAGGCTGAAACCGCCAAATTAAAAGCAGAAAAATTACAGACAACTGTCAGTGCATTAAATACGCTTGTTTCTATCGGAGCATTAGACGCTATAGAGGTGAGAAATTATCTGGAAGAACAAGGCTTCAAACTTGATAGAACGCTGGATATTCTGCCGGCAGGTGATGATGTATGATTAAGATACCGAAAAGAAAATGGCGTTATCCTATGGCATATGAAAGGCAGTATTCCAAAGAACTTACGGCATTGGTGAACAATCTTCATGAAATTACTAAGGAAAATATGCAGGATATAACGGACTTTATCGACAAAAACCGCATGGACGCAGTAGGGGACGTTTTAGACACTATAGTAAACAAAATAAAGCAAAATTATTATATTCTGGTTACAAGGGATTTTTTGAAACGAAAAATTCAGCAGATGATAGACGCAGTAAATAATTTCAATATGAATGAGTTCCGCCAAAGTCTTAAATCGGCAATAGGCGTTGATGTATTCCAATCCGAGCCGAAACTTGAAGAAATGACTGAACTATGGGTAAAGGAAAATATAAACCTTATAACAAGTGTTGAAAACCAATATTTCGATAGGCTGGAAAATATAGTTTCGGATGCCGTGCAAAACGGCACGCTTACGCCGCAGGTTACAAAACAGATACAGGAACTTACCGGAGTAAGTAAAAGACGGGCGCAGCTTATTGCTGTTGACCAGATAGGGAAGTTAAACGGGCAACTCACAAAATACCGGCAGACAATGGCAGGTATTCAGGAATATATTTGGCGGACCGCCGGAGATAGCAGGGTTCGACCGGCTCATAGACTACGAAACGGTAAAAAATTCAGATGGGACAGTCCGCCGCTGGACGGTCATCCGGGAATGGCTATCCGTTGCCGGTGTGTCGCTGTACCTGTTATTGATTTAGATAATTTAAAAATACAAGGCGTTAGAATTTAGCAGCTAAAAAAAGCTGCTTTTTTTATACCTAGAAAGGTGGTGATTTAATGCAGAGATATGACACATATCAGATTGAAGCAACTAAGACAGACGAGGGATTTATAATTGATAGACCTATAATCGGGCGTGTCGGCTTGCTTAAATATTTAAACGCTGACGGCAGTGAACGTATTGAATACAGACCGCCGGAGGAAGCTTTTAACGCAGACAGCTTGAAAAGCATTAGAGGAAAACCGATTACTTTAGGGCACAAAGCAATGGTTAATTCTAAAAATGCGGATAAACTGCCTATAGTTGGCACTGTATTATCGGAAGGAGTGCAGGACGGTGAAAATATCCGGGCAGATGTTAGTATTTATTCTTTGCCGACAGCGGCAAGGGAATTATCTTGCGGCTATAGTTTAGACCTAGATGAAACACCCGGCACGACTCCGGACGGAAAACATTACGACGCAGTACAGCGCAATATTAGATATAATCATTTAGCAATAGTGCCGAAAGGCAGGGCAGGAAACGCCCGTCTTAATATGGATGGTGACCAAATAATTGAAAGTGAGGCTAAAAAACACATGGCAAAAGTAAGACTTGATAACGGATTAGAATATGAGGCTGCCGAAGAAGTAAAAATTGAACTTGAAACATTAAGAGCTGATAAAGCAAAAAATAAAGCTAATTTTGACGCATTACAGGGCAAGTATGACGCACTTGAAGCAAAAGCAAATAAACTTGAAAAAGATTTAGCAGATGAGAAAAATAATAAAACTGCTAATTTTGACAGTGCTGTAAAGGAACGTGTCGAAATGCTTAATATTGCTAAACAGCATAATTTAGACAAAGCCGATACCATGAGCAACAAAGATATTAAAATGGCTGTTATTAAGAAAGTAAACGGCGACAGCTTTAATCTTGACGGCAAATCTGATGAGTACATCAACGGCGTTTTTGATATCTGCAAAGAACAGAGTAAAAACTTTAATAAAAATGCTGGTAAAGTAAGACAAGATATCAACGACGGCAAATCCGGCAGCGCTGGCTCGCAGCAGAAACAAAATGAAGATGAATGGGATTATGTTGCTCTTGCTGAAAAAATGAAACAGGCAGAAGCAAAAGCTTATTTAGGAGGTATGAAATAATGGCTTTTCAGTGGTATACAAGAGATTTAGACAAAGGTTTTCCGGGAATGATTGCAGATGCCACGAATAAAATAATTGACAGCTATGCAGTCGAAGAAGAAACGGGCTTAGAACCAGGCGACGCTGTAATTCAAGGTACAGATGAAAATCAGATAAAAAAATACACCGGCTCCGGTACAGTAATTGGCGTTGTTATGCACCATCATAAAGAATCGTCTGAACCATATTATCCGCAGAATTATACCGTTCCGGTGGTTACAAGCGGTGATATTTATGTAAAAGTAGGTGAAGATGTAACGGCAGGCGACGCTGCTTGTTTAATGGCTTCCACTTACGCGTGGGGAAAAACGGGTACTGCCGTATCTAATGCTTATTATTATAAGGGTGCAGATAAAGACGGTCTGGCAGTCGTAAGACTTAGAACACCAGCAACGGCAGTAATGCAGGGGGAGTAATAAATCCAGTTTCTAGTGCTGTAGGTAGTGCTGAAATTGGCGAAGCTAGAGTTAAATAAACGAGGTTTAAATATGGCTTATACAAAAAAAGACTGGAAAACTGGAGACATAATTACTGCTGATGAAATTAATCGTATGGAGCAAGGTATATATGATGCCGATACTCGAACCATGACACCCGGTCCAGCAGGTGCTGATGGTACCAACGGGAAAGATGGAGCAGATGGCAAATCTGCTTTTGAACTCTGGAGAGAGCAGGAAGGTAATTCCAGCAAAACGGAAACAGATTTCTTTAATTCGCTTAAAGGTGAAAAAGGTGAAAAGGGCGATACAGGTGCTCAAGGTCCGCAGGGCCCGCAAGGTGAAAAGGGCGATACAGGTGCTCAAGGTCCGGCAGGTGCCGATGGAGCGGCAGGTGCTAAAGGAGATAAGGGTGATACCGGTGCTAAAATCACATCTATTGAGCTTAATATTACAGGAAACACTATATCTGGAACGGCTCATCTTAATGACCAGAGTACGGCTACAATAACGGGGACTTACACAGCAGGAGCTTAAAGGAGGATAAATAATGACAAATCCATATATTGAAAAAGTTGAAAGATTAGACGCTGATACAATCAGTCGAGTTTTAACACGTTTAGACGCTACGCAGTCCGCTTTTCTGGCTCGTATGCTTACGCAGGTCAGAGCGAGAGTTTTACAGGTAACTCATGCTAGATTAAACGCGTTTACGGTGTTTCCGGTACAGACGGAAATTTCTCCGGGAGCTGAAACAGCGTTGCAGCGTATTTATGATATGGTAGGTATGGCTAAAATTATTGCTAATCCTGCTGATGATTTACCGCTTGTTGATATTCTGGCACAGGAAACAAGCGTAAAGGTAAAAGAAGTGGGCGCAGCGTATCAGTATTCTGTAAGCGATTTAGAACATGCCGCTTTCGCAAATCTGCCGCTTACAACCATGAAAGGCAACGCTGTAAAACGTGCTATTGATACTAAGTTAAACAGTATTGCATGGAAAGGTGACGCCGAAAACGGCATTATCGGATTTCTAGACAATGCAAATCTTAGTGAATATACTTTACCGGCAACAGGCACGTCCAGCTCTACCAAATTAAGCGATAAAACAGCCGAACAGATGTATAAAGATGTCGCCGCTATTATCGAAAGTATTTCCGACAATACAGATGACACTGAAAAGGCGGATACAGTTTTATTTGCACCGGGACCGTATAACGCATTATCTACTACTTTGTATACAACGGATAACGGGCAGACGACACAAACGGTATTAAGCATGTTGAAGGAAAATTATCCAGAAGTAAGACGTTGGCTCAAAGTGGGCGAGCTTAAAAACGCAGACAGTACGGGCACCAAAGATTATATTATCGCCGGCGTATTCGACCCGGATTATGTACGTTTTGAAATTCCGCTCCGTTTTGACCAACGTCCGGTACAGGAAAAGAATTTATCTTTCAATGTACCGTGTCGCTCTAAAGTTGTCGGCGTAACGGTATTCAGACCATATTGCTTTACAAAGGCGGTGGGTGCTTAATGGCTATTACAAAATACGTATTAGTACAAAATAAAGAACCTAAAATTGTAAATGTCGGCAATATCAAGTTAAAACCTGGATTTCCACAAAAAATCCAGGATATTGACGAATTAAGAAAAAAATATCCTGTGTTCGATGAAAAATTAAAATCTGGCTCTATTGTTATCTTAGACGCTAAGACGGCGGAAATAGAAACACAAAATATAGAGCAGGAACTTGAAAAACGGCTCAAAAAAGCCAATATGGTTTAAATTATGTATGATGAAGTTTTAGAATTAATACGAAAAATAGCACCCGAATTTGATGATATAAACGACAACGAATTGACAGGCTTTATTAGTATATATGCTGATTTAGTATCTAAAAAATATTTCGGCAAGCATTACAATAAAGCCGTTGGTTTTCTTGTAGCTCATCAGCTCACATTGTTTAATATTGCAAACAACAGCGAAGCAGGCGCAGCGGATAGCTCATTGATTGCCGGAGATGTCTTAATGGAAAAAGAAGGCGACTTGCAGCGGCAGTATGGCAACGTAAATACTTCTGATTCAGAAATAGACAGCCTTTTAAATAAGACATATTACGGCAAAATGTTTATCGCCCTGCGTTCTGCGCTGCGGCCGATTGGAATGATGAGAAAATGTCCGTAGTTGATAAAGATTTAGGCTGGAAAAAGATTTTGCGCAATATGCGTAAAATAGATGCTAAAGCCGTTAAAATAGGCATACAAGACGGCGATAAAACATTTGATGGGAAAGAAAGCCTTGCATATGTTGCCAGTCTTCATGAGTTCGGAAGCCCCGGCGGCAAAATTCCGGAACGTTCATTTATCCGAACCGCTATAGATAAAAACGAGCGCAAGATAAATAATTTGTCCGATAGATTGGCTCTTAAAATATTGGACGGTTCCGTTACTGTTCGAGGGGCTTTGGATTTAATCGGGCTATCTGTTACAGGCATGATACAAGAACAGATTACAGACGGCGATTATGTGCCGCTTTCTCCAGCTACGATTAAGAAAAAAGGCAGTGATAAACCACTTATAGATACAGGACATATGTGGCAGAGTGTACGTCATGTTATTGAGGATAAATAAATGGGATTTAGAAGAAAATTCACGATACAGCGGACGAGCGGCGGCGAATATGATGATAATGGCGTTTGGCAGAAAGGTGAAACGGAAAGTTTTAAAATAATGGCTTCCGTTCAGCCAATTTCGCTGGATGAATATAATCAGGTTTTCCCGCAGGGCATACGAACCGTGAACGCTGTAAAAATTTATACAGATACAAGACTGTATCCAGAAAAACAAGGCACGCCGGCGCAAAATGCTGACGTGCTTTTATATATGGACAGAAGATATAAAATTATTACTTGCCATGCTTATCAAAGCGGCGTAATAAGCCACTATAAAGCCTATGCCCAAGAGGTGGATACATGTGACGCATGAACAGAAAAAAATTTTACATGATATTGTAGCGGAAATTTTGGGATTACCCAAAAACCGAGTAATATACGCATATCAAAATGCGCCACAGATTATAGATACATTTGCCGTAATGCGTTTTTATGCGTATCGGGAAGAAGTACCGACAGAAATAATAAACAGTGGTGAACCCGGTATAGAAAAACTGATAGCGCATAATAATTTGACGCTTGAAATACAGATATTTACTAAAATCGGCACTGATTTAGATGCCTGCGTAATGTTGAATAACCTGCTTAACTGCTTAGATAAACATACGGTGATGAGCCAGCTGGATAATGCAGGTATCGTTATAGTTCAGCACGAAGCGGTGCAGGATATTTCGAAACTGGTGGATAAAACGGCATTTCAGACCCGTGCCAGCGTTGATATAACTATTAGATTTACACCGACATATCTTGATGATGTAGGCTATATCGCAAGCGTAAAAGTAAACGGCGATACAGGAAGTAAATTACCGATTGATATAGAAACGGAGTGAAAACATGGCTAATATAGACAGAATTGTTAATGTACAAATAAGCCTTAATACTAACGGAGTTAGTAAAGAAGGCTTTTCAACCATGCTTGTTGTCGGCACACATGCCAATACTTTAAATCGTGTCGTTACGTATACAAATATAAACGATTTAACAAATGATGGTTTTTCTACTGACAACCCTATTTATAAAGCTGTTTCGGCGGCATTCTCCCAGACGCCGCGGCCGAGACAGGTGAAAGTAGGTCGCAGACAGGTTGAAGAAGTAAATTTAAGTGTAAACAATGTAAAAGACAATACGGATTATACCATTACTGTATCCAGCAAAGACACTGACGGCACTGTTGATGAAGAAGCCTATAAATACAACAGTCAGACAAGTGCAACGGCAACAAAAATTATCGAAGGTCTGCAAGCATTAATGGCAAGTGATACTGCCGTAACCGCTACTGCATCCGGTGAAAAACTGCAACTTACTGCCAAATCCGGTAAGTCTTTTGCTATTAAAATATCCAGTAATTTATCTGCTGAACTTACTGAACCGACAGAAGAAATAGCTGATACCATGAGTGCTATAATGGCCAGCGACAGCGATTTTTACGGCATTGTTCTTGCAAGCAGAGATAAAGACGATATTATGGCAATGGCTGAATGGGTAGAAACACAAATAAAACTTTTCGGCACATCTACGGCAGAACAGGGAGCAAAAGACAGTGAAACAGATACGGACCTGTTGTCTATGCTTAAAGCTAAAAATTATTACCGCACTTTTGCCTTTTACCATGAACTTGCTAACAATGAATATCTTGAAGCGGGAATAATGGCAAGATGTTTCGCTATTGAACCAGGCGGTGAAAACTGGGCGAATAAAGTTTTATCCGGTTTAACTGCCGACACTCTGACAGAAACGGAATATCTTGCAGTATCTGGCAAGAACGGCAATACATTTGAAACATTCCGCAATAAGAGCATTACGCAAAACGGCAAAGTCGCCGGTGATGAATGGATTGATGTAATCCGTTTCCGCGACTGGCTTCAGGAAGAGATTACAATCAACGTGTTCAATCTTTTAATCAATTCTGACAAGGTACCATATACTGATGCCGGTATCGCTTTAATCGAAAATCAAATTAGGCAGGCTCTTTTGCTCGGTCAGCGTCGTGGCGGCATTGCACCGACGGAGTACGACGAGGACAACAATGAAAACTTAGGTTTTAGCATAGAAATGCCGCTGGCTGCTAATATTCCGGCAAATACAAAGGCTCAAAGATTGCTGGAAGATGTGAAATTCACAGCGCGTTTAGCAGGTGCTATTAATGTTGTGGAAATTACAGGTTCGTTCACGTATGAAAATCTCATCAATGAATAAAGGAGGTATATAAATGGCTGACGGAGTTTTAACATATAATCCCAAAAACTTACTTGTAATATTCGGGGCCGAACAGTTGCACGGATTTTCCGAAGATGATGTAATTACCATCGCGCCGAATGGCGACGGTACCCAGATTTATGTAGGTGCTGACGGTGAAGTCGGCAGAAGTATTGACCCAAATCAGACGTATGAGGTAACAATCACGCTTGCAACAAGTTCCACCTCTAACACATATTTATCCAATATGTACAACGTAGACAGGGCAACAGGTGCGGGCTTGCTGCCGCTTTTAATCAAAGATTTAAGCGGGCAGACGCTATTTTCTGCTGAACAGGCATGGGTGGCTAATATGCCGGAGGCAAGTTACGGCAGAAGTATCGACAGTAGAGAATGGACATTATACACAGGGCAGGTAACAGCCCCGATTATCGGAGGTAATAATTAATGTGGGACGGCGGTAAGTTTACAAAATTTCAGCAAGGCGACTATGTATTCAGTATCAGGCAATTTGCACCATTTAAGGCGATTAAAGTGTTGGGCGATTTGCAGAAAATAATTACGCCGGCACTTGCCGGAGCACTTACAGGACTGCAAAAAGCACCGGAGGCGGACACGAATAACTGGTTATCTTTGGCACCAGTTTTTTCAGATGCCTTGTATCAGATTGCGGCGGGCCTCGACGGCGACAAACTGCAAAGAGCCATGAACTTGCTTCTTGATAAAAACTATGTGGCAGTTGAAGTAACAGCTAACAACGGGACGAAAACATTTACTCAGCTGGATGAAGGGCTTATTAATGAAATTTTTACCGGCAGAACTTTTGACCTGCTGGCCTTAATGGTGGAAATATTTAAAATTAATTTCCTGGATTTTTCCAAGCTCTCCAGTCTCCCGTCTGGCGTCCGCGAGGCATTCGGAGAGATAAAATTACCGTTCCGGGTAAAATAACGGACGAACTTCAAAATGCCTTGTTTATATACAGGGCTATAGATAGCGGCATGGTATCGCTTACGGAAGTAAAAAACGGAGATGTAACGATAGCGGAGCTTGTCCGAATATCCCAATATCTGGACATGAAATCTGATATCGAATATGCCAATATGCCGAAAACTAAAGCAAGAAAGGGGGTTAAACGGTGAAAGTACGTGAATTGGTTGCAAGGTTCAGTTTTCAGTCGGAAGGATTGAATAAAGTAAAAAACGGTATGCAAAATCTAATTGATAAAATGCGACAGGCAGATAAGCAGGCTATGTATACCGAAAAACAGCTGAAGGAAATGGGCGCATTCCAGGATAAACTGGGACGCTGGCACAGCTCCAACGGCAAATTTTTAAAAATAGACGCCGATACTTCACGTGCAAGAGCAAATATCTTAGGACTGCAAAACAGTATGCAGTCTTTAGCAAACGGTGCGAAAATGGTCGGTCAGGCTCTGGTGGCAGCTTTTGCTGTTGATAGGATTGTTGCCTTTACACAGGCTATTCAAAAATCAGCTGATGAAATGATGAACTTAGACGGTAGGCTGCGAACGATAACGAAGACGGATGAAGAACGTTTCGGAATAGAAGATAGATTATACGATTTATCACAGCAGAACCGACAGGGCATGAAAGAAATGGGAAATCTGTATTTTAAGATTGCCAACGGTACGAAGAAATACGGCTTTAACAATGATGATTTCATGCGGGCAACCGATATTGTATCAAAATCTTTAACGATTGGCGGTGCGAGTACTGCTGAAGCTCAAAGCACGATACTACAATTAGGCCAGGCACTCGGCAGCGGCTTTCTTATGGGTGATGAACTGAACTCACTCAATGAAAATGCTCAACCGCTAATGCAGAAAATCGCTGAATACTTCGGCAAGGATATTGGCGAGCTGAAAGAAATGGGGTCGCAGCGTGAGCTGAAATCCGAAGATATCATGAGAGCTATTTTAGCTGCTGGCGACGCTATGGACGCTGATTTTGCTAAAATGCCGACAACTATCGGTCAATCGTTACAGCAGATAGAAAATCTTTGGAACAGATTTACACAGCGATTGGAACGCGGAACAGGTGTATTCAGCTTTATTGCCAAAGCTATATCCAATAATGTTATGTATATTTCCGGTGTAATAAATGATTTATTTACTTTGATGGACAGTTATGACGGCAGTCAGGAATGGCTTGATAACTTTCAAGATAAATATCCTGTTTTATTTGCACTATACGAAGGTTTTTCTGCATTGAAAGATGTCATTATGGATATTGCAGGTGTGTTTAAACCTCTTGTAGATGAAATAAACAGCTTAGATACTGCGGATTTTCTGGAAATCGGTAATTCGATAAAACAAATATTCAGCGGAATATCTCCGACAATAGAACCTGCTTGGCAAGCTATTTCCCGATTGGCATCCGATTTATTTCCATTATTAAAAAATGCTTTCATTTCACTTACTCCGTTTGTTGCTGAAGGATTTGGTATTTTAGCCAGTCTATTAGGTACGATAATCGAAGCGTTTACATGGGTGATAAATCTGGTAGCGGATTTTATAGAAGAAAATCAGGAATTTGCTCAACTGATTGTTACCATAGGAGCGATTATTTTAACGTCTATCTATGCCGGTTTTATTGCTGTTGCCGGAGCTATAGGATTTGTTATAGAAGCCGTTTCATGGTGTTATGAGCAATTAGTTATTTTGAAAGATTTAGTTGCTGAAGGATTATCTGCTGCTTTTATGTGGGCGTTGGAAGTTGTTTCAATGTTTTTTGCATGGCTAGCTCAGGGTTTGAGCGGCGCACTTGCAAGTATCGCGCAGTTTTTCGGAAATCTTATCGCAGGTGCTTTTCAGGCGGCAGGCGCACTTATAACCGGTTTTGGTAATGCAATTAATTCCGTTAAAAGTTTCTTTGCTGATTTGGGTTCTTTTGCGTTAGGAATTTTACAGGAAATCGCAAATGCTATACAGACATGGGTAATGGATAAAATACAATGGGCAATAGACGGTATTAACAACCTTAAAAGTTTTGCAGGAAGCATACTGGACGGCATAGGCAGCGGCATATCCAACGCTTATACAAATATGACGCAGAATAATACGTATAATCTAAATTCCGAAGAACAGTTGGCAACAGCGATACGAGGACAAAGTTATTTTTATCCGTAAGGAGTGATTAAATGGCGGATTATGGATTATTAAACAATATGCAAGGTTCAATGTCCGGCACTATGCCTTCACTTCTCAGACAGATAACAACACCTTGCAAAATAGGTGATACATTAGAAATTGATGTACTGAAAGAATACGAAGTAACCTTTGAAAGTGAAGTTACTGAAAATCCCGTTGAAACCGGCTTTGTTGTAGCCGACCATGTAATAAGAAAACCGCTATCTTTGAAATTAACGGCGGTATTCACACCGACACCCGTTACTTTTCTAAGTCATTTTGGCGGCGCACCGAACGTGAACCGCCTTGGTGATGTAGCTAATGCCCTAATGCAGATTTATCAAAAAGCCGACCCTGTAACAGTTACATTGCATGACGCGATTTATGACGATATGGTAATGCTCACGGCTCCACTCAGGCGGAATGTTCAAACCGGTATCTGCTATGAGATGGAGCTTAATTTTAAGCATGTTGTAGTCGTGGAACAACGGACGGAAGAAGTACCGGAAGAGTACGCCAGCAACGACGCGCAAGGAAAAGCAGGGCAGACCGAAAAAGACGGCGGCACCGCTGAACAGAAAGATATCGGCACGGGCATGACAACCGTCGCTAATACGGCAACGGTAAATATAAGCAGCTTACAGGCGGATTACAATGCTAACGGCGATATCAGCACAGGAAGGGAAATTACTGCTACCGTGGCGGCCGTTTCAATTATTTCCGCCCTGCAATATTAGGAGGGTGAAAAATGATACAGATAAGTATGACGGATGCTAATGATTTTGTACAGTCGGTCACACTTGACAATACCGTTTATAAACTGCATTTTGCTTACAATGATGTATTTAAAGGATGGAGCATGGATATACGCGACAGTCAAAACACTGATATAGTACGAAGTATTCGTATCGTGCCGAATTTTCCGCTCTTAAGCCAATATAAGCGACATTTAGACATAAAAGGCGAAATAGTGGCCACCGTAACGACAGATATGCAAAATATCGGCAGAGATGATTTCATAAACGGTAAAGCAAGTTTAGTTTATGTATCAGGGAGTGAATTAAATGCAATACTGGAAACGGCAGTATAAAGTGGCTTTTCCCGGTATTGGGTATGCTTTTTCCAATATCGATAACAGAAACGGCTTAAAAATCGAATTCGATATCAACAAGGATTTGACTAAGGAAACAAATAAATCTGTATTGAAAATCTATAATCTTAGTGATGAAACAAGAAAGGCATTAGAGCTATCTGATATTCTATGTGAAATTTACGCAGGATATGAAAAAACAACGGGACCAGTAAAGATGTTTGTCGGCAATACGTTGCAGGTTCATACTAAAAACAGCGGTAAAGACGTTGTAACTGAGTTTCGACTTGCCGACGGCGGGACAGCTATCCGCGATTGTGAAATAAGCCTGTCTTTCCCGCCGAATACACCGGGAAATACGATAATAAACGCTATAGCCAGCAATATGGGACTTGCCGTAATTTACGGACAGGGAGCAACATTCGGGACATTTACAAACGGTTATTCTTTTATCGGCAACGGCGCTGAGGCATTGTCTGAAATATGTTATGGCAGTGGTGTAAAATGGTCCATTCAAAACGGCGTTCTGCAAATAATTTTAGAAGAAGGCATATTGCAAAACAGAGGTGTAGTTTTTGCCAAAGACAGCGGGCTTATCGGTTCACCGGAACGGATTATAAAATCCAATCCAAAGCCGGATAAGGAAACGCCGAAACGTAAAAGAAAACGCAAAGAGAAAAAAGACCGCGCCGAAAAACAAGCAGGCTGGAAGATAAAAACATTATTAGCTCCGTCTGTTCTGCCGGGTGATGCCGTGAAAGTTGAAAGTGAAATTATTACCGGCTGGTTCCGTGTTGAAGCTGTAAAACACAGCGGCGATAGCATGGGGAATGATTGGACGAGTGAATTTGATTTGATAGAAAGGCTGACTTATGCAAACGGATAATGAAATAAAAGATGTAATCGGCGGTTGGATTGATAATAAGATAAACAATGTACATACCGCATTGCCCGGTAAAATTGTTGAGTACAATCCGGCAACAAACAGAGCCAGCGTCCAACCGGTCGGAACGTATCAGACAGCGGATTATAGAGAACTTGCCTACCCTGTTATTTATAATGTGCCGGTACAGTTTCCAATCGGCATGGGTGGCAGTGCAGGGTGTACGTTTCCGTTAAGCACAGGAGACGGCTGTTTACTCATATTCGCCGAACGACAGACAGACAACTTTATAAGTCAAAACAATAATTCCGACGATATACGCACGCACTCACTGAATGACGCACTATGTATTCCCGGATTATATACAGATGCTACGCAGAGTAATATTGAACACTCGAGCAGCGTCTGTTTGTTTAATGGCGGTTCTATGGTTCAACTTACCGGTAGCGGATTTAGCGGCACGCTGGCAGACGGAACTACTTTTAATTTCGGCGGCGGTGATTTGACTGTAAACGGTATAAGTCTTGTCCATCACACACACGGCAACGTCGAAAACGGTGGTGGAAATACGGGACAGCCACAGTAAAGAAGGTGATTTATTGGCTTATGATATAGCACTCAATATAGCATCTAATGATTTAGTTATAAAAAATAATGACTTGATTTTAATTGATAACGCTGAACGGGTGGCACAGCAGGTACTTATAACGCTTCGTTTCTGGTTCGGTGAATGGTTTTTAGATACACGGGAAGGCGTTCCATATCTTGAATATGTATTAGTTAAAAATCCGAACATGAGCCATATACGGCAGATTTTAACGGAAAAAATCCAGAGTGTTGAAGGTGTGAAAAGCATAGTATCGCTAGATTTTGATTTCAGGCGTGTTACTCGTGAACTGTATGTAGATTTTGAAATTGATACCGATTATGGACTAATTACAGAAAGGGCGGTGTTAGGATATGGCGGACGAGGTTAAATACGGATTAAGTCCTGAAGGATTTAAAAGAAAAAGACTGCCGGAAATAATAGACAGTCTGGTACAGCGTACAAGCGATAAACTGGGTATATCTATTCAATCCGGTGCCAATTCTATTTTCGGGCAACTGTACGGAATTATCGGTTACGAACTTGCTGATATTTGGGAGCAGACGGAAAATGTCTATTATGCCATGTATCCTAATACGGCAACGGGAACATCTTTGACCAACGCCGCGGCACTTACGGCAATAACACCGATAGAAGCGGAACGAACGGAAATAATCTGCTTGTGTACAGGAACTGACCAGACGCTTATTCCTTCAAACAGTCAAATTCAGGATAAGGATAGCAATACTTATACAAATAATGATGATGTATATATAGATAAAAATAACGCTTCTAAGGTTGAAATAACTATAGATACTATTACAACCGGTACAACATACAGCTTGACAATTAATGGCCAAACACAGGACTATACTGCAAAATCGGAAGATGATATTTCCACTGTCTTGACAACTTTATACAGCGGTTTTTCTTTTAATGACATAAATTTTGATTTAACAAATAACATTCTTACAATATCTACGGCAGATGAAGAAAAAACCATGAAAATAAGTGTAAACAATTTAAAAATACAGTCTGTTTCCACACCAATAAGTTTTTACTGTGATATTTACGGTTCCATAAACCCGGGAATAGGCACAGTGGACACGATAAATACGGCGATAAACGGCTGGGACAGCGTAAGCAATATAAAAAATATAGTAGGCAGAGACGCTGAAACAGATACAGAGCTTAGACAGCGCTGGTCGCAGTCCGTATACGCCAGAGCCAGCAACATGATAGAAGCAATACAGGCAAATGTATACAGACGTGTTGACGGTGTAACTTCCTGTTTAGTTACTGAAAATAATACAGACACAATAGACAGCGACGGCCTTTTGCCGCACAGCATAAAAGTAATCGTTGAAGGTGGCGACGAACAGGAAATAGCTGAAACAATATATCAATATTCCTGTCGAGGCATAGATTTCAATGGTGAAATAGAAAAAAGTGTGCGCGACAGCGCAGGTGTAACACACGTAATAAAATTTGCTAGACCAGTTGCTGTTAAAGTATGGCTAAAAATAGAAATAACAAAAGACACTGAAACAGAATGGGGCAACAATAACATAAATGAAATAAGAGAGCTTATTTTAGAACAGACAAACAATATAACAGTCGGGCAGGATGTAATTTTACAAAAATTTATAGGCACATTATATAACAATATACAAGGTATTGCATTTATTAGTATAACGGCATGTACCGGAGAGGTGGCAGGAGAATATAAGCAAGAAAATATAATAATAAAACCAACGGAGAAAGCCTCGTTTGATTTATCCAGAATTGAGGTGCAAATAAATGATTGACCGATATGAACGTATGATAAAACATTTATTAGCACAGTTTTTTAACACTGAAATATTAAAAGCCATGTTTTATGCCGTATCTGAAGAGTTGGCAGAAATAGATGTTGCTCTTGATGATTTGCAAAACAAAAGATGGATTGATACTGGTGAAGGCGTGCAACTAGATGGTATCGGGCAAATTGTAAGCAGAGATAGAAATCTTACAAATACAATAGCACTGTCCTTTTTTGGCTTCGAGGGGCAGTTAAACACTAAAGGCTTTGGACAAGCAAGGTTTAAAAGTTATGATGAACCGTATTTAGCAAGCATGAAGTTATCTGATACGGAATACAGAATGTTCTTATGGGCAAAGGTATTTAAAAATAATACTTTTGCTTACGGAAATGATACTTTGCGTTCTTTGCAATATATATTTAACACTAAAAATATATTAATTCAGAATGCCGGTAACGCAAAAATAAATATCGGTATCGGGAGAAAATTAACAGACAATGAAAAATTATTATTAGGACAAATGGAATTATTCGTTAAGCCTGCCGGAGTAGGCTTAATTTTTTTGTCTGAATTTGAAGGATATGTATTTGGGTTTGAAGGTCAAATGTATGCTAAAGGATTTGGACAGGCTCCATTTGCTTCAGCTTTCTAACAAAGGAGATGTTTTTTTATGGCACAAGATTATAATAAAATATTTGCTTCTGGCGCGTCGTCCACTCAAGAGTGGACGGATGAAAACTATTTGAAAGGATGGGGGTATTTAGGACAGACGCCGCCGCCATATCAGCTGTTTGACGCGCTGTTTAAACGACTGGATTTAAAAACTCAGGAGTTAAACTCAAATCAAAATAATATTGCTAATAATTATTTGCCATTGACAGGTGGAACAATGGATGGTTTACTTAGTCTTTTTGCCGGTTCTACGATACCGACACCAGATGCAGGTGATAACAGCAAAAAAATAGTAAATTCCGAGTGGGTGCAAACGTGGGTTAAGAATTTTATAAATGCGCTAGATGGTAATTTACAAGTACAATGGAGTAGCAGCACATTCACCGTGCCAGCATTAGGCATTACCGGATTAATGGCACAAAACGGCTATATTAGTCTTGGTAAGCTGTTTGGCGGTCTAATTCTACAGTGGGGAATAGTAAATGTTTCTACGATTGTTCAAACATATTATGTTACGGGAACAAAGACGTTAGCCATTTCTTTTAAATCACCTTTTATAGCCGTAGCAACACATAGAGGTGCAGGCTCAAGTACAACTGTAGTAAATAGACTTGATACTACAATAATAGGAGCAAGATTGGGAATGCCTGGAGAAAAACCCATAAAATTACCGTGGGCTGCTCATTATATTGCTATAGGTATTTAAATTATTATATCCAATGGCAATCCATAAAACATTTGTTACGCTTGTTCCTGGAACATAAGTATGTCCTGTTTCATAGTCTATTAGTATTTGTAGTCCATTGGCGTTGGCGTTTTGAATGTATGGAACTATTACGATATCCGGTATATCACCGCTGTTAATAGTGGCATTACTCCAAAGATAACCGGGCATTGTAATATTAAAAGGTACTTGGTATGGTGTAGCATCTATTCGCATACTCACATTATTTCCCCACTGTCGAATACCTGAACAGTGGGGATTTAACAATAATATAACAGGCGGGAGCGATGATTATGATATAACTTATCCAATATCTTTCTCTAATTTTTCCGTAATCATGTCTTTTCCATATAATAGTTCTAAAGGTGATTCCTACGATTTTTTTGGTGTTATAAAAGGAACAGAAACATTACAAGGATGTACGGTACATTTTTCTCAAGGCAGCGGAATGGGTATTTATTTTTTGGTAATAGGAAGTTAATATCCAATAGCAAACCAGTCTACGGTATGAGTCCCGGTTGTATTTTCATCGTCTTTCCCTACTTCAAAAGAATTTAGAGAAATTTTACTAAAACCTAATGCATAATTAACAGTTCGAGCAGCGTGAGAACCAGTTATTTTGTAAAATGAAATAAACGTTATCGGTAAGTTTTGTAATACGTATTTTGCGTTAGAAGGAATAGTTGATGTTCCCCACTGTTTATACACCAAAAACAATATAGCTACACGATGTATCAGGATAATTATTGTTTAAATAAATGGTATTGGTTGTTAAATCTCGTATTGTTGTGCTACTTGTAGAACTAGCTCCGGGACCCTCCACCGCGACACCTCTAAACGGCTGTTTGGTAAAAGTAATAGGTAAAGATAAAACAACATTTGCACTACCGTTTCCCCACTGTTACTTACCACAAGCATACCATCTAATTGAGTGAGCAGTCTCTGCAGGGTCTGATAATCCCGTAACAAAATTTTTGTTTGTTATGTTAGCTACCTTAGATGGAAAGTTCGACGATGAACTGCTTGCTAATACAGAAAAAACACTAGTAAAAGTTATTGCGAATGTTACAGTAATATCTTTTTCTTGATTTATATTTAAAATACTTCCCCACTGTTTAAAAGCCCGCAGTTAAGTAATCTATTGTAAACGTACCAGAAATTGTATTAGTTTTGCGTACCGTCAGTTTTGTAAGATTTCCGACGTTTACGCCGAAACTATCATGCCCATCTAGTGCTATATGTGTGGCTGTTGCTCTATAAAACTGTGTATATGCCACGGCAAGTGTATTTTCACCGGTTAAATTTCCGGGCTGTATCTCAATACTTCCCCACTGTTTAGCATCCAATAGCAAACCAATTAAAAGTAGGATTTGAATCTGGTCTTGTTCCGCCGACGTCATTAATGCCGCGACCTCTAGCTCTAGCTTGATAAAGTCCGATTAATCCTATACCAATCAAAGATTGAATTATATTACCACTGGTATTATCTACATTGAAAACATCTGTTGCAGTTATTATCCCTAGATTTTTAAAGGCAATCGGTAGAGAAAATAACGCATAATTATTACCAGCACATGTAGCTGTTCCCCACTGTAAATAATGAATACATAATAAAAGAAAGGATTGATAAAATTGATAACATATTTTTGTAAATTTAACGAAAACGGCGAGCGTGAGGCTTCCGTTCCGTCTACCATGTTGAATAATTATGGCGGTAAAGAAAAACTGATTTCTGATGGATATATTGAGATATCCGACGAAGATTACCAGTATTATGTAGGTAACAAAGGACAAGGCGACAATGGTACAGGCTATATCCGCGACAGTGCGACCGGTAAGCCGATTTCTGCGCCTGCTAGGGTAATTACATTAGAGGAACAGGCAAACGCGCTTAAATCAGAGTATGAAACTAACATTAAAGCAATCGATGAAGCAATTCAGATTGCAAAAAATAACGGCGATACTGAATATGTTGCTGAATTACAACAGGAACGACAAAATACATTAGATGAATATGCGACAAAACTGGAGGAATTAAATAATGCTTAAATTTTGTACTTTTTGTGGAAGAAAACTTGATGCAGAAGGCTTTTGCACTAATCCAAAATGTCCGGATTACAAGCGTAAGGAAATTATACAAACAGAAAAAATTGCATTGGCAGAAAAAGCAAAAAGCACCGCTAATCCCAATAACGACAAGGGTTAAGAGGTGCTTTTATTATGCCAAAAATTATATTACCGTATTTGTGCCGTGTTCCGCCTTAGAAAATAAAGGGATATGCACATTTTACGGAAAAATATTAACGCCGCATTAGTGCCGGATTTAGTATTTAAAGACTATTAAATCCATTGCCTTTTTAAGCTGGTGCAGGTCTTTATGCGTGTAATGTTTTTCTGTTATGCTACTGCTGGCATGTCCTAGTATTCTTTTTATTGCGGTCGGATTAGCATCCGCATTATTCAATAAACTTGCTAATGTATGTCTGCACTCGTGGGGCGTATGGCGTTTTATTTTCAAGTCCGCTAGTGTTCTATCAAAACGAGTACGAAAACGGCTGTAATTAAGCCGTGCACCGCTACTATCCGTGGCAATGTATTTATTGTTTTCTGCTAACAGTTCTATCCAAAACAGCAATGTCTGCTTGTGTATCGGGATAATTCTATTTCTGCCGGCTTCCGTCTTACTTTCACGAATTATTAAATATCGCTGTCGGATTTTAATATCGGACCGTTCAATATTCAAAAATTCGCTGGGGCGTGTTCCTAACATCATATGCATTAAAATCATTTTTGCATATCGGTGTTCATCAGTAGCACGAAACAATTTATAAATCTGCCGTGTGTTGAATATGGTTTTCTTATAGACTTTTTTATCTTTGTCTATATCAACATATCGGCTTATATCTCGTTCCGGTGGAATTATTTCATACTTGACCGCATAATTGTACATGTGGTGCAAAACTTGCCGCGCCTTTTTCTGGGTGCTGTAACCTGCGCCGGTATCGTGAATATCTCGGATAGCAGCTTGCAAATCTCCGATACGGATTTTGGCAAATTGCTTATCGTATAACCGTTTTAAATGGTTATATGCGGCAGTATAACTTTGCTGGGTATGCGGCTTAATGCGTGGGTACAGATAGGCTTTAACTAAAGTAAATAACTCGGAAAATGTTATTTCAGACGGGGAGAACAACAACGGGTTTTTATTGTACTCACAAAGAAAAGCAAGCGCGCTTTCATAGTTGGCTTCATAGCCAATAACTTTCTGCCGTCCGTCAATCCATTTTCTTATTTCAAATGGTTTACGGCGATTGCCGGATTTCTTAGTAGTAGAGCCAAATCCATTCGGTAATTTTAATCTTTTATTCAAATTAATCACACTCCTTTAATAGGAGTTTAAAGGAGTATCTATGTATGAGCAAACAATTACTTTTATAAATTCCTTAGTTCCTACAAAACTTGAGACAATAGTGGGTGGAGGTGTTGCCCTTGTGGGTGTGATAATGCAGCATTTATTCGGAGCTTTTTCGGAAACCTTCGAAACACTGCTAATCTTAATGGTGATTGATTATATAACCGGAATAAGTGCTGCATGTATAAATCCGAATATGCAACTGGACAGCAGGAAGTGCGGTACCGGTGCACTAAAAAAAGTCGTTATCCTTTTGCTGATATCGGCGACATATCGAATTGACCTGATAGGGCAGACAATGGCTAAAGACGTTGTTATGCTCTTTTTTATTGGGCGTGAAGGACTTAGTATCTTAGAAAACGCGGCTAATTGCGGACTGCCGATACCGCAGAAGCTAAAAGATACGCTAGCGCAGTTTACCGAGTTTAAGAAAAACCGCTAATGTTGACGAGGTGGCGCCAGTACGTCAATTACAAAATAGGCTGTTTTTGTAATTTGAGTATGAACTTTTTACAAAATATCGGCTTTTTGTAATACGGTTGGTAATTGGTTGCTAATCGGTTGGTTATTTGGACAGTAAAACCTGCAAACCCTTGTTATTGCTGGATTTTTATCGGTTGGTAATTGGAAGGCTTTCGGCTTTTTTATCGGTTTTTTTGTCGGCTTTTTATCGGCTGTATTATAAAAAATTGGTGCTATTTTCCCACATAGGAAAAATGATAAAAACTTGACTTTTTTTAGTAAAGGCAGTAGGAGAATACAAATGACATTAGATGAAGCAATTAAACACTGCAAAGAAAAATCAAACGGTTGTTCCAAATGCGCATATGAACATAAATTATTATATGAGTGGCTATCTGAACTAAAAGAACTTCGTGAAATAACTATACAGAAAGACAGAAAAACTGTATTAAATCCATTTCATGGCTTCACTGGTGTGTTCTGTGGATTTCAGAGAAAGACAGAAAAACTGTATTAAATCCATTAAGCAAAATGTTAAAAAAGCAAGGAATGAACAACCTAAATATTAGACTTAAGTAAGCAAATTTAAGTTAATTTAAGTTAATTTTAGTTAAAATTTAAGTTAATTTGCCTAAACGTGTCGAATTCGAGGAGTTTGCAAATAACCGGCAAATAAAAAAAGCCTTATAAATCAAGGCTTTAAGAGAAAATATCTTAATATATCATGATATTTAAGCAAATAAAATCGTGATATCAAGATATTATTAAGATTTAGATAGGAGGTATGTAAATGCTAAACGTTTTTATTAATCCGGGACATGATATGGACCTTGACCCCGGTGCATGCGCGAACGGTCTGCGTGAAGTTGATATCGCGCTGGCAATCGGGCAGGAAGTTAAAAATATTATGGACGGTATTTGCTACCCATGCCAGCTTATTCAGTCGGACAATTTAAATGGAGAAACACCGAGCAAGCCGAATGTCTGCGGCACCGCTAACGCATCCGGTGCAGATGTTTTCGTGTCTATTCACTGCAATAAAGTTAAAAACACATCCGCAAAAGGTACAGAAACGCTCATCTATAGCACAGGCGGCAAGGCGGAACTGCTGGCTAAATGTATTCAGTCGCAGATTGTTAATTCTTTGGGCACAGTGGACCGTGGCGTTAAAGAACGTCCAGATTTATGTGTGCTCCGGGAAACGACTATGCCGGCGGTACTTGTAGAAACGGCGTTCATTTCAAACGAGGAGGATGCTTATAAGCTACAACTGCGCCAGCGTGCTTTTGCGGCTGCGATTTCCAGAGGCATAACCGACTACGAAAAATTATTATAAAAGGAGATAAAAAACTATGACTTTAGAAGAAATTAAAAACGAAGTGTTAAATAACATTAAGGATTTCGTAACAAACGAAGTAAAAGACGTTGCTATGCGCTGGATTAAAAATACCGCGTTTCCATATGTAAAAGAAGTGGCCACCGCGTTCATTGCGGAACTAAAAAACTCGGCGGCGGATGAAAAAGGCTGGGTGAAATTTCGCGACTTGATTTTTCTTCCGGTACTGATTAGCGGCGGCATTTGGATACTGGAAAAAGTTTTAAACATGTTAGCACCGGATACAGAAACAACAGAATAATATACTATATATAGTTTTTAGTTTTATGGCCAAAAGATTTTATACTATATATAGTATGTTAGGAGATATGTACAATGAAAAAATTATTAAACGTAATTTTGAACTTATTTGTAAAACCAAAGCTCGATGAACGCAAACAGGCATTAAGAAAAAAACTAGAAAAAGAAATTTCTGAAACAGACAGCGAATGGGTTAAAATCCGCAATCAGGTTTATCTTGAACTTTTGGATAGTGCCGATGGCAAACTCATGGATATTTTAGAAAAGAAAATTGACAGCATTTGATATTTCTTAACGAAAGAAGATGATACCATTGTGCTAAGTAGTTTGTAGTAGGCAGGTAGTTATTTTATACAATCTATTTAAAACGTTAAAAATCGAAAAATCTGAAATACAAAAAAGAGCCGTACTTCATAAGGGTACGGCTTTATTTTTGTAACCATTTTGCAACCGTTTTTTGTAATCAATCGACTAAAATAAAGCATATTCAAAAGTAAAAATAAACCTACTTTCTTTAAAAATAAGGCATAATAAACATAATAAAAATAATGTTTTTTCACTATGCAATTCATCGGCAAATCGTGCTTCTTCTAAAGAAAAACCTCTGACAGCAATATTTGTCAGAGGTTTTTCTCTTATCTGCGATGTCTCGGCGGTGGAGGTGGCGGCGGAGCCGGTCTTTTCGGTGCCGGTTTAATTTTGTGATGCGGCGGAGGTGGTGCCTTTTTCCAGCCGGGCGCTTTATGATGCGGCGGAGGCGGCGGTGCCATTCTGTGTCTAGGTGGCGGCGGAGGCGGTGCTGCTTCCGTCGTGCTAGTGCTTATTACATAACCGATTGGCGTTGCCAGAAAACACGCCATAGTCAAAATACCGACAGATTTTCTAATTTTGTCCTTCAACATACGGAAAACTCCTTTCATTAATATTTATTACAAATAATATTCGCGTTATAAACAGTTTTATCCTTCAAACAGCTGTACCCAGTAATGAGCATATTCACTATTCCCATCATAAGCATAACCTACACCCAAATAACGATACTTTCCATTTAGAATATTTTCGCGATGTCCCAGAGAACTCATCCACTGATTTACTACAGCTTCCGGCGTAGACGAACCGGCTGCTATATTCTCGCCGCCGTATATCTTACCCTGTTTGCTGCCGAATATACTGAAGCAGTCTCTGCCGTCAGGACGCGTATGCGAAAATAATACAGTTAATTCCTTCGCTCTGATATCCGCCATCTGACACAAATCATCCTTTAAGACAAGCGGTCTTTTGCCGGCTTTTTCTCTCTCTCGATTAACCAACTCCAAAACAGATTGTGCATAATTGCGCAAGGAAATATCGTCAGAAACAGATAAATCATGGCCGCGCGGCACAACGTGAATTAGAAATTGCAATCTGTACAGTTGACCGTTCTCACGTATAAATGCCCCGACTACTACATCGCCCGTTTTCACGAATTTCAAACCGGGATTGGCAAGTTCCGCCATAGAAAAATCATCTACATCATACAGAGCGTCCTGTTCCAGCCGCCAGATACTTCCCAATTCTACAGTATATTCGCCGTTATATTCCGCAGCCAAAACACTGCCGGAAAATAATATACATAAACAGAAAGTCATTATCCATATCTTTAATTTAAACATAACACCACCTCACAAATTCTTATATATCATGATTATTCTACCGGCCAAATTGTAAAGAATATGCGATATAATTCAACATCTGGTTCAGGAATATCCAGCGGATTTAAACCGACTACAAGAATAATATTACAATGTTCTCCCTGCCAGATATAATAAACTGTTTTGTCTTCTTCAGATTTTTCAATCGCATTTACTTTACCAAAATTATTTTCTATCCCACCTGCCAATTCCAAAAATGATAATGCCGCGTGTTTTAGCGAAGCTCCTATAAAAAATCTGTTTATCGAGCACAATTTGCCGTCTTTAAATTCCAGCTGTATATCAGGAACAGCCAGTATATCATATTGTTCCAGACTGTTATCTTCATATTCAATCGTATAAACCACTGAACCATCATCATTATTTTTAACAGATATCACCTCATATTTAGACAGAATATCATTAACATCTTCTCCGAAATAAAATTCCTTATAACCGTTTTCATCTTTCGGAAAAGCTAATGCAGTAGCTGAAATCATTAAGAAGATGCTCACAAATAACAAACTGCCTAATATCCACCGCATATAAAATCACCTCATTTTAGAGTTTCAAAATATCTTTTAGCATACCAAGATAAAGGTCCGTCCTTATAAAAACTCATATTATATGCTATAGCAAAAGTTAATTCGCCCATAGGTATATCGGCAACATGATATTTTACTCTTTCATGCGGGTCTTTTATATACTCCCAATAATATGTTTTATTTTCTGGATTATACATTTCAATATACATTTTTTGTAAATCATAATTATATTTAAATCGTTTTGTTTGGTGTCTACTCATTGCGTTATTTTCAGGATTTACTTGTACAATATCAATAGCAATAATATATTCTGGAGGATTGTATTTTTGAACATTTACAGTATTGGCAACTACATACCATATTCTTCCCATTCCACCATCAAAATGAATATAATTTTTATTTCCATTAAAATAAACTTCATCAAATAATGAAGCAAAACATGTTGTTGAAAACATCATTATTCCAGCAAGAATAAAAACACTAAATATCTTTTTCATTAATATCCGCTCCTTACAACTTCTTCCTTTCCTTGTGCAATACCAAACCATTGTGCTTTATCATCCCATTTAAAATAAAATTTTCCTTGTATACGCTGTTTATTTCCATAATGTTGATATTCCATAGTTAAAGTATCATTTTGTACAGATAAATTTCTATACATTACAGGTGAAGCACTTTCTCTATTCCAACCGAAATATCTTTTTGTTATTTCTCTTGTATCAATATATTTTACAAACTTGCCGTCAGCGCGTCTGCCAATAATAGAATAATCAAATTCCGGTCCGTAGGTTTTGTATATTGGATAAAGTGTTATTCCTTCATTAGATTTGATTTTATAAATAGTGCTAATAAGGATATTATCTTCTATTGTATTATTTATATCTTGACCGCCAAATTTTAAATATCCTCTATAGCTATAATGAAGATATAATGCATCTTTTCCGTTGCCAAAACGTGCTATGCCTTTTTCATAACCTCGTGTATTGTCTTTTCTATATTTAGTATAAAATTTTCCACTGTTATAATTAGCACCATCAATGTATACACCACCTCCACCTGCTTGCATAATACCTGCTTCTCCTATTTCAATCGGTTGGGAAAACTGCATAGCAAAACAATTTCCTGAAAACAACAAACATATAAACATCATTAATCCCAAAAACCTTCGCATGATTTTCATCTCCTTCTAAATGAAAAGGCGGTGCAAAACCTGTTTGCAGGTCGTACACCGCCGTTTTCTATCCTTGTTTTTCCCTTGTCATCGTTATTGGCAGTAAATCACTGCCGTTTAACAGTTGACCGCTTGTAACGAAAGCCGTCTTTGTTTCCTCCTTCGGCGCATCCTTTGCCGAAAAAAACGACATAAACGAAAAAGCAATAGCTATACCGAACAAAATGAGCAATATTCCTCTTACTATCGGGTTCATACAAACTCTCCTTTAAACCGTAAAATTCATTACTCATAATATTCTTTGGCGGATACAATTTTTCCTTTTACTCTAAAAGTTTATTTTTTATTCAGATTTTCTCTTTTTCGCCTGATTTTCTATAAAAGTATTATCCATAACCAATACATTTACATATTTCCCGTCTTTAAGTTCTTTAAAATGTCCCAGCATAACCGCTGTACCGTTCATCATAATCCATACAGCTGCCTCAGAATCATTTGTTGTTCCCTGTTTATACAGCGGCAATGTTTCACTGATTTTCGCAACCATTAAATCATAATTATGTTTCGACTGTTCCAATGTATCCGCATTAAACATTATGGTTATTTTATAGAGCTGGTCATTCCAAAGATTTACGGTTGCAAACGGTGTAGATAGTACGCCGTTTATATCTGCTGGTTCCATATTAAAAGTATACGTTACTGCATTTTCACTCATATAATATTTTGAGTAAGTAACTTCGTAAGACTGCCGAATATCTTCAATACTTTCTCCCCAATACAAATTTCTGAAGCCATTTTCCGTAATGATATCACTTGCTAAAGCGTTTGCTTGGATAATTGCAGATAATATAACACTGCAACATATTATTTTAACTAATCGATACATAGTATTTCTCCATTTACATAATTATTTTAAACGTTCTTCCTTCTCCCTTGATAAAAACTGAATGAAAAAGGAAGACTTCGCTGTTTCATTACCTGGTAATTTAAAGGCATTTATATAAATGATACCAAATAATAAATTTTTTCCTTTTGGTACCCAAATATCAAATTTACTTTCTCCACCCTCTTGCTTTGTTTCAGAAGACATTGGATTGCCCCAAATATCTTGAACTATCTTTTTTAATTTATCGAGATGTTCTAATCTATCTTTAGGAATGTCCCAACTACTAATCATTGATACACCTGATAGTTTATTATTAAAAAATGTCAATGTTATCGGCTGTTCTATAGATACATCATATCCTTCCAACGGATTAATGAATGCCTTATAGCTTGTAGTTTTTTCTTCATCATCATATTCTTCAAATTCAAGCGAGAAATTCTGTTGTACTTCTTCTAACGGCTGACCTAAATAAATTTGATTGAGAATTTTGTCTGGTGATTGCGATTCAGCAAAACAAACACTTGTTGTTAAAATCAATGCACTTAAACCTAACAGGCAAATAAATCTTCTTAACATAAAGAAGCACCTCTTTCCTATACGTTACAATAAATTACCACGTTTTACCTTATTACCTCTTTTGAAATCGCCCTTTTGTTTTTTTATTTTGCCAACAGAATAATTTTTGCTGACTTCAACGATTTCTATTGTTCCCAAAAGTTTTTCTTTCACGCCGATAAATTCTCCTGTTTGAGGCTGTATTAATGGAGCACCTTCTTCATAAACAGTATAAATATCATTTAATTGAACTCCGTTTTCATAACCTAAATTAAAATATACTTTTTCACTTATCATATCTACACTTAAAATTTCCCCGGATAATGGATTTACCTTATTCATTTCAACCATGATTTTATCAGCTGCATCTATTGCAGCATTGCATATAAGATTATTAGCATTTGTTGAAAAATATTCTGGCAGGATATTCGTGTTTGTTAAATCATTTAAACGATTGTAAACAATACTACTGTCTGTACCGGATACTACGTTTGAATTTAATACAATTCCCGTTTTGTTATCGACTAAATGTAATTCACAAACTACTTTAGCTTTTAAACCAATATAAGCAACATTATCAAATGGAATAACCTCCGCACTGATTACCGTACCAATTAAAGTATAATCAGCACCGGAAATATTACCTAGTTGTATAGCTTTATCACCTTCTATTTTAGTAAGGTCTTGTATTCCCATTTTCTGCAACATTTCCTCTAAATCACTGCGATCCAACACAATATAATTTTTGTGTTGCACTAATCCGCTTAAAACAGCAGATTGCAAATTATTACAAGCCATATCGCCATATTCCGTATGCACAGCGTTTATAAAATTACCTACAGCTACTTTCTTTACAGCTGTTTCGCCAACAATTGGAAAAATAAACATAAATATGAAAAGTAAACTACAAATAAACTGTTTCATATATTTCTTTATTCCTTTTCATCCTGAATAAATTATCGTAAACTGCCGTCTTCCAATTCTAATGTTGAATAATAATTATCTCTGATATCATAACGAGTAAAAATTACAGCTGTATCAGTTCTATTCCACTCAGTTATACGTGGCTTATTTTTTAATCTTGCATAAAGCTTATCTCTCATATCTGGTTTACCAAAACTATTGATAATACCTTCTATTATGGTTTGACCATTTTTCCAACTATCATTTCCAGAACGACTTAAAAAGGTGATTTTTATCTTAGCTAATTTATTATGATAGAAATATATCTCTATCATTGGAACTGCTTTTATGTTATATACATATAGAAAATCCTTATGAATTTTATATTTTGTGTAAATACCGTCAATTTCATAATCATTTAAATCAATATCATAATTTTGAGCTATCTGTTCTATTGTCTGTCCCCAGTACAGATTATTAAATCCCTTATCATGCACAATATCATCCGGACCGGAAAAAACAACACTAGAACTGAATATCATAGTAATAACAAATACCATAGCAACATAAAATCTTTTCATAATAATATCTCCTTTTTTCTTACAAATATATGTCTAATTAAAATAATCTTATATATTTAGTTCTATTTGTAAGTACAGTTATAAATTGTTCATATAACAAAAAATCCCATTTATTTGTTGCTTTATTATATCTTAGAAGAATACTTAAATTTGTTTCCTCTGTTAAAAAATTATTACTATTAAGTATGTCTTCTGCTGCTTCTTCATAAGCTTCAACATAATATACAAAAGCTACATTCATTACATGTGAAGATTTTGTATTTCCATTAAGTAATTTTTTTTCATCTATTTTTATTTTGCTTTTTAATTTTTCCCTAAACTTATCATAAAAATATTTTCTATCTATTGTCGTTATATATGCGCTCATATGTGTATAATTTTTATCTTTTTCTTTTTTCATTGCTTCTTCATTAATTTCAACACGAAATTTTGTTTTATTACGAAGTTTTTGATTAACGGCTAATAATCGATTAAACTCTTGTTGAGTACATACATTACCTTCTTGTAATACTTTATAACGTAATATTTTTTTATATTCTTCATTTTTTAAATTAAATACAAATTCACTTATACTATCTTCATATCCTGTATCTTTGGCAATACTAACATCTTCACTAATAGCTACATTTAAATATAAATTTGCAACTTCTATTTCAGATAATTCTTTTTTGCTACAACCAGCAACAAGTATTGAAATTATTAATATTGTGCTTATAAAAACTTTTTTGTACATAAATTAACACTCCTATCTAATAATTTGTTCTTCTCCTTGTGCAACACTAAACCATTGAGCGTTTTCATCCCATTTAAAATAAAAATTACCTTTTGCTATACCATTCATACTATAACGCCTTCTATATTCCATAATTAATGTATCTCCCTGAGTTGATAAATCCCTGTATATAACAGGAGAAACACCTTCTCCATTCCAACCAAAATATCTTCGAGTTATTTCATTTGTATCAATATATTTTACAAATCTACCGTCAGCCCGTCTGCCGACAATAATATAATTAAGTTCTGGTCCATATGTGTTATATAATGGATATAATGTAATTTGTTCATTTGAAGTAATTTTATACATTTGTACAATCAAATAATCATTAGCAATTGTATTTTTTATATCCTTACCGCCAAATCTAAGATCATCTTTTCCAAAATTATAATGAACATATAATGCGTCTTTTCCATTCCCATAACGTGCTATGCCTTTTTCGTAACCTTTTTTATTATTTGGAGTAAGTTTCGTATAATAATTTCCATCATTATATGTAGCTCCCTTAATCATTACTCCACTACCGCCTGCCTGCTGATAGCCTGTAATACCTATTTCTTTAGGCTGAGAAAATTGCATAGCTAAACAATTCCCGGAAAATAAAAAACAAATACTAAGTATTAATCCGAAAAATTTTTTCATGATATATTCCTCCTTTATTTATAATTAAATAATTAACATTTATATGTAATAAAAAATTTGTAGTGGCAGCTCCTAAATAGGGGAGCCGCCATTCAAATTTTAAGTTAAGTTCATCAGTTTTACTTTTAAAATTCTGCGCACAGATTCGTTTAATCTATCTTCACTGATTGTACCGTTCTGTACTGCTTTTAATATTCCATTGTAAACATCAATTTCATGTTCATATTCATGGCATACAAGAACTATATCTACACCTGCCTGAACAGCTTTTACACCTGTTTCTTCAAAACTGTAATGTTTTGAAATAGCTCCCATTTCTAAATCATCAGTGATAACAATTCCCTGATAATCCAGTTCATCACGCAAAATTTCTGTTATAATTTTCGGCGAAAGACTGGCAGGAGATGTTTCATCAAATGCCGGATATGTCAGATGTGATACCATAATGAAATGTTTATTAGACGATAGTTTGTTTATTGCTGATTTAAACGGTACTAAATCTTCAGTGCGTAAAGTTTCACCGTCGACAGGTACACTGTAAGCATCTATATGGGTATCAACTTGACCTTTGCCAATACCCGGAAAATGCTTTAAACAATATAATAAATTATTTTCTTCATAACCTTTGCCGGCATTTATAACAAATTCAGTTACTTTTTGTACATCTGTGCTATAAGAGCGACGGTCATTAGAACCAACATCGGCAACAGGAGCAAAATTTAAATTTATTCCCAGTTCCTTCAATTCTTTTGCCGTTTTATCTGCCCAGATTTTTGCCTGTTCTGGTTCATTTGTTTCACCAATTTCTTTGGCGGAAGGCGGAGGTGTAAGTTCAGTTTCCATACGAATTACATCTCCTCCTTCTTCATCAATTCCAATAAATAACGGTATATTTTCTGGTGCATTTGCTTGCAAATCCGCTGTTAATTTTTGTACTTGCTGTTTATTTTCCATATTGCGGTCAAAAAGCACAATACCACCGATATTGTATTCATTCAGCATATACAGGCTATCATCATTTACCTGCGTACCCTGTATGCCAATCATAACCATCTGCCCTACTTTTTCCGCCGGTGTCATTTGATTTAAAATGGCTTCAACACGCTCATTAGTCGAAAGTGTTTTATCATTAATTATGGAACTGATATCTTTTTGCGATACTGTTGTTTTTTCTTCTGAAACGCATCCAGCCGAAAATGCACCAACCATAACAATGCAAAATAGTATAAACAGTATTTTTTTCATTCCCGAATTCATTCAAAATGTTCTCCTGTTTTATCTGCTACAATTGAGTCTATTCTCCAATTGCCGTTTTCTTTTATGAGTATCGTCTTGCCTTTAAATGTCTGCACTTTTACTCTGTTATTATCTTTATCCCGTGCTTCCAAATCATAGGAAAATTCTACTCTGTTTATTTCAGCTGAAATCAACTGCAAATTAGAAGGATTACTGGACAGCGTTTTATCAAAACCGGGAGCCCAGCCTTCATATGTCATGCGATTTTGAAAATCCTTGGAAAGATAGCCGTACGCTCTGCGCAGATTATGTTCCGTTATAGATTTATGGTATTCAAAAAATCTGACTCCCGCATCAGAAACATCTGTATTCTTCTGTTTTTCCGCATTTGGCACGACTTTTTCTTTCAGATAATCAAGATTTGCCGCTTTCTGTTCTGCTGCCGGTTCTTTATTTTTTTCCTTATCAGCAGATTGGACTTCCTCCTGTTTCGTTTCTTCTGTTTTTGCTTCCTCTGTATCAGTTGCCGCCTGTTCAACAGTAGCTGTAGCCGTTGTATTTTCCGCCGCTTTATTGCTGTTGACAAAATACATTCCGGCTAATACACCGATTAAAACAACAATGATGATTATCAAAATGTATCTTAGCTTATTTTTCGATTTCGGCTTTGCATCTTGCGGCATATTCGGCGGTACATTCAATATCGGCTGATTTTTTACTGCTGTAGACGGATTTAGATTTGTATTTTCTTCCGGCTTTTTCGTTCCGCAACCACCGCAAAATTTATTAGTATTTATCCTGCCGCATTTCGGACATTTCCATTCATTATTTTCCATATCATTTCTCCATTACTTACTCCATTTTTCTATGGCAGCATCACCCATAATCTGTAAATCATGTATCACTGCACCCAGTTCATTAATCATTCTATCTGTATCCTGCGTCGGTGCACTTTTTAAAGTTTTTAAAGCACCATTGCCAAAAGAAGTCAATGGGCCAACACCTAAAGTTATGGTCGCTCCCGTGCCTCGGCTGGAAAAAATCTTAAACAGAAAACTTTTTTGAATACTGCCTAAAATTATAAGTATGCCTATCACCATCACAAGTAAGCCCATCAGATTTATTTCACTGTGCGAACTATATCTGCCAAACCATGAAACGGTTGTAACTGTAAAGTTGGAAAAACCTGCAAGCGTAACCAATAGCCCGATAAGAATTCCCCAGATACTAATATTTCTGCCGCAGTAAGAGTCAAATCCGCCGATTGAATCTATGGACACTTCACTGTTTATACGGCTTGTCGGTCCTTTACCTTGAAAAATTACGCGTTGATTAGTTATCGTCAGATAACCTTTGCAATTGAGAACGCTAATCCAATGGAAAAAGCTCTGTATATAACTGCATTGATATTGACGTACAAATACTTCTCCCTCCGCCAGAACTAAACCGTGCATCTGCGGCATATTATAAGCAGGATTAGGCGCATAATTATATGGCTGCTGCGGCTGCTGATAATTTTGATACATAGGCTGTGCATACGGTTGCTGTGCATAAGTCTGTTGCTGATACTGCTGTGCATTCTGTTCAGTTGCCACTTGACTTGCTTCATTTTGCGGAGCTGAATTTTGTTGAACCTGTTCAGCAGCTTTACTGCTATCTTTAGATATGTCAATATTATTTATTTCCGTATTGACTGCATTGACAACAGCACCGCAATTCGGGCATTTTGTAGTTCCTTCTGGTAATTTTGTTCCACATTCTTCACAAAAAATCATAGTAAAGACCTCCTATTTTTTATATCGTGTATAATAAACATCATCTTTAATTATTATGGTATCTAACTGCTTATTAGGAAGAAAATATACGTATATTTCACTTTCTAACGAACTAATTAAATAGCCTTTATTCTCTTGCCATATTTTTAATACTTGCCAATCATCTGTATCAGCAAATCTATTTTGGGCATATTTCTCTAAACTATTTAAAGCTTTTTCTTTCATTTCTTCTTTTTCTTCTTCAGATATATACCACTCTTCACGATTGCATTGAATATGCTGACTTTCATAAAAATAGCAATTTCCACTAAATATTACCCACACATAACCACCGTCACTAATAACAGCATTGATTATTTTATCCTTATATTTAAAAGTATATCCTTTGCCATATTTTTCATCTAATTTACTGTTTTCTCCATCAAAATAAATTTCTTCAAAACCACATTGTCTAAAAATATTTATTACATTCCAAGCTTCTTCTTCTGTTAAATTAGTACCTGCCATAATTTTTTGAACTTCTTCTGTTTCATCGAAAGTTCTTTCTGTTTTGGTAACTGTTACTTGTGTTATCCTTTGCCAAATATTATTTTCAGCCGGATAAAATTTTCCTGCTTCTATAGATATAACAAAAAACAATACACAGATTACTATACCAAGAAAATAATTTAGATTTAATGACTGCTTTCCATGCCTAATCAGTTTATATATTATAAATAATATACAGCCGATTAGTACTATTATCGAAAGCACACCTATAATATTCAGCACCATTCCCATAACATCACCTCACTTGATTAAAAATACTCATATCCATACCGGCTTCCTGCAATGCCTGTGCATATTCAGGGTCATTTTGCAGTTCCTGCCGGAATTTTTCTTTAAACTGCGGACTGTTTCTCACCAGATTTTCAAATCGATTGACAACCTCCGGTGCTGTCTTTAGATATTCGGCATATTCCAAACGCTTAATCTTGTCGGCCATCCGCGCATACGGCATATAATAAAAGACAAGATTTCCCGTATTGCCCTTAATTATCAGTCTTACTTCGTAATCGCCATCTTGCCATGTATAGCGCACCCTGTCGGCTACCGTTATACTGCTCGCTGGATTTCCCCATTTACCGATTAGTAAATCTTTCAGACTTTCGCCATTTCCTTCAAATTTAAACAGCACATTTTCCAGCCGGTTTTCATAAAACTCCAGCCGTATATTTTCCTGAAAGACCGTATCTGCCAAATAAAACATTGCACACGCTTTATCATAACGCACAATAGCGTCGTCATCTATTTGCCGTTGGGATTTAAGCAGATAATTGTTCTCATAAACCTCCGCCAACGAAGCTCCCAACTTCAGCCCGCACATTTCCGACAGCTGCGCCTGAATAGGATTTACACTAACTGCATTTTCTATAGTATTTACATTTATTACGTCTTCTGTTGTGGATATATCATTTTTGCTTGAATAGTAATCTATATTTCTATCTATTGGAAAAGCACTTGTTATTGATGATAAAATACCGATTATCATTAAACTTAGAAATAAAATTTTCCTCATTATGTTCACCTCTTTTTATAACATTACATACATAAAACTATGCTGCATCCTTCGTCATATAAACGCTCAAATACGTGTAATTTTTGTTTTCCAGTATAAAAAGTGGTGGCAAAAAATCTCTCATATCTATACACGATATTGACAACAACCTATCTTCTTGTACAGATACAGCTTCTCCCGGAAGTAAAAACTCAAGTTTGCCGAAATTTTTAGGAGTTACTTGCATAAGTTTCTGCTGGAGAGATTTTATATCTTCAAGACTGGCATACGGTGTACGAAAATGAATTGTTACTAAAAGATTATTTTTAAAACCTAATGAAATTGGTTGTTCTATATCTATACCATAAAAATCAAAGGAAGGAGCTATTATTGAATAATATATTTTATCCTCTTTGGGCTGTTCATCAAAAAGGATATATTGCTGCTGAATTTTTTCTTTTGTTTCACCAAAATAAAACTCACCGATACCATTTTCATGAAAACCTGCAAAAGCTGTTGTAGCTGTAAAACAAAATATACATATTGTTAGAAAGAATATTTTCATCATAAACGCTCCTTCCTTAATTTATTAATCAATTATCATTTATATCATTGAAATCATCATAAAAATCTTTTATCGCTCTGCCGAACATGGCAAATGTGTCTTTATCCGCTTGGCGATTTTCCGTTCGTTTATAAATCAAATTCCCTGCTTTATCCGTTACTAAAAATTCTGCTGTAAAATACTGTTCATATTCATAATACCCGTCTGAATATACTTCAAGTGTTACCGGCTCATATGTTACATTGCCATTTGTATCCACATGTTCAGCATATTCCTGTAAAGTATATTCTTCCGGTTCAATGTATTTTTCCGATACATTCCATGCCGTTACATTGACTGTAACAATCGCATCAGCCATACTTACATCATTAACCACTTGAAAATTTTTCAGCTTTTTCATATTCTCATCCAGCGTTACCAGATTTTTATATAAATCAAGCTCTGAAACGGTACATTCCGGCGCATAAACAATTTCTGGTTCTACATAAACAGTTTTTATCTTTGTAAAATCATATGTAGCATCTTTCCATTCGGTGTGTTCGGCAAAAGCTACAGTTGAACATAACAGCAATGAAAAAATAATGCTTAGATTTAAAAGAGCTTTTCGCATGAAATAACCTCCTTACTTTGTTTTGTTAAATTCTTTAAAGAAATTTTTTACAGCCCGTTCAAACATATTTTTGTTTTCTTTTTCATCTTCACGTCTGTCAACATATACATAAGCGGTATAGTTGTCTTTATCATACACGGTGAATTTAACGGTGAAAAACTGAATATACTTACGGTATCCGCCGCTCACCGATAACTCCGGATATTTTGAATATGCCTTGTTGCCGTATTCGTCTTCATAATCAACAACGGTCGTCCATTTTACTTCTGATTTCTGCGGCACATATTCATCTCTGCTGCTCCATTCCACAACACTAGGTACGATTATAAAATCGGCAGCTTCTTTGTTTGATACGATTTTATATTCTTTTAAATACTTCTGATTTTCTTTTATTGCATTTGCGATATTTGCCTTGTCTACATCAAATAAAATCGTGCCCTGATAATATTCAATATTCGGTTCAATATAAACGGTCTGCGCACTTTCAAAATCTACGCCTTTATTTTTCCATTCCACATTTTCCGCCAACGCAGTTGAACTGCAAAAAAGCAAAAATATGCTTAACAGACATAAATATCTATTTATCCTTTTCATACGAACTCACTCCTTTTCAATCATGTTCAATTAATCGAAACTATATTGTATAAAATTGTTCTTATTAATTTTTAAGCTTATAATAATACATCACCTGATTTATTATCATGATATCGACAATATCTTTTTCCGTAGCAGTTATTATTCTTTTTTCACTAGGAGTGTTATTAATATGCAGTATATTTCCGTTTATGTCATTAAAAGTGTATTGCCGAGTATATATACTCCGTTCATATGGGTCAAAACATTCTTCTTTAACTTGATATGCTATTTCATCAATAAGCTTCTTTTCTTTATCTGTGAAATTCTTGGCTAAATCTGCTTTGAATTCATCATTAAATTCCATCTTTATTTTAAAAACCAACAAATCAGCTGTATTATCATAATAAATATCATCTGTATCCAGATACAGTTTAAAAGCATCCGTAAAGCTGACATCTTTCCAACTTTCCGCAAATACCGTGCTATTTATCATCAGCATACATATTGCGAAAAATACACATACACGCTTTTTCATAAAAATTTACTCCTATTTCTTTTTATCCGCCAGCAAGATTGACCACCAATATTCATCCGGTTTTTCCGTGCTATTAACAAATCCTACTCCTAAATAACGATATTTTTTCTTTAATAGTTTCTCTGTTTTATATTGATTGGGAAATCCTGCCACATCATCTGCTATTAACATGTCGGCAATTTGTTGAACAGGAGTGCCCATTATATCTACAAGTTCATTATTTGTTCCTAAAGTTTGTTCAGTCATATTTTTATAATTCTTATCTTTTAATACAGGTGCTCTGTCTTTTTCATCTTTAAACATGAATTCAGCAAATTGATTTATACTGCTTTCCTGTGCTCTAATTGCCGCTTTACGGCAAAGTTCTTCATCTAAAATTAGCGGTTCTAATCCCGCTGCTGTTCGTTCTTTATTAAATAATTCCAAAACTTCCTGAGCATAATTGTTTTCTGGAATAGGAACTTTTATTGATGTACCGTATTGCGGAGAAGGTACTACATGAAAAGTTTTTACTATAGCAGTATATTTGGTTGGACTTTGATATGAAGCGCCTGTCGGAATAGTAACTGTTTCCATTGCTTCAGGAAAATAAGCTGTGATAGTTGTATCTCCTACTTCCGTAAATTTTATCGCATCATTATATACATTTACCGTAATAGGTTCAATATTATTTAAATTTGTAGCATCGTAATATATCTGTACACCCTCTATCGGCGGTTGCCAGATATCGCCTACTTCTACTGTTTCTTCACCCATATAAGTTTTTTCAACTTTCCAAGCTGCGAAAACGGAACTTGTCAGTAATAAACAACAGATAAAAGTTAATACTATATATCGTTTAATCATTTCTATCACCTTTCTATTTTTCTTTAAAGATATGCTGTAAAGAATAAATTCAGATTACAGTATATCTTTTTTCGCTTAATATTGACGCATATCGATATTCACTGTATCAAGGCATCGCTGTAAAGCATCCGAATATGCTTTTATTTGAGATGAACTTTCCCAAAATGACGGTGTATCATATCCTTCCTGGTCTATGCTGTCTTCATAAACATAAAAATCATTGGCTATATCCAAGATTTTTATATCACATCGTATTGAGGACATATCGTAGCTTGAATCATCTTCATTGTAGACTGTTCCAGCGCCATAATCTGTTACCGATACAAAAAATACATAATCCGCATTTACCATACTGCCGACAAAACTTATATCACTTTTGCCCCAGTTTCCTGAAATACCACGTTCTTTAACGAAATTCTTTTTAGCAACTACAGTATCATCATATGATAAAATCTCAAAACGGGGATACGGAAAAACTCTTGTCGCTGTTTGTACAATTCGTGCTTTTATATCATAGGTATTGGCAATACTGGCAGGTAAATCAGTCAGCACCGCAACTTTTTCCGTTGTACTGTTCATATTCGGCTGGGCAAAACATACCGCTGTCAAACTAAATAAAACGATTAAACAAAGAATAAACTTTTTCATAAATGTACCGCCTTTCATTCAAAAAATAATTTCAGTGTTTCAGCATACTCCGGTTTATCAGCAAAATATGCTTTTACACTATTCGCTAATTCTGCGTCTTTTCTAAACATTTCTTTATAAGTATCTATTGCTGTTTTCATACCAGTTTCAAAAACTTTTTTGCCCTTTTCTCCCACATAATATATATTTTGAATATTCGAATTGCCCTTACTATATTCCATATATCCCTGACAGTATTTTATATAATAAATAACACCTTTTTTTGAAACTTCTCTTGACAGATTTTTTTCTGAAAAGCTTATCCGCCCTTGTCCTACAGTAATATAATACGTTTGATTTTCCCAAGAATATGATGCTAATATCATATTAATTCGTTTCATATCTTCTGTTGGTTGCGTAATCAACGTTGGTTGTCCTAATTTATTGACAAAATATGCTTGCACTTTTTTTGTTTTTTCAATATCCTTATTATCAAATTCAATAATTAAAGAACACAATTGATTGTTAGCAATATTTGCTATAGCCCCTTTTTTTAAAATTACTCCATTAATATCTACAGTTTCTAATAATATTACATTTCTACCTATAGAATCTGCTGTTAATAAATTTTGCTTATGTAATTCATCAACTGTTTCACCGAGATAGGCTCCTGTTAATTCATACATATTCTGCTGTACAAAATTATCCTGTGGAGAATAAGCTAAACCAGATGATAATGACATCATCATAATACAAAGAAGCGATACTAATATCTTTAACATAATAAATTCCCCTCCTCGAAAAATTTACTACTGAAATATTTATTATTTATTTTTCTTTTTCTGCTCTTTTATATAATCTTCTTTTATCTCTTCGAAATCATCATAGAAATCCTTTATCGCTCTGCCGAACATAGCGAATGTATCTTTAGACGCTTCCCTTTTCTCAATTTTTTTGTAAACGACATTGCCCGCTTTATCCGTTACTGTAAATTCCGCTGTAAAATACTGTTCATAAGTATAATGTTCTTCCGTATACAGTTCGAAAGTTACCGGCTCGTAAGTGGTGCTGCCGTCCGTATCAATATATTCTATATTAGCTTCTTTTGTATATACTTTCGTCGGCACATACGTTTCTTTTATATTCCAAGAAGTTACATTCACGGTTATAACGGCATCAGCCAGCGACGCATCATCTACAAGTTCAAATTCATCCAGTCTGTCCCGTTCTTCGTCGAGTGTAACGAGATTTTTATAAAGCTCTAGCTCGCCGATACTGCAACCCGGCGCATAGATTATCTCCGGTTCTACATACACTGTTTTTAACTGGGAAAAATCGTACCCCGGATTTTTCCAGGCGCTGTTTTCGGCAAATGCCGTACTGAAACCAAACAAAACAAACAGCATATTCAATATTAGAACAATTTTTTTCATAAATTACACCTTCATTCCCGTCAGATTATTTCGTGCCGTTAAATTTCTTGAAGAAATTTTTTACCGCCCGTTCAAACATATTGATATTATCTTTCTGCGCTTCGCGATTATCTATATAGATATAAGCCACATATCCGTCATTCGTCATCACTGTGCCTTTCATGGAAAAATAATCGTAATGCTTGTAATATCCGCCGTATTCATTGACGTACGGTGTTTTCGTATATGCCTTGTTGCCGTATTCATCTTCATACGTTACCGTCGTATCGTAAGCAATACTGGTGTATTTATACATATATTCATCGCGTTTGTTCCAATCCATAACGCTTACTTTGAGAATTAAATCTGCCGTTTCCTTGTTCGGCACTATCTTATATTTTTTTACATACTTCTGATTTTCTTTTACAATGTTCAATAAATCCGCATTCGTTACGTCAAAAAGATTTACACCGTCATAATATTCAATTTCCGGTTCAATATAAACGGTCTTGATTGATTTGAAATCCACGCCTTTATTTTCCCATTCCACATTTTCCGCAAAAACGACTGAATTACAAAATAAAATTATCAGGCTGACTAATAAAAAACATTTATATACTCTTTTCACTTTAATCATCTCCTGTATTGTATGTATTAAATAAAATTTCTGAATTTTTTTATTGGGTATTTTTAGTAAGCAGGTATTCTACAATCAAATACCTGCTTACTATTAAATTTTAAAGAGTAGATGTATCAATATCTAATTCATACAAACATCTTTCGATAGCTTCCTGATATGCTTTATCAAAAGAAGGCTGGTCGCCGCCAATTCCCATAAAGGAAGATGAAGAGTCCGCACCGTCTTTTACAGTCTGTTTCATGGCAACATATTTACCTGTGCTTATATTCATTATTCTGATATCGCATTTTACGGAAGTTTTTGCTTTACTGGAGCTGATACTACCGACAAAAGGTATCCATGAACTGCTGTTACTGTAGCTCGGGCCGCTATCACTTACCTGAATAAATAACACATAGTCAGCGTCTAAACTCTGTCCTATTGCTTGAATATCAGCCATTTTTAATGCTGTACCGAATGTAGAAGCATATTCTACTGTCGGCATATTATGTTCTTCACGATAAATCTGCTTCATCATTTGGCTGTCTTCAAATGGTGTTACAAGAAATTGCGGTGTAGGAAACATTTCATTTGCTTTTTCTACAACTATGTTTCTGATTTCTTCATTACTCATATAACCGAGCGGCGCATCCAAAAGTACGGAAACTTTTTTTGTTTCGCCAGTATAAGAAGATATAGCGTTCACCTTATCCGCCATAGAAGCGAAACATACAGAACTTAACATACATAATGACATTAATACTAAAAGAATTTTTTTCATGCAAAAGCACTCCCTTATATAATTTTTAATGAACGTAACTGCTCCAGTCAGTTATATTTTTTCCCTGTGCCTCATCACTTGCCTTTTCAGCTTCCTCAGATAATCCAGTATGTGAAAACGATATCGAACTCATTGTTAATGTTATAGAAAATACATCTTTATCCCATAAAGTGTATTCGGAACGTCCATCAAATGTTGCTGTTTTAGACGGCTCGCCAAATTGTTCTATAAAAATTTTTCTAATCCGCTTATATTCTGTATCATTTTCGTACATACTGAAAGTAAATGATATTAAATACAATTTATCGTTTGTAAATATCATTGTAGCTGTAGGCATGACTCTTACTCCATAAATATACGGATTATCTAATGATACACTGCACACAGTACCAGTTCTATCATAAGTAAACGAAGGTATTTGCGTTAAGCGATATTTTTGAGAAACAGTATACGATGATTCTCCCCAATTCAAATCACCGAGACAAGGAACTTTATCCTGACTTTGATTGGCCAATACGACTGCCGGAAACAGTATGCACACTAATACAAGCATAATAATTTTTTTCGGCATAGTATCTCCTCCCGAAATGACCTGTTGAAACCGATAAATTATCAGATTTCAAACATTACAGCATATTTGTCGAGGAAATGACTGCGCGCATTTTCAGCAAGAATTCTGTCGGCATCTTCTACGGAAATCACGACATCACATTTATTGACCGTTCTTTCCCGTACGCTGACAGCGTTGATGACAAGCGGATTAGTACCGGCACGGGAAGTACCTGCTTTTACTTTGCCCCAGCCTTCCGGTCCTTTGGCATAGCCGACTACGCCGTAATCAATAGCGTATTTCTTATCGACATTATACACGCCGTAAATTGCTCTGCCTGTCGTGTCGTAAATTGCCGGACAGAACGTGCGCACAAGTTCTTTGCCTTTAGCATTGATGACAAGACCGGAATAACCGCCGGAAATGGCAACACTCGGTTTATAGTTCGGGCTAGGCTGCGGAACAGGCACCGGTGCTTTGTCGCCGACAACGGCCGTAATCGCCACATCACTGACGCTATCCACACCGTAAACCGGTATTGCTACAGTAACTTTATAGCCGTCCGGCAGTGCTTCTTCGGAAATAACCTGCGCGCCTTTGATAATGCCGCTTACTTTGGAATGAATTACATCATTTTTCAGCATGAAATTTTCTACTGTCGTTTCTGAGTCGATGGCAACGCCTTTTATCGACTCTAAGAGATTGCGCTGTGCATCAACGACAGCTGCTCTTCTTGCCTGAATTTTGGCAATACTAGCCGGCATTCCGGCAGGATAACGGCCGTAGCCGTCAGCTGTGATTGTTTCGCTGGATGTTGCTACCTGATACGGCGCGGCGAGTACCGTCTGCGGCGTTGTGTAGTCGCTAAGCGGCACTGCGCCGACCGCTACGGAGAACGCCAGCGCGCTCGACAGCGCGATTAAAGATTTTTTCATGAATAAAACTTCCCTTCTATGAATTTATTTTATTAATAAGCGGTGATGTTTAGAGTGTTATATGACAAGGACTGCAAATTTATATTGAAATTAACCGCTTGATTTAACTGATTAAAAAGTGTCTGCGGCGTGCCGGAATATTTGACGGAAAGCGTCGCTTTACCGTTGTTGTAATCCGTTACCATAGAGCTTTCTACGCCGCGTATTTTCTGCATGGCGCTGTTAATGGCGTTTATTTTATTGAAATCCGACGCTGCTACGACTACTTCCAGATTTTGGCGGGTCGAGCTGCCGTAGTTCAAGAGTTTTTCCACGATATAATCGCCCATCTGTTCACCGGCATTTTCGAGCGCCTTCTTGCCGGCAATGTATTCCGTTAAATCGGCTGCCGTGCCGTAAGTGCCTTTGGCAGAGATTATCTGTCCCGTTTTTGCTATGAAAATTTTTGCTTCAAGGCGCGCTTTGCAGGAAACAATCCCCGTGTTGCTGCCGCTCGGCAGGAATTTGCCGACGTCGCCCACGCCTTCGCTGAACGCTTCACCGACAATCAGGATATCTACATTGCGGCTGCGGGCGATATTTTCCATGTCCTCTTTCGTTATGGCGCTGAGCTTATTTAAATTGTAGCGCGTGTCGCTGATATCCGTAATGCGCGAGAAACCGGCTTCAATCAGTTTGTTTATTACGGCCGTTTCACCTGCCGGGTCCGGTACGCGCGCTCTGATATGGTATTCCGGAATGACGACGGCTATCTTCGGGTCGCGCAGCTGGCGGTTTATAATGCCCAACCGCGTCAATTCGCTCATCAGTTTGGAATTAGGATTGGTGTCCACATCGGCATTGACCGTAACTTCATACATGCCGTCGCCGGTCAATTTCTGCGACAAGACAGTATAATTCGTGATGTAGCCGCGCGACTGCGTGTAGATTTCATCATTGATGAGCATATTGTTCTGTACAAGCGTAGCCGAGTCGACTAGCGTTCCCACCGCCTGCTCCACTGCATTGCGGAGTGCATCGCGTTCCGCTTCATCCGCTGTTGTGCCGTAACCTGCCACAGTAATCGGCTGTGCTGAAACGGGAATGCAGAAGCAAAAAACAACCGCCAGCAGGCAAATTATTTTTTTTATTTTCATTGATTATTCACCTCGTTTAATCTTATCACCGGTTTTAAACGAGCCTTTTTCCTTCTTTATCTCAGCTATGGAATAATTAGATTTCACGTCTTTGACTTTTACCGTGCCGAGAACCGTTTCCTTTATGCCGAGTATTTCACCTGTCGCCGGATGAACGAGCGGTGCACCTTCTTTATAAACCGTATACGTATCGCCTTCGCGCACGCCGTTGTCATAGCCGAGGTCGAAATAAACGACGTCTTCTGCTCTGTCGACATTGAGGAGCGTACCTGTAAGCGGCGTTATTTCATTCATTTTTTCCAGAACCTTCGTTGCGGCACTGCGGGCAGCAGCGCTTATGAGATTGCGCGAATTAACGGAAACGCCCGGCGAATACATCTGGCTGTCCGTATCGGAAATAACATCGGAAAACATGACAAGCCCCGTTTTGTTGTCTACAAGGTGCATTTCAAATGCCACTTTGCCTTTGTAGCCGCGGTAAAAAACGTTGTCAAACGGAATTACTTCCGCCGTCAGCACTTTGCCGACAAGCGTATAATCTGCACCCGACATATGGCCGATTTCAATCGCTGATTTGCTGTCAACCACGCCGGAATTTTGCAGACCCAGTTCGCGGAAAATCTGGTCAAGCTGCGCCCGTTCCACGACTTCGTAATTTTTGTTCTGTACAAGGCCGCTGAAAATATTCGATTCCAGATTAGTGCAGGCAAGACTGCCGTAACGCGATTTGGCACCGTTGGCGAATGTACCCACAGCCACTTTCTTTGTAGCTGCTTCCGTGATGAAAGTTCCGCTTAAAATAAACATAAAGACGAATAAACTGATTAACCGTAAAAAATTCTTTTTTCTCATATGTAGACCTCCTAAAAAATATACAAAAAATGAATACTGATTATGTTATAATATCTCATGCCGGCTATATCACATAACCGGCATGAGATATTTTCATACTTTGCTTATAAAGTTTCTACATCATAGAAACTGTCAGCCTGATTATTGAAAAATCTCATATTGTACGCCATATAAAAAGCCATTTCCGCCATTGCGGCAATATCCGGTTCCAGCGCATAGACATTCATCGTATCCATGCGGTTGGAATTTTTGTATTTACTATGGTAATCGCCGTACAAGTTGGTGAATGTAACTGTATGCGCATTCAGATTGTACCGAAATTCCCATGTATTCATCTGTCTGTCCATCGGTTTTGAAGTATCCGTGCTGTATTCGTTGACTTTTATCGTGTAGAACGGCGGATTGTAGTTTAAAACCTTCAGCGATGTTTTGTCCAGATAGTAGTCGATATGCGCATCATTTGCACCGTCGTAGCTGTTGCAGTAAATCTGCACGTATTTGTCAGGATATTCAAGGTCAAGCCCTGCACAGGCAAAGCCCATATCATTAAGTTCGGCAGTGAGAGCGGCGTTGTCTTTGGCAAAGCTCATTCTTTCTAGGAATATGCCCGTCAGAATTCTTTCCCATACACTCGGTTTGTCTTCTTCATATTCATAATCGGATGGTGGTGGAGGCGGTGCCTCTCTCGATACCAGCGTTATGCTCGGCGGAGCAGGAAGCACTGTAAATTTTTTCGACGGTTTTCTCGGCGGTTTGACATCCGGTCGTGGTCCTTTTGGTGGCTTAATATCCGGTTTCGGTCCTTTTTGATTGTGCATATTTGGTTTCGGCGGTTTTACTGTCGGCGGCTTGAAGCCATCGCCCGGTTTTGTCGGTTTAATATCCGGCCGCGGTCCTTTCGGCGGCTTAATGTCTGGTTTTGGTCCTTTCTGATTGTGCATATTCGGTTTTGGCGGTTTTACTGCCGGCGGCTTAAAGCCATCGCCCGGTTTTGCTGGCTTAATATCCGGTTTCGGTGGTTTTACTGTTGGCGGTTTAAAGCCATTGCCCGGTTTTGTCGGTTTAACGTTCGGTTTTGTTACCGGCGGTTTAAAGCCGTTACCCGGTTTTGTTGTCGGCGGCTTGAAATTATTATTCGGCTTTGTCGCAGGTTTTGTCATCGGCGGCTTAAAGTTGTTATTCGGTTTCGGTCTGTTTATATTTGGTCGTGCTGGTTTATTTACCTGCGGTTTTGGCCTGTTCACATTCGGTCGCGCCGGTTTATTTACCTGCGGCTTCGGTCTGTTTACATTCGGTCGCGGCGT
>DCFC01000013.1:70670-106382 GCA_002314325.1 Megamonas hypermegale
TGAGCAGGCGGTTTCGGTCTGTTTACATTCGGCTTCGGCGCCGGTTTTTTCGGCGGCGGCGGTTTTTTTTCTGTCTGATTGGGCGGCGGTGGCGGCGGGGCGGCTTCTGCCCAATTTATATGTACAAAACTCATGGATGAACAAAGAAAAAAAGCCAGTGATACTGTACCAATGCCTTTTTTCATCTTTTCTGAAAACTTATTTAGCATGATAATGACCCCTTTATGAAAATATATTAAATTGTAAAATCAACGTCCCTATTATTTTATGCAATACATAGTTTGTATGTAGAATTTATTTTTTCGCAGATTAACTCAATCAGCGAAATTGCAGATGTTTACCTGATTATCCGCTATTTCGCCAGAATTTGACAATTTATTTGACGGTTAATAAGTCGCTTAATTTATCCATAGACTGCTTTTTCTCTTCAAAAGAAGGATGTACGTATTTATTCAATGTGATGTTTATATTGGCATGTCCCAAAATCTCGCTGAGGCTTTTTATATCCATGCCGCAGCTCAGGCACTGCGTTGCAAAAGTATGTCTGAGTGCATGAAAATTTCTGTGCATAATATGGGTGGCTTGCAGTATTCTGTGAAAATGGTTTTGCACCGTGCGCGGTTCAATGAATTTCTGCTCCATTCCCGTCAGCAGAAAACTGTCTTTTGAAGCGCAGATTTGCACAAGCAGCGGCATTAACAGGGACGGCAGGGGGATTTTGCGCAAAGAGGACAGACTTTTCGGCGCTGTTATGATTATTTTCGTCTTGCGCTTTGCGGCGGAACTTTTTGTCTGAATGCGCTGCAGCGTTTCGGAGATAACGAGCGCCGATTCGTCCAGTATAATATTGCCGCACCTGAGCGCGCACAGCTCACCGATGCGGATACCCGTAAACAATGCCAAAAGTATGCCTGTGTTTATCCTGCTCATATGCTGCAGCAAATAATTCACCAGTTTTTTATACTCTACACTGCTGAAAACCTGTATCGGCTTTTTCAGCATACGGATTTTCAAACCGGTTAAATCGCAGATATTCATCTGATATTTCCGGACGACGTATTGCAAGATGCGTTTAAAGACAGAAACGATATCCGAAACGGTTTTTGCCGACAAGGACTGCTGTTTTCTGCCGCCGCGCCTTAATAGATTGTGAATGAACAGTTCCAGACGGTCTGCCGTCATTTCGCTGATTTTAAGCATACCGATATTTTTGACAATATACGTTTCGACAATATTGCTGTATTTTATAAACGATGATTCTTTTATCTGCGCTTTTTTCAAATTCAGCCATTCATGACTGGCGGCAGAAATTGTCAGTGTGTTCGAATGAACGATAATACGGCGTATATTGTGATGATGTTCGTATTTGGCTTTGCTCAGTTTTTGCTTCGCTTCAAGATATGAATGACCGTATACGGATTTGTAAATGATTTTTCCCGAAGGTTTTTTAGCTACGACGTATCTGCCTTCCCATCTTCCGTCTTTGCGTTTATAAATATTTTCTCCTTTTCTCGGCATGATAGCACTCCTTTTCTATTGACGGCAATTTTGACGGCTTATACCTGACAATGACTGTGCAGTATAAAATTAAAATTGCATTAATTAATGATTAATTTTTTATTAAATAATACCGGGCTTCCTTGACAGGTATACGCTTAGCATATATACTTTTAGTATCAAGACAGATAGCTCAGGTACTAATATGTATTTCGCTGATTGAGTTAATCTACGAAATTAACCACCTCTATTACAGAATAATTTTGTGATAGAGGTTTTTCTATATTATAATAGAAGAAAATTTTATTTTAGGTAGATGATTATATGGAAAAAACAGCCGATATATATATTAATATTCCCGTAAAGAGCATTGCCAAGCCGTACACGTATCTCGTGCCTGAGCAGTTCGATTTCTTAAAAGCAGGCTGCCGCGTGCTCGTACCGTTCGGCGGCCGCCTTATGGAAGGATTTATCATAAAAATCCATGATACGTCCGCTGATTTGGATACAGCCAGACTGAAAGCCGTAAAAGACGTACTTGATACCCAGCCGTGGTTTACGCCGAACATGTATGCTACAGCAAAATGGATGGCTGATTTTTATCTGTGCTCGCTCGGCGAAACGATGCGCTTGTTCATTCCCGGCAAAAACAGCGTGAAAATCCGCCCCGTGTTCAATATCAACGAAACGGATTTATCGACGAAAAAACTCGCGAAACTGCCCGCCGGTCAAAAACAGCTGCTCGCATATCTGAAAGCGTATAAAAATGCCGATTTATTAACATTGCGGCGCAGTTTCGGAGCAGGTGAAAACTTTACAGCCGATTTGGAAAAATTAATCGCCAAAAACTACGTAACACGTTCCTATATTTATCACAGTCAAGCCAAAAAAATCTACGTCGAATACGCCGTGCTCAACGCGGCAGTCGACGAAACGGTTTTAGACACGCTAAAGCGCAAACCGGCGCAAAAAAAAGCACTGCTCTATTTAAATGAAATAAAAGAGAGCAGTGCTTACGATTTAAAACAGCGCGGTATTTCCGCGGCAACGCTGAATGCTCTGGCTGAACTTGGCTACATCCGTTTGGAAAAACGGCAGAAACTGCGCGACAGCTACAAAAACATGCTTACGGCTAAAGCGGCAAAGCGGACTTTGACACCGGAGCAGCAGAACGCCTTAAATATAATGAAGGAAAAAATCGGGCAGGGGCAGAAAAAATTCCTGCTGTTCGGTGTAACGGGCAGCGGCAAGACGCAGATTTATATCGAAACGGCGCTGAAAGTACGCGCAGACGGCAGGCAGGTATTAATCCTCGTGCCGGAAATCGTACTGACCGGCCAGCTTGTCACGTCGTTCAAGCAGTATTTTGCTGATGATGTCGCCGTCATTCACAGCAAATTGTCCGTAAACGAACGCAACGACACATTTTGGCGCATACGAACGGGACAGGCGGGTATCGTTATCGGCGCACGCTCCGCCCTGTTCGCCCCGTTTGACAATCTGGGATTGATTGTGATGGACGAAGAACACGACGCTTCTTATAAACAGGATGAGTCGCCGCGCTACCACGCCCATGATGTGGCGGAAAAAATGGCGCAGATTTATGATGCGATATTTCTGCTCGGCAGCGCCACCCCTTCGCTCGAAAGTTTTTATAAAGCACAAAACGGCGAATACACCCTGCTCACGATGCGCGAACGTATCGACAATATTCCCATGCCGTACATTGAAGGCGTGGATATGCGTGAGGAGCTGAAAAGCGGCAACCGCAAAATTCTTTCCCGCAAATTGCAGGAGCTGATTGAAGCGACGCTGGCGAAAAAACAGCAGCTCATCATCATGCTGAACAGGCGCGGTTTTTCCACTTTTGTTATGTGCCGCAGCTGCGGTCATGTGATAAAATGCCCGCAATGCAATCTGCCGCTCGTCTATCACCGCCGCGGCGTACTGCAGTGCCATCACTGCGACATCACGGAGCCGGTGCCCGATGTCTGCCCTAACTGTCAGAGCCGCTACATCAAATTTTTCGGCTCGGGTACGGAAAAGCTGGAAGAGGAACTGGCGCAAGTTTTCCCGCAGGCGCGCATAATCCGGCTCGACCGCGACACGACCGGCAGAAAATTTGCTCATCAGGATATTTTAAAACAGTTCAAAGCAGGGCTTTATGATATCCTGCTCGGCACGCAGATGGTCGCCAAAGGCCATGATATCCCGAGTGTAACAGGCGTTGGTATTATCAGCGCCGACTCCAGTTTAAATCTGCCCGACTTCCGCGCCAGCGAACGCACTTTCGCTCTGATAACGCAGACGGCAGGCAGAGCGGGGCGTGGCCATGAACAGGGCCATGTCGTATTGCAGACATATAATCTGGAACATTACGCCGTGCAGTGTGGCATGAAACAAGATTACCTGTCTTTCTATCAGGAAGAGATGCAGATGCGCAAAATACTGTATTACCCGCCGTTTTGCCATTTGATTAAGCTTACATTCCAAAATGAAATCGAGGAAAAAGCGCTGAAAGCCGCCAGTGATTTAAAAACGCAGGCAGAGCAGTATTTTAACAATATGAACATAAAAATAATGGGACCTGCCCCCGCCCTCGTCGCCAAATTCAAAGATATATACCGTTTCAATCTGCTTATCAAGACGGATGATTTAGAAATTGTAAATAAATTTCTGCGGCAGAAAAAAATCGACACGGACAAAAACATCACCATAGATATAAATCCGATTAATACAAATTAAAATAATTGCAAAATCGGCAGGATTTTAAAGCTTTACAGCGAATATAATAAGTGTAAATTAATTTAGAACGGTTTTACAATTTAAGAGGAGGGTTTATTATGTCGGCTAATATGAAACGTATCTTAGTACCTATTGACAGTTCGGAAATTGCGGAACGCGCCATGCAGGAAGCGATAAAAGTCAACCGTTTCGGCGAAGCGGAAGTGCATGTACTTTACGTAGCTGATATCAATAAATTGGCTATCAATGCTTATCTATCCGGCAACATTCTTTTGGAAATCGGCAAGGCGGGCGAAAGAATTTTGAACGCGGCACTGGAAAAATTCCCGGAATCCATGAAAGTCGTTAAAGTTTACCGCACGGGCGACCCGGCGGAAACCATCACGGAATATGCTAAGGAAATTGATGCTGATTTAATCATCATGGGCAGCAGAGGGCTCGGTCTGGTGCGCGGCGTACTGCTCGGCAGCGTAAGCAAATACGTTTTGGAACGCACTAAATGCCCGGTGCTCATCGTAAAATAACATTTCAATGCAAAAAACCTGAAGTTTTTGTACTTCAGGTTTTTTTATAATAAATATATCATAGTATAAAATGATTTTATCACCCAATTTTTATGCTATAATAAAATTGAGGTGGATAACATGAACAACAGACCGCTCAATCGTTTAAATGATTTTTTCTTTAAAAATCTAATGGGTAATGAAAAACGAAGCGACTTGACGCTTAGATTTTTAAATCTTATTCTGGACAGGACAAAAGAGAACGAATTCAAAAAAATTCGCTTCCTCAATCCTTTTTTCGACCCGTTGACCATAGACGGCAAACTCGCCATACTCGATATTCGCGCCAGCATTGATGATAATTCATTTGTAGATATCGAACTTCAGGTAGCTCGCCAAAACTATATGCCGAAACGTTCCATGTACTATTTGTCAAGGATGTACTCCGAACAGATGGTACGGGGCGAACAGTATAACGAATTAAAACCCGTCGTCGGCATAAATCTGTTAGGTTTTCAATTATTTAAAAACGAACCTGACTGGCATAACAAAGCCAGCTTTACTCTCGAAAAATCTAAAAAAATAATTACAGACTGTATTACGCTGCATTTTCTGGAATTGCCTAAGCTTAAAATCAGTGATATAAAAAAGGTAAAAAGATTGGAAGCATGGGGAGCTTACTTTTCCGGAAAATGCACTGAAAAGGAAATGGAGGTTTTAACTATGAGTGAACCTTTACTGAAAAAAGCACTATCCTATGAAAAAACCTTCGTCAATGATGAAGAAATGTACTATAAATATCAGCTTCGTGAAGATGCCATTCGCGAAGAAAAAACAAAACTTAGCCTTGCAGAAGAACGCGGTATAAAAAAAGGTATTAAACAAGGTGTACAACAGGAAAAAATTCAAAATGCTATCAATCTTTTAAGAATTGGTCTCAGTCCTGAAACCGTCTCCAAAGGTATTCACTTAGACATTGAAAAAGTCAAGGAACTGCAAAAAAATTTATACTAAAACCAAAAGCAGGAACACATTTCGGTTCCTGCTTTTTCATTAATAAAAATCCGCAAAAAAACCAGCCCTAAAATAGAGCTGGTCCAATGATTAAGCACGTTCGATATAGTTACCTGTACGAGTATCAATTCTGAGTACGTCGCCTTCGTTAACGAACAGCGGTACACGAACTTCATAGCCTGTTTCAACTTTCGCCATTTTCGTAGCGCCTGTTGCCGTATCACCTTTAACGCTCGGTTCGCATTCTACGACTTTGAGGTTAACGGAGTTCGGCAGGCTGATGCCGATGATATTTCCTTTGAAGAACTGCAGGGAAATATCCATGTTTTCTTTCAGGTAGTTCAAAGCATCGCCGAGCTGGTCTTTCGTCAGTTCGAACTGTTCGTATGTTTCGTTGTCCATAACGGTGTACATGCCGTCAACTTCGTACAGATACTGTACGCTTCTCGTTTCAAGATGAGCTGCCGGTAATTTTTCGTTCGGGTTGAAAGTACGTTCAACAACGGCACCTGTCTGCACGTTTTTAATTTTCGTGCGGACGAAAGCTGCTCCTTTACCCGGTTTTACGTGTTGGAAATCAACAATCTGCCATACACCGTTGTCAATTTCAAGTGTAAGGCCTGTGCGGAAATCACTGCTGGAAATCATTAAAACATTCCTCCAAAATAATATTATTCTCTGATTTGATTTATTGAATGCAAAGCGTTTGCTCTACATTATTTCGATAAGCCGTTTATCGCTCTTTGTAAGCGGCTGACATCCGTTCGCCGTAACGAGAACAGTATCTTCAATGCGGACACCGCCGAAATCCGGCAGATAAATGCCCGGCTCATCAGTAACAAGCATATTTTCCTCAAGCTTCTCTGTCGGGCTGAGCGGTGAAAGACGCGGCAGTTCATGAATTTCAAGCCCCACGCCGTGCCCCAGTCCGTGACCGAAATACTGCCCGTAGCCAGCATTTTTAATATATTCGCGGACAGGAGCGTCCACTTCCTTGCCACTTTTACCGGGCGCAATTTCCTTCAGTCCCAGAAGCTGTGCATTTAAAACAATATCATAGATTTCTTTTTGTTTGTCGCTTGCCTGTCCGATACAGAAAGTACGCGTTATATCGGAATGATAGCCTTTGTAAACGGCACCGAAATCTATTGTAACAAATTCACCGTCATTTATCAACTTATCTGTAGCCGTTCCGTGCGGTAGAGCACCGCGCACGCCGGAAGCAACAATCGTGGTGAACGCCGGCCGCTGGCTGCCGAGTCTGCGCATGACAGTTTCCAGTTCGCAGGCGATTTCATTTTCACTCATACCCGCTTTGGCATATTTAATGATATGACTGTACGCCTCGTCGCTTATCCAGATTGCCTTTTTGATAAGCTTGATTTCCTCACTGTCTTTAACGGTGCGAAGCTCAGTCAAATCAACGGAAACGGAAAAGTCAATATCGTATTCACGCAGCAAATCGTTCAGTTTAACATAGGAATTATAAGAAAGAGCATTGCCTTCAAACGCCACGCTGACGAGATTGAGCTCTCTTACAAGCTGCGCCGTCCTGCTAATTAGGCCCATTGTCTGCTCGAAAACGGCAAAATCCGTCTGCTGTTTCGCCTGTTCGATATAGCGGGAGTCGGTAACGAGATAGCAATCATACATTGTGATGACGAGCATGGTGTCGTCGCCCGTAAAACCGCTGAAGTAATGCAGATTTTCTTCCTTATTAATTATAATGCCGTCGCAGTTTTTTTCTTTGATAAATTCGCGCAGGCGCAAAATGCGGTTTTTCATATCAGCCATGTGCTCAGCCTTCTTCCTGCAATTTTCTGACGGCAACGTACAGCGCCGCCTTGTAGCTTTCCAGACCGAAACCGCAAATCTGGCCAACAACGACTGGTGCGATTACAGAATGGTGGCGGAATTCTTCACGCTGATGAATATTCGATATATGCACTTCAATCGTCGGGATTTCAATCGCCGCCAAAGCGTCGCGGATGGCAATGCTGTAATGCGTGTACGCCCCGGCGTTTAAGATTATATAATCGTATCGGCCGCGCGCTTCGTGCAGTTTGTCGATGATTTCCCCTTCATGATTGCTCTGGAAAAAATCAATGTGCACACCGGCTTCGTCTGCCTGTTTCTGCAAATCGTCGTTTATATCCTGCATAGTCATACTGCCGTAAATTTCCGGTTCACGTGTGCCGAGCAGATTTAAATTCGGTCCGTGAATGACTAATATACTGTTCATTAAAATCACTGTCCTCAAAAACTAATTAAATCATAATAAAATTTTATCATGAAATAAAAAAGCTGTAAATAAAAAGCCTTATTTGCCCGGTAATTTACTTTTATTTTCTGATGTTGAAATAATTTGTTGCTGTTCATCAAAGAATAAACCAATTTTATCATACAGCTTTGAAAACCTATTGACTAACTTGTCATTATCAATTAATAGGTCTTTTTGTGTCTGAATTATATAATTAAACTGTTCCCATCCTTTATATTCCAAAGCATTCTGTAAAACGACCTTAACTGCCGGTGACAATTTAGCGTAATATCTGTCACCTATATAGCATAAATCATACAAATCACAAAGTTTGTCTCTGCTCATGTAAGCATTGATTTTCATCAAGCAAAGCATATCTATCGTGTATACATTTATGCCGTTAAAATTAATGTAATATTCTTTAGGTATATTTCTTTTTCTATACGAAACTTCTACTTTTAGCGGTTTATCTCCTCCGTAATTTATAAAGACTCGTTTCACAATATCCGTATCTGCAACTATTTTGTATTCATATCCATTTTTCCGGCAGAATTTATCAATAAATCCTATAATATTCTTCTTTATTCCGTCTAAGCTGATATCTTCGGAAAATCTGTCCAGACCGTAACATTTTAATAATGCCGTTCCGCCTTTTAGTACAAAAGCGTTCTTTTGTATCGCTGATAAATCCGCTAAGAAATCATCAATAACTTTTCTGTGTTTTGCTCTGTCAAAATTTTCCCTGTATATACCGACGCTATTTTTATATCGTACCCATTGCAACATATATTCTTTACTCATGAATTTATCTATTTCCAGCCAGTTTTCCCTGTTTTTCAACATACTAACTTTAGAAAAAATCTCCGGCGTATATTTATCGTTACAGATGAAGTTGTCCCGCATTCCCTGTGCTGTTGGAAAATCGCCTATACTGATTAAGTCGAGTAGTGCTCTGATATGATTAGCGACATTAAATTTTCCATTATTTTCCGGAATAGTTCTATTTGTTTCTATACCGTAATTGCCCCATATGCTGTGATTGCTGTCCCAAAAGTTCAACTTTTTCCAATTAATCGCTGATGTATGCCAGTCGCCGAATGTATCTAAATCGCACATTAAATTCAATGCAAATATGCCTGATAAATATTTCAATATACCACCTATTTCTTCGGCAATGTTTTATCTATTATATCGCCGAGTTCTTTTAAAGATATCTCGCCATTAGCATATCGTTCATAAAGTTTTTTCGTTTCGTCGGTAAAGATACAGCCTTCCATTTCACAACTTCCTATTGCATAAGCAAGGTTTTTTTGTCTGCGCTCGCGTTCTTCTTTCGTAATCATTACAATCTCCATTTATGCAAATTAATTAATCAATCTCCATGAAGATTTTTACGAACTTCATTTCCTAATTCTTCTAATGTCATTTCGCCTTTAATATATTTCTTGGATAATCTTCTATATTCATTACTTATAATACAGCCTTCTAATTCACAGGAGGCTATACCATATTCTATAATTTTACGCCTGTATTCTTGTTCCGCCTTGCTAATCATTTCGTATCCTCCATATACTAAATATAGTTTTCATATTAATTAGTCAAAAAAGATACTATAATATTATATTTAATCAACGTTCTCTATTGCGATTATTATTTTTATTCTTGTCAGGAAACTTCATCATTATTTTCTGCTTGCGGATTTTGACTTTTTCTTTAGCTAACGGTTTTATTATCGATTTCATCAACTTTTCCATTTTCTCATTACTTGTCAGCATTGACTCAATGGATGCCGTCATGTATTTAGTTTTATCTAACTGATTTAAATCCAATTCGTAGCCGGCATTTTTAGCCAGATGATAAAGAAACAATCTTTGTGTTCTGCCGTTCCCTTCTCTGAAAGGATGCAGTGCATTTATATCGCCGAACAAATCGGCAGCCTTTTGACAAAATTCATCTTGCGATAATTCCTTTAAATAATTTTCTTTTTCCAGCTTCTTAAAGATTGTATCCGCATAAGAATTTATATTTTCAATAGGACAAAAAAGAGTTTTTCCTTTAGATATGTTAACATTTCTAATGGTTCCTGCCCATTGATATATTTCATTAAATAATTCTTTATGAATATTTTTCAATGTATTAAAAGTGAATTTTTTATAATTTTTTCTACGGATACTGATTTCATTAAACGTGGAAATCTTTCGTTCATGTTCATCCAATATAAACCGGTTTTTTATACCCAATTTATTTTCTAGTACATAGCTGTCGTCTTGTTTTAAGGTCATACTGAATTAAAGTATACCTCGCTTTATATCTTAAAATTTAGTACCGTATTTTTTAGTCAATTCCTGCATGAAAATGGTTTTCCCTTCTTCTATGGATATTTCTCCACTAGCAACTTTATTTAATACATCTTTTTCTTCAGCGGTATATATAAAACCCTCCAGTTCAAAACTCTTTATTGCAGAATTAACGCAGTCTTTTATGGTCATTTTAATTACTTCCCTTCATATTTCCTATATTGATATTATACCATATGTACCGAAGCAAAATAATGCATCAACTTGATTATAAAAATAAAAGAGGCTCGTCATGCAAGCCTCTTTTAATGAAATATATTTTATTTGTTAGTATGGGGATAGCTGTTAATAATTTGCAATTGTCGATTTACCTGCTGTTACATCCTGTTCAGGAGCGAATTTAAGTGTTGCATACTGGTCAAAATTTGTTGCAGCCATAATCGTTATCGGATTGTAGCCTGCTTTTTTGATTTTGTCGATATCAATTTCTACGAGTTTGTCGCCGGCTTTTACACTGTCGCCCGTTTTTACGAGAACTTTAAAACCGTCGCCATTCATATTTACTGTATCAATGCCGATATGAATTAAAATTTCAAGACCGGTTGTAAGTTTCAATCCAAGTGCATGACCTGTCGTTTCCATTACCATCATAACAGAGCCGTCTGCCGGAGCAGTGATGTATTTATCCGTCGGAGTAATGCCTACGCCATCGCCCATTGCTTTGGAAGCGAATGCTTCATCCGGAACTTTTTCAATCGGTACAAGATGACCTGTAGCAAATGCTTTCAAATGCGCATCATATTTTTCCTTTGTAGCTTCACTGACAGGTTTTTCAGCTTCAGCCGCTACTTCCTGAGTATCGAATGTAGGAATTTCTTCGTCCGGTGCCTGAAGCAGTGCTTCAAAACGTTCACGAACCTGCGGTACGGAAAGACCGACAATTACCTGAATTGCATGACCGTTATGAACAAGACCATGTGCGCCCGCCGCCGTAAATGCACCTGCCGGCTGTACGAGGCTGTCGTCTTTGACAGTTACACGAAGACGTGTAGCGCAGTTGGTTACATCGACGATATTGCTTTTACCGCCGAGCGCCTGCAGGAATGCTGCCGCTTTCATGTCGCGTTCGTCCATATGTTCGCCCGCTTTTTTCGCTTTGTAGTCAGCTTTTCTGTAGAGTTTGATTTCTTCATCATCGCCGCGGCCAGGCGTTTTCAGATTGAGTTTTATGATTAATGTTCTGAATACAATGAACCAGATGCATGTGAAGATTAAACCGATAATAATCTGAGTGAGGTACGTATCCCAATGATTGTTAAACAGTGGTATCCAGTTCTGGAACAATGCGCAGTCCAGAAGACCGCCGCCGAAGTTACCGGTTACGCCGAAGAAATACAGCGTAGCTGCAAATGTACCGGCGAGCAGGGCGTGGATTAAGAACAGTACAGGAGCAACGAATAAGAATGTGAATTCGAGCGGTTCAGTAATACCGCAGAGAAGGGCAACGATTGCAGCCGGGAACAGTAAGGAGCCGACTTTTTTACGGTTTTCCTTCTTAGCCGTGAAGTAGATGGCCAGTGCGATACCTGGGCAGCCGAACATTTTGCTCATGCCGTGCAGTGCAAAACCGCCCTGCGGGAACAGTTCGATAAGCGGCTGAGTGGACTGTGCGAACTGCTGAATGTGCTGGAGCCAGTAAGCCTGAATACCGCCGTCAACAACGGCCGGACCGAAGATGAACGGAATGTAGATGAAGTGATGCAGACCGGTCGGAATGAGGATACGTTCGAGGAATGTATAAACCCATACGCCGAGCACACCGGCACTTGTTAAAAAGCCCTGCAGCGAAGCAATGGCAGCCTGGAAATGCGGCCAGATAAGGCAGAAGAGGAGAGCAACAGGCAGCATGAGAGCGAAACCTGCGACAACAACGAGGGAAGAACCTTTGAACAAACCGAGCCATTCCGGTACATCAACATCGAATAACTTGTTATGTAACCAAACGGCGAGAGAAGCGATTAAGATGGCGCCTACCATGCTTGTATCGAGTGTTTTAATATTGGCGATTGTCGTAAGACCGCTGCCCGGAACCGGGTCCTGAGCAAAGTCAACACCGAAAGTCGGACCCCAAAGTGTGAGCATACCGCATACGAAATAGTTGAAAATAAGATAAATCAAAAATGCTTCCATAACGGCTCTGGCATTTTCCTTTTTCGCCAGACCGATAGGCAGACCGATTACGAACAGCAACGGGAGCTGATTAAATACCGTCCAAGCACCCTGTTCAATAATATACCAGAAATCATACCAAGCCGTTCCTTTTTCAGCAATGCTGCCGAAAATCATCGGGTTTTTACATAAAATGGAAATTGCTACGAAAATACCGAATACACCGAACATTATAACCGGTGTAAACATTGCGCCGCCGAAACGCTGTATTTTCTGCATTACAACGTCTTTACTAAAAGCCATTTTCCTTGCCGTCCTTTCATTTTAAAATAACTCTTCTATTAATAATATGAAACCAACTTTATTACTTATGAAAATCATATAAATTGTCTAACTATTTTTCCTCAAGAAAGGAGGCACAAAGCTACTGCTTCGTGCCTCAATCTTAATATCTTAATGGTGGAGCTAAATTATTTAAGTTCAGGCCAGTAATCTTTATTTGCTTCGATTAAATCATCCAGAATTGCTTTGGCAACGGAAGCGCTCGGTACAGTTTTGGACAGCGTGAGTGCCTGCCACAGTTTCTGATAGCTACCTGTAATCCAAGCTTCAACAACGAGTTTTTCTACAGAAACCTGTTCTTCCATTAAACCTTTCTGGAATTGAGGAATTTTACCGATGGATACTTTTTCGTAACCGTTAGAACCTACGATACAAGGAATTTCAACCATAGCTGTCGGGTCGAAGTTGGAGATTGCACCGTCATTTTCAACGATTAAGAGCATACGTGCTTTTTTATTGAAAGCGATAGCTTCTGCAAGGTCTACGATATAGCTTGCATGGTCGTCGCTCTTGAATTTGCAGTCAACAGCCGTGCCTTTGTCCACGATTTCCTGTGCTGCGGCGAATACGTTCTTTTCGCGTCCTTCCATAACTTCGTTAGCACGTGTATGGTCAGGATGCTGATTGTCATGATTGAATACATAATCAGGATATAAATAATATTTGAGGTAAGTGTTCGGCAGAGTATCCGGGTCTACAGCATAAACGTCTTTTGCTTTAGCGAAAGTATCGTTCCAGCTTGCTTCATCGTTATGAGTCTGCGGATTTACAACGTAGCCGTATTTAGCAACATGTTCTTTGATGCGAGGCATTAAATCATTGCCTTCTTTGTCGCGGATATCGCACCACCAGCCGAAGTGGTTGAGACCGTAATAACGAACGCACATATCTTTTCTGCCACCCGGGAGACCTAAGATTTCAGCCATTCTGTCTTCAATGCCGACCGGCATATCGCAGATGTTGATGATTTTGGAGTTCGGACGCAGTCTTCTTGTTGCTTCAGCAACGATTGCAGCCGGATTGGAGTAGTTGAGCATCCAAGCGTTCGGGGAATATTTTTCCATGTAATCAAGGATTTCAATTACGCCGCCGATGGAGCGCATACCGTAAGCAATTCCGCCAGGGCCGCAAGTTTCCTGACCGAATACGCCGTGTTTCATCGGAATTTTTTCATCTTTTTCACGCATTGCGTATTTGCCGACACGGATATGAGCCATAACGAAATCAACATCAGTGAATGCTTCTTTCGGGTCAGTCGTATAGGAGAAAGCGATTTCCGGTGCTCTTTCTTTTAACAGAATAGCACATGCTTTAGCGATTTTTTCCTGGCGAGCTGCGTCGTTATCATAGAATTTAATCTGACGAAGCGGGAAACGGTCCACATGGTCTAAAAGCATCATTACGATACCCGGTGTAAAAGTAGAGCCGCCGCCGGCGATTACGATTGAAGATTTTTTCATTGTTAAAACCCCTTTTTGTATAAATACTGTTTATGTCTTTGTTTTTGTTTGTTATCAACCTTGTGTCTTTATAATATCGCATATAACTTATAAATGCAATAGTTTCAAGGCTTTTAGGGCATTGTAACCGCCGGTTGCACTTTATCACGCCCGCTGTGATATATCACATTTACCCTTTGTATATTATAAATACTATAAATAAAAGCACTCGCGCCCGAATTTTCCGGCAGAGTGCTTTTTTCTATTCATTCATATTTGCTTCGTCGTCACTGCTGATTTGTTCCGCGCAGTATTGGCTGTAGCTGACGAACCATATTTCCGCCACCACAAAAAAACCAAGCATGGATTCATATCTCAATCCGTCCAGTTTAGCCGGCAGAGCAATGGTCGTCACATAAATATTTTCCGTGCTGAGACTTGCCAAAGTATTGCTTTTCAAATGCGTAAAAGAAATAAGCGGTATTCCCTGTGCATGCAACTGCTGCCCGAATTCCACCACATTTTTCGACTCGCCTGTGAGCGATACAATAATAAACAAGTCATCTTTCGTTGCATAATGCAAAATCGTTTTAAATTCATCAGAACCTTTGATTTCATATATGAACACATTGCAGTTGACAAACAAACGCAACAGTTCATTGCCCACGTTTTTCTGCACATGGCCGGAGGAATAAATAAATATTCGTTTGGCATGGTACAGTAATTTATTTATACGCGTAAAATCCTGCTTAGCGACTTCTTCGCCGACTTTCTGGCAAAGGTCAGTCGTTGCCTGCGCAATATCCATTGAAGGCTGTTCCCACGCCTGACTTATTTGCATCTTCAACATCATCTTCAAATCACTGAACCCGTCCAGCCCCAGCTTTTTCGCGAAGCGCAGCACCGTTGTACGCGAAACGTTGCAGGCATCGGCTATATCGTAAATGGAGATATAGCAGCATTCCTTTTTATGCGCGTAAATATAGCGCCAAACAATCAAATCCGTAGGATTTAACTTCGACAGATTGTTATTTACCAAATCTTCCAGCAGCATATTCTTTTACTCCTAACACTATCTAAATTTCTTCAACTTGCAATTTATATTACCCGTTTTGGGCATATCTTGTCAAATTGAAAAAATAAAAAAGCCGAAGAAGATACACTCTTCCCCGGCTTTTATTTAATCTTTATTCACATATTCAATAATTATATCTGCAATTTCCGCCAACGGTTTATAACTTGTATTCACGCATAAATCATAGTTTTTCGGATTGCCCCATTCCTTGCCGGTATAATAAGCATAGTATTCGGCACGTTTAGCATCTTCCTGATTTAATTCAATGACGGATTTTCCTTCATATACTTCCAGACCGCGTTTTGCTCTGAACTCGTCATTGGCACAGACAAAAACGGAACATACATTCGGATTATCGCGCAAAATCACATCGGCACAACGTCCCAGAATAATGCAGTTGCCGTCATTTGCCAGACGGCGTACGATTTCTGCTTCCTGTTCAAACATTTTGTGGTTCATCGGTTTGGCGCCGCTCATGCCGAAAATGTAAAACGGCATGAATTTTAAGGATAACGGCGGAACTTTGTCCTCGAACTCCTTTAGCTGCGTTTCGTTCATATCGCTGATGCCGAGCTGCGCCGCCGCCATATGCACGATTTGGCGGTCGTATAATTTGTAGCCTAGTTTTTCCGCTAAAATATTGGCAAGTTCTCTGCCGCCGCTGCCGTATTGACGGCTGATTGCAATAACCGTATTTTTCAAGATAAAAACTCCTTTTCTAATACTTATTGTGCCAGCTAATTTTTCTAAGAACTAATATACCGGCACAATAAACTTTCTAAACTAAAATTAATCTTTTACATTTCTGAATGCGAGAGAATAAATAAGTACGATAGCAAAACATACGATAGGGAAATAGTATGCCGTTCGGATGGAAGCTTCCTCTACGGAGAAACCGCTGATTAAGAAATTAAGCGCACCAGAGTCCACGAGCCAGCCCATAACCGGCGGTACTACCGCGCCGCCGAGAATTGCCATGATAAGACCTGCCGCACCGAATTTTACTTCCGGACCAAGATTGCGCAGTGCAATACCGTAAATAGTCGGGAACATCAGGCTCATGCAGCCGGAAATCGCAATAAGGCACCAGATGGAGACGCTGGCAGGCAGATAAATTGTACCAAGACAGCATACGATACCAGCAACAGCAAACACCGCCATCATTTTTGCCGGAACGAAATATTTCATCAGATATACGCAGACATAGCGGAAGATGATGAACAGCACCATGGAAATAATAAAGTAGTCAACGGCTTCATGTTCGACGATATGTTCCGTCGTCATGATGTATTTAATCGTCCATGTCCAAACAGCCACCTGCACGCCTACATAGAAGAACTGCGTGAATACGCCCCAGTAATAGCGCGGTTTGCTAAACAGTTTCTTGAACGCTTCCGGCACAGTCATTGCCGTACGCGCGTCTTTTTCGTTTAATTTACTCTTGAAGAAAATAAGCCATAAAATTACAGCGACAAAAATGAGACCGATATACGGTACACAAATCCAGAACAATTCCGTATGGCGAATAGCGGCAAGTTCATCCGCCGACATTGCCATGCGCGCATCAAGGTCGGCCGGATTTAAGTTGGCAAGAATAAGATATTTTGCGAGAAACAGACCGGCAATGGAACCCACCGGATTGAACGCCTGTGCAAAATTCAAGCGGCGTACGCTCGTTTCCTGTGCACCGAGCGACAGTACGAACGGATTGCAGGTCGTTTCCAGCACGGACAGACCGCATGCCAGAACGAAAATGGAAACGAGAAACAGATTATAATTTTGCAATAGTGCCGCCGGAACGTAGCCGAAAGCACCGACCATGTAAAAGCCGAGACCGACGAGAACGCCGACACGGTACGAATATTTCTTGATGATGAACGCTGCCGGCATGGCAAGCACTGCATAAGCGCCATAAAATGCCACCTGTACGAGAGATGAGTCAACTGCTTTTATCATGAAAATCTTAGCAAACGCCGGTACAAGCGTATCGTTCATATTGTTGAGCAGTCCCCACAGAGCAAAACAGAATACCAGCAGGAAAAAATACAGTCTATATTCTTTGGCAACAATCGGTATATTGTTGTTCGGTTTATTATCCATAATTCAAACTCTCCTCAAAATCCCCAAATTTTATTCCGTCACAACGCCTTTTTGCAGCATGATATTGGCATACAGCGCCGCTTCGCTCGTCGCGATAATGGCATACGCCGTTTTTGCTTCTTCATAAAAAGCAAATCGTTCAATATTGCCGATTGCTTCTGCACCACGTTCATCGTATTTGGCCACGATTTTTTTATATTCATCCCAAATCGGCGTTTCCACCGTATCGCCCGGCATTACTTCCATCAGCGATACCGGTTTATCCACATAGATATCCAACGGGAATAATTGTAAAATAGCATCTAATATTTCCGGTACGCCGTGGCCGTCACAGCGTATAACGATGGCGTTTTTGCCCATGGACTGCGCTGGAAAGTTGCCGTCGCCGATGACAATTCTGTCGCTGTGTCCCATTTCGCAAAGAACTTTCAGTAATTCCGGTGATAATATTTTCGGTATATTTTTCAGCATAAGATATTCTCCTTCACTTTCTTGTATATTTCATCCCATCTGGCACAATCGCGCGGCTTATATACTGTTACATTTTCTGAATTGGCGATTATCCTGCGCGCCTGTTTTATGTCTTCAATCGCGCCCAGCGAAATGAGCTGCAAAGCGATATTGCCCATTACCGTCGCTTCAACAGGACCTGCCACTACTTTTCTGCCGCAGATATCCGCCGTCAGCTGGCAGAGCAAAGAACTTTGAATGCCGCCGCCAATCATATTGATGGCTGCATATTTTTTGCCGGTGCACTGTTCAATTTCTTCCAGCGCAAATCTGTATTTCATTGCCAGACTCTGGTCGATTACGCGCACGATTTCCGCTTCAGTCTGCGGTACGTACTGACCGGTACGCTTGCAGTAATCTTTTATTCGCTGCGGCATGTTGCCCGCCGGAACAAATTGACTGTCATCTGTATCAATGAACGCATCAATATCGCTGACAGCGCGCGCCATTTGTTCAAGCTCACCGAAGCCGTATTCTTTACCTTCTCTAATCCACTGGCGGCGGCTTTCCTGAATGAGCCACAGTCCGATGATATTTTTCAGGAAGGATGTTTTATTTCCTGCGCCGCCCTCATTGGTGATATTCAGCTGCTGCGATTTTTCATTGATGACCGGACTGTTAAGCTCCGTGCCCAAAAGCGACCACGTACCGCAGGATAAGAATATGAAATCGTCCTCCTGCGTCGGTACTGCCACCATTGCCGACTGCGTATCGTGACCGGCAACAGCGATTATATCCATTTTATCGACGCCGAGCTCATCGCATATATCCCGCGCTAATGTACCTATTTTCGTACCCGGCTGCACGATAGGCGTGAATATTTCTTTCGGTAACTCCAAATTTTCAATAATTTCTGAGGACCAGATTTTATTTTCTGCATCCATCAGCTGTGTAGTGGACGCAATCGTATATTCCGTAGCTTTTTTACCAGACAGAAAGTAATTGAATAAATCCGGCATGAGCAGCATCGTTTCAGCTCGGTTCAACAGTTCCGGACGCTGTTTTTTCAGCGCCAAAAGCTGAAATGCCGTATTGATTTCCATGAACTGATTGCCTGTAATCTTATAAAATTCATTCTTGTCCATTTTAGTAAAAGCTTCCGCCAGCATACCTTCCGTTCTGCCGTCGCGGTAATGCACTGGATTATCAAGCAGTTTACCGTCTTTGTCCAACAGACCGAAATCAACACCCCATGTATCGATACCGATACTTTTGATACCGCCGATTTGTTTGGATTTAATCAAGCCTGTCTTTATATCATGAAATAATCTGAGTACATCCCAATACATGGTGCCCAGTAAATTTACCGGCTCATTGGCGAAACGGTGAATTTCCTGCAACGTTATCTTTTCGCCGTCGAAACTGCCGACAATCGCTCTGCCGCTTGAAGCACCGAAGTCCAAAGCCAAAACTTTAATATTTTCCTCCATTTTTTCACTCCTCTGTGTATATTCTTTTATTTTTGATTTTTCTTTCGTTGTTGATTTAATTATAGCAATCCGTTTATGTTAATTCTTGTTGTATTATCACCAAAAATGGTACTATATTCACATTAAAAAAATAATTAGAATTTTTGTTATTGGCATAAAAAAAGGCAGCGAAAAAGCCATTAGACTTTTTTGCTGCCAAATTTGAGAGAGCTTTAATCTTCCTGATAGTGCTTATAACCCGGATGTCTGCCTTTTACGCCATAATAACTGCGCAGATTGATAAGTTTATCAATGTTTTCACGGGAAATTTCCTTCGGACCGCCGAGCAGATACGCATTTAAATTAATTTTTGCGAATAACTCCAGTGTTTCCATTTTATAATAAGCTTCCACCAGATTGGAACCTACCGTCAGTGCTCCGTGATTTTCCAGAAGCACTGCATCATGTTCCTGAATGTAAGGGGCAATCGCTTCCGGTACTTCATACGTAGAAGGGGTGCCATACGGAGTAATCGGAATGGAACCGAGCGCCACTACCGTTTCAATCATGTCATAACGGTCGAGCGGTACATGCGCTACGGCAAAACCGGTTGCTGTCGGCGGATGAGCATGGAGCACGGCGCCCACATCGTCACGGTCGGCATAACAGCGCAGGTGCATTTTTATTTCCGATGACGGACGATAACCTTCGTTCGCTTCCAAGATTTCACCTTCGGCATTGATATGCACCAGTTTTTCCGGTGTGATGAAACTTTTGCTGATACCTGTCGGAGTAGCTAAAAACGTGCCGTCTTCCAGTTTTACGGTGATATTGCCGTCATTTGCCGCCACCCAGCCGAGCTGCCACATTTTATGGCAGATATCACAAATCTGTTCTTTTATCTCTTCATAAGCCATGAATATATTCCTCCAAATTATTTATACCTGTTGTGCCAGTTGATTTCCTGAAGCAGTATAATACTTTATATTNNTATATTTAGTGAGGTTAAGTGACAACATCGAACGTATATAAACTATTATACTGCTGATTTCAGGCTATATGTTCTACCATTACAAACGAATTATTTATATAACGGACCGTAATTCTGGCATGCTCTGTAGTCCTGGCCTTCTTTGTCCATGCCGAAAGCATTCCAAGCAGCCGGACGGAAAATCTTGTCTTCCGGTACATTGTGCATGCAAACAGGAATTCTGAGCATGGAGCACAGCGTGATTAAGTCAGCGCCGATATGACCGTAGCTGATTGCACCGTGGTTTGCACCCCAATTGTTCATTACATCATAAGCGGATTTGAATGCGCCTTCGCCGGTCAGACGCGGAGCGAACCAAGTGCACGGCCAAGTGTAGTCAGTACGTTTCCAGAGTTTGTCGGATACTTCATCCGGCAGTTTAACTGTCCAGCCTTCAGCAATCTGAAGTACAGGACCTAGACCTTTTACAAGATTTAAGCGAACCATTGTTACAGGCATTTCGCTGTTAGTCAGGAAACGGGAACTGAAACCGCCACCTCTGAAATAGCCGTTGTCGGCAGGGCACCACTGCGTCGCATCAAGGCAGGCTTTCTGGTCTTTTTCCGTCATTTCCCAGAACGGTTTGATAACGCCGTTGCCGTCTGCGTCTTTTGCTTCGCCGCAGGCATCAAGACAAGCTGCACCGGAGTTGATTAAGTGAATAAAGCCTTTTGATTCTTTAGCGATACCTTCCAGTTCGTAGCCTGTCGCCTGTTTAACGGCTTCCGGGCTCCAGTACGTTCTAACATCAGCGAAAATCTGCGCCGTATTCGTCAAAAGTTTGTTAAACAGCATGCCTACGCCGTTTAATGTATCGTTTTCCGTAGCGAGAATGTACGGTTCTCTTGCTCCTTCCCAGTCAAAGGAGGAGTTCATCAAAGCTTCGGCAAAGTCGCCGTTCGGATAAAAGTCCGTCCACTGTCTCTGTCCCTGGAAACCGCCGGCGATGGCATTGTGGCCAACGACTTCTTCTTCACAGCCTTCCGGCAAATTTTTATTACCGTTGAACAAGTCTTTTATAATACACATCATTTTTACGACAAATTCCCATGCTTCTTCTTTTTCTGCGTCTGTCTTACGGCAGAAATCAGGATTTTTGTCAAAGCCCTGTTTGCAGTTTTCTTTTGTCCATTTCAACGCTTTTTCAAATTCCGCATGGTCGTAAATACCTTCCGTCATGCGGCGGATGATTTCCACTTCGTCAACGGACTCTACGCGCATACCGAGATATTCTTCGAAAAATTCTGGATTAATGATGGAACCGGCGATCCCCATAGTGATAGAGCCGATTTGCAGATACGATTTGCCTCGCATTGTAGCGACAGCCACAGCGGCACGGCCGAAACGCAGCAGTTTTTCCTGAACGTCTGCCGGAATTTCCGTTGCATCGGCGTTCTGCACGTCATGACCGTAAATGCCGAAAGCTGGCAGTCCTTTCTGTGCATGGCTTGCTAAAACGGAAGCAAGGTAAACAGCGCCCGGACGTTCTGTGCCGTTAAAGCCCCATACACCCTTAATTGTTTTCGAGTCCATGTCCATTGTTTCGGAACCGTAGCACCAGCACGGTGTTACCGTCAATGTGATATCCACGCCTTCTTTTTTGAACTTTTCAGCGCAAGCAGCAGCTTCCGCTACACGGCCGATAGTAGTGTCGGCAATTACTACTTTTACCGGTTCACCGTTGGAATATTTCAGATTTTCCGTGAACAGTTTGGCAGCGGCTTTGGCCATGCCCATCGTCTGTTCTTCCAAAGACTCTCTTACTTTCAAAACGCCTCTGCGTCCGTCAATCGTAGGACGGATACCGATTACAGGATAATCGCCGATTAATCTGTTTGTTGCCATTGTAAATTCCTCCTAAAAATATCTGTTAAATTATTATTTTTTGTTGTATACTTTAGATGTTTACTGTGTGTTTCATTTGATGATTAAATTATAGCAATCCTGATTTTGTATTTCTTGTTGTATTATCACCAAAAATATGACGATATTCACTTTTTACAAATTGTAATAAAATTTATATTTTTATCAACCGAATGTTTACTTTTAATTTATGTATTTTTTGAGGGAGTGTCATCAAATGAAACGTAGTTTTTATAATGAACAGAGAGAGCGCGGCAATTTTTCCTTTCCGGTGGAATACCATTACGTGACGAACCACCATCCGCGCTATAATATGCCGTACCACTGGCACATACAGTATGAAATCATTCGTGTACTGCACGGCAATGTCGTCATCTCCGTTGACGAAGAGGAATATACCGTAAAGCAGGGAGAGATTTTATTCATTCCTGAAGGAGCAGTGCACGGAGGCAAGGCCTTTCTGGAGGACACCATTTACGAATGTATCGTCTTCGACAAAAAACTGTTTGAAACGGATATCGGCGAAAGCGGCATGCTGCAAAAATTTTTTGACCATCAAATTCTTATAAATCGGCACTATACAGCAAAGCAGACATTGATAAAAGAGCTCGTCTGGCTGATGTTCCGTACCATAAAAAATCAGTACGAAGGTTTTGAGTATATCGTTAAAGGTTCCATACTGACCTTTTTCGGTCTCGTTTTAAAAAATAAATTGTATACTGTGTCCTTAACTAATTTTGCCAATAACAATCAACGCAACATTCATAAACTGAAAAAAGTCTTCCACTTAATCGAAACATCATATAATCAGCCGTTGACACTGGAGGAACTGGCTTCCACCGCCGACCTGTCGCCGAAATATTTCTGCCGTTTCTTTCAGAATATGACGAACAAATCGCCGATTTCGTATTTGAATTATTACCGAATTGAATGCGCCTGCATGAAATTAATCAACGAGCCGGAAGTTTCCATCACCGATATCGCCTATGACTGCGGGTTCAACGACTTATCGTATTTCATAAAAACATTCCGCAAATACAAAGGCACTACGCCGAATAAATATGTAAAATCATATCAACAAATGACAAATAAATAACAATCTGTTGTGCTAGTAAAACATCGGGCTTTTAAGCCAGCAGTATAATAGTTTATATTTGTTCGATGTTGCCACTTAACCTCACTAAATATAAACTATTATACTGCTTTGGAAAATCAACTAACACAAAAGGTAAACAATAATAAAAAGCCGCTATGCTGAAATTGAGTTGTATCTTCTTATATAAAGATACAACTCAAAATAAGCACAGCGGCTTTTGGATTTTATTTTAAAAATTTCTGTACGGCACTGCCGTTTAAATAATTGCAGAGCCTTCCTTGATAGCGGTTATTCTCCTGCATGAATTTGACAATATCGTCGCGGATTTTCCACCAGCCCGTCTGCCAGTTGCTGAACAGCGTGTTTTCCGCCGGTGCTCTGCCGATTAATCGCTGCAGTACGATATGAGGCGACAGATTTTCCAGAAAATCGACGACTCTCTTTTTATAATGCTCGCAGGAAATTATGGTAAATTCGCCGTTTTGGTACTGCTCAGCCATCTGCGTATTTTTCACGATATACAGCGCATGCAGTTTTACCTGGTCGACGCCGAGCGCGGAAATGACGCGCGCCGTTTCAATTAAATCGGCATCATCATCCCACGGCAAATCCAAGATAACATGCGTACAGCACAGCAATCCGTATTTTTTTATGCGCAGTACGGCGTCGATGTATTCCGCCAGACCGTGTCCGCGGTTGATTTTGGCGAGCGTCTTGTAATTAATCGTCTGCAAGCCGAGCTCCACGCAAATGTCGATATTTTTTTCCGCGGCAATCCGTGCCAGAATTTCCAGATACACGTCATTGACACAGTCGGGACGGGTGGCGATATAAACGGCTACGACATCGTCGCTCTGGCACGCTTCGCGTACATAGGCTTCGAGCTGCTCGGGCGGCATGTACGTATTGCTGAAATTCTGGAAATACGGTATGAATTTTTTCGCTTTGTATTTCGGCACGATATGTTCCTTGTTCATGCGTATCTGCTCGGAGACGGACAGCTCCGGCGGCAGATTTTCATATCCTGCGCCGATACTGCCGCAGAAAGTACAGCCGAATTTGCCGCAGGAGCCGTCGCGGTTCGGGCATGTCAGCGGCAGACCGATAGGCAGTTTGTACACTTTTTCGCCGTAACGCTGTTTCAGATAATCGGAAAAAGCATAATATATCATAAAGCAATATCCCCTTTCTGTATCTGCTGATAGGAAATTTTGTCATCTTCATAGGCGAGCAACATGATATTCTGCCGTTTTTTTATATTTCCCTGCAATGCCTCTATCATATCATAGTCGAAAATTTCCAGCGCAAATTTCTTTTTCAAATCGCGCCATGATTTGAACTGGTAGTTTTTTATATATTTTTGCGCCTGTTCACTCTTGTAAAAATCATCCGTCGCCTGTTTTGCCACTTCTCGCCACGGCAGAAATTCCGGCCTGAACTTACCGCCGTCGCTTGTGAGTGCGTCGAATTTCAAAATATCGTAAATAACGGCTTTATCACTGAACGTATCATTTGCCGCAATAAAATCCGCCAGAAATTTATACAGATTTTTCGGCGCATGCGGTGCCAAATGCAGATTATGCTGCCGCCAGTACGTTGTAAAATCAGCAAAAAACTGATACGCATTCTGCGCGTACAAACCGATTAAATACGTAACCGTGCGGCGAAATCTGCCCGCATTGTAATACATTTCCACCAGGTCGACGAATATCTGCAAAAAACGCATTGTCTTATAATCCATGTACTTGTTGCTGATGACCTGATACGGTGCCTGCGGCATGTACACATAACCATGCTCCTGCGTCAAATCGTTCATCGCCGCGCCCTTTAAAAGTTTCAAAAAGCCGACCTGCAGCATATCCGCCTGCAATAGATATACATCGTTGAACGACTTGGCAAACGACGTTAAATCCTCGTACGGCAGCCCGATAATTAAATCCACATGCAGATGAATATTGCCGTAGGCCATGATGGATTTTATATTCTCCGTCATTTCCTGCCACGGATTGGCGCGGCTTATCTGGCCGAGCGTTTGTAAATTCGTCGACTGTATGCCGATTTCAAACTGAATACGCCCTTTTGGCATCGTCTTTAAAATTTCCTTGATTTCTTCATCAATATGGTGCGCCACGATTTCAAAATGGAAATTGGTACGACAGTCCTGCGCCGCAATGAATTTTAAAATCGGCAGATAATGTTCTTTATCGGCATTAAACGTTCTGTCGACAAATTTCACTTGACGCACATCGTGGTCGATAAAAAATTTCAGCTCGGCAAAAACCTTATCAAGTGAACGGTAGCGCACGCCGCGCGTTGCGCACGACAGGCAGTATTTGCAGGCGTACGGGCAGCCGCGCGAACTTTCATAGTAAATAATTCTGTCTTTGAGATTTTCTACATCCGCCTCATCATACGGAAAGGTGATACTGTCCAAATCGGCCACCGTAACAGCAACACCTTCATCTATGGAATTATCAACCCTGCGCTTCGCTACGCCGTTTATATTTATCTCTGCATCGTCTTTTCCGGCAAGCAGCATTTCGATTAAAGCGCGAAAAGCTTCCTCGCCTTCGCCGCGCACGACAAAGTCCACCATCGGAAATTCCTGCATGAACGCTTTCGTTTCATACGAAACCTCCGGCCCGCCGCAAATTATCCGGCACTGCGGCAAAAGTCTGTACACGAGCGGTAGAAGCTGTTTTACCAGCTCGATATTCCAGATATAGCACGACACGGCCAGAATATCCGGCTGCTCGTCAAATATCTGATTGGCGATATCAATCAGGTGATTGTTAATCGACACCTCCAGCATTTTCATGTCGCAGTCCAAATCCGCGCAGTTTTTATACAAGTAACGTATAGCCAGCGATGAATGAATGTATTTGGCATTTATCGCCGTCAGCAAAATTTTCATAAGCAAACCTCCTCTTGTTATTATATTAGTTGTGCTAGTAAAACATCGAGCCTGTAGCCAGCAGTATAATAGTTTATATTCGTTCGATGTTGTCACTTAACCTCACTAAATATANNATTATACTGCTTGGGAAAATCAATTAGCACAATAGATTATTATACATATAGAATGTATTCTTAGCAAAACAATAGCACAATAAATCTATTAATGATATAATATCAGTGTTACATTAAAATCGGTAACAGATTATTTTAGATTAAGGGGATTGGGCAAATGAAACTTGTTGTAACAGTTGTAGGTAAGGACCGCGTGGGCATTATCGCTACGGTAAGCAGTGTTCTGGCGGAAAATAATGTAAATATCATCAGCATTAATCAGAATATCATGAACGGATTTTTCAACATGGTGCTGATTGCGGAAATGAACGACAAAGATATCAAATTACAGGACCTGCAAAAAGTTCTCAAAGAAAAAGGCGCTGAACTGAAAGTGGACATCAAAGTTCAGCACGAAGAAATTTTCAACGCTATGCACACTATTTAAGATAAAAAATATTTGGAGGAACTTTCGTGATTACAGTAAATGATATCTTAGAAACTAATCGCATGATAACGGAAAATAAACTGGACGTGCGCACCATCACTCTCGGTTTAAGCCTCAGAGACTGCGCTCATCCGAATTTGAAACAGTTCTGCGACAATGTTTACGATAAAATCACCAAATCAGGTGAATTTCTGGTAAAAACGGGCGAAGACATCGCCAGCGAGTACGGTATTCCTATCATTAACAAGCGCGTTTCCGTAACGCCGATTGCCATCGCGGCCGAAGCCTGCAAAACGGATACATACGTACCGGTGGCTGAAGCAATGGACAGAGCAGCCAAGGAAATCGGCATCGACTTTATCGGCGGCTTTTCCGCTCTCGTGGAAAAAGGCTACACAAACGGCGACCGCATTTTGATAAATTCCATTCCGCAGGCACTCACTGTAACGGATTTGGTCTGCTCTTCCGTAAATCTGGGCTCGACGAAAGCCGGCATCAACATGGACTGCGTGCGCGAAATGGGTGAAATCGTAAAACGCACGGCGGAACTGACGCGCGACCGCGAAGCTATCGGCTGTGCCAAACTCGTCATCTTTGCCAATGCTCCCGGCGATAATCCGTTTATGGCAGGCGCTTTCCACGGCGTGAGCGAAGCGGAAAAAGTTGTAAGCGTCGGTGTCAGCGGCCCGGGCGTTGTAAAACACGCACTCGAAGGTCTGAAAGGTGCCGACTTCACCGAAGTTGCCGAAACGATTAAAAAGACGGCCTTCAAAATCACGCGCGTCGGCCAGCTCGTAGCCAAAGAAGCTTCCCGCCGTCTCGGCGTGCAGTTCGGCATTATCGACCTGTCGCTGGCTCCGACACCGGCTGTAGGCGACAGCGTAGCGCATATTCTCGAAGAAATGGGTCTGGAAAGCTGCGGTGCTCCGGGTACGACGGCAGCGCTTGCCCTCTTAAACGACGCCGTTAAAAAAGGCGGTCTTATGGCTTCGTCCCATGTCGGCGGTCTGAGCGGCGCATTCATTCCGGTGAGCGAAGATGCCGGCATGATTGATGCAGTGGCGCGCGGCAGCCTCTCCATCGAAAAACTGGAAGCCATGACGTGCGTATGCTCCGTCGGTCTCGACATGATTGCCGTTGCCGGTGATACGCCTGCTTCCACGATTTCCGGCATCATCGCCGACGAAGCGGCTATCGGCATGATTAATAACAAAACGACAGCTGTCCGCATCATTCCTGTTCCGGGCAAAAAAATCGGCGACACGGTAAACTTCGGCGGTCTTCTCGGCTACTGTCCGATTGTAAAAGTACGCAGCGAATACAGCTCCGATGCCTTCATCGCCCGCGGCGGCCGTATTCCGGCTCCTGTCCGCAGCCTGACAAACTGATAAAAATAAAAAATTTGAAAATAAGTATTGACAAATCATACTGATATCGCTATAATATTAAATGTTCTCAAGAGAGATTACTCCATTGAGACATGCGCCCATAGCTCAGCTGGATAGAGCACACGCCTTCTAAGCGTGCGGTCGCAGGTTCGAATCCTGCTGGACGCACCATTTTGCAAATACGACCTGACAGATTGTCAGGTCTTTTTTTATGCCGAAAACTTGACATGAAGTTCACTCCAAGAGTTAAAATAAATTACAATAAATAAAAAAGGGGTTTTCATATGGAACAGATGTTATATTTGGAATGCTACGCCGGTATCAGCGGCGACATGTTCGTCGCTTCGCTGCTTGATTTGGGCGTGGAAACGGATTATTTGCTCAACAATTTGCAGACCTTGCCGCTGGAAGGATACAAAATAAATATCAGCCGGGTAAAAAAAATGGCGCTGGATGCCTGTGATTTCAACGTCATTTTGGATATAGACAACCATGACCACGACATGGAATATTTATATGAAGAAAATCATCACCATGAACATGGACACGAGCATGAGCACGGCCATGCACATGAACATCATACACATGAAGAACATAATGAAACACATCACCATCATCACCATGAACACAGAAATCTGAGTGATATCACGGCAATCATTGATAATTCCCAGCTTACGGATAACGCCAAAGCCATCGCCCGTAAGATTTTCCAGATAATCGCCGAAGCGGAAGCCAAAGCGCACGGCACGACTGTGGAAAACGTCCATTTCCACGAAGTCGGAGCCGTCGACTCTATCGTCGATATTGCAGCCGCTGCAATCTGTCTGGATAAACTGAACATCACCAAAGTTGCCTGCTCGCCGCTCTCCGAAGGCAAAGGCTTTGTCAACTGTCAGCACGGAGCCATCCCTATTCCCGTTCCAGCTGTAGTGAATATTGCCAGCGCGCACAACCTGAAACTGCATTTCACCGGAGCAAAAGGCGAATTCATAACACCGACCGGTGCAGCCATCATTGCCGCCATCAAAACAGATGACGTTCTGCCGGAAAATTTCACCATTGAAAAAGTAGGTGTCGGTGCCGGAAAACGCCAGTACGATATCCCGAACGTCGTCCGCGCCATGATAATTAAATATTGATTAAAAAAATCCTCTTTGCTTGTATATTTCTTTTTTTTGTGCTATTTTTATACTTAATTGAAAAGAATTATGCATACTTTCCTTTTGCGAAAGATGTTAGGAGGATTTTATTTTGGAAACAGATATTACTGAAAAGATTAAACCCGTAATACGCTACAGCCTGCCCTTAATTCTTGTTATCGCCGCTGTTTTGGTATTCGGCATTTTCAAATGGAACGAAGCCAAATCCGTACTGGATATTCCTGATGCCAAACTGACAAGCTCCGTTGTTCATGTCAGCTCCCAGTCGGACGGAACGCTGACGGAAATTCTCGTCAATGACGGCGATAAGGTCGAAGCCGGACAGGTAATCGCCAAAGTCAAAGTAATCACTACACCGCAGCAGATAGAAGCACTGCAAAAAGCCTGCGACGAAGCTCAGGCCAATTATGATAATCTGGAACAGCAGATTAAAAATTCCGTCACGTCACAGACCGTAGTAAGCGCCGCGCCGTCCGCCGGTGATATCGCCGCTGCTCAGGCACGCGTTGACGCTGCTGCCGCTCAAGCGCAGAAAATGAGCAAACTGTACTCCATCGGTGCCGTAAGCGCAACGCAATACACGGAAGCCCAATCTGAATATTCCGCAGCTCAGGCCGCTTTAAGCGCAGCCAGTGCACCGCGCCAAGTAACGCAGGAAGTTTCGTCCGCGCCGTCCAAAGAACTTTCCGAAGCTCTTGCCAGTGCGCAGGTACAGCTCGAACAGGCACAGGCTGCCCTCAAGCAGGCTCAATCCGATAAAAATTACGCCGATATCACTGCGCCGGTCAGCGGCATTGTTTATCTTACCGATTTCAAACAGGGCGACAGTCTGAAAGAAAACGACGTTTTTCTTAATATCGGCAATACGAAAAATCTCTGGGTAGAAGCGCCGCTGACGGAAGAACAGTACAACAAGGTTCATCCCGGTCAATTCGTCAATTATACTGTTGATGATTTGAATTTAACCGGTACTGTTTTGGAAGTTACGCATACCGACGACAGTAATAACAGCCTTATTACTGCCGCCAGAATTTCATTTCCTGACGATATGATAGATAAAGTTACGCCAGGCAGCACGGTTCAGGCAAAAATCACGCTGGATAAATAAATATAAACTGACCCGCTGTGCCAGCTGAAAAGCTTAAAGATACTTGATAACGCTTCGTTATTGGGTATCTTTTTTATTTCTTCTATATTAATTAATCTGCTCCATAAAATAAACCTTGCTAATGTCAAAAAGTCAAACTATAATATAATTAACAATTAAAATAATCAAAGTAAAGGTGATAATTATGAGCAATATAGCTGATTTAATTGAAGATTACATCTTACGTCGGCTGGCGGCGGAGCAAAACCGTAAAGTGGAACTTAAACGCTCAGATATTGCCGATGAAATTTCCTGCGCACCTTCGCAGATAAGCTACGTCTTGAGCACACGCTTCACTCAGGACAAAGGCTTTGTCGTGGAATCACGCCGCGGTCTCGGCGGATTTATCCGCATTGGCAGAGTACCGCTGCAGGATTTAATTTATCAGGATATTTTAGCCAAAATAAATATCAAAACATCATTCGAAGATTTCAAAAATATCGTTCACTATCTGTATAAACGTGAAATCATTAAAAAACGCGAAGCTGCTTTAATGTTGCAGACGCTTTCCGTCGTTTTCGACAAGCTCGAGCCGGAAGACAGAGCCGAGCTTATGAAGTCGCTTATTTTAACATTGGCAAACTTTGCGTAGTCAAAAGGAGGATTATTATGCTGTGTGATAAATGCAATAAAAACGAAGCCAGCATTTATATAACGGAGCTGACGAGTCAGGGACAGGTCGAGCACCATCTGTGCGAAAGCTGTGCGCTGAAACTCGGTCTGCTCACGGAGAAAAACAATATTTTCTCGATTAATGATTTTCTGTCGGGAATTTTCAACCACGAAACAAATAGCGGCAATGAAGCCAAACCAGTGAAGCTGAAACCGGAGCTGACCTGCCCGAATTGCCAGATGACGTACAATGATTTTAAACGCACCGGCAAAATCGGCTGCAGCGTCTGCTATAAAACATTTGCTGCACGTCTTGAACCGTTTTTGCGCCGTATTCACGGCTACAGCAGCCATATCGGCAAAATTCCGCGCCGCGCCGGCGGTACTTTAGGTCTTAAACAGGAAATCGCCGCCCTGCGCCAGAAAATCAAGGAATATATCAATAAAGAAGAATATGAACAGGCTGCCGTTCTGCGCGACCGCATCAAACTTCTGGAAAATCAGTTGAATACCAATCTGCATAAAGAACAGGCAGGTGATATGAATGACTAATACGGCTTTATTTACCGACCCGAGCCTTGCCTGGCTCAACACTGCGGGCAAACACAGTGATATTGCGCTTGCCAGCCGCATCCGCCTGGCGCGCAATCTGAAAAACATTCCGTTTCCCAACCGTGCCAAACGCGCCGATTTAATTCAGGTCAAAGAACTTATACTGCGCCTGATACCAGCGATTGAAACGGCAACGGGTCTTCATTTTGATTATTTAGAGATAGATAAATTAAACCGTTTGCAGCAAAATGTACTGGCGGAAAAATTTCTCATCAGCCAGAAACTGATTGACAGTCCTGAAAACCGCCTTGTCATTTTAAGCGATGACCTGTCCGTCAGCATCATGGTGAACGAGGACGACCATCTGCGCATTCAGTGCATGGCACCGGGACTTAATTTAAACAGCTGCCTGCAAACGGCATTTGCCATCGACGACGCTATCGAAGCTTATCTGAACATCGCCTTCGACGAAAAAATGGGCTATCTCACCGCCTGCCCGACCAATCTCGGCACGGGACTGCGGGCAAGTGTACTGCTTCATCTGCCGGCGCTCGTCATGACGCAGCAGATTTCCAAAATCATCAACATTTCGCCGCAGCTCGGCATGGCCATCCGCGGTCTGTTCGGCGAAGACAGCCTGGGCAATATTTTCCAGACGTCCAATCAGCTGACGCTCGGCTTCAAGGAACAGGAATTAATCGACAATCTGTCCGCCACCGTGCAGGAAATTATCTCGCATGAACACGATGCGCGCAAGGCGCTCTTGAGCTATTCGCACGATAAGCTGGAAAACAGAGTATGGCGCTCTTTCGGCATATTGAAATACGCCCATTCCATTTCCCAGCACGAAATGCTCAATCTTGTGAGCAAAGTGCGTCTCGGCGTGGATATGAACATCATCGACGAAACGCAGGCGGATATCTTAAATCTGCTTTTAATCGCCGGACAGAAAAATTATCTGCAAAATCTGAACGAAACGGAAAATATGTCGCCGCAGGAAATCGAAAAACAGCGCGCCGCCGTAATCAGAAAAATATTTACCGGCCTGCAAAATAGAAAGGAATAGTTATGCAAAGACGTTTTACACAAAACGCGATAAAAGTATTGAAACTGGCACAATATGAAGCCAGACATCTAAAACACAATTACGTCGGCACGGAACATCTGCTTTTGGGACTTCTGCACGAAGGAAACAGTATCGCTGCCAAGGCTCTGTCCTCACTGGGCATTGATTTGTACAGCCTGCGCCAGCGGGTGCACGATATAGCGCCGTCGCAGGATTATGACGATTACTATATTCATGAAATCGGCTACACGCCGGATGCGAAAGAGACGCTGGAACTTGCCGTTAAAGAAGCGCAGATTTTATCGCATGACTATATCGGCGCTGAACACATCCTGCTCGGCATTGTCAGCGATAAGGAGAATATCGCCTCGCAGATACTGATTTCGCTCGGTGCTGACCTTGACATTATTCATTCCACCGTGCTGGATTTGCTCAATGAAAACGGCAATGATGACAACGATAACGACGACAGTGATGAAGAAACAGTTTCGTCTGCGGAAAAAACGTACACCAAAGCGCCGCAGTCTGCTACGCCGTTGCTCGACAAATACGGACGCGATTTGAACGAGCTGGCGAAAAACAATAAAATCGACCCCGTCATCGGCCGCAACCGCGAAATCGAGCGCGTCATTCAGATTTTAAGCCGCCGCACGAAGAACAATCCCGTTCTAATCGGTGAACCGGGCGTCGGCAAAACGGCTGTAGCGGAAGGACTGGCGCAACGGCTCATTCAGGGGCTGACGCCGAAAGTCCTCGCCAACAAGCGCGTCGTATCGCTCAGCATGGCATCTCTTGTCGCCGGAGCAAAATACCGCGGCGAATTTGAAGACCGGCTGAAAAAAGTAATCGATGAAATAATCGAAACGCAAAACGTTATTCTGTTCATCGACGAAATGCACACGCTAATCGGCGCTGGAGCAGGCGAAGGCTCGCTCGATGCCGCCAATATTTTAAAACCGGCTCTGTCGCGCGGCGAAATTCAGGTAATCGGTGCAACGACACTGAAGGAATACAAAAAGTACATCGAAAAAGACGCCGCGCTGGAACGCCGTTTCCAGACGATAATGGTGCATGAACCGAGCGTCGAAGATGCCATTTCCATTTTAATGGGTATACGCGACAAATACGAAAAATTCCATTGCGCCAAAATCATGGACAAAGCCATTGAAGCCGCCGTGAAAATATCGCACCGCTATATAACGGACCGCTTTCTGCCGGACAAAGCCATCGACCTCATGGACGAAGCTGCCGCCAAAGTCCGCCTCAGCACCGTTGCCAGTCCGCGCAACATCACCTCGCTCGAGCTGCAGCTGAACGCCTTCCGCAAAGACAAGGAAAAGGCGATAAACGAACAGAACTACGAACTTGCCGCCAAAATCCGCGACGACGAAGCAAATTTGAAACAGCAGCTCTACGAAGTAAAATCGGACTGGGAAAAACAGAACAGCTCGCAGGTGGAAGTTACGGAAAACGATATCGCCGATGTCGCCACCTTATGGACAGGTATTCCGGTGAAAAAACTGGTAGCCAAAGAAGCCGACCGCCTGCTCCATATGGAGGATATCATGCACAAGCGCGTCGTCGGCCAGAATGAAGGTGTATCAGCCGTTGCCAAAGCCATCCGCCGCGCCAGAGCGGGGCTCAAAGACCCGAAACGGCCTATCGGCTCATTTTTATTCCTCGGACCGACCGGCGTCGGCAAGACGGAACTTGCCCGCTCCCTTGCCGAAGCCATTTTCGGCGACGAAGCGGCTATGATACGGTTCGACATGAGCGAATACATGGAAAAACATACCGTATCGCGCATGGTCGGCGCACCGCCGGGCTATATCGGCTATGACGAAGGCGGTCAGCTTACCGACGCCATCCGCCGCAAACCGTACGCTGTAATCCTGCTCGATGAAATCGAAAAAGCCCATCCCGATGTTTTCAACATCCTGCTTCAGGTGCTCGAAGACGGTCGCCTGACCGACAGTCAGGGACGCACCGCCGATTTCAAAAATACAGTAATCATCATGACATCGAATGCCGGTGCTTTCAAATTGCAGAAGCAAAAAAATACCGCTCTCGGTTTCTCTGTAAATAATAATGAAGAAAATGCAAACAGCGATGCTAAAAAACTCGTCATGGAAGAAGTGAAAAAACAGTTCAAGCCGGAATTTTTAAACCGTATTGACGAAATCATCATCTTCGACCCGCTGACCGACAAAGAGCTGCTGGAAATAATCGGTCTTCTGCTGCACAATCTGGAAAACCGCCTGCTGGCAATGGGCATAAAACTCACCGTTACGGACAGTGCCAAACAGTATCTGCTGGCACACGGCACGGACAGCGCCTACGGTGCCCGCCCGCTTAAACGCGCCGTACAGCGTTATCTGGAAGACCCGCTGGCGGAAGAACTGCTGCGCAAGAAAATCAAACAGCATCAGCAGATTACCGTTGACTGCGTTGATGATAAATTGGATTTTTCCTTCACGGAAATAAGCGAGGCCGTAAATGAACAGATTACCCAAGGATAAACTGGCGGATAAGTCGTTTTTCGCCAATCTGAAGAATTTTATTTTAAATTTTGCCGTTGCTATTTACTGGCTGATAAAATCCATTGGCAAGTATATATGTTCATTTTTCTTTTGGAGAGCAAAAGAAAAACGAACCAAAAAGAAAAACCTTTAACGTTTCGCTATCGCTGCACTGGGCAAGCCTTCGTAGCTTTTATATAAGCAGAAACGGTACAACGGCTCGAAACGTTTGGAATTTGGCTCGTGTCTTCCATTCTCAGCAAGAACTTACTTTGAGCTGTTGACACGATGTATTGCTAATCATGCTAAAATTTTCATCCATGTTAGAGCATTTTCACGGTAGCTTTAGCTATTAAAAATAAAATTTATTAGATGTGCCTTTAGTTCAAATGTTTGAGCGCAAGCGAGTTTTTGAACGTTACAGCTAATAAATTTTATTTTTAAAGTGAAAATCTCTTATGG